>CAVOZU010000008.1:0-90027 GCA_963701395.1 uncultured Actinomycetes bacterium
CCCACCCGGCAACGGCTTTCGCCCCGCGCTTCTCCGACGACGTGCAGACGAGATGAGCGTGCCACCGCGTGATCGGACCTCCCGGGTGGGGCCGAGCCGGCCCCGGCGCATGGCGTACATGACGCCGACGAGCACGAGCGGGCGGCCCGGCTCGTTGGCGTAGATGAGAGCCTTGGGCCTGGCCGGGTCGAGCGTCGCGGCACCCCCCCGCTCCCGACGCCATTCGGCGTGGAGGTAGTGCGCGAGGTCGTCTCCAGCCCCCCGAGCCGCGGTGCGGGTGTCGTAGCCGGCGCGGCGCGCCGCGGCCGGGCTCGTCCAACGTCCCGCCGCCGTACGGAGCCGTGCGAGCAGCCTTCGTGCTGCTGCGATCTGGGCACGGGAGGTGAGCTCGACGGCCGGATACTGGCGAAGGTGTTGGATGAGCCCGCGCCGGGCCGCCGCCGGAAGCGTCGCCTCCCCGGGGCGCAGCGAGCACACGAAGCCCTTCCCGCCCGCGGGCACGACCGGCTCGGCGCCGAGGGCGCCCGCCGCGCCGCCGAGGGCGAGGGCGACCGAGAGCGCGACGGCGCTCCACGGGCGAGCCTTGTCCACCATCGCCCTCATGGCGCGGAGAGGTGCGTCCAGATGTTCGAGAGCATCGTGCGCGTGACGGGCGACCGCGTCATGTCGGTGAACGCGCCCGCAGCGAGCACCTTGGCACCCGCGGGCGTCACGTAGTAGGTCATCTGTGCCTTGCGCCCGCGCCCGTAGAGGGCAGGGATCTCGGCGAGCACGCTGTGCGGCGCGGCGAGGACGACGCCGTGCCGCTGATCTCGATCCCGCTCGCCGGCCCGAACGTGTCGCCGACCTCGAGCCCCGTATCGACGAACAGCCAGGGTGCCGCAGCGACATCGCGCACGACGTACGGGCGCCTGGCACGCCCACCGTCGCTTGCGCGGTACTGGACGCCGACGAGGCGCGCCTCCGGCCTCCCGATGCGACGCCAGGCCTCCAAGCGCGTCATCGTCGAGCCGTCGAGCCGAATGCGCCAGTGGAGCGCGTCGGCTGTGAGAAACGCGAGATTGCCACCAAGATCGCGGTAGCGCTCGATCACGTCGTAGGAGTGGTCGGTCACGTACTCGTGGTGCCCGGGAAAGACGAGGAGGTCGAACCGCCGTGCGAGGTCTGCGCCGTCCTTCATTGCGTCGATGTCCTCGTCGGACAGGATCTCCGCACGCCGCCCGGTCGTACCGAGCCAACGGAGGAACGGTAGGTCGTACGCCTCGAAATGCGGCGGCAGGCCGTCGAACTGGTAGGGGCGGTCGAGCGCGGCGGTGCCGTGGCCGGCATCGGCGTACCACGTGTCTCCGACCCCGTCGGCGTCGGCGTCGAGGAAGTTGTACGCCTGCCACGTGAACGTCGGCATGACCACGGCCACGCGCTCGCGGGGGCGACCCGCCGAGCGCACGACGAGTGCCGCGGTGCTCTGGGCGCCGCTCGCGGCCGTGAAGCGGAAGAGGTAGACGCCCGACCGCCAGCGGCCGAGCCTCACGGCTCGCGGCTCCTCGGCCCGCCCGGCGGCCAGCGCGCGTGGCGGGCCGACACGGCGGCCCGTGAGCGCATCGACGACCTCGTAGCGGACGCGTCCCCGTCCCGTGTCGACGTGGAGGCGCGCCGTCGCACCGCTCGGGTAGCTCGCCCGCTCGAACCACGTTGCGAGCATGCGCACACGCACGACCGGGCCGCGCACTGTCGTCCGCACCCCGTTCCGACCGACATGGGACACACGCGTGACGTAGGTGCGCTGCGCCGTCTCGGCCGTCGGATGCCACGCGACCGTACGGCGACCCGGCTCGACCTCCAGCCGAACGCGGTGCTCGACTCCCGGCTTCGGCTTCCGACGCGCTACGAGGAGCTCGAGCGTCCCGGGACGGCGAACGTCGACGACGATACGGGCGCAGTCGGCGCGCCCGTCGCCGTCCGGGCTGACGGTCAGCGGCCTCGCGCCTGCACGCGCAGACGAGACCCCGGGCACGCCACACGAGGCGGCGCCAACCAGTGCGAGCCGCGCGAGCGCCGTCGTGCCCGCGCTGGCCGACCCGCCCGCGACGACACCTGTCACGACGAGCACGAGCAGCAGCCGGCAGGGACCGGACGTCCACAGCGGACGATCACCTCGGGAGCCCGGGTACCACCTTCCAAGGGGCACCCGGGCGACTCTACGCTCCGAGCCAGCGGTCACCCTCCCCCGATCGGGCGGTCGCGCGCTACGCTCGCCGCCGTGATCTCGCCCGCGAAGAACGACGACGCCGAGGCGCCGCCACGCTCCTTCGCGCGGTCTACGAGGGCGAGCTGTTCACCGCAGCCCACGTCCGCTACCGCATGGAGTCGGCCGCTCCGGAGGAACGGGCCGCCTGGTGGAAGGCAGTGGACGGCTCGCACATCGTCGGGTGGGGGACCGCAGCGCTCGGCACGTTCTCGGCCGACCCCGGGCGCGCGTTCGCATCGGTCTCCGTGCACCCGGACGTGCGCGGCCGCGGGATCGGGACGGCGCTCTGGGACGTCGTTACCGCCCACCTCGACAAGATCGGCGCGCGCAATACCTCGATCGCGTCGCGCGACGACGACGCGTCGGTCGGGTTCGCACGGGAGCGGGGCCTGCGCCACGCATCGACCGACACCCTCCTGGTCGTCGACCCCCGCACAGTCGAGAGCGCGCTGGCGCCGACAGGCATCGAGACTCGCCCGCTCAGCGCGTTCGTCGACGATCCGACGCCGGTCTACCGGTGCGAGGCCGAGACGACGCAGGACGAGCCCGGCCCCTTCGACTTCGACGGCGATGACGTTCGAGCGGTGGCACGGCACGTCTGGGATCACCCTGACGTCGACTACGAGCTCGGCCTCGCCGCCGTCGTGGACGGCAGGTCGTCGCCACGACCTTCCTCTGCACGGATCCGCGCGACGGACGCGCGATGAACGCGGGCACCGGCGTCCTGCGCGCCTTCCGCGGGCGAGGGATCGGGCTCATGCTCAAGCGACAGTCGCTCGCACGAGCGGCGGCTGCGGGAATCACGCAGGTCGTCACCCACAACGACGACACCAACGCGCCGATGCTCGCGATCAACCGGCGTCTCGGCTACCGGCCGCTCGCCACGTCCAACTGGTGGCTGCGCGAGCCGGACACGACCTGAGCCGCCGCCGCACGGCACTCGGACGCTTCGAGCCGGGGCTTCAGCCGAGCTGCTTGACGAGGAGCACCCTGTCCTCGCCGGGGCCGTCGTAGTCCTCGGCCACCCGCTCGACCTCGAACCCCATCGCCTCGTGGAACGCGACCGAGCTCGCGTTCACCGGTGAGGTGACACAGCGCACGCGCTTCCGGCCGTGCTCGCGCGCCGCCTCGAAGAAGCGCTCGTAGAGGTCGCGTCCGAGCCCCGCGCCACGCCGCTCGGGGTCGACGCCGACGAAGTGGATGTACGCCTCCTCGCGTCGGTCTGCGACAGGAAGCCGATCAGGAAGGCCGCGAGGTTGCCCTCCTCGTCCTCCGCGACGAAGCTCGTGCCCTCGAAGTGGACGAAGAAGAGCTTGGGGAGCATCGGGGCCATGTCGCGCCCGCCCCACCAGACGTTGACGCGACCGATCACGCGACCGTAGTCGGACGGCTGAGCCGGTCGCACCGAGGCGTTCACCGCGCAGACGGTACTCGTGCTCCCGCCGCCGCGCTAGCCGAGCTCGCCGAGCAGCGGCGCGAGCTTGCGCAGGGTGTCGAGCCCGAGCGGGTCGCCGTCGCTCCCGAGCGGCTGGATCGCCACCTGGTCGGCCCCGGCCGCGAGATGCTCCGCGAATCCGACTCGACGACTCGGGCCTCGTCGCCCCAGGCGACGAGACCGTCGACCAGCCGGTCGGAGCGGCCGTCGAGGTCCTGCGTGCGAAAAGCCGAGAGCCTGCAGGGACGCGACGTAGTTCGGTGTGTCGAGGTACCAGCCGAGCGCCCTTCTGCCGCGCTCCCGCGCGAGGTCGGGATCGGGCTCGAGGAGCACCTTCTGCTCGACGACGAGCAGCCGGTCGGGCCCGAGGATCTCGCGGGCGCGAGCCGTGTGCTCGACCGTGACGAGGAACGTGTGCGCTCCGTCCGCCCGCTCGGCCGCGAGGCGCAGCATCGGGTCGCGCAGGGCGGCGAGCACCCTGGGCACCGGCGGGCGGCGCGCCGACGTGCCGTCCGGGCTGACGAACGGGTCGTCGTCCATCGCATCGAGGAACGCTCGCATGCGCGAGACGGGCTTCTGCGTAGGTGTGCCCGCGTGGGTCGACCTGCCGCGGGTGGCTGACGCCGAGACCGAGCAGGAAGCGACCGTCGAACGCGTCGTCCAGGACACGGGCGGCGTTGGCGGCGGCGACCGGGTCTCGGCCCCAGATGTTCGCGATCCCGCTCGACACCCTGATCCGCTCCGTCGCCCCGAGCAGGACGGCGCCGTTCGTGAAGGACTCGCGCGTGCCCAGGCCCTCCGGGTACCAGATGCACCCGTAGCCGAGCCGCTCGATCTCCTGTGCGGCAGGACGCGCGACGTCCGACGGCGCAACGGCGAACGCCCCCATCCAGACGCCGACCGTCCCCCCGAGATCGATGTTCGCCGCGCCCCCGATCAGACGACCATACCGGCGCCCAGCCGGGCGGGCCCACCCCGCATCGGGCTCAGCTCGCGGAGAGCACGTCGTCGAGCGTGGCGGCCAGCAGCTCGACGTGCTCGTCGTCGAAGACGAGCGGCGGCCTGATCTTGAGCACGTTGCGGGCAGGCCCGGTGCGTCCGATCAGCACACGCCGGAGCCGCAGGCCCTCGACGACGGCGGCCGCGAGGCGCGGTGCGGGCTCGCCGTCGTCGTCGACGATCTCGACTCCGACGAACAGGCCCTCGCCTCGGACGTCGCCCAATGCCGGATGCCGCTCGGCGAGCGCCTGCAGCCGCGCCCGCAGGGCAGCGCCCGTGACCTCGGCGTGCTCGGCCAGGCGGTCGCGCCTCCAGCACGTCGAGCACGGCGCGCCTGCCGCCGCCGCCACGGGCGAGCCCGCGAAGGTGGAGAAGAAGTGCCAGCGGCGCGCGAACTCGTCCGCGATCTCGCGCGTCGTGACGACCGCGCCCATCGGATGGCCGTTTCCCATCGGCTTGCCGAGCGTGACGATGTCCGGGACGACGTCGTCCAGCGCGAAGCCCCAGAAGGGCAGGCCCACCCGCCCGAACCCGGCCTGCACCTCGTCGGCGACGCAGAGGCCACCGGCGCGCGCGCACGCTGCGGTACGCCGGCTGCAGGATAGCCCGGCGGGGCGGCCGAAGATGCCGTCGCTCGAGAAGATCGTGTCGGTGATCAGCATCGCCGAGCATGGCCGGCCGTGCTCCAGAGCGGCAAGGGCGCTCTCGACGTGCGGCCGCGACCGTCGAGGCCGCGTCCGGGGATCGCGAGCGGATGCGGCGCCGGAATCGTCGCCGCCCACGGCTCGAGCCGGTCGAGGCCGAACTCCTCGGGCGAGATCGCCGTCGTCACCATCGTGCAGCCGTGGTAGGCGTGCTCGGACAGGAGCACCCCGCGGTTGCCCGTGACGACGCGTCGCGATCTGGTAGGCGAGGTCGTTGGCCTCGCTGCCCGAGTTGACGAACATCACGACGTCGAGCCCGTCGGGCAGCAGTGCGGCCAGCCGGTCGGCGTAGTCCGTCACGCGAGTCGACGAGGTAGCGCGTGTTCGTCGTCAGCAGGCGCATCTGGCGGGTCACCGCGTCGACGACCTCGGGACGCGAGTGGCCGACGTGCGGGACGTTGTTGTAGGCATCGAGGTAGCGGGTGCCGTCGGCCTCGACGAGCCAGACGCCGTCGCCCCGCACCGGGCGAACCGGCGTTGTCGTAGCTCAGCGACAGCGCAGGGCCGAGCCGGTTACGGCGGCGCGCGATGCTCGTCTCGAGATCGACCGCGAGCGCAGCCGGCCGACTCCCGTCCGCGCGGATCTCCTCGAGCCCGGCCGCCATGCGCGCGAGGTCGAGCTCCGAGAGCCGCGAGAGGGTCTCCCACGCGTCGTCCTCGTCGGCGGCGATGTAGGCCGCATTACCCGGGTCGATGGTCGCCCGCCAGGCGGCGACGACGACCGACTGCGCGAGCCGGCACGCGATCAGGCCGGGCAGCAGGCGCAGCTCCTCGGCGATCGAGCGGGCTCACCTCGTCGTAGGCCCCGACGAGATCGCGGACGGCGGCCTCGACGTCGTCCTGGCGAAAGCACTGGTAGGCGGCGGACACGGCGGGGTCGAGGACGAGCGCGGCGTGCACCATGTCGCCGAAGTCGACGATGCCCGTGATCCGCTCAGGGGCGGCCGGGTCGACGAGCAGGTTCCCCTGGTGGAGATCGCCGTGGATCGGTTGCGCGCGCAGGCGCCCGAGCACGGGCGCCAGCTCCCGGTCGAACGCGTCGAGCCAGTGCACGACGAGGTCGCGGCGGTCCGCCCGGACGTGCGACGCGTGGCGTCGAAGCTGTGCCAGCTGCGAGACGTCCCAGAGGAGCGTCCGCCCGGCGCGCGGATGGAAGAAGCTCGAGAGGGCCCGATCGAGCCGTGCTGCCAAGCTCCCGAGCGACGCGCGAAACGGAGTGGTCGCGTCGTCGATCGCCGGCGGCTCGCCGGGCAGGAAGCTCGTGAGCAACAGCGCATGACCGACGCCGTCGACCACCATGCTCCCGGCCAGGGCCCCCGAGAGCCTGCGCACCACGCGGGGAACGGGCAGGCCCGGATCGACGACGGCCACGTGCTCCAGGGCCAGCGCCTGCATCTCGACGACCTCGACGTCGTCGAGGCGGTTCGCGACCTTCAGGCACAGCGTGCCGTCGGGCGTGTCGAGGCGGAAGTTGCGGTCGCGCTCGCCCGGGAGCGGAGCCGCTTCCGCGGCGACGCCGTAGACGCGAGCGACCACCTCGACCGCCTCCTCGGCGCTCACCTCCGGCCTCGGCGACTCGAGGAGCTCTCCCATGGACGAGGATGCTACGCAGCGTGCAGCCGGCCCGGGCTGCGACCGCCGCCCGTCGCTAGCTGCGCGCGACCGCGTCGTCGACGGGCACGCCCCAGCCCGTCGCGAGCGCATTCGTCTCGTTCGCCATGCCGACGACGGCGAGCAGCTCCGCGTGCTGCTCCGCCGACATCCCCTTCGCCCGGGCTGCGGCCGTATGCGTCGCAATGCAGTACTCGCAGCCGTTCGTGACGGAAACGGCGATGTAGACGAGCTCCTTCGTGAGCGCGTCGAGCGCGCCCGGCGCCATCACCTGCTTGACGCTCTCCCAGGTCCGTCGCAGCGTCGCGGGATCGTGCGCGAGCGCCTTCCAGAAGTTGTTGACGTCGTCGATCCCACGCGTGGCCTTGATGTCGTCGAAGACCGCGCGCACGGCCGACGGGGCGTCGCCGTACTCGATCAGCTCCATGAGCGAAGACTACGCGCGGCGAGACGCCCACTCCGCGGGATTGCGCCGGGAACGGCCCGGTGCGCTAGACGGTGTCGGTGTCGGCGTCGGCGTCCGGCTCGTCGGTCGAGGCCGGCTCGTCCGCCGGCACCGTCACCGGCTCGGGCTTCGCCTCGCCCTCGATCACGCGGATGTCGACGAGCGACTCGCCCTCCTCGCCGGTGAGGGGCTCGCGCCGGTCGACGAGGATGGTCGAGCCCTCGCTCAGCTCGCGGCCGAGCACGAAGTCGGCGAGCGGGTCCTCGATCAGGCGCTGGATCGCGCGCCGCAGCGGCCGCGCGCCCATCGCCGGGTCGTAGCCCTGCTCGACGAGCAGCTCTCTCGCCTCGTCGGTCAGCTCGATGGTCGCGCCGTGGATCGACATCTGGTCGCGCAGGCGCTTCATCATCAGGTCGACGATCTGGAGGATCTCGCTGCGCTCGAGCTTGTGGAAGACGATGATCTCGTCGATCCGGTTGAGCAGCTCGGGCCGGAAGACCTTCTTCAGCTCGCCCATCACGCGGCCCTTCATGTCGTCGTACGACAGGCCCTGCTCGTCGCCGACGGTGAAGCCGAGCGACATGGTTCTTCGAGATCTGGCCGGCGCCGATGTTCGAGGTCATGATCACGATCGTGTTGCGGAAGTCGACCTTGCGCCCCTGCGCGTCCGTCAGCTTCCCGTCCTCGAGGATCTGCAGGAGGATGTTGAACACGTCCGGGTGGGCCTTCTCGATCTCGTCGAGCAGCAGCACCGAGTACGGCTTGCGCCGCACGGCCTCGGTGAGCTGGCCGCCCTCGTCGTAGCCGACGTAGCCGGGAGGCGAGCCGACGAGCCGGGACACGGAGTGCTTCTCCATGTACTCCGACATGTCCACCTGGATCATCGCGTCCTCGTCGCCGAACAGGAACTCGGCGAGCGTGCGGGCGAGCTCGGTCTTCCCGACGCCGGACGGCCCGAGGAAGATGAACGAGCCGGTCGGGCGCTTCGGGTCCTTGATTCCCGCGCGCGCCCGGCGGATCGCCTTCGAGACGGCGACGATCGCCTGCTCCTGGCCGATCACGCGCTTGTGCAGCTCCTCCTCCATGCGGATCAGCTTCTGCGACTCGGCCTCGGTCAGCTTGAAGACCGGGATGCCCGTCCACATCGAGACGATGTCGGCGATCTCGTCCTCGCCCACCTCGGGCTGCTCCTCGTCGGCCTCGTTGCGCCAGTTCTCCTCGAGCTCCTTCTTCTTCTGCGTCAGCTTGCGCTCCTTGTCGCGCAGCGCCGCGGCCTTCTCGAACTCCTGCGACTCGATCGCGCTCTTCCTTGTCGGTGCGGACCTTCTCGATCTCCTCCTCGAGCTCGCGATAGCGCGGCGGCGCGGACATCGTGCGGATGCGCAGCCGCGACCCGGCCTCGTCGATGAGGTCGATCGCCTTGTCGGGCAGGTGGCGGTCCTGGATGTAGCGATCGGCGAGCACGGCCGACGCGAGCAGGGCGTCGTCGGAGATCTTGCAGCGGTGGTGCGCCTCGTAGCGGTCGCGCAGGCCACGCAGGATCTGCACGGTGTCGTCGATCGACGGCTCCTCGACGCGCACCTGCTGGAAGCGCCGCTCGAGGGCGGCGTCCCGCTCGAGGTACTTGCGGTACTCGTCGAGCGTCGTCGCGCCGATCGTCTGCAGCTCGCCACGCGCGAGAGCCGGCTTCAGGATCGAAGCGGCGTCGATCGCGCCCTCGGCGGCGCCCGCGCCGACGAGGTTGTGGAGCTCGTCGATGAACAGGATGATGTCACCGCGCTGGGTGATCTCCTTCATCACCTTCTTCAGGCGCTCCTCGAACTCACCGCGGTACTTCGACCCGGCAACGAGCGCCGCGAGGTCGAGCGTGTAGATCTGCTTGTTCTTCAGCAGCTCCGGCACCTGGTTCGAGGCAATTCGCGATGCGAGCCCCTCGACGACGGCGGTCTTGCCGACGCCGGGCTCGCCGATCAGCACGGGGTTGTTCTTCTGGCGGCGCGAGAGGATCTGCATCACGCGCTCGATCTCGGTCTGTCGGCCGACCACCGGGTCGAGCTTGCCTTCGGTCGCAGCCTTGGTCAGGTTGCGTCCGAACTGGTCGAGCAGCTTCGAGCTCTTGGCCTTCTCGCCGGGTGCTGCGCCGGCGCCCTGCTGGCGGCGGCCGGGACCGGAGAGCATGCGGATGATCTCGTTGCGGATCTTCTCGGCGTCCGCGTCGAAGTCGAGCAGGATGCGAGCGGCGACACCCTCGTTCTCACGAACGAGGCCGAGGAGGATGTGCTCCGTGCCGATGTAGTTGTGCCCGAGCGACAGAGCCTCGCGCAGCGCGAGCTCCAGTACCTTCTTCGCGCGCGGCGTGAACGGGATCTGGCCGGTGGTGACCTCGTCGCCCTGGCCGACGATGCGGGCGACCTGCGCACGCACCTCTTCCACGGTGATGTCGAGCGACTCGAGGACGCGCGCGGCAAGCCCTTCCTCTTCGCGCAGCAGGCCGAGGAGGATGTGCTCCGTGCCGATGTAGTTGTGCTTCAGGGCGCGTGCTTCGTCCTGGGCGAGGACGACGACCTGTCTGGCCCGCTCGGTGAATCGCTCGAACACGGTTCCCTCGACCCTCCTTTCAACTCGGCTCCGGAGTCTGCGAGTCCCGCCGGCTCCGGGTCGAAGGTCACGTCATCGTACCCGACGCCCGCTGGGCCGCCGATCGCAGGTGATTCTCGCCCCAGGTTCGCCCGACGCGGCTCGTCCCCTTCCTCCACCAGCGTATCCCGGCACCCGCCTACCTCACGATCTGCACCGGACTGCCGGGCGGGACGCTGCGCGCGAGCCACGAGACGAGCCGGTTGTCGATCCTCACACACCCGTGCGAGCGGGCCGAGCCGAGGGGGTCGCGGAGGCTGGCGCCGCCGCGACCGTGGAGCGCGACCCGCCCGGGGCCGCCGCCGAAGTTCTCGAGCACGGCCGAATGGCCGGTCAGGTGGATCACCCAGGGGCCGAGGAAGCCGTCGGGCGCTGGCTGCGGGACGATCTCGGCGATCGCGAACAGGCCGAGCGGGCTCGGCGTCGAGGGCGCGCCCACCACGACCCGGGCACGCCGGACAGGGACGCCGGACCGGAGGACCGTGAGCGTCGTGCGGGAGGTCGAGACGACGACGCGGAAGGGGGAGCGCCGGAGAAGCACCCGGTCGATCGAGATCCAGCCGGAGGCACCGTTCGGCCGGATGGGCAGCGCGACTCGGAGCCACGACCGGCCCGACGCCGCATCGGCGCGGCAGCCGAGGACGAGCAGCCATTGCGGGCCGCCCGCCCACGCGGTCCTCGTGCCCGCCCGCCAGAGCGGCGCTCCCGCAGGTCGATCCCGCACGAGCGCTGTGGCGACGATCTTCGCAGTCCAGGCCGACGACGACGTCGGGGCGCCGACGGACGCGCAGGCCGGAGAACCGGACCACCGGGCGTCCGCCGAGCCGGCGAGGAGTGCGAAGGCACACGCCGCGACCGCCGCTGCGCGGAGCGCGGCTGCCACGCTAGCCCGTCACGCCGCCGGGCTTGGCGGCGCGTACGCCCCGGACGCGCAGCACTGCACGGACGCGCACGACGCGCGTCGTGTTCGCTCCGCTCGCGACCGCGACGTTGGGCACGGTGGATCTCTTCGTGGTGGCGTCTGCTCGCAACACGGCGACGAAGACACGGCTGCTCCTGGGATCGAGCCGGCGAATACGCCAGCAGGCGGCCCCGCGCTTGTAGAAGGCACCACGCGCTGCGACGAACGACAGGCTCGCTGACGGCCGATCGCACACGGTCACGTTGCGCGCGACACCCCTCCCGACGTTCAGCACGACGATCCGTGCCTTGGCAGTCGCGCCGGCTCGGATCGCCTTCGGGGCCCATCTCTTGAAGAGCCGGAGCACGGGACGCCTGACGGGCACAGGCTTCGCGACCGGCTTCGGCTTCGTCGTCGGCCCAGGCTTGGGCGTCACCGCCGGGGGCGCGACGCCGATCGCGACCGATGCCCGGGCGGTGTTGCTGCCGTAGGCATGGTCCGGAGTCGACGACTGCACGAAGACGACGTTCACGACCGAGCCGCCGGCGCCGCCGACGACACGCACCGTGACCGTGACGGCGACGGAGCCACCTGCGGCGAGCTCCCCGACGGGGCACGTCAGCGTCTGGCCCGAGAAGCCGCAGGCGACCCCGCTCGGCGCAGCGACGCTCACGGGCGCGAGGTCGGGCGGCAGCGTGTCGGTGAGCACGACGTCCCTCGCCGCCCCGGGCCCCGCGCTCGTCAGGCCGATCGCGAACGAGATCGTCTCGCCGACGTTCGCCGTCGCGGGGCCCGCCTTGGACACACGCAGGTCGGCCGACGCGACGCCCTGGGATCGGGGAGGAGCGGGAGCGGGTGCGGGCGCTTTCGGGTTCGTGTCGGTCGCCGAGTTGTTGCCCGGGCTCGGGTCCGTGGAGCCGGCAGGGACGTCCACGGTCGCGGTGTTCGTCAGCGACCCGGTCGTGCCCGAGAGAACGATCGCGGTGACCACGATCGTGACGCTGCCGCCGACGGGCACGTCGACCGAGGTCGCGACGTCACCCGATCCCGAGGCGGGGGCGCAGCCGGACGCACACGACCAGGTGGCGCCGGAGAGCTGTGTCGGCAGGACGTCCGCCACGGATGCCCCCAGGGCGTCGAACGGGCCGCCGTTGGTGACGACGATCGTGTACGTCAAGGACGCCCCGGGGACATACCGACCCGGGGAAGACGTCTTGGTGATCGCGAGGTCCGACGGGCGGACGACGGTGACGGTCGCCGTGGGGCTCGAGCCGCTGTAGGCCGTGCCGAGCGTCTGGGCGTTGTAGTCGAGCGTCGCGGTGTTCGAGATGGACGTGCCTCCCGGTGTCGTGGCGTCGACAGTGACGCGGAACCGGATCGACGTCTGCTCCGTCGGAGCGACCTGGCCGCCTGACGTCGCGTCGGCGCCGGAGCCGAGGCGAAAGACGACGTTCGATCCTGCGAGCTCGGCCTGGTCGTCTCCGCTCCCGTTCGTCTTCACCCCGGCGTTCGCGCCGGTCACGACCTGGAGCGACCCGGGCACGAAGGTCGTATCCGCGGGGATCGGGTCGGTCAGGACGACGTTCGTGGCGCCGTCGCTGCCGACGTTCGAGAACGACACCGTGTACTCGAGCGTGTCCCCGGGGTTCACGTCGCCGCCGTTCAGATCGGTGACCGTCTTGCCGATCGTCGTCAGCAGGTCCGGTGCGTACAGCTCGGTCGCGAACACGACGACACCGGGGAAGTACGTCTCTCCTCCCGTCGTGAGCGAGATCGACGCGGCGCTCGAGCCGTTCGGCAGAGCACTGCTGACGTCGACGATGTCGGCGTCGAAGCCCAGCTGGTTCGAATAGTCGGGCGTCTTCGAGGTGACGCGGCTGCCGAGTCGGGAGATCGAGCTGTTGAAGAAGTTGGTGGACGGGTTCTGGGCGTCGGTGACGAGGGTGGGCGCCCCGACGGGAGTGGTCGACGCGAGAGTCAGGCCGTCTCCGACGAGGCCGAGGTCACCCTCGTACCCGATCAGTCCCAGCGTGGTCTTGACGGCCCCGGACGGCGGGGTCAGGAACCCCGACACCGGTATGACGATCGACGTCGGGCCCGACGACTGGACGACCTGGAAGCCGTCGAAGACCGTCACGTTCCGCGTCGGCTCCGAGTTCGCGGAGTACACGACCACCAGCGCCCAGCCCGCGTAGCGATCCTGGCCCGTGCCGGCCTGCACGTTCGCAACCACGTAGTCACCTGCACCGGCCGCGTCGACGATGGACGTCACCTCTGCGAACCCCTGGTAGCGGGCCCCGGTGTTGTCGAGAACCGACGCGGTAACGGTCGACGCACCGCCGCCGGGAGGCGTCAGCTGGACGGTGCCGGCCAACGCGGCGTTCGGCGCGGCGACTCCGCCACCGCCTCCTGCGCTCGTGTCGGCGCCCCAGTACAGGCCCGCCCAGGTGACGGTCGCCCCGGCGGGGAGCGTCAGCGTGGCCTGGCTCGAGTCGAAGGTCGTGGCGTCCGCGTCCGTGTCGACGTAGCGCATCACGTAGTTGTTGTTGTTCAGGGCCGCACTGGCGCCGCCGCCGCCCTGCGCAGGCGCGCAGGCGACGTTCGCTGCCGGGCACGTCATCAGCGTGTTGGCGACGATCGTGAAGTTGCCCTTGAGGCTCTCGGCATGCCGGGAGGAGAACGAGCGGAGCGCAGCGTCCGACGCAGGTGGAAGGAGCAGGGCGACGGCGAGAGCAGCGAGGGGAAGCGAGGCGATTCGCGCCTTGTGGGCGCGCAGGAACGCTCGCGTCCTGTCTACAAACGACACAGGTTCGAGACTATCGAGCGACCTCGGTTCCTGCAGCGGCCGGCCGGTCGGCGAGAGCCACGTCCAGAGCAGGCGCTACCCTTCCCCGATCGTGGCCGGCAAAGCCCTCGTCACCGGCGGTGCCGGCTTCATCGGCTCGCACCTCGCGGAGCTCCTGCTCGACGAGGGTTGGGAGGTGTGGGTGCTCGACGACCTCTCCACGGGATCGCTCGAGAACATCGAGCACCTGCGCGGAAATCCAGGCTTCCATCTCGTCGTCGACTCCGTGCTGCACTGGTCGGTCGTCAACGAGCTCGTCTACAAGTGCGACGTCGTCTACCACCTCGCCGCAGCGGTCGGCGTGCGGCTGATCGTGGAGCAGCCCGTGCAGACGCTCGTCACCAACCTGCGCGGCACCGAGATCGTGCTCGAGCATTGCCAGCGCTTCGACAAGCGCGTGCTGATCGCGTCGACGTCGGAGGTGTACGGCGACCATCGCGACGAGACGCCGCTCGCCGAGACGTCACGGCGGATCTACGGGCCGACGACGCAGCGGCGGTGGGCGTACGCCGACTCGAAGGCCATGGACGAGTTCCTCGCCCTCGCCCACCACGCCGAGCACGGCCTCGACTGCACGATCGCGCGCCTGTTCAACACCGTCGGCCCGCGCCAGAGCGGCCAGTACGGAATGGTGATCCCGACCTTCGTGCAACGTGCCCTCGCGGGCGAGACCCTCGAGATCTTCGGAGACGGGGCGCAGACGCGGTGCTTCTGCCACGTGCGCGACACGATTCGCGCGCTCCACGGGATGATGGACGCCGAGGAGTCGGGGGAGATCTACAACGTCGGCTCGACGAACCGCATCTCGATCGTCGACCTCGCGCACAAGGTGATCGAGCTGACAGGCTCGAGCTCGGGAATCGCCCACGTCGCCTTCGAGGACGTGTACTCACACGGCATCGAGGACATGCTGCACCGCATCCCCTCGACCGAGAAGGTGCACGCCGCGATCGGGTGGGAGCCGGAGCGGACGCTCGCCGACATCCTCGACGACGTGATCGCCTTCGAGCGCGGGCGCGCGCCGGTCGCCTGAAGGCAGCCTGCGCGAGGCACCCTCGCCGAGCACCGGGCGAGGCAAGCCTCGCCCCTACGGGGATGAAGAGGCGGAGCGCAGCGCGGGGAACAGGATCACGTCCCGGATCGTCTCCCGCCCCGTGAGCAGCATCGTGAGACGGTCGATGCCGAGCCCCAGGCCGCCCGTCGGCGCCATGCCGTACGAGAGCGCCTCGACGTAGTCGGGGTCGCCCGGCTCACCCTCGACGTGCTCCGACTGCGCCTCGAAGCGGGAGGCCTGGTCGACGGCGTCGTTGATCTCGGTGAAGGCGTTGCCGAGCTCCATTCCTCCTGCGAAGTACTCGAACCGCTCCGTCAGGGTCGGGTCGGCGTCGGTCTCTCGCGCAAACGGCGAGATCTCCACGGGGTAGTCGTGCACGATCGTCGGTTCGATCAGCCCCGGCTCGACGAAGTGACTGAAGGCATGGTCGACGAGCTGCGCCCAGTCCTTGTCCGCGTCGGTGTCGACACCCTTCGCACCGAGCGCCGGCCGCAGCTCCGCCTCGTCTCGCAACCAGAGGCCGTGCTCGGCGAGCGCGTCGGTGAAGCCGAGCCGCCGCCACGGCGCCTTCACGTCGATCTCGTTTCCCCGGAACGTCACGACCGTCGTGCCGAGCACTTCGCGGGCCACACGCTCCACCAGGGCCTCGATGCGCGCCATCGTGTCGCGGTAGTCGGCGTAGGCCTCGTACCACTCGAGCATCGTGAACTCGGGCTGGTGCTTGTACGACACGCTCTCGTTGCGGAAGTCCTTGCCGATCTCGTACACGCGCTCGAGCCCGCCGACGATCAGCCGCTTGAGGTACAGCTCGGTGGCGATACGGAGGTAGAAGTCTGCCTCCAGCTCGTTGTGGCGCGTGACGAACGGGCGCGCGAACGCACCGCCGTAGCGCGGCTGCAGCACGGGCGTCTCGACCTCCACGAACCCGTCCTCGTCGAGGCAGCGGCGGATCGCGGTCACGATCCGCGCGCGGGTCACGAAGACGGAGCGGCTTTCCTCGTTCATCAGCAGGTCGAGGTAACGGCGCCGGTAGCGCTGCTCGACGTCCGTGAGCCCGTGGAACGTGTCCGGCAGGGGCTGCGTGTTGCGCGCGAGCACCTCGACGGTCTCCGCGACGAGCGACGGCTCGCCGCGCTTCGACTTCGCGGGTCGACCCACGGCCCCGACGACGTCTCCGAGGTGGACGTCGAGCTCACCGGTGCGAGCGGTGTCGCAGATCAGCTGGACGCGACCCGAGCGATCGACGAGGTCGACGAAGACGAGCTTGCCCATCCCGCGCCGCGCCATCGCCCGCCCGGCGATCCGCATCGTGCCCGGCGCCTCGGCACCGTCCTCGAGCGGCTCTGCGGCGGCGCGGACGGCGGCGACCGAGTCGCGGTCCGGGAAGCGCTTCGGGGCCGGCATGGCAGCAGCCTAGATGACCGATCGCGCCGTCCACCGGAACCCGTCGCACGCTCTGCCAGCCAAGCGGAGGTCGGTGCGGGCTCGGGCGGTGAGCCCGATCAGGTCACAGGCGTCGCCGCATCCCGGGAGTAGCGACGTCCATGATCCCCACGGTGCGGGCGCCCGGCCACGAGGACCTCCGCGGGTGCTCGAGCCTCCGTCGTCGCCCTCCTCGTGCCGCCGGGGCGCTGTGCGTGAGATCGCCGAAGCCGGGCGCGAACGCCTCGACGCAGCCTGCGGCCCGCGGGACGGCGGAAGCTGCACCGACAGCCCGTGGCTCAGGCGGACTTGATCTCGAGGATCTTGAACTTGAGCGTGCCGCCGCGCGGGGTCGCGACCTCGACGGTCTGACCCTTCTTGTGCCCCATGATCGCCTTGCCGACCGGCGACTCGTTGGACAGCTTCTGCTCGGCGGGGTTCGCCTCGGCGGAGCCGACGATCTGGTACTCGACCGTCTCCTTGGCCGCGACGTCGCGCAGGCGCACGATCGAGCCGATCGAGACGACGCTCGTGTCGACCTTCCGCTTGTCGATCACCTTGGCGTCGAGGAGGCGCTCCTCGAGCTGCGCGATCCTGTGCTCGAGCATCGCCTGCTCGTTCTTCGCATCGTCGTACTCAGCGTTCTCCGCGATGTCGCCGAACTCGCGTGCGACGCGGATGCGCTCCGCGACCTCTCGCCGCTTGTCGGTGCGCAGCGTCTCGAGCTCCTCGACGAGGTTCTTGTATCCCTCGCGGGTCAGGATGACGTCCTTCACGACTGCCTCCGGGAGATGCCTCTTGTATGAGAAACGCGGCGCCACGGCGCCACGCGGGCGCGAATGGTAGCTGTCGTGTCAGCGGTCCCGCAAACTGTCGTCACTACCATGGGCCTCGTGCACGTCGACCTGCGTGAGAGCTGGAGCATCGGCCCCGTCGAGGTGCCCACGCGGCTCGTCCTCGCGCCGATGGCGGGCGTCAGCGTGCAGGCGTTCCGCCGCCAGGGCCGGAGATACGGCGCCGGGCTCGTCTGCTCCGAGATGGTGAGCTGCGCGGGCATCGACCACGGCAACGAGCGCACGCTCGGGTACCTCCGCGTCGCCGCGGACGAGCACCCGCTCGCGATCCAGCTCTTCGGCTCCGACCCCGACGCGATGGGGAGGTCGGCGCGAATGGTCGAGGCGGTCGGAGCGGACATCATCGACGTCAACTTCGGGTGCCCTGTGCGCAAGGTGACGAAGACCGGCGCAGGTGCCACGCTGCTCGAGGACCCCGACCTGGCGTGCCGAATCGTCGAGGCGATCGCCGTCGCCGTCGACCTGCCCGTGACCGTCAAGATGCGGCGCGGCCTCCGTGACGGCTCGCGGTCATGCCTCGACGTCGGTCCCCGGCTCGTCGCCGCAGGAGCCTCGTCGCTCACGCTGCACCCGCGCTCGGCCCAGCAGATGTACACGGGGACTGCCGACCACTCGCTGACCGCCGAGCTCGCCTCGCTCGTGGACGTTCCTGTCGTCGCGTCGGGCGACATCACCTCGCACGCGCGAGCGCAGGCCGTGCTCGCGACGACAGGCGCGGCAGCCGTGATGGTGGGCCGCGGTGCGCAGGGCAACCCGTGGGCGCTTCGAGACATCGTCGACGGCGCAGGCCCCGAGCCGACCAGAGAGGAAGTCGTGGCCGAGCTCGTGCTGTTCGTCCGCGAGACGGTGCGCGAGCTCGGCGAGCGCCGCGCGTCGGGCTTCCTGAAGAAGTTCTACGGGTGGTACCTCGGTCGCGGCCGATTCCCGAGGCCGTTCAAGCAGGAGCTGGTCGTCCTCGACTCGACCGAAGAGGTCGAGCGGCGGCTGATCGCGGCAGCTCCCGGCGCGCTGCCGCTGATCGAGCAGCTCAGCGCCGAGATCCCTTCCGGCGACGAGATCACGCTCGAGCTGCCCGTCTCGATCTACGGCGGCGGCTGAGGCGGCGAGGCGACCGAGGACGCCTCACTCCTCCGGGGGACGAGGTCTCCCTCACACGGGGGACGCCTGGAGGCCGTGGCCGAAGTTCTCTGAGAGAGTGCTGACATCCCGGGCCGCCGCTCGCCGTGCCGTACCTCGGCACTCGCCCGAGGCGTTGCCGGGCGTCGCCGACCCGGCCCGCGGGACGCGCGTCGCCGTCGGGCTCCCGCTCGCGGCACTTGCGCTCGCCGGGCTCTGGATCGTTCTTCGCGGCCCCGGGGTCTCGAGCGGGCTCCTCGCGGTCGCCGGCCTGATGGTCGCGGCCGCCCTTGCGGAGCGCATGTCCGTCGCGATCGGCCCACGGAGCGTCTACACCCCGTCGGTACCGCCGATCGCGCTTGCCGGGCTGCTCGGAGGGCCGCTGGCCGGCCTCGCCGCCGGAGCAGCGACACAACTCGCCCTCTCGGACGCAGTCTGGCGCCGACGCAGCGCCTGGGGGGGCCTCGCGGCCCTGCAGGGCCTCGCAGCCGGCCTCGTCGGCACGGCGCTCACCGCAGGGTCGATCGGTGCCCCGCTCGCAGCGGGGCTGGCGCTCGGCGGCATCACCACCGTCAACACCCTGGGCCGGCTTCTGATCATGCTCGACCGCAACGCCCGGCCGGTGCTCGGCGCGCTCTCGAACGGCCTGCGTGTGGACGCGCTCGAGGCAGTCCTCGTCACCCCCATCCTCGCCGTGCTCCTGCTCGCCGCGCCGAGCGGAGACATCCTCGCGGTGCTGGCGATGGGTGCGATCGTCGCAGGCGTCGCGATCGCGCACCGGCAGGGCGAGGAGTACCGGACGAGACTCGCGAGCGAGCACGCGATGGCGCGCCGCGATCCGCTCACGGGGGCGCCCAACCGACGCGCATTCGAGGAGGCCCTCACCGCGGAGCACGCGCGGATCGTTCGGGGCGGGCAGCCGGCAGGGCTTCTCGTCGTCGACGTCGACTACTTCAAGGCGATCAACGACACGCACCGCCACACCACGGGAGACGCCGTGCTGATCGAGATCGTGAGACGCCTCACACGCGCCCTGCGCCCGACCGACGTCGTCGCCCGCTGGGCCGGGGACGAGATCACCGTGCTCGCCCCGGGAACGCACACCGAGAGGCACCTCGAGGCGGTCTGCGAGCGGATCCGCGCGCTCGTCGCCGATGAGCCCGTCACCGCCGGGCGGAAGCGAGTCACCGCGACCGTCTCCGTCGGTGGGACGCTGCTCGACGGCTCGGTCTCGCCGAATGCGGCGATGGCACACGCCGACGACGCGCTGTACCGCGCGAAGCACGCGCGGAACACGACGGCGGTCATCCTCCCCTCCGCCGGCGCGCACGCCGCCTGAGGCGGCCGGCGCGAACCTACCCGGTCGCTCGGGGGCCGTGCGCGAGCGCCGCCAGCGCCCCGAGCCCGACGAACACGCTGCCGGAGACGTACCGCTGCACGCGAGGCCAGGCGCTCCGACGGCGGAGCGACTCCCCGGCAGCCCCCGCGCCGAGCGCCCACATCGAGTCGGTGACGAGACCGAGCACCATGAACACGAGCCCGAGCAAGAGGATTTGCAGCGATGCGCGCCCGTGCGCCGGGTCGACGAACTGCGGCAGGAAGGCGAGGAAGAAGAGCGCGGTCTTCGGGTTGAGGACGTTCACGAGCACGCCCTCGGCGACGTCTCGGCGGCGGCGGCGCACGACGGGCTGCATGCTGTCCTCGAGCGCTCCTTTGCCGAGAAGGGTGCGCACGCCGAGGTAGACGAGGTACACGGCGCCGACGAGCTTGACCGCGGTGAACGCCGTCGCGGACGACGCGAGCACGGCCGACAGCCCCAGTGTGGCGGCGAGGACGTGCACGAGCGTCCCTCCGTGGATGCCGAACACAGCCGCCAGCCCGGCGGCCCTGCCCTGGTGGATGCTGCGGGCGACGATGTACAGCACGGCCGGGCCGGGGACTGCGAGCAGCACCACGGCCGCAACGGCGAACACGCCGAGGGTTGCGGGCTCGACGATCACGCGTTCATCTCCCACACGAGGCGTAGGCCCTCGAGCGTGAGGTGCGGGTCGACCCGGCCGATCGAGCTCGAGTGCGGGGCAACGAGCTCTGCCAGCCCTCCCGTGGCGACGACCTGCGCCTCGGCGCCGAGCTCTCGACGGATCGCGGCCACGATCCCGTCGACCTGGCCGCTGAAGCCGTACACGATGCCGGACTGCAGGCCGCCGACGGTCGTCTTGCCGATCACGCTCGGAGGCTCGACGTAGTCGACCTTGACGAGGCGCGCCGCGCGGGCGAAGAGCGCCTCCATCGACGTCTCGATGCCGGGCGCCAGGACGCCGCCCACGTACTCGCCCTCGGGCGAGACGACGTCGAAGTTCGTCGAGGTGCCGAAGTCGACCACGATCACGGGCGCGCCGTATCGGTGCTTCGCGGCGACCGAGTTGACGATCCGGTCGGGGCCGACCTCCCGGGGGTCGTCGTACCGAATCGGAAGGCCCGTTCGCACGCCCGGGCCGACGACGAGGATGGGGGCCTCCGCCCACCTCTCGGCGAGGCGCTCCCACTCCCGCACGAGCGTCGGGACGGTGGACGAGAGGCACAGCCCTTCGACCCCGCGGAGGTCGAGCATCCCGGCGAGCAGGACGCCGAGCTCGTCGCCGGTTCGCGTCCACTCCGTTGCGAGCCGCCAGTGCTCGCGCAGCTCCTCGCCGACGTACAGCCCGAGCACGGTCTGCGTGTTGCCGACATCGACGGCGAGCAGCATGGACGGAGATTGTAGGTGCCCCACGGCGTGGCCTCCGGCGTCACGGCTTCAGCCCGACGCCCGACATCGCGACAGGTAGATCGAGCGATGGCCCGCAGGACCCGGGCGCCGAATGGCAGGGGCTAGGACGGCAGGTCGTCGTCCGACGAGAGCTGCTCGCCGATCCGCTCTGCGAGGTCCTCGGCGGTGAGCTTCGGCTCGTCGCCCTCGCCGCGCAGCTCCTCGACGGTCACGTCACCGGACGTGTACGCCTCGGCGCGGGGGATCATCCGGGCGGGCCGGTTCTTGTCCCACACCCACACGTCCTCCATCTTCAGGTGGAAGAAGGGGTAGTTGGCCTGTGGCGTCGATTCGAGCTCGAGGGAGTTGCACAGGTACGTCGCATCCTGTGTCAGCACGCAGTATCGGAAGAGCCCGAAGACGGCGTTGTACTCGCGCTTGAGGCGCAACTCGAGCTCCGCCTCGAACTCGTCGAGCTCGTCGAGATGGCTCATGCGGTCAGTGTAGTGCGTCGAGCAGCGCGTCCACCCGGCCCCGGCCTGGGACGACAAGGCGCGGCTCGAGCTCGGCGAGCGGCTCGAGCGCGAAGCGCCGCTCGTGCAGATGGGGATGCGGGACGTCGAGGCCCGGCTCGCTGACGACGAGGTCACCGAAGACGAGCAAGTCGAGGTCGATCGTTCGCGGCCCGTGGCGTGGGCCATCGCGCGTCCGGCCCAGCGCACGCTCGACGTCGAGCAGTGCGCAGAGCAACTCCCTCGCGGACAGCGAGGTGTCGACGGCCGCCGCACCGTTGAGGAACGCCGGCTGCTCCAGGTATCCCACCGGTGCCGTCTCGCGCAGAGACGATGTCGCCACCACGATGATCCCGTCCCGGGCCCCGAGCAGGGCAACCGCCTTGCCGAGCGCCTCCTCGCGCTCGCCGAGGTTCGCACCGAGGCCGATGTACGCACGGGTCACAATCGAACCTTAACGACGCCTTTTCAGCTTCCTTTACGCCGCACGCGTACAACTATGTGTCATGCGCCGTCACCGCTCGCTTCGCCTGCTCGCTCCGCTCGCCGTCGCTCTCGCGGTAGCCTCCGGGGCCGCGGCCCAGGGGACGGCCGGCACCGGTGCGGCATCCCTCCCCACGCACACACTCGTCCAGCTCAAGAAGTCGCAGTCGTGCGATGGCGCCGCGACGCTGCTCTCCGCCGGCGCAACCCTCGTCTCGAGCGAGCTCCGCCTCTACCGCCTCCCCGCTGCCGATGCCCGGGAGGTCGTACCCGGCCTGCGTGAGCGCGGCGCGGTCGCACGGACGCAGCCGGACAGGCCCATGGGCACCGTGAGCCGGGTCGACTTCGACGATCCCCTCGTCGCCAGCGAGTGGTGGCGACAGGCGATCGGCGTCGTCGGCCTCACGCCGCCCGGGCCCGGCAAGCCGGTGACCATCGTCGACTCGGGCGTCGACGTGTCCCATCCGGAGTTCCTCGGCCGCCCGAACCTCGAGACGCTCAACGCCCAGGAGCCCGCACCGCTCGGGGGTGAGCACGGCACCGGCGTCGCATCGGTGATCGGCTCGCCGGCCAACGGCCTCGGGCTCATCGGCATCTACCCCGAGGCAATCCTCCGCTCGTGGGACGCGGCGGTCGGCGAGGGCACTCGGCTCGAGTCGAGCGAGATCGTCAAGGGCATCCTTGCTGCCGCGAGCCGTGGCCCGGGCGTGATCAACCTGAGCCTCGGCGGCTCCGAGCGCGATCTCTTCATCGAGCAGGCGGTGTACACCGCGATCCGCAAGGGATCGCTCGTGGTTGCCGCGTCCGGGAACGACGGCGACCGCGGCAACCCGCTCGGCTATCCGGCCGGGGTCCCGCACGTGCTCACCGTCGCGGCGACGAACCGCAGCAACGCTGTCGCGCTCTTCTCGAGCCGCTCGAACTACGTCGACGTCGCCGCTCCGGGCCAGGGTATCCCGATCGCGACCGCGATCGAGCAGGGCTACCGCGACGCCGACGGCACGAGCTTCGCCTCCCCCATCGTCGCCGGCGCTGCCGCGTGGCTGTGGACCGTGCGCCCGAAGTTGGTGGCCTCGCAGGTCTTCGAGATCATCCGCCGCTCCGCCACCGACATCGGCCCGCCGGGCCGCGACGCCAGCAGCGGCTTCGGGCTCCTGAACGTGCCCGCCGCCCTCGCCTTCCCGGCGCCCGCGCTCGACCCGCTCGAGCCGAACGACAACATCGACTTCCTCAGCACCGACGGCGAGTTCGCCACGGGCATCCCGTCGCTGACCCTCAAGACCCGGCCGTCGACGCGCGTGCGGGCCCTGCTCGACCGCTACGAGGACCCGGCGGACGTGTACCGCGTGTGGCTGCCGCGGAACGGCACCCTGAAGGTCGTCGCGACGGGCGACGCGGACGTCGATCTGAGCCTCTGGCGGCTCGGCTCGAGCAGCATCAAGACACGGTTCCCAGGGAACGACCGGCTGGCGCGCTCGGCGACGAAAGGGACTCGCGAGACGCTCACGTACGAGCACGATGGCGCCGGCCGCGTGGCGTACCTCGCCGTCACCCCGGCCGCGGGCGTGACCGAGGCCCAGTACACGATGCGCGTCACGGGCCGATAGCGAGCCAGGGCCCCTAGCCGGGCCGCCGCTCGACGACGACACCGGCATGCTCGACCGGTGGGTCGAGCAGGACATCCGGCTTCCGCACGCGGACGGTGACGGCGGCGAGCGGGAATCGCTCGAGCAGGATGTCGGCCACGGCTGCGGCGAACGCCTCGAGCAGGTTGTAGGCATGGCCGTCGGAGACCTCCTGCACGGCGGCCACCACGTCGCGGTAGTCGACCGCGTCGCCGATCGCGTCCGTCTGCGTCGCCCGCTCCGAGGCGTACTCGAGCGAGAGATCGACGAGGAAGCGCTGCCCGTCGCGCCGCTCCTCGGGCAGCACGCCGTGGTAGCCGTAGAGCTCGACGCCAGCCAGCTCGATCGAGAGGCTCACTCCGTCATTCTCCCGCGTTCGACCGCGGCGGCGACCGCGAGGGCGTCGACATGCGAGCGCACGTCATGGGCGCGGAAGAGCGACGCGCCGCGCTCGAAGGCCGAGACGGCCGCACCGACCGACGCTGCGTCGCTTCCGGTGAGGGCCTCGGAATCGCCGAGGACCTTGCCGAGCGTGCTCTTGCGCGACAGCCCGACGAGCACCGGGCAGCCGATCGCTACGAGTCGGCCGAGGTCGTGCACGAGCTCGAGGTTCTGGTCGGGCGTCTTGCCGAAGCCGATTCCCGGATCGAGACAGATGCGGTCCTGTGCGATCCCAGCGGCCAGGGCGTACGCGAGGCGCTCCTCGAGGAACGCCACTACGTCGTCGACGACGCTCGCGTACCTCGGCGCGTCCTGCATCGTTGCCGGGGAACCCTGCATGTGCATGAGGCACACATACGCGTCGTGGCGAGCGACGACGTCGGCCATCGCCGGGTCGCCACGAAGCGCCGTGACGTCGTTCACCAGCTCGGCACCGAGCTCGAGGGCGCGCTCGGCAACGGCCGCCTTCGACGTGTCGATCGACACCGGGAGCCCGCGCAGCCCCTCCAGCACCGGCACGACGCGCGCGAGCTCCTCGTCGACCGCAACGCCCTCGGCGCCCGGCCGGGTCGACTCGCCGCCGACGTCCACGCACGCTGCGCCGTCGCCGAGCAGCGCGCGCGCCGACGCGACGGCGTCGGCGGCCGTCGGCAACAGGCCGCCGTCTGAGAAGCTGTCGGGCGTGACGTTGACCACGCCCAGCACCGACGGCCGCGGCCAACGCTCGGCGAGTGCCGGTCGTCTCATCACGTGGTGGACCGTAGCGGCGTGAGCGGCGGGATTCGCAGCGCACGACTGCTCGTGCCCGGAGTGGTTGCGCTCGTCGTCATCGTGGCGGTCGCCGCGGCCGGCTCCACGCCCACCGGCTCGGACGGCTCGCGACGCCCGTCGCAGTGGTTCCTCGACGTCTTCGCGAGCCTCGTGCTCGTCTTGATGGCGATCGGGGCGATCCTCCTCGTCCTCCTCGTGGTGCTGCGGCCGCAGGAGATCCTCGACCAGGTCGCCGCCCGCGAGCGACGGCGGGGCCGGCCGGCGGCGCTCGTGGTGCTCGTCGCGCTCGTCCTGCTGCTGGTGCTCGCCATCCGTCGCTTCGCCGGTGGTGACATCGCCTCCGCGCCTGGCCTCGACCCGGGCAGCGTCGCCGACGCAGCAGCGGCAGTCACGGGCGACCGCTACGAGCCCGAGTTCGCGACGAGCGCGGTCGTCGTCGTGCTGGCGGTCGCGGCGGTGACGCTGGCCGCGGCGTTCCTCGTCGCGCAGCGCCGACGAGCCGGCGTCGACGAGACGGATCCGGTGCTCCAGGAGCATCTCGCCGTGGTGCTGGACGAGACCCTCGACGACCTCCGCGCCGAGGCCGACCCGCGCAAGGCGGTGATCGCAGCGTATGCGCGCCTCGAGAGGGTGCTGGCCGCGCACGGCGTGCCACGGCATGCGGCCGAGGCGCCTCAGGAGTACCTCAGCCGCATGCTGCGGAGCCTCGACGTCCCCGAGCGCGCGGCCACGCGCTTGACGGAGCTCTTCGCACGGGCCAAGTTCTCGCAACACGATGTGCGACCCGAGATGAAGGACGAGGCGATCGACGCGCTCGAAGCGGCACGGGACGAGCTGCGGGCCGGCGCCGAGCGGGCCCGCGCCGAACGTGCGCGGGCGTTGAGCGCCGCACGGGGACGAGCCGCGACGTGAGCCACACGACCCGCCGCGCCGTCGAGATCGCCGTCGTGCCGACGATCGGGCTCGCCACCGTCCTCGTGATCGCTCCGAGCAGAGCCGCGCTGGCCTTCCACGTGTGGCTCCTCGTCGTGCTCGCCGTGTCGCTCCTGGCGCTGATTCAGGCCGTCCGGCGCTCCGTGCCACGCGGGCCGTCGGCGTTCGAGCCGGGTCGGGGAGGGCAGGAGCCTCCCGCTGAGCGATTCGCATCGCTCGAGAAGCTCGAGCGAGCCGTCTCGATGGCGACCGCGAGCGGCTACGACGTCCATCACCGGCTGCGCCCCGTGGTACGCGAGATCGCCTCGGGGCAGCTGCTCGTGCGCAGGGGGATCGACCTCGACCGCCAGCCCGAGGCAGCACGTGCAGTGCTCGGCGACGCGGCGTGGGAGCTGGCCCGGGCCGAGCGCCCACGGCCGCAGGCCCATGCCGAGCCGGGCCTCGACCTCGGTGAGCTCGAGCACGTCGTCGCCGGCCTGGAGCGCGTCTGATGGGGCTCGACGAGCTGCGCCGCCTCGGCAACCTCGTCCTGGACGAGGTCGGACGGGCGGTGATCGGGAAACGGGACGAGCTCGAGCTCGTGCTGATGGGACTGCTCGCCGACGGGCACGTGTTGCTCGAGGACGTTCCAGGCCTGGCCAAGACCCTTGCCGCGCGCTCGTTCGCCGAGGCGACCGGCATGACGTTCGCCCGCGTGCAGTTCACGCCGGACCTCCTGCCCGCCGACGTCACCGGCTCGTCGATCTGGAACCAGCGCGAGAGCGACTTCGAGTTCCGCCACGGGCCGATCTTCACCAACCTCCTCCTCGCCGACGAGATCAACCGCGCGCCGCCGAAGACCCAGGCGGCTCTGCTCGAGGCGATGCAGGAGCGTCAGGTCACCGCGGACGGGACGAGCCGCGCGCTCGAGCGTCCGTTCCTCGTGCTCGCGACCCAGAACCCGATCGAGTACGAGGGCACCTACCCGCTGCCAGAGGCGCAGCTCGACAGGTTCCTGCTGCGGACGGGCTTCGGGTACCCGTCCCGCGAGGCGGAGAACGAGATGCTCGCCCGCCGCGTCGAGCGGCGCCGGGACGAGGTGGCGCTCGAGCGGGTCGTCGACCGCGACGTGCTGCTCGACATGCAGGCTGCGATCGAGGACGTGCACGTGGCACCGAGCATCAGCGAGTACATCGTCGAGCTCGTTCGCGCAACACGCGAGAGCGCCAGCACGGCAGTCGGCTCGAGCCCGCGCGGCAGCCTCGCACTGCTCAAGCTCGCCCGCTGCCGCGCCGCGCTTGCAGGGCGCGACTTCGCGACGCCCGACGACGTCAAGGCCGTCGCGGTGCCTGCGCTCGCCCACCGCCTCGTGCTCAAGCCTGAGCTGTGGGTGCAACGCCGGAGCGGCGACGACGTCGTGCACGAGGCCCTCGAAACCGTGCCGACGCCGCGCGCCGACGACGGCGGCTCGTGAGCGCCCGCGCGACACCGCGACTGACCGCGTACCTGGTACTCACCGCTCTCGGCCTGCTGGGTGCCCTCGCCAGTCGACGCGCGGAGCTGGTCGTGCTCGCGGCCCCGTTCGCGCTCGTGCTCGCCGCAGGGCTGACCCGGAGGCCGCCCGGCGTACGGGCGGCCTTCCGGCTCGACGCCGACCGCATGCTCGAAGGCGACGAAGTCGCCGGGGAACTCGTGGTCGCGAGCGACCGTTCGCTCGCGAGCCTCGAAGCCGTGCTCGCGCTGCCTCACGGCGTGGACGCCGACGGCGCGCCGCCGCAGGCCTTCCCTCTGGACGCCGGTGAGGAGCGAGCGATCCCGGTCGCGCTCCGGGCCCGGTGGGGCTCGTGGACGGTCGGCGACGTCAGGCTGCGCGCACGCGATCACTTCGGCGTCGTCGAGTGGGAGGCACGAGTGCCGCAGCCGCGCACGCTACGGGTGTACCCGCGTCCCGAGCGCCTGCGGCGACTCCTGTCCCCGGCGTTCACACAGGCGGCGACCGGCAACGAGCTCGCGAGGGTGCGCGCGGAGGGCATCGAGTTCGCCGACACCCGTCCGTTCGTCGCCGGCGATCTCCTCCGCTCCGTCAACTGGCGGGCCAGTGCGCGGCGTGGCGACCTCGTCGTCAACGAGCGACACCCGGAGCGGAACGCGGACGTCGTGCTCTTCCTGGACAGCTTCGCGGACGCCGGGCGAGCCGACGCGGGCATCCTCGCGCGGGCGGTGCGGGCAAGCGCAACCCTGGCCGACCTCTACCTCCGCCGTCGCGACCGGGTCGGCCTGGTCTCGTTCGGCGGCACCCTGCGCTGGCTCGAGCCGCGCGCGGGCGCCGTGCAGAGCTACCGGCTCGTCGACGCCCTGCTCGAGACGTCCGTGCAGTTCAGCTACGCCTGGAAGGACGTGAACGTGCTCCCGGCTCGCGTCCTCCCACCCTCGTCGCTCGTGATCGCCGTTTCACCGCTGCTCGACCCACGCGCCGTGGCGGCCCTGCTCGACCTGCGCGCACGTGGCCACGATCTCGCCGTCGTCGAGGTTCCCGCCGAACCGCACGCCGCCGCGGACGCGGACGGAGCCACGGAGGCCGACCACCTCGCGTTCCGCCTCTGGCTCCTGCAGCGCGACGAGCTGCGCGGCCGCCTCGCGCAGCTCGGCATCGCGGTCGCGCGTTGGGACGACGAGCGCCCCCTCGACGCCGTGCTCGGGGAGGTGACGGCATACAGGCGTCACGCCAGGGTCGCGCTGCGCTGATCACGAGCGCGCTGGCGCTGGTGGCGCTCGCCGCCGTCGCGGCGGCCACTGCGCTCGTGATCGAGGAGCCCGCCGTGCGATGGGCGGCCGTCGCGATCGACGCGGTCGCGCTCGCCATGCTCGCGCTCGGCCTCGTGCTGCGCACACCCCGGCTCGCGCCCGCCGCGGCGGCGCTCGTCGCGGGCGCGTATGCCGTTGGCCTCGTCGCCGACGATGCGCCGCTCGACCTCCGTGCTCCGCTCTACGCTGCCGCTCTGCTCCTGGCCTGCGAGCTCGCTCTCTGGTCACACGCCCTGTGGACGTCGACACCGGGCGAGCCGGGCATGCTCGCCCGCCATGCTGCATGGCTCGGCCTGCTGCTGCTGGGCTCCCTCGCGCTCGGCGCCGGGCTGGTGACGCTCGTCGACGTGGCGCGCACCGAGGGGATAGCCGTCGACGCGCTCGGCGCAGCCGCGGCACTCGCGACGGTGGCAGTGCTCCTGCGGGCGGCGCGCCCGACGGGCTAGCCCGCGGCGCCTTCGGGCGGCGGCTGCATCGCCGCTCCCGGCAGCGGCCGGGGCGCCGGGCGCAGGGCGGGCTTCTTCTCCGCCTCGGGAGCAGGGTCTGGCTCGGCCGGGGCCTCTTCCTCCTCGGGGAAGACGCTCGCCTCGGCCTCGCCTGCGAGAAGGCGCTCGAACTGATCCTTGTCGATCGTCTCCCGCTCGATGAGGATCCCCGACAGCTGGTGCAGCTCGTCCATGTGCTGGCGCAGGACGCTGATCGCGACGTCGTGCGACTCCTCGATCACGCGGCGGATCTCGTCGTCGATCTGCCGGGCGACCTCGTCGGAGTAGTCCGGCCCGGCGCCCATCTCGCGCCCGAGGAACGGCATGTCGGCGTCGCGCCCGAGCACGCGCGGGCCGAGCTTCTCGCTCATGCCGAAGCGCATCACCATCTGCTTCGCCGTGTGGGTGACCTTCTCGAGGTCGTTTGCGGCACCGGTCGTGACCTCGTGGAAGACGAGCTCCTCTGCAGCACGGCCTCCGAGCGTCATCGCCATCTGGGCGAGCAGCGTGCCCTTCGTCGTCAGGTAGCGGTCTTCGCTCGGCAGCGAGATCGTGTAGCCGAGCGCCTGCCCACGGCTGACGATCGAGATCTTGTGCACCTCGTCGGTCTCGTCCAGGTAGTAGCCGACGAGCGCGTGGCCCATCTCGTGGTACGCCGTGATCTTGCGCTCCTTCTCGGAGAAGAGGCGCGACTTCTTCTCGGGGCCTGCGATCACCCGCATGATCCCCTCCTCGAGCTCCCACTGGCCGACAGTCTTCTCGCCGCGGCGCGCCGCGAGCAGCGCAGCCTCGTTGATGACGTTCGCGAGGTCGGCGCCGGTGAAGCCCGGCGTGGAGGCGGCGAGCACGTCGAGGTCGATCTCCTTGCCGATCGGCTTGCCCTTCGAGTGCACGTCGAGGATGTCGCGGCGGCCCTTACGATCGGGGCGGTCGACGACGATCTGCCGGTCGAAGCGGCCCGGGCGGAGCAACGCCGGATCGAGGATGTCCGGCCGGTTCGTGGCGGCGATGAGGATGATGTTGTCCTTCAGCTCGAAGCCGTCCATCTCGACGAGCAGCTGGTTCAGCGTCTGCTCGCGCTCGTCGTGGCCACCGCCGAGGCCCGCGCCGCGATGCCGGCCGACGGCGTCGATCTCGTCGATGAAGATGATGCAGGGGCTCGCCTGCTTCGCCTGCTCGAACAGGTCGCGGACACGGGAGGCGCCGACGCCGACGAACATCTCGACGAAGTCGGAGCCGGAGATGGAGAAGAAGGGGACGCCTGCCTCACCGGCCGTCGCACGCGCGAGCAGCGTCTTGCCCGTGCCCGGGGGGCCGTACAGCAGCACGCCCTTGGGGATGCGCGCGCCGAGAGCCTGGAACTTCTTCGGGTTCTCGAGGAACTCCTTGATCTCGTGCAGTTCCTCGACCGCCTCGTCGGCGCCTGCGACGTCCTTGTAGGTCACCTTGGGCGAGTCGGGCGACATGCGCTTCGCCTTGCTCTTGCCGAAGCTCATCACCTTCGAGCCCCCGCCCTGCATCTGGTTCATGATGAAGATCCAGAAGCCGATCAGGAGCAGGAAGGGGAGCAGGCCGGTGAGCAGCTGCCACCAGCCGGACGACCCGGTTCCCTTCGAGTCGAACTTCACGTTCTGTGACTCGAGCACCTGCTGGAACTGGAACTGTGACTGCGCCGTCGGGTAGTTGACGGTCACCTTCTGACCCGAGTCGAGTGTGGCCTTGATCTCCTGCCGGTCCGGGTTGAACTCGACCTCGGAGACGTTGCCGCCCTTCGCCTGGGCGATCAGCTCGGAGTACGTGACCTTCTGTTCCTTCTGATCACGCGGAATCAGCGTCTGGCTCGCCAGGTAGACGAGCAGCACGATCACCACGAGCGGGAACAGCGCGCTGCGGAAGAAGCGGTTCACGAGTGAAATGAGGGTAGCAGCATGGTTTTTCGCCCCGAGCCCCGGCCCAGGGCCTTTCCCGAGCCTTAACCGCTCTGATTATGGTGCGTTTGGCACCAAATCGGAATGCAGGACGCCGATGTAGGGCAGATTCCGGTAACGCTCGGCGAAGTCGAGCCCATAGCCGATGACGAACCGGTTGGGGATCTCGAAGCCCACGTAGCGCACGGGAACGTCGATCTCGCGGCGCTCGGGCTTCGTCAGGAGAGCGCACACCTCGAGCGTCGACGGCTTCCGCGCCTTGAGGCTCCGCATCAGATACGAGAGGGTGAGCCCCGAGTCGATGATGTCCTCGACCACGAGCACGTCGCGGCCCGCGATGTTGATGTCGAGGTCCTTGAGGATCCGCACGACACCTGACGAGTCCGTGGCCGCCCCGTAGCTCGAGATGGCCATGAAGTCGATCTCGCAGGGAACCGTGAGCTCGCGCATCAGATCCGCCATGAAGAAAACGGCGCCCTTGAGCACGCCGACGAGGAGGAGATCGCGGCCCGCGTAGTCGGCCGAGATCTCAGCTCCGAGCTCGGCCACGCGAGCACGAACGTCGCTCTCGCCGATGAGGATCTCGCCGACGCCTTCTTCCACGCCGCTCATTGTCCCACGCGCCCGCCCTGCTGTGTCGCACCGGGCAAGAGCCCGGTGCCTCCGCTGGCGTCCCGGGCCCGGGCCGGCGGAGGTTCGCTCCCGACAGCGACGGCCCCCTCCCATCCAGGCGCCTCGACGAGGCCAGGCACCGAGACGACGCCGACGTCGTCGTGCACGACGACCGGCCAGGCAGCTCGCTCGGCCCGCGGTACCTTCGCGTCGACGAAGACGTCCTGCAGCTTGCGGCGACGGCCCGCGACTCGGTCTCCGGGGCGGCGCGAGCGCACGGACAGGCCGGGCCGGTCGGTCGACAGCTTCCACGGCCCCCATGTGACCGTGCCCTCGAGGCGCAGGGTGTCGTACTCGCGCACGGCGCGGCGACCGCCTCCGAGGTCGGCCGACTTCGATCCCTCCTGGGTCGACAGGAGCTCCACGAGCGCGGCCTCGAGCCCCCGCGGCAGCGCGGGCTCGCGGTCGCCGAGCGCGAGCAGGTTCGCGTCGGCCCCCGGGTGCAGGCGCCGCAACAAGGGCAGGATCTCATCTCGGATCAGCCCACGCGCGGTATCGCCGTTCGAGGAGTCGTGGCGCACGGGAAGTCCCTCGTCGCGGCAGTACGCGGCAGTCTCGTCGCGCCACACCGCGAGGAGCGGCCGTACGACCCCGTCCTCACGCCGTGCCTTGATGCCCCGCCAGCTGCCGCTCGCGACGAGCCGGTAGAGCACGGTCTCGACCTGGTCGGACGCAGTGTGGCCCGTGGCGCGGAGACCGAACGGCTGTGTCGCGCCGTAGCGCAACTCGCGTAACGCCTCCTCCGTCGAGCCCGGAGGAACCGACACGACATCGGCGCCCATCAGGCTGACGCAGTGGCGCGCGTCCTTGTCGGACTCGGCTCCGCGCAGTCCGTGGTCGACGTGGACGGCGCGCACGCGATAGCCGAGAGCCCGGAGCGCATGCCACAGGCACGTCGAGTCGGGGCCGCCGGACACGAGGCACGCGACCTCGCCGCCGGGTGTGAGGAGCTCGTGCTCACGCACGAACCGATCGATCCGCTCGATCAGCGGGTAGGCCATCGACGAACAGTGTGACCGATCCGCCGGTGGTCCTGCCGGAGCCCGGCCGGGGGCAGGTTGCTACGGCCGCTGCAGGAGGCTCGCGTCGACGACGTCGTCTTCGTCGGGAAGCGTGAGCTCGACCGGGACGCCGTAGTCCCAGATCTCGACGGTCAGCGCAGCTCCTGCGCTCTCGGCCGTCCCGGGGGCGGAGAACTCGAACGACATGTCGAGCTTGTGGACGCGCTGCTCCGCGTCGAGCCAGACGTCGACCGGGAACTGGGTGAGCCCGGTCTGCCCGAGGATCTGGTCGAGGTCGGTGAGGCCGCCGCGCTGCTCGGCAGGCACGAGCTCCAGCGCCTTCGCGACGTCGATCGTCGCCCGGTAGCGCGTCGTCTGCACACCGCGCAACTCCTCGGTGCCGACCGTCTCGATCCCTCCGGAGACGGCCTTCAGGTACGCGAACGCGTCACGCGGGTCGGTCTCGGCGAACGAGCCGAACTGATCGAGCCCCGTGCCCGCCTGAGCGGCAAGCTGCTCGAGATCGCCCTTGACCCAGGTCTTCCCGTTCGGCAGCTGATCTGCGATCAGCGGGAAGCGGATGTAGAGGACGCCTCCGTCCTGGATCGCCTCGAGGCGCCAGTCATCGGGATCGGTCGAGAGATCGCCGGTCGCGGTGCCACCGAATGCGGCGCCGAGGCTCCCGATCAGCTCGACCAAGGACGAGAGGTCGACGTCGAACTGGGCCCGATTCGCGCGGCTGTCGAATGCGCCGCTCGCGCCGAAGGACAGCCCGTCGGCGAGGCCGGGAAGCGAGGTCGAGATCGTCAACTCGAAGCGGGCGGACTCACTCGCCGCGCTCGCGTCGGCAGCGGCTGCGAAGCTCGTCAGCTCGACCGCCGGAAGTGCGCTGTCGCCACCTCCCCCGCTGCCGCAGCCTGCAGCCACGAGCGCAGCGAGTGCCGTCAGGCAGGCAAAGAACAAAGAAGCGCGACGCCAGACCATGCTTCCAGTATGCATCGGCCGGCTCCGGCGTGCCCCAACCCCCGAAAGGGTCATTCCCGGAATCGAGCTGCCACGGCCCAGTCGTCGAGCAGCGAACGGGCGCGCACCACCGCATCCCGGTGCAGCGGCTGCGCCGTCGCGTGGGGAACGGCCGCGATGCGCGCCGCAGGCACGAGCCCCTGGGCTGCGTCGAGCACGTAGCGCAGCGGCAGCGCATGCCCGACGACCGCGATCACCCGCTCGGGTCGTGCGAGGAGGGTGTCGAGGGCCTGCACCGTCCGGGCGGCCACTGCTGCCCGTGCCTCTCCTCCGCCGGGGCAGAGCGCATCCGCGGCCGCGCTCCAGGCCCAACGGCGGTAGTCCTCGACGGGCCCACCGTCGAACGAGCCGAAGCCGATCTCGTCGAGCTCCTCGATCGTCAGCTTCGGGACGCCCAAGCCGGAGACGCCGAGCTCCAGCGTCTGCCGTGCGCGCAGGAATCTCGACGAGACACCGAGCTCTACGGCCTCGCCGGCGAGCGCGTCACGCAACGAGGCTGCCTGCTCGACGCCCTCGGCGGTGAGGCCTTCACCCGGCGGCGTGCCGCTCGTCACGCCGGCGGCGTTCGACCGGGCCTGCGCATGACGTACGAGTAGGAGCGTCTCCATCGGGCTCAGAACAGGATGCTTCGGTAGTCCAGGAGGTGCTCCATGCCGACCGACTCGTAGAGCGCGATCGCGGCTTCGTTCTCGGCGCGGACGAAGAGGCACACGGCCGGCGACTGCGGCAGCAGAAGGCGGATCAAGTCTCGCAGGGCGCGCTTCGCATGCCCCCGCCGCCGCACGGGAGGGTCGGTCCACACCTGCTGCAACTGCACGGCCGAGGGCGTCCACGCGGATGCCTCGGCCTTGAAGAGGATCGTGCCGCCCTCTTCCCACACCCAGGAGCGGCCCTCCTCTATCTGCGCCCGGGTGCGCCAGCGAAAGCCCGTCGGGTCGCGACGCAGCGGGTCGACGCCGAGCTCCTCGTGGTGCGAGGCGGCGCAGGCTGGGACGAGGAGGTCGAGGTCGTCGATGGTCGCAGCGCGAAGGCCCGTCTCACCCGCCGGCGGCATCTCCGTGATCACGTAGACGGGCTGACCCGGACGGTCGGCGCGAGGGTGCGGAAGCCGCCGGCGCGCGGCGGCCCACAGCTCGGAGACCGCGCGCGCCTCGCCGATCAGCATGCGTGCGCCCGAGCGTGCGGCGAGCGTGGCGAAGGAGGAGCAGTCGTCGCCCGACGGCACGACGTTCGTGCCGAGGTGGCAGAGCCCCACCATCGTGCCGCGCCGCGACACACCGGCGAAGCTCGAATGGCCGCGACGTGCAACGTCCTCGAGGAAGACGCGCTCGATCGGGTCTGCCGCGCAGTAGCGCAGGATCTCGTCACGCCCTGGCTCGGTCAACCTCGACATGCGGCGACACTCTAGGCGCGAACCGCGTAGCCTTGGCGCCATGCCGATCCACGTGCGTGCCAACCCCGGCGACTACGCCGAAGCGTGCCTCCTTCCCGGCGATCCGCTCCGGGCGAAGTACATCGCAGAGACGTTCCTCGACGACGCCGTCCAGCGGAACGCCGAGCGCGGGATGCTCGGGTACACCGGAACCTTCAACGGCTCGCCGGTGTCCGTGCAGGCGAGCGGGATGGGGTGCCCGAGCGCCGCAATCGTGATCGAGGAGCTCGTCCAGCTCGGCGTGACCAAGATCATGCGGGTCGGGACGTGTGGCGGCCTCCAGCCCGACATGACGATGGGCGACCTCGTCTGCGCGATCTCTGCGACGCCCGCCGACTCGACCGTCGCGCACTACATCGGCAACGAGCCGCACGCGCCGACCGCCGACTTCGGGCTGGTGCACGAGGCGGTGCATCAGGCAAAGCACCTGGGCAAGCCGATACGGGTCGGTCCGATCGTCTCGAGCGACGTCTTCTACCAGCCGGACCCCGAGCAGGCGACGCGCTGGTCGGCGCGGGGCACGCTCGCGGTCGAGATGGAGGCCGCGGTGCTGTTCACGCTCGGCGCCCTCCGCAAGGTCCGGACGGGCTGCCTGCTGATCGTCTCCGACGTGATCGTCGAGGGCGAGTTCCTCCGCATCTCGGACGGCGAGATGCGCGCGGCGGTCGACCAGATGACGGAGCTGGCCCTGCACACCGTCACTGCCGGCTGACCGGGACAGGGCGCCCCGAGGCCACGGCGATGACAGGCTCCTCCCGCGCCGTCTTCCTCGTCAATCCCGCATCGGCGAACGGCTCGACCGGGAGGCGCTGGCCGGAGATCGCGCATCGCGCGACCGCGGCGGGCCTCGAAGGAGACGCGCTGTTCAGCGAGCGGCCAGGGCATCTTGCCGAGCTGGCCCGCGACGCGGCAGCAGGCGGCGCCGACCTCCTGGTCGTCGTCGGCGGCGACGGCTCGGTGAACGAGGTGGCGAACGGCCTGGCGGAGGCGGAGCACCGCCCCGAGCTCGCGATCCTGCCGCGAGGGACCGGGTGGGACTTCGTGCGCACGTTCGGCATCCCACGAAAGGTGGAGGATGCGGTGCACATCGCGCTGGAAGGCGACGTTCGTCCGGTCGACCTCGGTTGCGTCACGTTCCGCTCGTGGGCGGGCGACGAGCGCCGGTCGTTCTTCGCCAACGTCGCGAGCGCCGGGATGAGCGGCGCGATCGCGCAACGTGCGAACGAGACGACGAAGGCCCTCGGCGGCAAGGCGTCGTATCTCTGGGCGACCTTCGCGGTCTTCGCGGGCTGGTCGGCGGTCGAGACACGCGTGACGGTCGACGGGGAATCTCGGATGGGACGCATGTTCGACGTCGTCGTCGCCAACGGGCGCTTCTTCGGGGGCGGGATGAAGATGTGCCCGGACGCCGAGCCCGACGACGGGCTGTTCGACGTCGTCACGATCGGTGACGTGACGAAGCGCGACCTCGTCACGACGATGCCGAAGATCTACCGCGGCACGCACCTCCCACACCCGAAGGCCGAGGCGCTCCGCGGCGCAACGGTCACGATCGAGACGGACGAGGCCATCCCGGTGGAGCTCGACGGCGAGCAGCCCGGCACGACGCCGGCGCGCCTCGAGATCGTGCCGCGCGCCCTGCGGCTTCGCGTTCCGCGGTCCTGACGAGACGGGCGAGCTCAGCCCGAGCTGCTGGTGCGCGACCGCGGCTTCGCAGCGGCGGGCTTCGCCTTCTGCGTCCGCTTCACCGCCGCGACGTCCCGCTCGAGCTTCGCGACGCGCTTCTCGAGCGCGTCGATCCCGCGTACCTTCTTGCCCATCTCGTCGACGCGGAGCCGGAGCTCGTTGAACGCTTTCACGGCCTTCGTCCCGCCCGGTAGCTCAACGAGGCGCGAGAGCGTCGCCTCACCGCGGTCGGCAAGCTTCCCGAGCACGTCCCGCTCCGCCTTCTCGTCCTTGGCGTTCGTCGCCATGCCGGTAGTCATAGCACGCTCCGGCGCCACGGCCACTCTCAGCCCGGGGTGTTGTCGACGAGCGATCGCCGCACGGCGTCGAGGGTCTCGCCGGCGGCTGCGGCGACGACGACCGCCGCGTCGGCGTCGTACGGCGTCTCCTCGCGGTTCAGGATGGCGAGCGCCGCGCCGCTCGCCAGGGCGTCGCCCGGCAGCGACGCGACGGGCCAGACCTGAAGCGACGAGCCGACGACGAGCAGGAGCCCGGCCGTTCGGACGAGCTGCTCGGCACGCGAGATCGCGTCCGCTGGGAGCAGCTCGCCGAACATCACGACGCCCGGCTTGAGGATTGCCACGCACTGGCCGCACACGGGCGCGTCCCGAAGGTCGAGCTGGCCCAGGACGCCCTCCAGCGTCTCGGTCGCCCCGCAGCCCAGGCAGTCGAAGGCGCGGATCGAGCCGTGCACCTCGATCACGTCGACGCTGCCGGCGCGTGTGTGGAGCGTGTCGATGTTCTGGGTGACGACGGCGCGCACGAGCCCCGCCCGCTCGAGCGCTGCGAGCGCGTAGTGCCCGGGGTTCGGCTCAGCCGCAAGCAGCCCGTGGATACGCGGGCCGTACCAGCGCCACACCCGCTCCGGGTCGGTGCGGAACGCGTCGATCGAGGCGACCTCGAACGGATCGACGTCGGCCCACATGCCCGTGGCGGAGCGGAAGTCGGGGATCCCGCTCTCGGTGCTCATGCCGGCGCCCGTCAGCACCACGCACGGCTGGCGCCGCCGGATCAACTCGGCGAGCGCCGCGGCAGACATGGCGGGATTCTAGAGTTGCCCTCGATGCCCGACGGATACCACTCGAGCTACGAGGTGCGCGTGCGCTTCGCCGAGACCGATGCGCAGGGGATCGCGCACCATGCCGCCTACGTCGTCTGGCTGGAGGTCGCGCGCGTCGCCTACCTCGCAGACCACGCGGGCGGCTACCAGTCGATCCAGGCGCAGGGGCTCGAGGCTCTGACGACCGGCGTGCACGTCGAGTACCGGCAGGCTGCGGTGTTCGACGACGTCCTCACGGTGCACGTGCGGTGCGCCGATGTCCGCGGGGCGCGGTTCCGCTATGAGTACGTGATCGAACGGGCAGGCGAGGCAGTCGCGATCGCGTCGACCATGCACGCGACCGTCGACGGGGCCACCCGCCGTCCGACACGCGTGCCGCCGTGGTTTGTCGCGGCCGTGGCTGCGGCAGAGGCTCCACACGGCTGACCTTCGACTCGCAGCCCTCAGCGGTCGAGCAGCGCCCGCACCCTCGCGGTCAGCTCGGAGGGCGCGAACGGCTTCGAGAGGTAGTCGAACTCGACGAGACCGGTCGCGTACGCCTCGGATGCGTACCCGCTGACGAGCAGCACGGGAACCCGCGGATGGGCCGCCCCGAGCCGACGCGCAAGCATCAACCCTCCCATCCGCGGCATCTCGACGTCCGCGATCACGAGCTCCGGCGGGCCGTGTCGCTCGATGTGCGCGAGAGCGGCCTCCCCGTCCGGGGCGACGACGACCTCGTAGCCGGCACGCTCGAGGACGGACTGCACGAGGTTGCGCAGGAGCTCGCTGTCCTCGGCGACGAGAACGGTCTCGCCGAGCCCGGTCGGCTCGGTCTCGACCTCGTCAGCCTGCCGGGGCGCACCGACAGTCGATCGCTGCACACGAGGCAGCCGCACCGTGACAAGGGTGCCACGGCCGAGGTCGGAGGCGATCGACACGATGCCGCCGGCCTGCTCGACGATCCCGTGCACGGTCGAGAGCCCGAGGCCCGAGCCGCTCTCCTTCGTGGTGTAGAACGGCTCGAACACGCGATCGAGGTCGTCCGGAGGAATGCCTTCGCCGGTGTCCTCGACCTCCAGCCGAATCGTGTCGTCGTCACAGGCGAGCCTCACGCCGAGCGTCCCGCCCGAGGGCATCGCGTCCACGGCGTTGACGACGAGGTTGACGATCACCTGACCCAGCCTGCTGACGTCGACGTGGACGACGGCAGGCTGCGAACCGGTGTCGACGCGGAGCAGGATCCGGCCGGGCACGAGGCGCTCGAGCAGGCGCCCGAGGTCAGAGAGCACGTCCCGGACGTCGACGTCTTCAGCCGCGACCGCCTGGTCGCGGCTGAACGCCAGAAGGCTGCGCGTGAGGTCTGCGCCGCGCATGCCTGCACGCGTGATCTCGGCGGCGTAGTCGCGCAACTCGTCTCCATCGGGCAGCCGGGCAACGATCAGGTCCGCATATCCCGTGACGACGCCGAGCAGGTTGTTGAAGTCGTGGGCGACGCCCCCGGCGAGCCGCCCCACTGCCTCGAGCTTCTGCGCCTGGAGAAGCTGTGCCTCGAGCTCACGACGCTCGGTGATGTCGATCGTGACGATGCCCACGCCGATGACCTCGTCGCCGGCCAGGACGGGGTGGTAGTGAGCGAGGTAGCGCCGCGCGCCTTGGGCCTCGAGGCCCGTCTCGACCCCCAGCACCGGCCGACGCGTCTCGAGCACCTCGCGGTAGTGCCGTTCGAGGTCGAGCCCGCGCGTGCCGACGACCTCGTGGATCGTCCGCCCGACGTGCTCCTCGACCGGCACCTCGTGGAACTCGGCGAGCGTCCTGTTGACGCGCACGTAGCGGAGGTCGGTGTCGACGAAGCCGACACCGACCGGTGCCGCCTCCATCGCGGTGTCGAACAGCACCTCCGTCTCGAGTCGCTCGCGCTCGGCCCGCAGCTGGTCGGTGATGTCGGCATCCGTGCCGACGAAACCCTCGAACGCGCCGTCGGCCCCGTGGTACGGAATCCCGTGCTCGACGATCCAGCGGTACTCCCCGGCGGCGTCGGCGATCCGGTACTGGAGGACGTACTCGCGCGGATCAGCCCACAGCTGGTCGAAATCGCGGGATACCCGCTCGAGGTCGTCGGGGTGCAGGCCTTCGCGCCACCCGACGCCGGCCTCCTCCTCGAGCGTACGCCCGCGCATCGTCAGCCACCCTTGGGTATAGAAGTCCTCGGCCGAGCTGGTCGACGCCACCCAGATCATGGCGTGGCGCGCGGCGGCGAGCGCGTTGAAGCGCCGTCCACCCTCACTCTCGTCCCCGGGCACAAGGGTGTCGAGCATGGCGTTGACGGACGTCGCGAGCCGCTTGACCTCCGGTGGGCCATCGCGGACGGCGCGGGCGGCGACCCGCCTGCCACGCGCCGCCGAGTCGGCCGCCACGGCGAGCTCCGCGAGCGGGCGCCCGACCGACCGGGCGACGAGCAAGGAGAGGAGGCCGCCGCCGAGTAGGGCGATCGCAACGAGGACGAGTGCACGGGTCACGTTGCTCCGCGAGGTCGCGAGAGCGACGTCGGCAGGGGTGCTGCTGTAGACACTCCAGCCGCTCGCGGGAACGGATGCGTAGCCGAAGAACCGATCCTCGCCGTCGAGACCGCGCCCACGGAAGGAGCCCTCGGCACCCGCGTGCGCCCGGCGGAAGACGCTGTCGCGGGGCAGGAGCCGCCCGACCCACTCTTGTGGGCGATCGGTGCGCCCGATCACATGCCCTGCCTGATCGACGACGGTGATCACTGCTCCGGGTGCCAGGCCGACGTCCCGGAACCCGGCCGAGAACTGCTCGAGCCCGACAGCGCCGGCCACGAAGCCGACGATGACTCCATCGCGGCGGATCGGCTGGGCGAAGAGCGTCACCCAGAGGCCGGTGACCGTGTCCACGAACGGGGCCCGAACCGCGAAGCCCTCCGATCCCCGTATCTCCTCACGCCAGGCCGGGCTGTCGACCGACGTGGGCTCACCCTCGCGGATCGGGACGGCGCTGCAGAGCACGTCTCCTTCGAGGTCGACGACGCGCAGGTCGACGACGGGCGTCACGAGGAGGGACACCGTCGCCGCGCCCGGGTCGCACCGGTTGGGATCCATCTCCTGCACGAGCGGGCGGCCGGCGAAGCTGGCAAGCGTCGACCGGAGGTCGTCGACCTGCCGCTCGATGCCCCGGGCCACGATCTCGGCGCGGACGCCATCGTCGAAGCGCGCCTGCTCCTCGCTCGACGCCGTGCCCTGCCGGAGGACGAGCAGGAGCGCTATGCCGAGCGGCACCAGGATCGCGGCGACCATGAGCACGAGACGCGCGCGGAGGCCGAGCGACGTGAGGCGGCTCACGGCAGCGCCCCGTCGCCCCTCGCGCCGGAAGCACGGGTTCCGGTCATGCTGCGATCGTAGGCGTCGCGGCGGAGCAACGGGGAGAGGCCGCCGGAGCGCGAGTCAGGTGTCAGAAGACGAACAGCTCGACGCCGCCCGAGACGTTGAGCTCGATGCCGGTGATGTACGCGGCGAGGTCGGAGCAGAGGAAGGTGATCGCGTTCGCGATGTCCTGCGGCTGACCCGGCCGCTTGAAGACCGTGCGGTTCGCGATCCGCTCGTTCATCGCCGCATTGGCTGCGTGGAAGATCTCGGTGCCGATGATCCCCGGCACGATCGCGTTGCAGGTGATGCCGTGACGGCCGCCTTCCATGGCGAGCGTCTTGGTCAAGCCGAGGACCCCTGCCTTCGTCGTCGAGTAGCTCGCCTGCCCGAAGCCGCCGAGCGTGCCGGCGACCGAGGCCATGTTGACGATGCGGCCCCATTTCCGCTCCTGCATGTGCGGCCAGACGGCCTGCGCGCAGTTGAACGCCCCGGTCAGGTTGACGCGAAGGTCGCGCTCCCACAGCTCTGGCGCCTGGTCGTGGAACTGGCCCACGTGGTCGAGCGTGGCGGCATTGTTGACCAGGATGTCGACGGCGCCGAGCTCGCCGACCGTCCGCTCGACCGCGGCGGCGACCTGCTCCCGGTCGGTCACGTCGCACTTGACGGCGAACGAACGTCGCCCCATGGCGCGGATCTCCTCGGCTGTCGCTTCCGTGTGCACGAGGCCCTGCGCCTTCGCCACCATCGCGAAGCCGCCGACCGACTCCGCCGCCTCGGCCGAGTCGTCGGACTCGACGAGGAGGTCGGCGATCACGACATCCGCGCCTGCGCGGGCGAGCGTGAGCGCATCGGCCCGCCCGAGGCCGCGCGAGCCGCCCGTGACGAGCGCAACCCGCCCGCTCAGGTCGATCTCGAGCGTCATGGCGCAATCCTATGCGGGCACTGGTAGAAGAGCCACGTGCAGCGGATCGACGTCGCGGAGCGCCGGGCCCGTCTCCTGCGGCGCCACCGGCTGGCGCCGGGCGACCACACCTCGGATCCGCTCGAGGTCGCCCGCTCCCTCGTCGCCCTCCACTCGACGGACGCGGCCTCGGTCTTCCTCGCCGTCCGCGCGCGCTCCGAGGGCGTGTCTCCCGCCGACATCGAGCGCGCGTTCTACGACGAGCGCTGCCTCGTCCGCATGCTCGCGATGCGACGCACGCTGTGGGCGGTTCCGCGCGAACTCGTCCCATTCGTCCACGCCGCCGCCACGCGCACGGTCGCGACACGGGAGCGGCGGCGGCTGGAGGGGATGGTGCGGGACAGCGGGCTCTCGACGAGACCCGCTGCCTGGCTTGCTCGGGCCGAGCGTGCCGCGCTCGAAGCCGTCGCCGAGCTGGGCGAGGCCTCGACGAGAGAGGTCGTCGCCCGCGTCCCCCTCCTCGCGAAGAAGCTCCGAGTTGGAGCCGGCACCAAGTGGGAGGCCGCGCAGAGCGCCGGCGCCCGTGTGCTGCCGCAACTCGGGATGGATGGCAGTCTCGTGCGCGCACGGCCGCGCGGCACCTGGGTCAGTCAGCAGTACCACTGGGCGACCACCGAGGAATGGCTGGGAGCCGGCATCGAGCCTTTCGACGTCGCAAGCGCTCAGGCCCACCTCGTCCGGCTCTGGCTCGCGTCGTTCGGTCCCGCCACGGAGACGGACGTCCGCTGGTGGACGGGCTGGACGGCGCGCGAGGTGCGCGCAGCCCTCGCTGCGACGCCGCACGCCGAGGTCGACCTCGGCGGAGCGACCGGCGTCGTCCTGGCCGACGACCGCGAGCCCACTGCTCCGCCGGAGCCGTGCGCGGCCCTGCTCCCCACGCTCGATCCGACGACGATGGGCTGGAAGGCACGTGACTGGTACCTCGGCCCGCACGGCGCGGCCCTGTTCGACCGCAACGGCAACGCCGGCCCGACCGTCTGGTGGGAGGGCCGCATCGTCGGCGGCTGGACGCAACGGCGTGACGGAGAGATCGTGGTCGGGCTGCTCGAGGACGTCGGCCGCGAGGCGGCCGAGGCGATCGAGGCGGAGGCCCGGCACGTGCGCGACTGGTTCGGCGCCGCCCGCATCTCGCCCACGTTCCTGCCGTCCTACCACCGCGGGCTCGCCGGCGAGGCGTGATCAGCTTCTGGGAAGGAAGATCTCCTTTGCGATCACGAGCCGCTGGATCTGCGAGGTGCCCTCGTAGATCTGGAAGAGCTTCGCGTCGCGCATGAGCTTCTCGACCGGGTACTCCTTCATGTACCCGTAGCCGCCGAAGACCTGGACCGCGTCAGTCGTGACCTTCATCGCCGTGTCGGCCGCGAAGCGCTTCGCGAACGACGAGTACTTCGTCGCCTTCCGTCCCCAGCCGTTGTCGATCATCCAGGCCGCCTGCCACGTGAGCAGCCGCGCCGCCTCGATCTCCGTCGCCATGTCGGCGACGAGGAAGCTGATCCCCTGGTTCATCGCAATCGGCATGCCGAACTGCACGCGCTCCTTCGCGTACTCGACCGAGAGCTCGTAGGCGGCCTGCGCGACACCCACGGCCCCGACCGCGGTGCCCGGCCGGGTGAAGTCGAGCGTCTGCATCGCGATCTTGAAGCCGTCGCCCTCCTCCCCGAGCCGGGTCGCGGCGGGGACGACCACGTCCTGGAACGCGACCGCCGACGTGTCCGTCGAGCGCTGCCCCATCTTGTCGAGGTGCTTCTCGATCGTCACGCCCGGCGTGTCCATGGAGACGAGGAACGCGCTGAGCCCCTTGTGCCCCTGCGCGCGATCGGTCGACGCGAACACTGTCATCCACGCCGCGTGGCCGGCGTTCGTGATGAACATCTTCGAACCGTTGATCACGTACTCGTCGCCTGTGCGCACAGCCGTCGTCTGGATCCCGGAGACGTCCGATCCGGCGCCGGGCTCTGTGAGCCCGAACGAGCAGAGGAGCGGCTCCTCGACCAGAGGCGGCAGCCAATCGGCCTGCTGCTCCTCGGTGCCGGCGATCAGCACGGGGCCCGCGCCGAGGCCGTTCGCGAGAATCGACGTGCCGATGCCCGAGCACCCGAAGTTGAGCTCCTCGCCGACGAGCATCCCGTCGAACGCGGATAGCTCGGCGCCCCCGAAGCGCTCGGGAATGTGGAGGTTCATCAGCCCGAGCTCGTGCGCCTTCGCGATGATGTCGGCGGGGTGCCTCTGATGCTCGTCGTACTCGGCCGCCTTCGGCCGGATCTCCTTCACCGCGAACTCGCGGGCGAGCGCGCGCAACTCGCGCTGCTCGTCGGTGAGCGCGAACGAGACGCCGCCTGCGACACCCGTCTCCATCGTGGCCATGTCAGGACTCCCGGGATCTCGATTGACTAGTCAGTCAATAAGTGTAGGCCCCCCGTCCGCTCCGGGTCAAGCGCCCGCCCTGCGCCTCGACGCCGTGAGCGTCTGGCGCTGGCAGGCCGCGAGCGGCAGCCGCGTGCCGCTGCTCGCGGACGTCGACTGGACCGTTCTCCCTGGCGAGCGGTGGGCGCTGCTCGGCCCGAACGGGGCCGGCAAGACGACGCTACTGACCGTCGCGGGCGCGGTCGACTTCCCGAGCGCCGGGACTGTGGACGTCCTCGGCCACCGCCTCGGACGTGTGGACGTGGCTCGACTCCGCCGCAGCATCGGGTTCGTCGATGCGCGCATCGGCCACCGCTTCGCGTCGATGCTGACCGTCCGCGAGGTCGTCTCGACGGGTGCGACCGGGACGATCGGCTACTTCGAGGAGCGCCTCGCCGAAGTCGCACGAGAGCGAGTGGACGAGCTGATGGCGCTGTTCGGCCTCGCGCCGGTGCGCGACCGGCGCTTCGGCGACTGCTCGCACGGCGAGCGCAAGCGGGCGCTCATCGCGCGTGCACTCGCCGCCGAGCCGCTCCTGCTGCTTCTCGACGAGCCCGGCGCGGGCCTCGACCTTCCCGGGCGCGAGATTCTACTCGGAGCACTCTCCCGCCTCGCGACAGATCGCCCCGAGCTCGCGGTGGTGATCACGACGCACCACCTCGAGGAGCTCCCCGCTTCGACGACGCACGCGCTGCTGCTCCGCTCCGGCAACGTCACGGCGCTCGGCCCGGCGTCCACGACGCTGACGTCGGCCGCCTTGACAGGATGCATGGGCCTCGCGGTGAACGTCCGCGCGCGCGACGGACGCTGGTACGCGGCCGCGGAGCAGTAGGGCGGGCGGCCTGCCGCGGCCGTCGCAAGGCTGTCTCGCACGGGCCCGTTTTCTATAGAATTCCTCTCTTCGACATTGCTCTCCGCACCCGCGAACCGGAGGTCTCTCCCCGTGACGACGACGACGACGGCGCCACCTGCGCTCGATCCCCTGGACTACCTCGGCCTCGACGCGCTCCTCGACGACGAGGAGCGCGCGATCCGCGACACCGTCCGCCAATTCGTGCGCGACAACGTCCTCCCCGACGTCGGCGACTGGTTCGAGCAGGGGATCCTGCCGCGTGAGCTGCTCGGAGAGCTCGCCAAGCTCGGCCTGTTCGGCATGCACCTCGAGGGCTACGGGTGCGCGGGAGCGAGCGCCGTCTCGTACGGCCTGACGTGCCTCGAGCTGGAGGCGGGCGACTCGGGCATCCGTAGCGCCGTTTCGGTGCAGGGATCGCTCGCGATGTATGCGATCTGGCGCTGGGGCTCCGAGGAGCAGAAGGAAACCTGGCTGCCACGCATGGCCACCGGCGAGGTGATCGGCTGCTTCGGGCTGACCGAGCCAGACGCCGGCTCCGATCCCGGCGCGATGCGCACTCACGCGCGTCGCGACGGGGGCGACTGGGTGCTGAACGGCGCCAAGATGTGGATCACCAACGGGACGATCGCCGACATCGCGATCGTGTGGGCGGGAACCGAGAGCGGCGAGATCCGCGGCTTCATCGTCGAGAAGGGCATGGCCGGGTTCAGCGCGCCCGAGATCCACAAGAAGATCTCGCTGCGGGCCTCGGTGACCTCGGAGCTCGTGCTCCAGGACGTCAGGGTGCCCGAGGCGAACCTCCTTCCCGGTGCGAGCACCCTCCGCGGCCCGCTCTCGTGCCTGAACGAGGCGCGCTTCGGGATCGTGTTCGGCGCCGTCGGGGCGGCGCGCGCATGCTACGAGGAGGCGCTGGGCTACGCGAAGGAGCGTGTCGTCTTCGGGAAGCCGATCTCGGCGTACCAGCTCACCCAGCAGAAGCTCGCGGAGATGGCGCTCGAGATCAATCGCGCGTCGCTCGTCGCGCTGCACATCGGTCGCATGAAGGACGCGGGCACGCTTCTGCCCGAGCACGTGAGCCTCGGCAAGATGGGGAACGTCCGCGGGGCGATCGAGGTTGCCCGCTCGGCCCGGACGATCCTCGGCGCCAACGGCGTCACGCTCGAGTATCCGGTCATCCGCCACATGAACAACCTCGAGTCGGTGCTGACGTACGAGGGCACGCACGAGGTGCACACGCTCGTCGTCGGCAACGCGATCACCGGGACGCCCGCGTTCCGCTGAGCTCATGAGCGTGGCCCCTGCACCGGCCGTCGCCCCGACCGCGCAGGACCGTGCCGCGGCGTCGCTGCGAGCGGCGATCCTCGAGGGCGAGCTCCGGCCCGGGCAACGCGTGAGCCAGGACGCCTGGGCGGCACGCATCGGCGTCAGCCTCATCCCGCTCCGCGAGGCGCTGAGGGCGCTGGCGGGCGAGGGGCTCGTCACGTATCGGCCGCGGCGCGGCTACGTCGTCACCGAGCTCGACGTCGACGACCTGGTCGAGGTCTACCGGCTACGGCGCCAGCTCGAGACCGACGCCCTGCTCCGAGGCGTGCCCCGCGCGTCCCACGACGACGTCGCCGACCTCCGGCGCGCGTCGGCGGACTGCCGCAACGCCGGTGCGAGCAGCGACGTCGCGGGACAGCTCGCCGCGAACCGGCGCTTCCACGAGCGACTCCACGGGCTGGCGGAGAGCGCACCGCTCCTGCGGCTGATCGGGCTCCTGTGGGACTCGACGGAGGCGTACCGCGCGCTCTACTACGTGCTCCCGGGCGAGGCCGACGAGGCCCACCGAGCGCACGAGGAGATCATCTCCGCCGTCGCCGAGCAGGACGCCGCGAGAGCGGTGAAGCTCCAGGACGCCCACCGCGAGCGCGCACTCGCGCGCTTGCGCGTCGTGTTGTCGGGCTGAGCGTCAGCCGGGCCTGTAGGCCTTGACGGTCGCGCCGTTCGCCCCGTACTTGAGCGCCTTGCGGCGCGTGTCCTCGCTCGTCGAGCGCATGTAGGTCGCCACGAGATTGCCGTGCTCTATGCGCTCGAAGCCGTGCCGGGCCAGGAGCGCTGCGTACTCTGCATCCAGCAGAGCGCCGGCAATTCAGCCGGTCCAGAGGTCGATGTTGCGACGGCCCTCGTCCGACACGGGCTGCTGGATGGTCACGTCGGCGACCTGGATGCGGCCTCCGGGCGCGAGCACGCGGTAGATCTCGGCGAAGACCGCGTCCTTGTCCGGCACGAGATCGATGACGCCGTTCGAGATGACGACGTCGAACGCATGGTCGTCGAACGGCATGGCCTCCACCTCGCCCTCCACGAACGCCACCGACTCGATCCGCGCCTCCGATGCGGCTGCACGGGCCTTGTCGAGCATCTGGGGGGTCATGTCGATGCCCGTGACCGAGCCGCCGGCGCCGACCATCTGGGCCGCGACGAGCGAGTCCGTGCCGGCGCCGCAGCCGAGGTCGAGGACGCGCTCTCCGGGCTCGAGCCGGCCGAGCGAGAAGGGGTTCGCAACCCCCGCGAACGACTCGACCGCCGAGTCGGGGACGCCTGCGAGCTCTTCCGGATAGCCGAGATCCTCGGCCCACGCGCGGCCGGTGGGGAAGATGAAGTCGCGCTCCGGCTCTTGCGATACCGATGCGTACGTCTTCTTGATCTCGTGCTTGAGGACCTCGACGTCGAGGCCCGGTACGACAGTGCTCACAGGATGTACCTCCTTCTCCCTGTCAACGCCGGCGGCGCTGGTCTCGTCGGTGCATCCGATTGTGTCAGGGACACAAGGGCGGGTCTACCGCGAAGGCTCGGGACTGCGCATACCGGCGCGCTCGCCGTCAGCGAGTGGCGGGTCGCTCGCCTCGCGAACCGGGAGCCCCGCATCTCGCCAGGCCACGAAGCCGCCGATCACATGGCCGGCCGGCACACCGATCCGCACGAGGCTCGCTGCCGCGAGCGACGTCGAGTAGCCGTGATCGCAGAGCAGAACGACTCGCGCCTCCGCGTCGACGTACGGCGTGCGGGAGCCGCCTCCGGGCTCGAGCCGCCACTCGAGCACGGTACGCGGGATGTGCACCGACCCGGGGACGACGCCGTCCCTCCTACGCGAGTCCGACGAGCGGATGTCGACCAGGGCCGCGCCCGACTCGACGGCCGACTGCGCCTCGGCAGGCGTGAGCAGCTCGATCGAGGCCTCCGCCTCTGCCACGAGCTCCTCCAGGCTCACGACCCGGTCAGGCACCACCGGCCGGATCGTACTCTGCCGCGGGCGCGTTGTCAGCCCGGCTCGCGACTCGCCTGTCGGCGCTCTGCTCGGCCCGCACGAGCGACAGGACGAGTGGGATGACGAGCAGGATCGGGACGCCGAGAAGCGGCCACAGCACCCGGTATCCCTGAGTGCTCTCGAACGACGGGCGGAGCACGTCGATCGCCGCACCGGCGAGGAGCGGCCCGATGAGCAGGCCGATGCCCTTCGTCGTCGTCGCAAGGCCACTGATCGCCCCACGGTCGGCGGGAGGCATGAGCTTGAACAGGAGGCCCCAGGCCAGGGTCATCACGGAGCCGCCCGCGATCGCGACGAGGAAGATCGGAGCGAGGTACCAGGCATGCCACCGCTCGCCGAGCCCGCCGGCGAGCAGGCCGATCCCGTAGACGACCGAGCTCAGCGCGATCACCCGCGCGAGCCCGAACCGGTCGCCGATCGGGCCCGAGATCAGCGCCGCCACGACGTAGCCTCCCGCGACCGCGCCGAGCACCGCCGTCGAGGTCGTCAACGGCTCGCCGAGGCCGATCGTGATGTAGAGGACGACGAACGTTCGTGCGCCCGCGAACGTGCCTTCCCAGGCCGCATTGGCGACGAGGAAGCGCGCGACTTCGGGCTCGCGCCGCAGCACGCGCCAGCTGTAGAGAACGTACGCGCGTACACCTTCGAAGACACGTCCGTGGCCACCGTCCTCCCGCACCCACACGATCGGCACGGCGCAGGCGACGGACACGACGCCGGCCGCGACGAGGAACGGGGCGGGCTCCCAGACGTGGAAGAGGAAGCCTCCGCCGATCAGGGCGCCGCCGATGGCGATGCCGCGGAACAGGTGCTGGACGCCCTGGGATCTCCCGTACACGCGCTCCGGGAGGACGTCCGGGTAGAGGCCCCGGTACGGCGGCTCGTACACGTAGTAGGCGAAGAAGAAGGCGAAGACGAGGAGCGCGGTCGTCCAGAGGCTCGGCATGAACGCGAGCAGCGCGAGGCAGAACGCCAGCGGGCCGAGGGCAACGAGCATGAACGGGCGACGGCGACCCATCGGCGTGTGGAACGTGTCGCTCCACGGCCCGATCACGAGTGGCAGCGTGAGCGCGAACACGCCCTCGGCGGCGAGGACGAGGGCGATGAGAGTGGTCGAGCCGGTGAAGCGCTCGAGCAGGGGAGGGAGGTATGCCGCGGTCGTCGTCAGCGACCAGGCCAAGCCCAAGGCCCCGACGCCGAGCAGCGCCGTGAGGATCGGAGCGGAGCTCCTGCTAGGCGGCGTCGCGTGCGACGAGCCCGCCGCAGACGACGTCGACGACCGTGCGCTCTGCACGCGCGACCTCCTCGTCCCCGTCCGGAAGCGTGCCGAGCACCCAGCCGGTGAGGATCTCCTCCAGGCCACCGTAGAAGATCCAGCTGGCGAGCCGTGGGTGCACGTCCTGCCGCAGCTCGCCCGACCGCTGCCCCTGCTCGATCACCCGCTGAATGGTGAGGAAGGCCTCCCCGATGTCCTCGACCTGCCCGAGGAGATGCTGGCTCCGCGCGACCTCACGCACCATGACCGTGACGAGGTCGGGGTCGTTCCGCCACGACCGGAGCAGCGCCTTTGCGATGCCGCGCAGCTTCTCCTCCGCGGGCTCGTCCGACTCCTCGATGCGACGGAACACGTCGAGTAGCGAGACCCAGTTCTCGCGGAAGACGGTCGCGAGCACCTCCGCCTTGGACGGGAAGTAGTGGTAGAGGAGGCCGTGGGCCACCCCTGCCTCCTCGGCGATGTCGCCGACACGGGACGTGTGGTATCCGTCCCGTGCGAAGACCCGCACGGCTGCGGCGAGGATCAAGCGGCGTTTCTCCTCCGCCGCGGCGAGGCGCGGTTGCCCGGGTCGTTCCGCTGCGATTGAACGATCAGTCAACGAAGCCCCAGAATAGGGGGCATGACCGACCGCGTGCAACCGCTCACCGGTGCGCTCGTCGTGGAGCTCGCCCGCTACCTGCCGGGCGCGTACGCGGGCAGGGAGCTGCTGCGCCTGGGGGCACGCGTGGTCAGGGTAGAGGCACCGGAGGGCGACCCGATGCGGCGGGGAGCTCCGGCGTGGGACCGCGATCTGCGCGCAGGGAAGGAGTCGGTCGTCTGCGAACTGCCCGCCGACGGCGCGCTGGCACGCGCCCTGTGCGGTCGGGCCGACGTCGTGCTCGAAGGGTTTCGGCCCGGCGTGGCAGGGCGCCTCGGCGTCGGGCCCGACGACGTCCCGGCCTCGACGGTCTACTGCTCGATCACGGGCTTCGGCGCGCCGGAGGCGAGCCGGCACGCGGCGCGTGCCGGGCACGACCTCAACTACCTGGGTTGGGCCGGCGCGCTCGAGGACGACCCCTCCTGCTTGCCGGCCGTGCAGGTCGCAGACCTCGCCGCAGGCGCGCTCCGCGCCGTGAACGAGGTGCTGGCCGCGCTCCTGTGGCGCGAGAAGACCGGGAAGGGCGCGCGCATCGTCGTCTCCATGACCCACGGCTCGCACGATCTCGTGGCACACCGGCTGGAGGGAGATGCGGTCGAGCGCCCGCTGACCGGGGGGCTCGCGTGCTACCGGACGTACGCCACCGCCGACGGTCGCCACCTCACCGTCGGCGCGCTGGAGCCGGTCTTCTTCGAGCGGCTCTGCAGCCTCATCGGCCGTCCCGACCTCGCCCCCCGCCAGTACGACGCGGATCAGGGCGCCCTGTCTGCCGAGCTCGAGCGGGAGCTCGGCAGCCGCACGCTGTCCGCCTGGCTGGAGCGGTTCGACGGCGAGGACGTCTGCGTCGGCCCGGTGGCGACGCGACAGGAGGCGCACGCCGACCTCGGGCCGTGGCCCGAGAAAGCTCCCGACGTTCCGCTCGGCGCCCACACGGCGGCATGGCGCGAGGCGCTCGGGGTTCCGGAGACGCCCTAGGCGGCGTGACGACTCACGCCGGTCGCGCGCCGAGGCCGAGGGCGTCGGGCAGGGCGCGCAGCGACCGGATCGCTCCCTCCCACTCGGGATGAACGCATTCGCGGTCGAGCAGGACCGCGTGGATGCCGAGCGCACGCGCGCCGTCGATGTCGTCTTCGGCCGAGTCGCCCACCATGGCGGCCTCGAACGGCGCGACGTCGAGCGCGGCGAGCGCCGCCTCGAAGATCGAGCTGTGCGGCTTGACGAAGCCGTGGTGCTTCGAGCCGAGGCAGACGTCGACGTCGAGGCCGTGATGCTCGGCGAACTCCTCGAGATCCCGCTGGCCGTTCGAGATCAGCCCGATCCGCAGTCGATGCTGGCGCAGCACGGCGATCGTCTCGAGTGCGTCGTCGTAGAGGAAGAAGTTCTCGTGCCGCTCCCACTCGCGCACCATGTCGGTCGCGCACTCTCGCGCTCCGGCGGCGTCGCCGCCCATGCCGCGGACGATGTCCTCGGTGAACGTGATCCAGATCTCCTCGTCGTGCTCGAGCTCCGGGTGGCGCTGGAGGTCTGCGAGCGCGGCGATACGGGCCACGTCGTAGAGAGCGGGGTCGAGCGTCAGTCCGTGGCGCGCACCGGCGCGGGCATACCCCTCTGGGCCGAGCTCGGGCCCCGGGCGGAAGAGCGTGAAGTCGACGTCGAACAGGATGGCCCGCAGCACGGGCCGAGGATAGCCACGGCGCAGGCAGAGAGCGGCCGGGCGGCCGCCGCCCGCGGTGCCGCGTCGGCCCGGCCGGGGTGGAAGGAGACCCGTGGATCACCGTCGTCACGTCCGCAGCAAAGCGCGCTCGCAGGGGCCGGCGGGCCGGCCCCTTCAGGGATACTCGCGGCCGGAAAGTCGCGCGAGCGACTTTCCGGCCTGCGAACCAACATCGGGGTGCCCAGATTTGAACTGGGGACCTCTCCGACCCGAACGGAGCGCGCTACCAGGCTGCGCCACACCCCGAGCGCTCGAAGGGTACCGAAGAGCGCACGATGCGCACGCGGTCCGCGTCGACGCGCACCCCGAGGCCGGGCGACACCTGCCAGTCGTCCGGAAGCGCGCCGACAGGCACCGCGCTAGGCTCGCATCGATGGCCCACCGCGACGAGATCGTCGCCCACGCGAGCGAGCTGCTCGAGGCCGACAAGTGGCCCGAGTTCGGCATGCCCGGCCTGCAGGTCGTGGGCGCGGCCGAGGTGACGACGCTCGCATGCGGCGTGTCCAGCTCGCGCACGCTCTTCGAGAGAGCGGTGGATCTCGGCGCCGAGATGGTGCTGGTGCACCACGGCCTCTTCTGGCGGAACGAGCCGCTGGTCGTCGACGCCCGGTTACGCGGGCGGCTCGAGGCCCTTTTCGAGGGGAACGCGTCGCTTCTCGCGTACCACCTGGCGCTCGACGCGCATCCGGTGGTCGGCAACAGCGCGCAGCTCGCCGGCCGGATCGACGCGCGGCCGACCGGGCCGTTCGCCGGTGTCGGGCTCGGCTGCGACGTCGACTCCGTGACCGTCGACGAGCTCGCCGGCCGGGTGCGTGCTGCGGTCGGCCGCGAGCCACTCGTGCTCCCGTTCGGCCCGCCGACGATCACGCGCGTGGCCGTCGCAACGGGTGCGGCCGGGTACGAGCTGATACGGGCGGCGCACGAGGGGTTCGACGCGCTCCTCACGGGCGAGGCGGAGGAGCCGAACCGCGCCACGGCCGAGGAGCTCGGCATCCATCTCGTCGCGGCCGGGCACCATGCCACCGAGCGCTTCGGCGTGCAGGCGCTGGCTGCCGAGCTGGCGGGCCGGTTCGACCTCGAGTGGCACTACGTCGAGGTCGAGAACCCGGTCTGAGCCACACCGCGCCACCCGCCGGGCGGGGCCGCCGAGCCTCCGCGGGGCCACGCGGAGAGCCTGCGGATTGCGTCCGTCCCCTGCCGCGAGTATCCTCGGCAGACCATGAGGAGCTTTGGGTGGCGGGCCCGTTGACCCCCGCCATGGACAACACAGCGTCGAGTCGGCCCGACTGCGCGCAATTGCGCGAGCGGGCTTTTTTGATGCGCGAGGGAGGAGAGACATGGCGAACCACCTGACGCCAGAGGAGCTGTCCGAAGAGCTCGGGATCGATCGGGACGAGATCATCAAGCTCTGCATCGAAGAGGGCGTCCCGATCTACCACGGGAAGATCGACAAGCACCTGTTCCAGGCTCAGCTCCAGGCGGTCGGGGCCGGAGCTCGGTCGTCAGACTGAGCCCACCCGGCGCGGTCACGCGCCTCCAGCGGGAACGAAGGCCGGCGGCCACGAGCCGCCCGCTCGTCGTGCAGCGTCGACCTAGGAGGCCTTGGCGCGCCGCTTCGGCGCGCCCCGAGCCGCCTTGCGGTCACCCGACGGCTTCGAGGGCTTCTTCTTCGCCGCGGTCGTGGCAGCCGCCAGGCTCGCCTGCAGCGCCTCCATCAGGTCGACGGCGGGCGCAGGCGTGGGAACCGGCTCCGGCTCGGCGATCTCCTCGCCGCGCAGCTTCGCGTCGAGCAAGGCCCGGAGATCGCGGCGGTAGTCGCTCTGGAGCGACGCTGCGTCGAACTGCCCCGAGAGGCCGGCGATCACCTGGCGTGCGAGGTCGAGCTCGGCGGGCTTGACCTTCGTCTCGCCCATCGCCTCGTCGATCTCGGCCTGCGAATAGACGTCCTCGGCGAGGAACAGCGTCTCGAGTAGCAGCGCGTTCCCGCGCGCACGGACGAGGCACAGGGACTCTCTTCCCGAGCGGACGAAGCGCCCGAGCGCGGCGACACCGCCCTCTGCCATCGCCTCGGCGAGCAGCCGGTAGGGGCGCCGCTGCCCCGCGTTCGAGCCCGGCACGAGGAAGTACGTGCGGTCGCGCCAGATCGGGTCGACCTCGTCCAGGGCGACGAACTGCGAGATCTCGATCGAGCGGGAGTCGTCCCGCCGCTCGAGCGCCTCGAGATCCTCCTCCTCGACGATCACGAACTGCCCCTTGGCCACCTCCCAGCCCTTCACGAGCTCGTCGGGGCCGACCTCGCAGTCGTGCGTGGGGCACCACCGCTTCTGCTTGATCGGGGTGAGGCATTCGCGATGCAGGAGCCTGAAGGAGACGTCCGACTGGCGTGCAGCGGGCTTCGTCGCGGGCGCGAGCCCCACCGGGATGCTGACGAGTCCGAAGCTGAGCGAGCCGTTCCAGGTCGTGCGCATGCGTCTCCTGAGTGTAGGTGGACCAGATCGATTCTCGGCAGGGCGGCGTTCCCCTTCACGTACATTCACCGGTATGGGTGCGGAACGGACGATCGCGCGTCTCTGGCGCGACGCTGTGGCCGCAGGCCGTTCGACGCCCGCCTACCTGGAGCAGCACGGCGACCACTGGCACGAGATCAGCTGGTCGGACGCTGCCGAGCGGGTCGAGAACATGGCCAACGGCCTGCTGGCGAGGGGTGTCGGCAAGGGCGACGCCGTCGGGATCCTTGCCCGGACGACGCTCGAGTGGGCTCTCTTCGACTTCGCCCTCGCCCATGTCGGGGCGATCGGCGCACCGATCTACGCGAACAGCTCTCCCCGCGACGTCGCGTACATCCTCGAGCACTCCGAGGCTGTCGGGGTGCTGTGCGAGGACGACGAGCAGCGCGCGAAGGTGGACGCCGAGCGGAAGCGGCTGTCGCAGCTCCGGATCGTCCTGACGTACGACGACCTCGGCGGCTTGGAGGCCGAGGGCGCGGAGCACAAGCACGCGCACCCGGCCGCGCTCGACGAGGCGATCGCGGCGATCGACGAGGACGACCTCTTCACCTTCATCTACACGTCGGGCACGACGGGCCCACCGAAGGCGTGCATGATCCGGCACCGCAACTACTACGCAATGGTCACGGTAGTCGACGGGCTCCCGGGGTACGTCCGCGCCGACGACCAGATGCTCCTGTACCTGCCCCTCGCGCACAACTTCGGCCGCCTGATGCATCTCGCAGGGCCGTACGTCGGCTTCACGATCGCGTTCCTACCCGACCCGCTCCAGGTCGCCGACGCACTGCAGGACGTGCGACCCACCGTGTTTCCGAGCGTCCCGCGCGTCTACGAGAAGATCCACACCGCGGTCGTTTCCGCCGTCCAGGACGCCACCGGCGTCAAGCGCAGGCTCGCCGGCTGGGCGTTCTCGGTCGGGCGCAGGGTCAGCGCCCTGGAGGCGGCACGCAAGCCTGTGCCGGTGCTACTCCGCCCCCAGCACGCCGTCGCCGACAGGCTCGTCTTCTCGAAGATCCGCGCGCGCCTCGGCGGCAGGCTGCGCACGCCGATCTCGGGCGGCGCGCCGCTCGCGAAGGAGATCGCAGAGCTGTTCGACGCCTTCGGGATCCGGATACTCGAGGGCTACGGGCTGACGGAGTGCACGACCGCGGCGACGACGAACACGCCGGAGCGCTGGCGGTTCGGCACCGTCGGGCCGGCGCTGCCGGGGTTCGAGCTCAGGCTCGCGGGCGACGGAGAGCTGCTGATCCGCAGCGAGACGGTCTTCGCCGGCTACTTCAAGGAGCCGGAGGCGACAGCCGAGATCCTCGACGCCGACGGCTGGCTCCGTTCCGGGGACATCGCCGAGATCGACGACGACGGGTTCGTCTCGATCACGGACCGCAAGAAGGACATCCTCGTCACCGCCGGCGGCAAGAACATCGCTCCGCAGAACCTCGAGAACGACCTCAAGGGCTCGCGCTACATCTCGCAGGCCCTCGTCGTCGGCGACCGCAAGCCCTACCCCGCCGCGCTGATCACGCTCGACGCCGAGGAGATCGGGAAGTGGGCGGCCGAGCACGGGCTCGGTGGCGACGTCGCCGCGCTGGCCGTCGACGAACAAGTGCTGGGTCTCGTCCAGGGCGCCGTCGACGAGGTCAACGCGCACCGCTCGCGCTACGAGCAGATCAAGCGCTTCACGATCCTGCCCCGCGACTTCACGATGGACGACGACGAGGTGACGCCGACGCTCAAGCTCCGGCGCAACATCGTGCTCGAGCACTTCGCGGCCGACGTCGCGGCGTTGTACGCCGACGGCTCCGAGCGCCCAGACGGCGACGTCGGCGGCTAGCACTCGCAGACCGCACCCGATGCCTCAGGCGTGGCCGCCGTCGCGCAGTCGACACTGCGTCTTGCGCGACGGTCGCTATCTGAAGTTGCAGGCTGTGAGGCCGAGGCTGGCTGCTCGTGCGTTTTCGGGGTCGAAGGGGAACGTGTCGTCGGCCTCTAGCTCGATGGCCCTGGATGGGTCTGCGACGGCGTCCTGGATACGGCGGAGGCCCATGTCGAGTCGTTCCTCGAACGCTTGCCACAGATCGCTCGTGTCTTGTGCGATCTCATCCGGGGCTGCAAGCGCTCGTACGTCGTCGAGCATCGTCTTGATCACGTCCGCGGATTCGTTGGCGGCCGGCAGGATCCCGGCGTAGAGCGCCTGTAGTTCTTTCGGTGAGGGACTCGCCGGGGGATCGTCTCCGAAAAGCTCGGCGAACGCGTCTTGGATCAGATCAGTGCTCCGATTGGCAGCCGTCGAGCAGAGCATGTTCACTTCACGGGTGTAGTCGTCGCGGGCGAGTGGTTCGACGTCCGTCGAGCAGCCCGAGAGCGCCAAGGCGATCCCTATTCCCCCGATAGCGGCCCGCCACACCGCAACGACACTAACCGAGTAGCGCCGCGTTCGCGCCCCTTCTCAGAGACGGCGCCACCAACGGTAAGTGTCGCCAGGTCTCGACGCCCCGCGCGTGCCGTCAGACTGCTGAGCCCCGCTCAAGCGTGGTTCCCGCACACTGGCGTATTCGGCAGCGCTAGTCCCTTGATCAGCACACGGCACCGAAGCGGCAGGGTAGGGGGCGTTACGGGGCCGCGGCCGTGGTGGCGGCACGAGCGTCCCGAATCCGGCGCGCCGTCTCGGATGGGGAGTGGGCGAGCCATTGCCGATATGCGACCTCCGCGATTGCTGCGGTTGCCGAGAACGCGAGCAGGCGCCATGAGCGTCGCCGGACTGCACCTGCGAGCGTGGCGACCGCGAGCACCGTGCCCAGGCCGATATCGAGATCGGAGGAGCGCTCCAAGGTGCACACCGTATAGACGATCCAGCCTGGGTATAGCCGGCACAGATGCAGTCGTCTCGGGTGACATTCCCGAACGCTGGCGCAGGGCGAGACTCACGCGCCGGGTTGCACGCGATCCTGGAAGAAGGTGAGCGAGTTCCCGTCCGGGTCTCTGACCCTGAGACGGCGAGGAGCGTCTCCTGCGGTTAGCTCCGCAAACGCGACCCCCGTTTCGCGCAAACGCCTCTCGTGCTCGGCGAGGTTGTCGAGGGCTATGGTCAGAAGCCCGCTACCGGCCCGCCTCCGATCCTGCACGACGTAGATCGCGCTTCCGGGGGTCAACCGCCAGACGGCCTCAGTGTCATGCGGGAACATGTCCGCCGCTCGGCCGAGAACGCGTGTGTACCACTCGTAGGCAACTCCATAGTCCACAACTGGCAGTCCGGCGAACGTGTACGTGATTACCACCTACTGATTATGCGTCCCGCCAGCGGGCCGATGTCGCCAAGTCGCTCAGGGGACATTCGCGAACACTGGCGCATGCCGGAGTCCGGTTGCCAGGGTCAAGAATGATGCGCGCCGCGGCTGACGGGGAGCCTCAGTCCTTCTATGTCCGCCGCTTGTTGGAGCGACGCTCGCAGCTTTCTTGGTGTAGGTGTGAAACCCGCTGGTGCGTCCCGAGGGCCGTCCTACGCCTTGACCAGTTGGTACGTCGTCGGCCTTGCTTTGCGGATCGGGGGTGGCACATTGCCTTCCGAGAGGGGGAGCATGTCGTGGGTCTCGGTTAGCCGCCAGGCGGGGCCGAAGAGGGCCTCGATGTGCTCTCGGTTCATCCCGCGTGGGAGGATCATCCGGCGGTCTCGAGCGAAGGCGAGGAAGAGGAGCGTTGCGTTTGTCGCGGCAAGTGAGGTGATGCCTTCGGCGGCGCGTTCCGCTGCGTCGTCCGGGAGGCCCTGAATGCATCCCATGTCGTAGATCAGCGAGTAGCCGGGCTGCATGCCGAGCGCTCCGAGGTTTGTGACGTCGCCGAGCATCCAGTCGACTTCAGCGCCTTCTGCGGCGGCCCGTTCGCGGGCCTTCTCCAGCGCGCGCTCTTCGAGGTCGACGGCAGTGACCTGCCAACCCTTCTTGGCGAGGTGGATAGCGTCGCGGCCTGTCCCACATCCCACATCCAGTGCCCGCCTGCCGGACTCCGGTGAGTCGTCGGCGAGGACGCGGTCGAGCACCGCTGGCCCAGGCGTGCGTTCCCAGGGGGCGATGCCGAGCCGGTAGAACAGGCGATAGGAGATCACGCCGCCGAGTCTCGCGCGTCCGACCCTGGGGCGTCAACCCAACTTGGCAGCGTTGGAGGGGAACGGAGCAAAGACGCCGACCCGGCTCGCGGGCCTGCAAGTCATCGGGCTGTCTCCCGATCACATCAAGGGTCCGCATGTGGGGTGGGGGTTCGATCAGGCGAGATGGCCGAGCGCGGGCGAGTGGCGTGGCTTGGCGCCAACCTCATTGCGCTGGACCGCTTTGGCCTTGGTGCGACCGTCGGGCTCCTTGACCAAGAGTCGTCGAGGGGCGAGACTCGAACGGTGCCGGAGCCGGTGGAGATCAACGTTGACCGGTTAGGGGCAGAGGAGGTAGGCGCGGGCACGGCGCTCCTTGCTCGAAGCTTTGTCGAAGAGCCGTTGTTCGCGTACCTGTTCGCCGGCAAGGAGCGAAGCAGGGTCGAGCGCGCGACCGTTCCGTGGTTTCGAAGCTTCATCCGGACGTTCATGGCGGACGGCGAGATTCACGCTGCTCGGCTCGACGGTCGGTTGGTGGGCGTCGGGGTGCGCACCCCACCCGGTGCTGTGCCGCTCAAGGGTGTCCGCAAGGCCCGCTTCATCGCCTCGGTGGTCCTCGCGAACCTGAGGATGGTTGCCACATCGCGGGCGGCCCGCGGAATGATGACGATCGGGCCGAAGCTCGAGAGGCTCGAGCCACATGAGCCGTTCTACGGCCTTTCATGGGTTGGAGTGGAACCCCAGCTTCAGGGCCGCGGCATCGGGCGGGCGCTCGCCGACTACGCGGTACGCAGAGCTGACGAGTCCAGAGCGTCCGCGTGGCTTATCACGTTCGGCCCCGAGACGCGTGCACTCTACGAGCGTCGCGGCTTCGTCGTAGAGCAGGAAGTCCGCCCGCTGTCGGATGGGCCCGTGGGCTGGACGATGCTGCGCGAGCCACGACCCGCAGCAACCAACACGGACTGACACCCCCTGCGTCCTTCCCAAGTGACACTCCCGCACACTGGCGCACTCAAGGCTCTTGTTGCCTCAGAATCCGACCGAGGCTTCAGCCCGCTCGTGCTAGGGCGGCGTGGGCGCGACCCGTGCGGCGATTGGCGCAGGCTGGCCCAGAGAGATCGCGGCGACGACCAGCCACGCCGCTGCAATGACGACGCCGCCTCCCCGCTCGAACAGCAGCACTCCAATCAGTGTCGCGGCGGGAACTGCCGCGAGCAGTCGCCCGCGGCCCTGGCCGACGATCGCCAGCGCGAGTGTGATCGCGATGAGGCCGATCATTGTCAGCGCGGTGCCGACAACGAAGAACCAGAAGGCGAACCCCAGCTGCAAAGCGTCCTCGAGCAGGTTGCTGAGGCCCGAAAGGGCAGCGCCCAGGGCCGGGACGAGCGACACGCGGAACACAACCCGCCCCCTGTCCGCCAACTGGGCAAGCATCGGTAGCGCCAACGCGAGCGCGAAGAGCGCCACACTGAATGACACCACCGCGAACCAGTCCGACGCGGACACGGGATCCTGGTACTCGGGGTCGGCGAACGACTGCAACGAACGAGCGCACCAGAGCACGCTCACACAGGTGAAGAGCGCCGCCCGCAACGGGCACGAGTATACGGCCAGCCAGGACGAAAAATCAGCCGCGTACGCCACACCCTCCGTCAAGCGTCATCCCGCACACTGGCGCAGGCGGGTGCGCCTGTGGCCATGCCCAGGGCGATCGGGAGCTTGGAGCAGTGCCGCTATGTGCGGGTGGCCGGCGTGAAGTAACGGGAACGAAGCTTCGCCCCGAGCCAGATCATCAGCGCTGCGATCGCGAGGATTACGAACTGGACGGGCACGTATCCCCAGTCCTCGGGCGGGATCCTCTCTCGTTCAAGCACAAAGACGGTCTGGAGAACGAGAACCACAAGCCAGATGGGCAAGAACACGACGAGCGCCCTGTTCGTGAAGCCGAAGAGCCAGCCCGAGGCCAATCCAAGAACAATTGCGGTAATGAGCGTCATGGCCGGGTGCACCTCGCAGGGCTTCGAGAGACGGGGGCCTGAAACTACAGATGCGCGAACTTGGGAGCACCCACCAACCGGGTCGGGTGACATTCCCTAACGCTGGCGCACGGCAGAGTCGGGTTGGGGATTGCTTCCGCGTTTGTGCTGGAGCAGACTCACGCCGTGGAGCAGTCGGAAGAGATTCGGCGCGTCATTGCACGATGGACGCGGGCGATCGCCGAGGGAGACATCGATTGTCTCGCGCGGCTCTCCGAGCATCCCGGAGCGTTGATCGTCGGAACCGACCCTGCCGAGTGGTGGCGAGGCACTGATACGCGCGAAGTCTGGGGTCGTCAAATCGAGGAGCTCCGCGGCGTCTTTTCCGTCGAGGCGGATGAGATCGACGCCTGGGAGGAAGGAACGGTGGGCTGGGCGGCGGTGAAGGAAACAATCAGCGTGGATGGCAGCCCCCGCGAAGCACGGGCGACCTACGTGCTGCGGCTCGAACACGGGGAGTGGAAGGTTGTCCAGGCTCACTGGTCGCTGCCGCAAGAGAAAGTCGAGACGTTCGGACGGCCGTTGACGATGACGATCGACGAGCTGGCAACGATCGTTCAGCGTGACCAGCCGAGCCTCTCGGAGATGCTCAACCCGGAAGGGACAGTGACGATCGTCTTCACTGACATCGTCGATTCGACGGTCCTACTCAGGCGTCTTGGCGACCAGACATGGCTCGAGATCCTGCAGCGCCACAACGCTGTCATCGAGGGAACAACTGCTGCGCACGGCGGCACCGTCGTCGAAACGCAGGGCGATGGCTCCATGCTCGCGTTCCCGAGTGCCCGCAGGGCTGTCGCCTGCAGCCAAGCGATTCAGAGCGCGATCGCACGGACGTTTGCCGGGCACGCACCTCCGATCACGGTCAGGATCGGCATGCACACCGGCGACGCGCTCCGTCAACAGGACCAGTTCTTCGGCGTGACAGTGCACTACGCCGCGCGTGTCGCGGGACAGGCCCGCGGCGGAGAGGTCCTTGTCTCGAGTGTGGTGCGCGACCTCGTCGGCAACGACGTCCCAAACGTCTCGTTCCTCGACGGCCCAGAAGTCGAACTGAAGGGCCTCCAGGGCCGGCACCGGCTTTATGCAGTAGCCGCTGGCTGAGGGCGCTCAGGGGTCATTCCGGAACACTGGCGCAGGCGAGATAGCTGACCTAGGATGCTCCGTTCGTGCGCCGTCCAGCAAATGTCGCTAACGCTCCAGCCAGACTCACTGCGGTAGACGCGACGAATTCCTGATCTCTCCACGGCGGCGCTACGACTTTGTTGGCGGCCGAGTATTCCACGTGGTCTAGCGTCTTTACAAGCGAACAGAACGTTGGTCGCAGTCATTCCCGCTGAAAGCCACCCGTAGCCGGCGCACCCACCCCGTCATGCAACATTGCCGAACGCTGGCGCATGCGGCCGTGTTGTCGCAATGCAAGACCTGACCCCCCTCTGCTCCCGCACGCTCGGGCAAGGCATGCTGCTCGATCCTGGACGCGTTACCGTCTGGGATGAGATGGCTGAGAGGCGTAAAACTCCGGGGCCTGAGTGGTTGGAGGGGCAACGCGATGTCGCCGAATTGCGTGGGACGCGTGTTCTGCTTCGGCGGTGGTTCGAACGGGATCTGGAGCCGTTTGCTGAGTTGAACGCCGATCCGCGCGTGATGGAGTACTTCGCGGCGCCGCTGACCCGAGCACAGTCAGACGGCTTCGTGCGGGAGCGGATCGTGCCATTGTTCGCTGAACGCGGCTTCGGATCGTGGGCTGTCGAGGTACCCGGAGTCACGCCGTTTATCGGATACGTCGGGTTCTTGGAGCACACCTTCGATGCCCCTTTCACGCCGTGCATCGAGATCGGCTGGCGGCTCGCACACTCGGCCTGGGGAAACGGGTATGCGACCGAAGCCGCACGGATCGCAGTCGCCTTCGGCTTCGACCACGGAAAGCTCGACGAGATCGTGTCGTTCACCGTTCCTGCAAACACCCGCTCGATCGCGGTCATGGAGCGTCTCGGAATGACGTACGCCGGTGAGTTCGGCCATCCCCTCCTCCCGGCTGGACACCCGCTCTCGCGGCACGTGCTCTATCGGCTCGGTCGACGACCGTAGCCTCCCGGCTCACGGGACATTCCCGAACACTGGCGCAGATCAGGTTTGTGTCCGCCGAACGCGGTTACGCCGTCTTCTTCCCGTTGACACAAGCCAGACGTCGTGAAAGAGTCGCCGCCGGTCAAGCGGGAGAGGCGTCGTGCGAAGCGTCAGGCGATTGGTTGCTGGTGTGGTCTGCGTGGCGGCAGTGTTGCCGGTCGGGCAGGCACGAGCCGAGCAGACCGTGGCGGCGAACCCGGTCGCCGGGGGGCTGACGCTCGTCGGGTTGGGAGACTCGATACCGGACGGGGCAAACTGCACGCCGTGCGTGAGCTACGTGACGCTGGTGGGTCGCTCCGCTTCCGCCAAGCTGCACACGCCCGTGAAGGTGAACAACCTCTCCCGGACGACCGACCTCACGTCCTCCGGTCTCCTCTCGCTCGTGAAGAGCGACAGCCGATTTCGCCGTGCACTGGCCGCAGCAGACATCGTGACGATCTCGATCGGGAACAACGAAACGTGCGCCGGCGTAGACACCGAGTCCTGCTGGGACAAGGCGATCCCGCTGGTGCAAGGCAACGTTGCGGCGACGCTTTCCATCATCCGCTCGCTTCGCCGAGGAAGGGCCACCGCGATCCGCGTCACCGGGCTCCTCAACCAGGCACCGGGCCATCCGGATGCACCGAAGACCAAGGGCTTCCAGGCCTACTTCGCCAAGAAGATCGCCACTCTCAACGCTGCTATCTGCTCGGCAGCACGGAGCAAGAAAGCAATCTGCGTCGACCTTGTGCGACCGTTCAACGGTCCTACCGGCCGTGGATCCCCAAGACCGTTTCTGATGAGCGACTACGTCCACCCGAACGCTACCGGCCAACGCAAGATCGCCACAGCCATCGCGGCCACCGGGTACGCACCTCTCCACTGATCGACCGCAAGCACAGCAAAGCTTCAAGCAACATTCTTGAACGCTGGCGCATGGGACGTCGGCGCCGGTCTCTCTTCTCGCCCTTCCACGTAGCTCGTCTCGGATCTGGGGTTGGCGGTCGTGGTTCGGTTGCGCGAGATCTCCCGGGATGGCCTCGTCAAGCCGCTTCTTGAAGTCGCGGTGCTCGACACCTCTCCGACGAGGAGCTCGGTGCGAACGGTTGCGCCTCCACATTCGCGAGTGGGAAGACGGACTCGGTGACTATTCCGCCGGCCTGATCGAGCTCGGCACGGGAGAGCAGTTCGTCCTTCGCCGTTTCTCCTGGAGCGGTTCGCCGCTCGATGTGCTCGGTCAACTGCTCTACGACGCCAACGACCAGGTAGCGCGTCTGCTTGCCGCATTAGGGATCGACCGTGACCGGGTGGAGTGGCAGGTCGAGCCGGCGGCCTGGCGCGAGCTTCAGGTCGCGCATAAGAAGTACCGGCGACAACACCCGGATGACGCATGACGCCCAGGTGGCATTGCCGCGCATTGGCGCATTGCTACGACCCACAGGCGACGCGCCCCAGTGCCTCACTCGTGGCACCTACTCGCAGGCCGTAGTCATGAGCGGAGGTGCAACAATGGGCAAACGACCGGTCCGCTCGGGGTTGGCGCTCGGAAGATTGAGGAAGGAGGCTGCATGGCTGGACTTCAAGTCCGGGCCTTCCATGCACCCGACGAGACCCGGACGCCGGAGAAGACTCAGGTGGACGTCGTCAGGATCGGAGGCACGACGGCAGCACGGATGACTTTCGAACCCGGGTGGAAATGGTCGGAGTGCATCAAGCCGGTCGCCGGGACGGACAGCTGTCAGGTGCGGCATGTTGGCGTCGCCATGTCGGGCAAGATTCACATCGTTCACGAGGACGGTACTGAGGGAGACATCGGAGCAGGCGACGCGTACATCATCGAGCCTGGCCACGACGCATGGGTGGTCGGCGACGAGGCCTTCGTCGGCTTCGAGTTCGAGTCCCCCACGGCCGAGGTGTACGCCAAGGGCTAGACGCCTTCGCACGACAACACGAAGGGAGGGGCGCCTGGGGGCGCCCCTCCTTTGCATTCGCCGCCGCTGCGACCAGAGCAAGACTGGCTCAGCGCCTTGTTCCAGCGTCGCTGACTCTCACCTCGGGCGACATTCCCGAACACTGGCGCAGGCGGTTGTCGCCTCGACTGGCAGCGTCGACATCTGGGCGGAGTGCACGATGGTGCCCGGCCACGCATCTTCGGGGCGGCGTAGGATCCCTCTGGTGGTCGATCGGCTCCCAGGCCTTCTTCTCCGGGCTGAGGGTGTCGCCGTGGCAATTGCGGCGATTGTTCTCTATTTCCACGAGGGCTATCCGTGGTGGCTCTTCGTCGCGCTGATACTTGCGCCCGACCTGTCGATGATCTTGTTCGTAGCGGGGTCGACCGTTGGAGCGGCGGCGTACAACGCTGCCCACACGTATGCGCTCCCCGTCGCCCTCGCTGCGATTGGTGTGATCGCCGGCACTGAGGTCGCTGTTCAAGTCGGTCTCATCTGGCTCGCACACATCGGCATCGATCGTGCCGTCGGATACGGCCTCAAGTACCCCACCGGATTGAAAGACACCCACCTTCAGCGCGTGTAACGCCGCGGCGAGCCGCGCAGCACGGGACGGTGCGACGGTCAGAGACTGACCCGATCTCGCCGCGCTGAGTATCAGGAGGACGCTCAAGCGTCCGAAACGCTGGCGCAGGCGATCGGCCACGGTACGCTCGCGGGCGTGGCCCACTACATCTTCAATCTCGTGACGGGCGACGCGTCGCAGGCCGCCGGGCTCCTGCGGGCGAGGATGTGGGGTGTAGGCGCAGACGAGCCTCACCGCAACGCGCTTGCCCCGGGCGACCTCGCCCTCGTCTATCTCGGCGCACCGGAGCGGAAGTTCATCGCGCTCGTCGAGCTCGCCTCCGCAGTCCGCGCCTGGATACCGGTGGAGGCGCAGGCGTACCCGGGCGATTTCCCCGGTGGTGTGGCGCTGGCCCGTGTCGAGGAATGGGATCCGCCCGTACCGATGAGCACCGTGCTGTCACAGATCGATCGGTCCGCGGGAGCCCGAGCTGACTTCGAGGTGGGTGTCGTTCGGATCACCGCTGACGAATTCGAGGCGGCGCTTGCGGTGGCGGCGGGGCGCGCGACCTCGACCGGTTGATCTGCCCACACCGGTCGCCGGTGGCATTCCCGAACGCCGGCGCGGGCGACGCGTCTACGATTCGAGGAGGTGAGTAACGTCGATGTCCCAGCCGGGCTCGAGGACGTCGCTGGCGAGCTTGTTCGGGCGGCGAGCAACTTCGTGGTCGGGAGCAGGTTGCTGTTGGAGAACGAGCGTGTGCGCGTTTGGGACATCACGCTGGGGCCGGGCGAGCGTCTCCCGTTCCACTGCCACCGTACGAGCTACTTGTATCGGTGCGAGAGCGCGGGTCTCTCGCGTGTCCGTAGTCCCGATGGGTCGGTGGCGACCTACGACAGCGTCCTCGGCGAGGTGACCTTCCACGAGATCGCGCCCGACGAGACCGTGATCCACGACCTGACGAACGTCGCCGATACCGTCCTTCGCTTCACGACCGTGGAACTGCTCGAGGGCCGGTAAGCGTCGACAACATCAGGGCTGTTCGAGTTCGAAGTCCCGTTGCCCTGTCGAGTAGGCGACGATGACGTCCGCGTCCTCATCCCCGATGTTGATGGCGTGGTGGAAGACCCCGGCCGGGATCGCCAATGTGTCCCCGGGCTCGAGGACGAAGGACTCCTCGCCGACGCTGTGGCGCACTCTGCCCCTCAGGACGTACAAGACCTCCTCGCAGGTGGTGTGTCGGTGCCGCGGATTGCTCTTACCCGGACGCAGGATTGTCCGCCCCAGCGTCACGCCTTCGCTCCCCGTCAGCTCGTTGTTTGCGAGCCAGGTCAGCGTCCCAAAGCCGTGATCAACGGCCGTCGCCTTGCTTCCAGGGTGATGTCGACCAGTCATCGATTTCTCACGTACGAGCCTCGCGGAGACGCGCACGGTAACACCGCGCCCGACGATCCCGCGGAAGCGTCACGGTCCGTCAACTTCGCTTCGGGGAAGGGCCGACGCATCGTGCGATCCCAATGTCCCACTCGAGGGTGCTGATTGGTCGCAACCGCAACGTTGCGCACAGCCACCCGAGCAAAGACGCACGGATCCTCGAGCATCATTCCCGAACACCGGCGCACGCGATGAAGTCTTCCGTCGAGCTGCGCCTAGTCGCGATGCTCGGTCACGTTGATGATCGCGCCGTTGGGATCGCGGACGAAGAAGCGGCGGAGTCCCCACTCCTCTTCGGTGAGGGGGTAGACGATTTCGGCACCTGCGGTGCGAGCCCGTTCATGGACACCGTCGACGTCGTCAACTTCGATTGACACGTCGGGGTGAACGTGCGCCTTGATGTCGAGCTTCATCACGCTCAACTGCACTTCCCGCTGATCCGTTCCGAAGAACAGGATCCAGTCGAGGCCGTCGCCCCCGTCGAGGCCGATCACGTCGTCATAGAACGCTCTGCTCTCGTCGAAGCGCTCGGACAAGATGTTCGGCTTGATCCGCTTGACCGCCACCTCTGGAGCCTAACCCGTCGGGTGACATTCCCGAACACTGGCGCAACCGAGCGTGGCGCCAACTCTAGACTCGCCACAGGCTCAGAGGACGGGCACCGAAGCGCGAGGACGCCGCCGTTCGATCTCAACGCGTGTCGCCGAAGGCAAGACGACCCGCGACGGCGTTCGCCTGCTCAAACGCTACCTCGCCCGCCACCTCTACCGGCTACTGCAAACCCCAGGAACCGCAGATGACTTGACACGTCATAGGAACATCATTCCCGAACTGTGAGTGTGAGGGTGTCCCGTCTGCGGCAGTTGTCAGGGTGGCGCCGGTGCTCTTTGGTCGTGACTCAGTTTTCGAATGGCCCGCTGTTGCGGGTCTTTCCAGTGCACGTGGTGCATACCAGCGTCTGGGGGCTGTTCGGGCCTGGCTCGGTCGGCGGTATGGGCTCCTCCGGGTTCGGGCTGGGGTGCGGGGTTCGGTTTTCCGGGATCCGGGGCAGGGCCTCCCGGGCCCGGATGACTCGGGCCCGGGGGGCTTGGAACCTCGGCGACGGCGTTTGCCGCGGGGTTGGGCGTCATCCCACCCGTACGGAGACGAGGCGCCTGGACGAGATTCCCGTCAGGATGGGGTCGCCCGGCTTGCGGGTGCGGACGAAGATCACGACCAGGTTGCCGGGGCGGAGGTCGAACGTGGGCAGCACGTCGAAGCGCACGGTGGCGAAGCCGTTTGCGTCCGTCTGCACTTCCTTCCCGGGGGACAGCCGGTTGAACGGCACGCCGACGGCGTAGACGAGGGCGCCGCTGACGCAGCCGGAGCCGGTCGCCGAGACGTGGAAGCGTGCGATCAGCGGCTCCGACCGGCTGCGGATCTTGTTCGGCGTGTACGAGATGCGGTCGACGACGAGCCGGGTCGGCGTGGAGAGCTTCGCCACCGCGACACACTTGCCCGACGAGGGCGGCGGAGAGGGGGCGTTGCCCTTGACGACGCCGGTCGCGTTCGAGTTCGCGTCGGTCTTGCCGGCCGAGTTGGACGCGGTCACGACCACACGCATCGTCTTGCCCGCGTCGAGGTCCTTGAGCACGTACATCTTGTCGTTCGCGCCGCTGATGAACGAGCAGTCGCCGCCCTTCTCGTCGCAACGCCGCCAGCGGTACGAGAGCTCGATCGGATCCGTCCCGGACCAGTTGCTGTCGACGGTCATGGTCTCGCCCTGCTGCAGCTTGCCGCTGATCGTCGGCTCCTTGGTGTTCGTGGGCGCCTGCTCGGGGGCGGCCGTGATCACGTCGGTCGGCATGCTGACGGCGCCTGCGGCGCCGTCGGCGTTCACAGCCGTGACGACGACGCGGATCGTGTTGCCCACGTCGCTCTTACGAACCGTGAAGAGCTTGTCGGTCGCCTTCTTCACATTCGTGCACGACTCGCCCTGCTTGTCGCACACGCGCCACTGGTAGGAGTAGTCGACCTTCGACGAGCTCTTCCAGTCACCCGGGCGTGCGGTCAACGACTCACCCTCCTGCGCCTTGCCCCTGATCGACGGCTTGGTCGAGTTCGACGGCGCAGCGGCCCCCGCCGCGTCGGCAGCCACAGTCGCGATCAACATGACAGCGCAGCCGACGACGAGAGCGCCGAAGAACAGCGCGCCCCGGGCGTTGTTGCGAGATGTACGGGAATGCCCTTCGCTGGAGGTCATGCCGTACAGGGCGTTCCTGGGCGTGGACATCCCTCTACGTCGATGCTTCGTGTTCGCGCTCATCTCATGCTCCTTCCCTATGGCTCCCTCGGTCGTTGCCGAGGCGTCGCCGCAACGCTCCCCAGCCGGGAAGGCCTTCTGCAGGGTTTGAGAAGAGGGCCGCAACCGCCCTGCACGCCGTATGGATTCGACGAGACCGCGATCGCTACAAAGCTGACTAGCCACGTAACCGTAGCGGAAAACGGAGTCACCGGTCGGATTCGCGATCAAAGGAAAACCCCGCATGAGGCGGACGGTCCACCGCGACGACATCCCCCGGGTCGCGCGAAGGCATATGACCTCATGCGCTCGATTCGAGCTCGAGTCCCTCAAGGGACATTCCTGAACACTCGCGCAGGCTGCCGTTGCGGCGCTTGATGTGGGGATCACACGTCTTGGGGCCGACCGTCCGTGCCCCACTGATCAGTCCCCGTGCTTGACTCCGAGCGGCGGGAGGATCAGGGTGGTCGTGGTCTTGACCCGGATACGCTCCCTCTCTACGACCGTCGCGGCTTCGTCGTCGAGCGGGAGTTCCGCTGCTCTCGGCTGGCCCCGTCGGTTGGACGAGGCGACGCGAGCCGCAGCCCATGGCGGCCCACCTCGGTCTAAGCCGTAGGATCGGAGCTGGCGATGGGTGAAGAGCTGGGGTCTGCACAGGCGGCGCTTCTGGAGCACTTCGCGCCGGAGACTCATGTGCAGAGGCTGCGCTGGTCGGAGGGCGAGACGCAGGTGCTGGAGATCGGTGATGGGCCCTCGCTCCTTCTCGTCCATGGGGGCATGGACAACGCTTTCTCGTGGGCGCCGGTTCTACAGGCGCTCTCGCGTGATCGCCGTGTGATCGCGGTGGACCTCCCTGGCCACGGTCTGGCTGACCCGTTCGACTTCACTCGGGCCGACCTGTTTGCACACGCTCGCACGTTCCTCGGCGATCTCCTCGACGCTCTCGAGTTGCCCACCGTCGACTTCGTCGCGAGCTCGATCGGCGCGCTCTACGCGATCGCCTTTGCCGCTGATGCGCCGCAGCGTGTCTCACGGCTCGTGCTCGTGGGCTCCCCAGCCGGGCTGAAAAGGCCCGGTGTTCCGCTCCAGCTCCGGTTGCTCGGGCTGCCACTCATCGGGCAACCGCTCGGGAGGAAGCTGATGTCGAAGCCGACGAGGGATGGGAATCGGAAGTTCTGGGGACAGATCCTCGTGACCCATCCCGAGCGACTCGACGACACCCTGCTCGACGCAGACGTCGCAAGCCAGATCCGGAACGCCGACAGTCATCTCAGTCTGGTCGGATGCATCGCCGACGCCGGTGGCCTCCGCCGCAGATGGCTCCTCGGCGCCCGCTGGCATGATCTACCGATGCCGGTGCTCGTGCTGTGGGGCGAAGACGACGCATTCCTCAGCCCCGAGAAGGGGGAGACCGCCGTGGCGCAGAACCCGCACGCCCGCATCGTGCGGATCCCCGACGCCGGACACGTCCCCTGGCACGACGACCCCGAGCGCGTCGTCAACGAAATCCAAGACTTCCTGCTGACGTCACGCTGAGCCGCCGCGCCCAAGCCTCATTCCCGAACACTCGCGCATGCGGGTGAGGTGGATGGGCCGGGCTGTTCCGGCCCATCCACTTGGTGTCGGTTACCGGTTGGCGGTTCTGACTTGGACGAGTCGCCGCGTGGAGACTCCGGCGAGCACGTTGTCGCCGGCCTTGCGAGCGCGGACGAAGAACTGCACGTTGTAGCCGTTGCGCAGCGGGAAGTCCGCCCGGGGCAGGATGCTGAACGTCACCCAGCCGTCCTGGCGCGTCCGCAGCTCCGGTGCCGGGTTGGTGAGGATCGGCGTGGAGCGGACGAACACCAGCGTGTTGCGGACGACGTAGCCGCGCGTGTCGGACACGTGCACCTGCATCGTGAGTCGCCTGTTGCGGGTTCGCACCGGGTTCGGCGTGAACCGGACACCGTCGATCACGAGCCGGTTGGGTAGCGAGACGCTGGTGACCGGGATGGATGTCCTTCCGTTGGGCAGCTTGATCGCGCCGGCGGGGCCTGGTGGGGTGGGCGCTTTCACGGTTGCCGTCGGGTTCGACGTCGATACGGAAGTGCCGGCGCTGTTCGTGGCGGTGACCCGGGCGCGGAGGCGGCGGTTGACGTCGCTTCCGGTGGGCACGTACACGTTCCGTGTCGCCCCCGGGATGACTGCGCAGTTGGCGGCGTCGGCCCTGCCTCCGTCTGTTCCGCAGCGGCGCCACTGGAAGCTGAACGTGATCGGAGCCGAACCGGTCCACGTTCCCGTGGTGACTGACAGGGCCTTACCCTGCTGTGGTGTGCCTGAGATCACCGGTTCCTGGGTGGCAGTTGGGAGTGAGCCGGGCGTCACCACGGACGTCGGGTTCGACGTAGAGAGCGTGGTGCCGAGCGAGTTGGTCGCACGCACTTGCAGGCGCATGCGGTTGCCGACGTCGGCCACAGCGAGCAGGTACGTGATCGAGTTCGCGCCGCCGATGACGGCGCAGTTCGAGCCGTCCGCCGCGCCGCCGTCCGCGCCGCAGCGCACCCACTGGTAGTTGAAGGTCGTCGGTGAGTTGGCCCACGTCCCGTTCGTCCCCGTCAGCGTCTGCCCCTGCGTCGGCGTGCCAGAGATCGACGGCTGGGAGGTGGCGACCGGCGGCCCCGGCGGTGGCGGTGGCGGGCTCGACGTGACCAGGGCGGTCGGGTCGGATGCGGCTGCCGCGCCGCTGGGCGGCGAGTCGCTCTCGTTGATGGCAGACACCCGGACGCGCATGCGCGAACCGACGTCGGACGCGGTCAACGTGTAGGTCGTGGCGGTCTGCCCATCGAGCAGCAGGCACGCAACCGCATCGGGCGGGCCACCGTCGGGCCCGCAGCGGCGCCACTCGATCTCGAAGCGCGACACCGTGCCAGACCACGTACCGGTCGTCGCGGTGAGGGTACTGCCCTGGGTCGGCGACCCCGAGATCGTAGGCAGACCAGTATTCACCGGCGCCGCCTGCGTGACCGCCTTTGCATCGCCGCCCGCGAGGGCCGCGACCGCGACGAGCGACAGCGCCGCCGCGATCGAAATCGTGAAGACCGCCCTCAACGCCGTGCGCAGCCTGCCGCGGCGCGGCAGCTCGTTCCTGGGTCTTGACGTCCCTAGACGTCGGTGCTTCGTGTTCGCTCTCATCTCATGCTCCTTCCCGATGGCTCCCTCGGTCTTTGCCGAGGCGTCGCCGCAACACTCCCCAGCGGGGAAGGCCTTCTGCAGGGTTTGAGAAGAGGGCCGCGACCGCTCCGCATCGCCGTAGGTTTTCGACGAGACCGCGATCGCTACAAAGCTGGCAAGTGAAATAACCGTAGCGGAAACCACGGCAGGCTGGGGCATTCGGGTCGCTCAGCGCTGACGCTGGAGCCAGATGACCGGGCCTGCTCGAGTGGGCAGACGAAGGCCCTCTCAGGCCGTATCGGCGTCGCTGACTGTCGTCGGCGACGGGCCCGGCAGCAGCAGGAGGTGGCTCTCGACCACCGCTTCTGCGACGTCGATCAGCTTCCGTCCGTTGCGTTGTGAATGGGAGCGGAGCATCGCGAACGCCGCTTCTTGGTCGATCGCGTGGCGCGCCATGAGGATGCCTTTCGCCTGCTCGATCACCGCCCGGCGCCCGAACGCTCCCTGCAGGTTGTGATATTCGGCGAAACGCTCGAGCGTGATCTCGATCGCGCTCTGCAGCTCCTCGGCGTCGGCGTCAACGATGTAGGCGAAGACGCCGCGCTTGGCCGCCTCGCGAATGTAGCTCGGGTCCTTCGCGGAAAGCAGCGCGATCACCGGGCAGGTCGACTCGTGAACGATCTCGCCGATCAGCTCGAGCGCGTGCTCCGAGCTCAGTCCAAGCCCGACGAAAGCCACGTCGGGATGCTCCCTCGCCGTCACCGCGCCAACTTCCTTGACGTCGACCTCGCGGGCGATCACCTCGTGGCCCAAACCAATGACGACGCGAGCCAGCAACTCGAGTCTGTCCTTGCGTTCGTTCGCGATCAGAACGCGAAGCGGTGAGATCCGTATGACGTCCACTGGTTACGGGAACAATACGCCGAAGGATGGCCTGGCGACCAGCTAAGGGTTGGCCAGGATGTTCTCGCAGCAGCGGCCCCGTGCTACCGTACTCGTGCGGAGCGTAACAATCTGCTCCGCACGCCCTTCGAGCGAGTCATACGAATCGGCTCCTCGGAGATCCACCCTCAGCAACTGGGTCGGAACGGCTTCGGGCCGTAGACCACTGGCCCAAGCACGGCGAGCTGAGGAGGAAGCGATGATGACGATGCAGGTCCGGCTGCCGAACGCGGCGGGCGTGATCGCGCTCGCCGAGCGGCTGAGAGCCGCCGTCGAACCCGAGCGGATCTCCGTCAACGGCGATGGTCGCCAGCTCGACATTCGGATCGAGCGCGAAGCAGATCGGCGGGTTCTGCACGTCCTGGAGGCGGTCGAGCGCTGGCGGCACGACCGGGACGAAGTCGGCCCCGTGGAGATGTGGCTCGGAGAGCGCTCCTACATCCTCACTCGTTGGGCTCCGGCCGAGACATGGCAATAGGCGTGTTCCTTCGTCGTCTCACCAGGGATCGGCCCGTCGCGTGTCGCAGGCCTTGCACGGTCACGAGGCGGCCGACTCGTAGCGCGGTACGCCTACCGTTCGCCGAAGCGCCGGCATCGGAAGAGGTAGCCGCCTCTTTGTCGGGTGAGCCCGCACACCGGCGCAGTCGACCCTGCATCTTGCGCGGCTGTCGCTATCTGAAGTTGCGGGCTGTGAGGCCGAGGCTCGTGCGTTTTCGGGGTCGAAGGGGAACGTATCGTCGGCCTCTAGCTCGATGGCCTTGGATGGGTCTGCGAGTGACGGTGATGACGCAATGCAAGACCTGACCCCTTTCTCGGTAAATCCACCCTCGAGCACCGAGGATCCGCCGATGCGGTGGAAGCCGTTCCATGTGATCCTCGACGTGTGGGGCACGTGACAACGACCCGGAGGTGCAGGCTATGAGGCCCAGTTCGCTGCTACGGCTGTTCGTTGTCGGTATTGCGGTGGTGTACGTGGGCCTGCTGGTCGGGTTCACCGTTGCGTTTGCGGACGGCGTGCCTGTCAGCGCCTGGATTGGGTTTGCTGTCGTGGGGGCGGTCGTGATCGGACTCGCCGCCGGCACCATCGTTCTGTTCGAGCGCATCGACTCGGAAGCAGGAGCGCACGGGAGCACGACCCCTCGACCGGCGGGCGACGGGCGTGAACGCGTGCTCGTCGTTGCAGACGTCGGCTGCGAGGGGGCCGACGTCTGCGAGAGAGTTGTCTCGAGGATCCGCCGCAGGTCGGCGGCCGACGTCCTCGTGGTCGCACCGGTGATCGCGTCGCCGATCCATCATCTGATGGACGACGAGAGCCCGGAGCGCGCGACGGCTGGTCGCCGGCTGGACGAGATCGTGGGGCTCCTGAAGCGCGAAGGGCTCGATGTGCGGGGGATCGTGGGAAGCGACCTTCCGCTCGAGGCGATCGCGGATGCGTTGGCGGTCTTCCCGGCCGACGAGATCATCATCCTGGCCCCGCCTGGAGAGCACTCGGCGTGGAGCGAGAAGGACCTCGCGGAGCGTGCGCGGTCGACGTTCGACGGGCCAATCACGCACGTGCCGGTGCCCCGCCGGGAGCAGCTGCCCCTGTAACGCCGCCTGGAACGACTGCCCTGCGCCGACTCCCGCAGCGAGCAAGTGGACGAGAGGGGGCTCTGCCCCGCGGAAGTCAGCCCCCTGAATGCCGGCTCCCGGTTACTACCGGCATGTCGCTGCGCGTGCCCGGCCGGAGGGGACAGTTGCGCTTGCACAGGCCCGGAGAGCCGGGTGCGGTACTCCCGCACACGGGCGCAGGCGACCGTGATGTCTCAATGCACGACCTGACCCTTTCTCCTCAGGGAGGGTGGAAGTTCGCCGAGCGGTCGACCACGCCGCTGATGCGTCCCGGATCAGCGGGGTTGTGGTCACGCTCCCTGAGCGCGGCGTGCGCCCGCTCAGCGCATTTCAGGCAGCCAGCCCGGCCGGTACCCGACGAACGTCGACCGCGGCAGGTCCGCACGGATGTCCGCATACGCCTCGGTCGGGCTCGTGGTCTCGCGCGCGACGCCGGCGCCGTGCCGGGCGGCGACCTCGGAGCGCGGGTAGACCAAGCCGCCGCCGATCCCGCGCGCGCCCACCGCGACCACGATCGTGGGCTCGTCCCCCGCCCCGACGATGATGTGCTCGGTGCCGCCCGGGCAATGGAAGTAGTCCCAAGCCTGCAGCCACCGTTTTTGCTCCTCGACGATGAGCAGGCACTCGCCGACCAGCACGAGAAAGCCCTCCTGGGCGTTCTCGCGGTGGTACATGCCCATCGCCTGGCCGGGCTCGAGCACGCTGATGTTGATCCCGATCTGCGGGAACCGGCGCTTGCCCTCGAACGTGCAGTACGAGCCGAGGGGCCCCTCGTCCTTCCACCGGGACTCGCGGGCGTTCACGACGAACCAGCCCTCGCCGTCGACGACGAGGCCGTTCTTCGTCCTACGGAGAGGCGCCTCGGGAACCACCGGTGCGATTGTGCCCACATCCCCGTCGCCGGAGACGGGTCGTCGGCCCGACGGCTCACGTGGGGCTAGCATCGGCCGATGGGCTGGGACGAGACGTTCGCGGAGCGGTACGACGACTGGGCGGCCGAGATGACCGAGGACGTCCCGTTCTACGTCTCCCTTGCCCGGGAGGCCGAGGGCCCGCTCGTCGAGCTCGCAGTCGGGAACGGTCGCGTCGCGATCCCGGTCGCACACGCGACGCGCAAGCGCGTCATCGGCATCGATGTGTCGCCGTCAATGCTGGCGCAGGCGCGGGAGCGCGCGGCCGAGGCCGGCGTCGACCTCGACCTGCGGCACGCCGACATGCGCGAGCTTGCCCTCGAGGAGCCTGCGGGGTTGATCTACTGCCCGTTCCGCGCGCTGTTGCACCTCCCGACCTGGGGCGACCGGCGCCGCGTCTTCGAGCGCGTCGCGGGATCGCTTCGGCCGGGAGGGCGGTTCGCATGGAACGCGTTCGCCTTCGACCACCGGATCGCGACCCGGCTCGACGGGGAGCAGCAGGACGTTCCCGTCCCCCACACACTCCGGTACGCAGTCGGCGACAACAGGATCGACATCACCCTCGACGGCGGTGGCACGAGCTCGCTGTGGTGGGCGACCAAGAACGAATGGCTGGGGCTCCTCGACGTCGCGGGGCTCGAGGTCGAGGCCCTCTACGGCGGCTTCGAGCGCGAGCCGGTCGACGACGAGAGCCGTGAGTACGTGTTCGTCGCAACCCGCCCCGGCTGAGGAGCTCACACAGCGCCGCTGATGTGTGCGAAGCGGCACGAGGCGGGCGGAGCCGGCCCCGGCCTGGCGGGCTACCTGCCACCAGGTAGCTGGCTGCCACCTGTAGCCACCGGTGTGAGGCGGCACCGGAGGGCGGCCCTGCCGCCCGGGAGGTGCCACCGCCCCGGAGCTAGCGGCAGCGCCTGTAGCTATCCGGCGTGTCGCTGCGTGTGCCCGGCCGGAGGGGATAGTGCGCTTACACAGACCCGGAGAGCCGGGTGCGCGCAGCGGCGCGAGGCGGCACCGGAGGGCGGCCCTGCCGCCCGGGAGGTGCCACCGCCCCGGAGCTAGCGGCAGCGCCTGTAGCTATCCGGCGTGTCGCTGCGTGTGCCCGGCCGGAGGGGATAGTGCGCTTGCACAGACCCGGAGAGCCGGGTGCGCGCAGCGGCGCGAGGCAGCACCGGAGGGCGGCCCTGCCGCCCGGGAGGTGCCAGCGCCCCGGAGCTAGCGGCAGCGCCTGTAGCTATCCGGCGTGTCGCTGCGTGTGCCCGGCCGGAGGGGATAGTGCGCTTACACAGACCCGGAGAGCCGGGTGCGCGCAGCGGCGCGAGGCGGCACCGGAGGGCGGCCCTGCCGCCCGGGAGGTGCCACCGCCCGGGAGCTACAGGCGGCGCCCGCCGACCCAGGTGGAGGAATACCAGGAGTCGTTCAGGCTCGAGATCTTCACCACGTCGCCGGTGTGCGGCGAGTGGATGAACTGACCGCTGCCGATGTAGATGCCGGCGTGCCCGAGCCCGTCGAAGAAGACGAGGTCACCGGCCTCGAGCTGGTCACGTGAGACCGGGGTGCCGTAGCCGAACTGCGAGGCGGCGTGATGTGGGAGCGAGACGCCGACCTGGTTGTAGACGTACTGGATGAATCCGGAGCAGTCGAAGCCGCTCGGACTGGCACCGCCCCAGACGTAGGGGATGCCGAGGTACTGCATGGCGATCCCGACGACGCCGCCGTACTGCGCCGCGGGCACGTCGTAGGTCTCGGCAGCGGCTGCCTGGTCGCCGAAGGTCGGGGCCTGAGGCTCGACCTCTGCGAGCTGGAGCTGACTGGCGTTGGCGCGCTGTTGCGCCGCCACCTGGGCGGCGAGACGCGCACGGGCCTCGGCGGCGAGACGTGCCTGCCGCCGGCGCTCCTCTGCCTGCAGCCTCGCGATCTCGTCCTGCACGCTCGCGAGGAGCCGTTGGCGCTCGGCGAGCTGGCCCTCGATCGACTGCTTCTGCTCCGCGCGCTCCGAGACCACCCGTGCCTGGGTGGCCCGCGCCGTCTGCAGTCGGGCCCTGCGCTCGGCGACCTCGCGGCGGAACACCTTGACGTCGCGGAGGACGGCCGCATCCTGCTCGCCCACGCTCTGGACGACGTCGAGCCGGTTCAGCAGGTCGTCGAGGCTCTCGGCGCCGAGGATGACCTCCACCGCGCCGCCCCCGTCGCCGTTGATGTACAGGGCGCGCAGGCGCTTCGCGATGTGCTGCTGTGCGACGGACAGGCTGCTCCGCGCGACCTCGAGGTGGCGCGCGTTCGAGGTCAGCTCCTCGTCGAGCTGCCCGAGCTGCACGTTGGCGTAGTTGTACGCCTCGATCGCCTTCTCGAGCTGCGAGTCCATTACGCGGACCTGGTCGAGGATCGCCTGCGCCTCGGCTCGCTTGTCGTCGATCGGGTTCGCCGTCGCGGACGACGCGGCAGCAAGAAGCGCCACCGCGAGCGCGGCGATCACGAGGAACCTGGCCGAGGCCTGTCGCGTGAACGAGCTGCTCATCGAGCCGAGCCGGTCATCGCAGGCCACCGCCGGTGGCGGAGGTACCCGTCACAGGCCCGGAACCCTACCAGTGTCGCGCGACATGTGCAACGCCCGAATGTGCGAAATCGCTGCAAACAGGCTTTTTTCGCCTGGTTGAAGGTCGAGGTTGTGCTACGGTCCTGCCCCTGTGGACAGACGTATCGGAAGGCTCGCGCCCACCGTCGCGGCGCTCGCCGCCGGCACGTTGCTCGCGATGTGGGCACCTGCGGTGGTCGCGGGCGCCGAGCCGGAGCCGGCTCTGCGCGCGAGGGCGTCCGCGCTGGCAGAGGCGGAGCGCGCGGCGCTGCTGGAGCTGTATGCGGCCGAATCGACGCACGCGCGCGCGCGTACGGAGCTCGCCGACCTCGAGGTGCGTACGCGCACGCTCTCGGACGAGGAGGCAGCGGCACGCCGCGTGGCCGACGTGGCCCGCCGGTCGCTCGCGTCCACGCGAGCGCAGGTCGCGTCGACGCTGCGGGCGCTGTACGTCGAGGGCCCGGCCGACCCGATTGCGGTCCTGCTCGGCGCCACGTCGCTCGACGAGGCGGTGACCGGGATCGAGAGCCTCGGGCGGGTCACTGCGTACAACAAGCGCCTCGCGCTGCGCGCCCGGGAGAAGGCCGCCGAGGCGGCCGCGCTCCAGCGCACGCTCGCGGAGCGGCGAGCCCGTCTCGCCGAAGCGACTGCGCAAGCGCGGGACGCAACGTCCCGCCTCGAGACCGCGGTCGCGCAACGAGCTGCCGTCGTCGCATCGGTGCGTGCCGAGGCGGGCCTGAACCGGCAGCGCCTGCTCGAGTTGCAACGGCGGGCGCGTGCGGCACAGGAGGCGTCGTCGCAGATCAACCCGCCAGCTGTTGCCAGCGCGTCCGAGCAGGAGCAGCCAGCTGCTGCCATCGCGTCCGATGAGGAGCCGACAGCTACGCAGGAGGTCACGACGCCTGAGCCTGCCGCGGACTCCATAGCCGACGCGACCGAGCCCGTCGCACCGGTGCCTGCGCCCGTGCTCCCACCACCCGGCGGCTCGACGACGCTCGACGTCGACGCGGTCGCGTATCACCTGCCGGGGACTACCGCGAGCGGGATCCCGGTCGGCATGGGTGTGATCGCCGTCGATCCCACGGTGATCCCCCTCGGGACGCGGGTGTTCGTCCCGGGCTACGGCCCAGCTGTTGCCGCGGACACCGGGTCGGCGATCAAGGGGAACATCATCGACCTCTGGATGCCAAGCACCGAACAGGCATCGGCCTGGGGACGTCGCACCGTCACGATCACCATCTACGGTTAGCAGCATGCGAAGGCGATGGGTTGTGGCCGCCGCGGTCGCCGCGGTGGCATTCGTCGTCGCGCCCGGAGCCGCGGCGCCCTCGAGCTCGACGGCCGGGCTCGTCACACAGCTTCGGCAAGCGCTGAGGTCGCCGTCGATTCCTCCGGGCCGGACGGCTGCGCTCGCCGTCGACCTCTCCACCGGCAAGGTCGTGTTCGCGCACAACGGGTCGCTGCCGGTCGCCCCCGCGTCGAACGAGAAGCTGCCCGTTGCCTGGGCTGCGCTGTCGCGCCTGGGACCGGGCTACCGGTTCCACACCGAGGTGTACGGAAACGGCATCCAGGTCGGTACGACCTTCGAGGGCAGCCTCGTCCTCAAGGGGTTCGGAGACCCCACCCTCGGGACACCCGACCTGCGACGCCTGGCGGGAAAGGTCTACGCGTCGGGCATCCGCAGGGTGACGGGCCGCGTACTCGGCGACGAGTCGTTCTACGACGACCGGCGTGAGGTCGCCGGCTGGAAGAGCTCGTTCGTGGGCATCGAGACCCCACCGCTGTCGGCACTGGTGGTCGACCGCGCCAAGGGCTGGCCGGCCCTCTCACCGCCGCTCCTCGCCGCGCGGGCATTCCGGCAGGCGCTCGTCGAGCGCGGCGTCGTCGTCGACGGCACACACGGCCTCGGGAGGGCCGGCGCCCGGGCACCCACGATCGCGCGCGACGTCTCTCGCACGCTCCGGCACGTCGTTCGGGCGATGAACCGCGACAGCGACAACTTCACCGCCGAGATGGTGCTCAAGCAGCTCGGAGCCGCGGCCGGCCACGTCGGCACGTCGGCAGGCGGCGCCGCCGTTGTTCGGGGCGCGATGCGAGAGGCGGGGATACCCGTCTCGGGCCTGCGCCTCGTCGACGGCTCGGGCCTCTCGCGCCTCGACCGGCTCACGGCGAGGTCGCTGGTCGCGGTGATCGAGAACGCTCTGGCCGACCCGACGGTCCGCGGGCCGTTTCTCTCGTCGCTCGCGGTCGCGGGGCGCACCGGCACGATGATCCGCCGGCTGCCAGACCTTGCCGGGGTGCTGCGCGGAAAGACCGGCACGACGAGCATCGCGAGCTCGCTGTCCGGGCTCGTCGGCACTCGCTACGCCTTCGCCGTCCTGCACGTGGGCGACCCGGTGAGCTACTGGGACGCAAGGGCGGCCCAGGATCGGTTCGTCACCGTGCTCGCCGCGTCGCCGTAGCGCTGCGGCAGGCCTTTCCGTAGGATCCACTTCCCGAAAGGGCCCGCGTCCATGTCCCGCCAGGAGAGACGATGAAGATCAGCGTCGCGACGACGGTTCCTGCCCCGATCGAGGACGTCTGGAGGGCCTACACGACTCCCGAGGCCATCCGGCGCTGGAATGCGGCGTCCGACGACTGGCACACGACCGCCGCCACGGTGGACCTGCGCGCGGGCGGCTCCTTCTCGGCCCGCATGGAGGCGAAGGACGGCAGCGCCGGCTTCGACTTCGCCGGGACGTACGCGAACGTCGTGCAGCACGAGCTGATCGAGTACTCATTCGACGACCGTGAGGCCCGGGTCGAGTTCGCGGAGAGCGCGGACGGCGTCACCGTGCGCGTCTCCTTCGACCCCGACTCGACTCACACCGTCGAGCAGCAGCGCGAGGGGTAGCAGGCGATCCTGGACAGCTCTCCCGGTACGTCGCCACGCTGCGCTAGATGCTCCTCGGGACGGCCCGCCGGCAGCCTCCCCGCCAGGGGAGCGGCTCGTGTTGATTCAACACCAGCCCTCAGGCGGGTGAGTCTGCTCCTCGGTCACGGCTACGCACGGGCGAGCAGCTCGACGAGATCCGCCTCAGTGAGGATCGGCACCCCCGCCTTCTCGGCCTTCGCCACCTTGGAGCCTGGGCTCTCCCCGACGACCACTCCCGCGGTCTTCTTCGAGACCGAGTCCGACACCTTCGCGCCGAGCGCCTCGAGCGCCGCCTTCGCCTCGTCGCGCGAGAAGCCTTCGAGGGTTCCCGTGATCACGTACTGCGTCCCGGTCAGGGGGCCCTCGACCGGCCGCTCGGCATCGCCGGCCGAGAGCGTCAGGCCGAGCTCGCGGAGCTCCCCGATCAGACGCCTGTTCTCGTCGTCTGCAAACCACTCGGCGACCAGCTCGGCCCGGTCTGGCCCGATGCCGTCCGCCTGCTCGAGCTCCTCGCGCGTCGCGGCGGCCAGCGCGTCGACCGTGCCGAAATGACGGGCGAGGTTGCGGGCGAGCACCCAGCCGATCTTCGGGATGTTGAGGCCGAACAGCACGCGCGCGAACGGCTGCTCCTTCGACCGCTCGATCGCGGCGACGGCGCGCGCGGCAGAGATCTCCGCATACCCCTCGACCTGCTCGAGCTGCTCGGCGGTGAGACGGTAGAGGTCGGGCATCGAGCGGAGTAGGCCCAGCTCCCAGAGCTTGCGCACGAACTGCTCCCCCACACCGTCGATGTCCATCGCGGCGCTGACCCAGTGGATGAGCGTCTCGAGCCCCCGCGAGGGGCACGCCCGGTTGGGACAACGGTGCATGACCTCGCCCTCGGGCTTCACGACGGGAACGCCACAGAGCGGGCATTCCGCCGGCATCTTCCACTCGACCGTCCCCTGGGCGTGCTTCCCCGCGGGGCCCACGACCTGCGGGATGACGTCGCCCGCCCTCTGCACGATCACGCGATCACCCTCGCGGATGCCCTTGCGGCTGATGTCCTCTTCGTTGTGGAGTGTTGCGGTCGACACCGTGACGCCGCCGACCTCGACCGGCTCGAGCTCCGCCCACGGATTGAGGGCACCGGTGCGACCCACGCGGATGTGGATGCGCCGCAGCGTGGTGACGGCCGTCGACGGCGCCCACTTGAACGCGCGCGCCCATCGCGGGCGATCGTGCAACGCCCCGAGGCGCTCCTGCTGGTCGAACGAGTCGACCTTGATCACGACACCGTCGATCTCGTAGTCGAGCGAGGCGCGGCGCCTCTCCCAGGCGGCTATGGCTGCCGTGACCTCCTCGGTCGTCTCGAGGCGCGCGGCCTCGGGGTTCGTCCGGAATCCGTGCTCGCGCAGCCACGACAGCATCTCGTGGTGCGTGTCGGGGCCGGCCCCGTCGCGGACACCGGCCCCGTAGACCCAGAGCGAGAGCGGCCGCGCCGCGGTCACGGCCGGGTTCAACTGACGCAACGAGCCGGCGGCGGCGTTGCGCGCGTTCGGTGCGACCTTCTTCCCTGCCGCCGCCTGCTCGGCGTTGAACCGCTCGAAGCCCGACCGCGGGAAGTAGACCTCGCCCCGTACCTCGAGGCGCGCGGGGGGCGCCTCGCCGTCGGGGCCCAGCATCCGTAGCGGCACCGCGTCGATCGTGCGCAGGTTGACGGTCACGTCCTCGCCGCGCAGCCCGTCTCCTCGCGTCGCTCCTCGCACGAGCAGGCCGTTCTCGTAGACGAGCGACACCGCCGAGCCGTCGATCTTCGGCTCGACGACATACGCGACCGGCTCGTCGGTGTCGAGCCGCTTGCGGACGTCGTCGGCCCACTTCGCGAGCGCCTCCTCGGTCGTGACCTTCTCCAGCGACCCCATCGGGGAGAGATGCTCGACCTTCGTGAACCCTGCAGCAGGCGGCGCCCCGACGCGCTGGGTCGGCGAGTCTGGTGTGACGAGCGCAGGGTGCTCCGCCTCGATCGCCTGCAGCTCGTCGTAGAGGGCGTCGTAGACGGCGTCGTCGAGCTCCGGGTCGTCGAGCACGTAGTAGCGGTACGCGTGGTGCTCGAGGAGCTGCCGCAGCTCGGCTGCCCGCGCAGCAGGCTCAGAGGATGGCAAGGAGCTCCTCCGGCGCGTGCACGAGCGCGTCCGGTTGTTCGAGCGCGAGCCGGTCGGGCGGATGGATACCTCCCCAGCCGACGGCGATGGCGCGCACCCCTGCGGCCTTCCCAGCGCGGATGTCGAAGGGAGAGTCACCGACGTACGCCGCCTCTCGTGGGGAAGCGCCCATCCGTGACAGCGCCTCGAGCACCGGCTCGGGGTCGGGCTTGTGGCGCTCGGTGTCCCCGGCGCCAACGACCACCTCGGTCGCCTCCCGAAGCATCGGAAAGCGGTCGAACGCCAGCTGCACCGTCTCCACGCGCTTCGCGGTCACGATCCCGAGCCGATGCCCGCGCTCGCGCAGCGTGTCGAGCAGTTCCGCGATGCCGACGAACGTCTCGAGCGTGTCGTGAAGTGGCTCGTTGTGTGCACGGTAGGCGTCGACCAGCTCGTCGACCCGGCTGGGGTCGAGGTCACGCATCTGAGCGACGAGGCCGGCACCGCCGATCGCGGCGCGCACCTTCTCCTCGTCCGGCTCCCTGCCGAGCACCGTCACCGAGGCGTGCCGCATCGACGCCAAGATGATGGGGCCCGAGTCGATCAGCGTGCCGTCGAGGTCGAAGAGGACGATCGGCGTCCGCATGCGGTGATGCTAGCCGTCGCATACCGATAATCCCCGGCCCTGCCGCCGCAACCGGGAATCCACTCTGCGCCGCGAAGCAGCGCCGTCCGCACGAAACGAGGCGTGCGGCTCCTGAACACCACGCACCGATGCACCGCGGCGAGCCGCCAGGCTCGACGCCTTCAGGGATCTGCGCGTCACAAGCCCACGCGAGCGAGTTTGCGGCATGCGACGGCTAGGAGTACTGCACCCGCTCGAGCGTCAGCCCCCACGCGGGAGCCGTCATCCCCGCATCGGCGCGGGGTCGTCCTTCGAGCAGCTCGGGGATGCGGCGTGGCGCCTCGTCCCCGAGCTCGAGCATCGTCCCGACGATGGTTCGCACCATGTGCCGGAGGAAGCTATTGGCCGTGATCGTGAAGTGCAGGTGGTCGCCGTGCCGCTCCCAGGCTGCCTCACGCACGTGCCGCTCGAACACCTGGTGCTGCGACTCGGCGGGTGTGAAGGCGCGGAAGTCGTGGTGGCCGACGAGGGTGGCCGCCGCCGCCCGCAACGCGGTCTCCGGGAGCGGACGCGGCCACCACAGAGCCCGCCGCGAATCGAGAGCCGACCGGGCACGCCGGTTGAGCACGACGTAGCGGTACGAGCGCCCCGTCGCGGAGTGCCGCGCGTGGAAGCCGGGCGGAGCCACCCCTGCGTCGACGACGGCGACGTCGGCGGGCAGGACGGTGTTCAACGTCTCGGCCACGCGCTCCGGCGGCGGCCCGCCGGCGGCCTCGACCGACGCGACCTGACCCGTGGCGTGCACGCCGGCATCCGTCCTTCCCGCGACCGCCATCTCGCCCCACTGCCCGAACACCGCTGCCAGCCCGTCGCGGAGCGCGCCCTCGACCGTCCGGCGACCGGGCTGGCGCGCCCACCCGTAGAAGTCGGTGCCGTCGTACTCGATCGTCAGGCGGAGCAACACGACGACAGTCTTGCGCAAGAAAAAGCCGCACGTTGCGGGCAACGGTCACGCCGACGACTTGCGCGCTCCCCGGCAACGATCGTAGAGTTCTGCCACTGAGCCGGTGGGCCTTCGGGTCTGCCGGCTCGGTGCTTTTCCGGGCACGTTCGCCGCGTCACAGGACGTCGCCGGGGGCCGGGTCGACGGTGAGGACGAGCCCTTCGACCGCGCGCACGACGACCCGCTCACCTCGATTCACCCGACCCGAGCACAGCGCCGCCCACAGCTCGCCGTTCACGCGCACCTGCCCGTCGGGAGCGAGCGGCGTCGCAGCCGTGCCATGTCTGCCCACGAGCGACTCCACACCGACCGCTGCGGTCGTTCGCCGGCGCCGGCGCCGCGACCACCAGAGGAATGCGGCCGACTCCGTGACGTCGACGATCGCCGCACCGACGACGAAGGCATAGCTCCACGGCGGCGAGAGAAAGAGCAGCGCGACGACGAGCGCGAAGAGCGTGATCATGCGGTGAAGCGTACGGCGCGCAAGCACCGGTGCGTGCACGCCGACCGAAACCGGCCCGCTTTGCCAGGGCCCGAGAGTCGGGGGCCCTTCGAGGCGGCGCGGGCCGTCGGCCGGGTCAGTCGACGAGCTCGAGCAACGCCATCGGGGCGGCGTCACCCTGGCGCGGGCCGAGCTTGACGATCCGCGTATAGCCCCCCGGGCGCTCCGCAAAGCGTGGGGCGACGTCCGCGAAGAGCCGGTGTACGACGTCGTTCGAGCGAAGCGTCGCCATCGCCTGGCGCCGCGCATGGAGGTCGCCCCGCTTGCCGAGCGTGATCATCTTCTCGGCGAGCGGCTTCACCGCCTTCGCCTTCGCCTCGGTCGTCTCGATGCGCCCGTGCTGGATGAGCGCACCGGTGAGGTTCGAGTAGAGCGCCTTCCGGTGCGCGGAGTCGCGCCCGAGCTTCTTGCCGGCCTTCGCGTGCCGCACTACGCCAGCTCCTCGCCCTTCAGCGTCAGACCATGAGCGGCGAGGGTCTCCCGCACCTCCTCGATCGACTTGCGACCGAAGTTGGGGATCGCGGCGAGCTCCGCCTCGGACTTCGAGGTCAAGTCTCCGATCGTCTCGATGCCGACGCGCTTCAGGCAGTTGTACGAGCGGACACCGAGCTCGAGCTCCTCGATCGGGAAGTTCTCCATCCCGTGCGAGGTCGCCGTCTCGACCGGCTGCTCCGCGGCAGCCTCGCCAAAGCCCTCGATCTTGTCGATGTCGGTGAAGATGGCCAGCTGCCGGATCAGGATCTCCGCTGCCTGGGCGATCGCGTCGCGCGGCTCGATCGAGCCGTCCGTCGTCACGTCGAGGACGAGCTTGTCGTAGTCGGTGCGCTGGCCGACGCGTGCTGCGTCGACCTCGTAGGCGACCCGGCGTACCGGCGAGAAGATGGAGTCGATCGGGATCACGCCGATGGACGTCTCGGGGCCGCGGTTCAGCTCGGCGGGCACGTAGCCGCGGCCGCGACCGATCGTCAGCGTCATCTCGAGCTTGCCCTTGTCGGCGAGGTGCGCGAGCTCGAGGTCCGAGTTGAGGATCTCCAGGTCTGCAGGCGCCTCGATGTCTGCTGCGGTGACGGGGCCCGGGCCCTTGCGGGAGACGTGCACCTCGATCTCCGGTGACTCGCCATGCAGGCGGCAGACAAGGCTCTTCAGGTTGAGGATGATGTCCGTCACGTCCTCGCGGACGCCGGGGAGCGTGGTGAACTCGTGTGCGACGCCCTCGATCTTGACGGCTGTGACGGCGGCGCCCTCGAGCGACGAGAGCAGCACGCGACGCAGGGAGTTGCCGAACGTGTAACCGAAGCCGCGGTCGAGCGGCTCGATCGCGAACACGCCGCGATGGTCGTCGGACTCCTCGCTGACGATGCGGGGGATCTGGAACTCCATCAGGCTGGTGCGGGTGGCCAAGACGATCCTTTCGGGTGGTCGTTCTCGGGCCGAGAATCCGGCCCTCGGGGACTACTTCGAGTAGAGCTCGACGATGAGCGATTCCTGCACGGGCGTGTCGATCTCCGCGCGCTCGGGCCAGCGCAGCACCTTGCCGGCCAGACCCTCGTGATCTGCCTGGAGCCACGGTGCAACGGACGCCGTGAGGTCGGTAGCGTCGCGGACGAGCGGCGCTGCGGCGCTGCCCTGTCGGAGGGTGATCACGTCGTCGGGCCGTACGCCGTAGCTCGGGATGTTGACCCGGCGGCCGTTGACCTGGAAGTGGCCGTGGCGGACGAACTGGCGCGCCTGCGAGCGCGAGCCCGCGAAGCCGAGCCGGTAGACGACGTTGTCGAGCCGCGTCTCCAGCATGCGCAGGAGGGTCTCGCCGGGGGCGCCCGTCCCGCGTGTCGCCTTCTCGTAGGTGTTGCGGAACTGCTTCTCGAGCAGCCCGTAGTAGCGGCGTGCCTTCTGCTTCTCACGCAACTGCAGCAGGTACTCGCTCTGCTTGATGCGGCCGCGGCCGTGCTCGCCGGGCGGGTACGAGCGCCGCTCGAGGGCACACTTCTCGGTCAGGCAACGCTCTCCCTTGAGGAAGAGCTTCACGCCCTCGCGACGGCAGACACGGCACTTGGGGCCGAGATCGCGCGCCATCTAGACACGCCTCCGCTTCTTCTGCCGGACACCGTTGTGCGCCTGCGGCGAGACGTCCTTGACGCCGAGGATCTCGAGCCCCGCCGCCTGCAGGGAGCGGATCGCCGTCTCGCGGCCCGACCCGGGGCCCTTGACGAAGACCTCGACCTTCTGCAGGCCGTGCTCCATGCCCTTGCGGGCGCAGTTGTCGGCGGTCACCTGTGCCGCGAACGGCGTCGACTTACGTGAGCCCTTGAAGCCGGCCGAGCCGGCGGACTCCCAAGCGATCACGTTGCCCTCGCCGTCCGTGAGCGAGACGATCGTGTTGTTGAACGACGTCTTGATGTGCGCCTGACCGACAGCGATGTTCTTGCGGACGCGCCGGCGCGTACGGCCGCGGGCCGCCGACTTGCGGGGAGGGGCCATTACTTGGCTGCCTTCTTCCCGCGCCCGACGGTCTTCTTCGGGCCCTTGCGCGTGCGCGCATTGGTCTTCGTCCGCTGCCCCCGAACGGGCAGGCCGCGCCGATGACGCTGGCCGCGGTAGCAGCCGATCTCTGTCAGCCGCTTGATCGCCTGCGAGCGCTCGCGGCGCAGGTCACCTTCGACGTCGAGGTCCGAGTCGATGTACGTGCGGAGCTTCGTGACCTCCTCGTCCGTCAGGTCCTTGACCTTCTGGTCGGGGTCGAGCTCGAGCTCACGACAGATCTTCTGCGCCGTCGATTGGCCGATGCCGTAGATGTACGTCAGGCCGATCTCGAGCCGCTTCTGATTTGGGAGGTTGACGCCGGCGATACGTGCCATGGATGCGTTAGCCCTGCCTTTGCTTGTGCCGGGGATTGGTGCAGATGACCATTGTGCGCCCGTGCCGCTTGATCACACGGCAGCGCTCGCACATCGGCTTGACGGAGGGGCGGACTTTCATCGCTCGTTACTTGAGTCGGAAGGTGATCCGGCCGCGCGTGAGGTCATAGGGTGAGAGCTCCACCTTGACCCGGTCGCCGGGGAGGATGCGAATGTAGTGCTTGCGCATCTTCCCGGAGATCTTGGCGAGCACGCTCTGTCCGCCGTCGAGCTGGACACGGAACATGGTGCTCGGCAACGCCTCGACGACCTCGCCTTCGACCTCGATCTTCTCTTCGCTGACTGCCACCCTTCCCTCGCACGCCGACCCGCGCCAGACGGCCGCGGATCTCGTAGCCACCTCGCACACAACTACGCCCACGGCTGACCTGCACCGCGCCGCGGGCCGCTTACTGTAGCAGACCCGCCCGTTCCACGGCGATGCCCACGCGGGGCGTCAGGACACGTGGACCGGCCTCGGTGACGGCCACGGTGTGCTCGAAATGGGCCGCGAGCGACCCGTCCTGCGTCGAGATCGACCACTCGTCGTCGTGGAGGTACACGTCCGGGCCGCCGGCGGTGATCATCGGCTCGATCGCGATCGTCATGCCCTCGGAGAGCCTCGGCCCTCGCCCCGGCTGCCCGAAGTTCGGGACGTGCGGGTCTTCGTGGTAGTGACGTCCGACACCATGCCCGACGAGGCTGCGGATGACCGAGAAGCCGGCCCCTTCGACGAGCTCCTGCACGGCGTTGGAGATGTCGCCTACCCGGTTTCCGGGCCTCGCCTCGCGGATACCGGCCGCGAGCGCGTCCTGGCAGACGTCGAGCAGGCGCCGCGCCTCGTCGTCGATCTCCCCCACGGCGAACGTGTACGCGCTGTCGGCGATCGCGCCGTCGAGCGTGACGCCGACGTCCACGGTGAGCAGATCGCCTTCCTCGACGCGATACGACCCGGGGATGCCGTGCACGACCATGTCGTTCGGCGACAGGCAGATCGCAGCCGGGTAGCCGTTGTAGCCCCTGGACGTCGGCACCCCGCCGTTCGACGCGATGAAGGCGTCCGCGATGTCATCGAGCTCCGCCGTCGTGATCCCCGGCGCGATCCGTCGTCCGACGTGGTCGATCGTCGAGGCGACGAGCGCCCCTGCCTGCGCGATTCGCTCGATCTCGGCACCGCTCTTGCGGATGATCATCGTGCGGCTACCCCGCCAGTGCCGCGGCCAGCGAGCTGCGGATTCCGGCGCCGACATCGTCGATGGAGCGCTCGCCGTCGATCACGACCAGGCTGCCGCGGTCGCGATAGTGCTCCACGACGGGCTCTGTCAGCTCGTGGTAGAGCGCGAGCCGGCGCGCGATCGCCTCGGGCGTGTCGTCACCACGGCTCTCCTCGGCAGCGCGGGAGAGCATGCGGGCGGT
>CAVOZU010000009.1:0-435868 GCA_963701395.1 uncultured Actinomycetes bacterium
GTGTGTGACTCCGTGCGTGTCGCAGAAGCCGGCCAGGCGGTCGCCGGAGCGGCACCAGGCGACCGCGTGTTCGATTGTCGGCACGGCGGCGCGGATCGCGGCGAGCTGCGATGCCGCCTGCCAACCGCAGCCGATCAACCCTACGCTGGTGGCGTCAGGGGGCGCGAGGTACTTCGCCGCGACGCCGCTCGCGGCACCCGTACGCAGCCATCCCAGCCGGTCGGCTTCGATCACCGCCTGCAGCGTCCCGCTGCCGAGGTCGAAGAGGCAGACGACGAAGGCGAGCTCGCCGTCGACGAGCGTGTAGCTCTTGAGCCCGGCGACACCGAGATCCCCGTCGGCAGCGGCCATGACGGCAAAGTAGCCGCCCTCCACCGAGAACCGCCGCCGGGGCATCACCTCGACAGCGCCTGCCGCCATGCGCCTGAAGCAGGCCTCGATCACCGGCACGGCATCCGCCGGCTCGGCGAGCCCGGCGACGTCGTCCTCGCAGAGATAGAGAGGCACGCGTCGATCTTACGACGCCGATACTCACGATGAGGCGTGACGGCAGACAGGCGTGATAGATCCCGCGCAGCCCGAGCGGTCGAGCGTGCTGGCCTAGCCACCACGGATTGGCACGGCAGACGTGATGCGCCCGGCACGATTCGAACGTGCGACCTCTGCCTCCGCAGGGCAGCGCTCTATCCCCTGAGCTACGGGCGCGGGGAGGGCAAGTGTAGCCGCTCGTTGCCGTGGGCCCGTGGCTGGGCAAGGGCGCCGCGACGGAGCGAGGCGAGCCTTGCCCCTACAGCTGCCGGATCGTGCGATCGCCGAGCACGAGCACGGCCTCTGTGGGCACCTCGCGCCGCACGTACGCGAGCGCGACGATTCCGTGCGTCGAGTCGGGGGCGGCGCTGGTGACCCGCCCGACCGCCTTGCCCTCGATCACGAGCTCTGCGTCATAGGCGGGAGCTCGCCTCCCTCGATCGCGAGCACGCGCAGCCCGCGGTTCGCGCGCCCGCGATAGTGGAGTCGGGCGACCGGCTCCTGACCCGGGTAGCACCCCTTCGTGAAGCTGATCGCGCGGGTGTCGAGGCCCGCCTCTGCCGGAAGGACACGATCGTCGAGCTCGCGCCCGAAGCGGGGCGTGCGGGCCAGGATGCGAAGCCGCTCGAGCTCGTCCGCGCTGATGGCACTGGCTCCGTCCGGAGCGTCGCCGTCGACGATTTCGAAGGCGTCGACGCCGTAGTCGGCGTTCGGGATCGTGCCCCCGGCGCCACGCCGCCGAGCACGAGCAGCGACCGATGCCGCTCCAGCTCGATCACGCAGTCGGCGGCGAAGCGGTAGCGCTGAAGCTCACCACGCAGCCGCTCTCCGAGCTCCGGTTCCGTGAGCAGCAGGAAGTCCTCCACTCCCTGGCGTGCCACCGTCATCGGGGCGATCACGCGCGCCTTCGGCGTCAGCAGCAGCGCCTCGCAGACCTCGCCGATCCCGAGGCCCTCGACGTCGTTCGACACCATCCGGTCCAGATAGCCGGCCGCTTCGGGGCCGCGCACGCGAACGAACGCCCTTGGCCGCTCGACGACCTGTAACGTCGGTGACGCCATCGAGACGAGGGTACCGGCCGTGTTCAGGAGCAAGGCGGAGAAGAAGGTGCAGGAGGCGGGCTACGACCCGGGTCGACTGCCGCCCGGCCAGTACCTGACCGACAAGTGGCCCGTGCTCCACGCCGGCGATGTTGCGTCGTACTCGCCCGGGCTCGACGGCTGGGACTTCAAGGTGTGGGGTGAGGTCGACACGCCGGTGACGCTGACGTGGCTGGAGCTCGCGGAGCTGCCGACGGTGACGGTGATCCAGGACATCCACTGCGTGACACGCTGGAGCCGCTTCGACGCGGAGCTCACCGGCGTGCCGTGGTCGGCGATCAGGGACCGGGCCGGACAGCGGGCGAGCGCGCAGTACGCGATCGCGCACGCAGAGCACGGCTTCACCGCGAACGTCCCCGCGGCGTTCCTCGACCGCGAGGGCGCCATGCTCTGCACCCACGCCGACGGCGAGCCGCTGACACCCGAGCACGGGTGGCCTCTCCGTCTCGTGATCCCCGGCATGTACTTCTGGAAGAGCGCGAAGTGGCTCCGCGGGATCGAGCTCTCGCAGCGGCGGACTCGCCGGGCTTCTGGGAGCGCTACGGCTACCACAACGACGCGGATCCCTGGCAGGAGCAGCGCTACTCGTTCTGAGGGATGGGCGCGGGACACGCCGGCTCGGCCGCGGCAAGCCACACAGACCGCTCCGACGAAGCGGCGCTCTCGAAGGCGCCGGCCGGCACACCGCAGTAGCGATCACCGACGCCACAGAGTACGATCGCTCGCCCCGGACGGGGGGTCGACACCGAACAACCGAACGGGGGAGCCCATTGCACCGTGCGCACAGATCGATCGCAGCCCTGATCCTGACAATCGCGCTCGTCGGCGGAGTCGTGGCTCACGCAGATGGACGGGGCGCCGCGACGCGCCCCGGACCCGGTGTGATCTGGTTCGGGTTCTTCCAGCCGGAGCAGGTCAACCCCGACGGCACCCAGCGACGGCCGGCTCCCTTCCCTGCCATCCCGACGTCCTCGACGTCTGACGGCGCGTGGGTCACCTACACCAAGTACGACAGCGCGATCCGCGAGTATCACGCCTACGTCGTCCGGGCTGACGGGTCGGATCGGCGCGACATGGGCAACGCGTCCGACCTGCTCGTCTCGCCGGACGGGACGCGGCTCGCGTCGACACGACCGGACGGAGTCTGGATCTCGGCGTTCGACGGATCGGGTGCCACGCGGGTCGTCGTGCCCGACCCCAGGCCTGTGAGCGTCAAAGGCTGGTCACCGGTAGGCGACCGGCTCCTCATCCAGTGGCGCTCGACCGGGCAGTACGACCTCGCCGCCGGTCGCTCGCTCGACACGGTGAAGGCCGACGGCACCGATCGTCGCGTCGTCACCGCGGGCAAGTGCTTTTCCCGCATGAGCTGGTCGCCCGACGGGACGACGATCCTCGTCTCGTATGCACCGAACGATTCGTTCTGCTCGGTCGCCCCGGGCCCGATTCGCCTGGGCCTCGTGCCGGCGGGAGGCGGGCAGCTCGCCGACATCCCCATCCCTGGAACCGAGAGCGCGAAGGCGGAGGGCTCGTGGTCGCCCGACGGAACGAAGATCGCCGTCGGCTTGCGCGACCTCTCGGGCGGCAAGGAGGAGCTGCGGGTCATCCCTCCGAGCGGCGGAGCGGGAGCGACCATCGTCAACGACGGCGGCTGGTTCCCGCTCTGGGTCCCGAACCGCGTCGCCGTGGCCACCGCGCCGGCCAAGCCGGCCGCATGCACGAAGAAGGGCACGGCGAAGGCCGATCGCCTGGTCGGTACGCCGAAAGCGGACGTGCTCTGCGGTCTGGGCGGCAACGACACCCTGATCGGCAAGGGCGGCAACGACGTGCTGATCGGTGGACCCGGTAAGGACCGCCTCGACGGGGGGCCTGGCCGCGACACGGCGATCGGCGCCAAGGGCGACATCCTCAAGAGCATCGAGGTGCGCAAGTAGCCGCGTGACAGTCCCGGCTCGCGGTCGGCCGCCGACTGTCGGCTCGCAGATCCCTCGTCGAATCCCTCGATCGAGGGATGGGGTCGCTGCTGGCGTGGGTCGATGACAAGGGCGATCCACCCCCCTCCCCCACAGGTTCATCCCACCCAGAAGCGCCCGTCCCCCACGGGCGCTTCGCTTTTTCGCGGTCGACTCCAACGAGACGAGGGGCCGGCGGCTGCCGACCCCTCGTCTCTCGAAGCGTGTGCTTCGTGGGCGTGAGCCCTGAGCTCCGTCGCTCCACCTGACGGTGAAGGAGGGGCTCGTCGGGAACCGTGAGGTTCCCCGCGCTCCTACATCATCCCGCCCATGTCGGGCATGCCGCCGGCGCCGACAGCTTCCTTCTCGGGAGCCTCGACGACGACAGCCTCGGTGGTGAGGATGTTCTTGGCGATCGACGCAGCGTTCTGCAGCGCCGAACGAGTGACCATCGTCGGGTCGATGATGCCCGCCTTGACGAGATCCTCGATCTCCCCGTCTTCGACGTTGAGGCCATGACCCTTCTTGGCCGTCCGCACCTTGTCGACGACGACCGAGCCCTCGAGGCCGGCGTTCTGGGCAAGCTGCCGCAGAGGCTCCTCGAGCGCGCGCACGATGATCGACGCACCGGTCCGCTCGTCGCCCTCGAGCGTATCGAGGGTCTTCTTGACGGAGTCGGCTGCGTTGATCAGCGCCACACCGCCGCCCGCCACGATGCCCTCTTCGAGGGCGGCGCGGGTGGCCTGCAGTGCGTCCTCGACGCGGTGCTTCTTCTCCTTCATCTCCGTCTCGGTGGCAGCGCCGACCTTGACGACGGCCACGCCGCCGGACAGCTTCGCGAGGCGCTCCTGGAGCTTCTCCCGATCGAAGTCGGAGTCGGTGTTCTCGACCTCCGCCTTCAGCTGCTTGATGCGGGCCTTGATCGACTCGGAGTCGCCGGCGCCATCGACGATGGTGGTCGTGTCCTTGTCGATCACGATCTTGCGGGCCTTGCCGAGCTGCGAGAGCTTCGTGTTCTCGAGCTTGAGACCCATCTCCTCGGTGATCACCTCGCCACCGGTGAGGATCGCGATGTCCTCGAGCATCCGCTTGCGGCGGTCACCGAAGCCGGGCGCCTTGACGGCGACGGCGGTGAACACGCCACGGAGCTTGTTGACGACGACTGTCGCGAGCGCCTCGCCCTCGACGTCTTCGGCGACGACGAGCAGCGGACGACCGGCCTGGATCACCTGCTCGAGCACGGGCAGCAGGTCCTTCACCGCACCGATCTTCTGGTTGGCGATGAGGACGTACGGCTCCTCGAGCTCGGCCTTCATGCTCTCGGCGTCGGTGATCATGTACGGCGACAGGTAGCCCTTGTCGAACTGCATGCCCTCCGTGAACTCGAGGTCGAGGCCGAACGTCTGGCCCTCCTCGACGTTGACGACGCCGTCCTTGCCGACCTTCTCGATCGCATCCGCGATCACGTCGCCGATCTCGCGCTCACGCGACGAGATCGTGGCGACGCGGGCGATGTCTTCCTTGCCCGCGACTTCGGTCGACTGCTTCTTCAGGTCCTCGACGATGAGCTCGACGGCCTTCTCGATGCCCCGCTTGAGGCCCATCGGGTTGGCGCCGGCAGCGACGTTCTTCAGACCCTCCCGCACGATCGCCTGGGCGAGCACCGTCGCCGTTGTGGTGCCGTCACCGGCGACGTCGTTCGTCGCCGTGGCAACCTCGCGCACGAGTTGTGCACCCTGGTTCTCGAACGGATCCTCGACCTCGATCTCACGAGCGATGGTGACACCGTCGTTCGTGATCGTCGGCGCACCGAAGCGCTTGTCGAGGACGACATAGCGGCCCTTCGGGCCGAGTGTCACCTTGACCGCGTCGGCAAGGATGTTGACGCCCCGCTCGAGCGAGCGGCGTGCGTCTTCGCTGAACTTGAGCTCCTTGTGAGCCATCTGGTTCGTTTCCTCCCGGTTCCCTAGACGCCCGCGCGGTCGCCGACGACCTTGGCAAGGATGTCGGACTCGCGCAGGATCAGAATTTCGTCGGTGCCGATCTTGATGTCGGTGCCGCCGTACTTGGAGAAGATGACCTCGTCACCCTCCTCCACGTCCATCTTGATGTACTCCCCGTCCTCGTCGCGCGGGCCGGGGCCCACCGAGAGAACCTTGCCGCGTTGCGGCTTTTCCTTCGCGGTGTCGGGCAGCACGATGCCGCTCGCCGTCATCTCTTCCTCGTCGAGTACCTCGACGATGATGCGGTCACCGAGGGGCTGCAGGTTCATGCACGGGCCTCCCTGAGACTAGTTGCTGGATTCCGGCACTCACCCTGTGCGAGTGCCGGCTGGCACTCTACCAGAGGTTGTGCCGACGTGTCGAGAGATCTTAGTCATGAGCGCTAAGATCCTCGCCTGAGCGGAGTGCGAGGCCGCATCGCTGCACGTGTCCCATGCGGACACGGAGGCCCGACAAGGTGTCAGACACCTCGTGTCGCGGCGCCCACGAACGCTCCACCGACGCCTGTGGAGAACCCGACCGACCCCGCGTACCGCCTGGCCCGTCGCGGTGTGGAGTATCTGGCGCAGAACCGGTGCACACGACCCTTGACAAGATGGCGGTGTCTGACACCGGAGGTGCGTGTGCGGAGGGAGTTCTCGGCCGGCGGGGTTGTGGTGCGACGCATGGCAGGCAAGTGGTGGCTCGCCGCCGTGCGTCCGCAACGCGCGCCTGGTGGACCCGATGTCTGGGCGCTTCCCAAGGGGCTGATCGACCCGGGAGAGCGCGGCCCCCAGACGGCCATCCGCGAGGTCTACGAGGAGACGGGCCTGCATGCGCGCCTCGAGGGCAAGCTCGGCGACATCCGCTACGTCTACACGTGGGAGGGCGACAGGGTGTCCAAGGCCGTATCCTTCTTCCTGCTGCGCGCCACGGGGGGACGCGTCGGCGCGCTCCCCGAAGGCATGGAGAACGAGATCGCTGAGGTCCGGTGGATCCCGCTCGCGGAGGCACCGTCACTCCTGACCTACGGCGGCGAGCGCGAGATGGCCGAGCGCGCTCTGCAAGCCGTGTCCGGCGACGCTCTATAGTTGCGTCGCCGGTGCCGATCTACGCCCTCAACTTCTACTCCCCGGCGGTCGGCGACCAACTCCGGTCGGGCCGGAAGACGGCGACGATACGGCTCGGCGACAAATCGGGGAAGTACAAGAAAGGCATGATCGTGTCGGTGCTCGTCGGCGTGCGCTACGGGCAGCGAGAAAAGATCTTCGACGCCGTGATCGACAAGGTCGAGGTGACCCGACTCGGCGACCTCTCCCCGCGGGAGATCGAGCACGACAACCCGGAGATCCGCCGGCTCGACGAGTTCGTCGACTGGCTCGCGAAGCTCTACAACCGCGACGTCACGGTCGACGACACCGTCACCGTGATCCGCTTCTCCGGCATCGTCGGAACAATGTTCTAGCTCGCCAGGCAGGAATCCCGCTCTTGCGGAATTCCTGCGGCTGATCCCGCAGGTCCGCTTCGCCGGACGAGCGGGCAGACCCCCGAAGCCGGGCGAACCGGAGGTTCCCCCGGAAACATCGTTTGCTCCGGGGCACATCGTCGACGCTTTCGGTCCGGTCGGGCTGCTGAACTGTGCCGACGACGCGTCCCGGCTAGCGTCCGGGCTTGCGGATCGGGCCGCCGAAGAGCTCGCGATCACGAACGAGCCCTCCGCACTCTTCGCACTCCACCTGGAACGCGGAAGGAAGCAGGGCGCCACAGGCCGGGCACCGGTGCCTCAGCTCACCGTCGCATTGCGGGCACGCGGCCGGCAATTGCTCCTCGAGCTCGTCGAAGTACCGCAGCGTGTGGCCGCACGAGAGGCAGAACGCGACCCAGTCGCCGAGTGTGCGGCGGCGCTCCTCCTGGATCCAGTTCCGCCGCGGCTTTTTGGGCGCCTCGTCGCTCGCAGACATCTCGGCCACTGTACTCAGCCGGTCTCACAGTTGGCACGAAGTCGGCACACCCCAGGCACAGGCTGCCTGCGATCGTTCCGGTAGGGGGGCTCACGCCCCCCAGGGGGTGATGGACCGGGGCCGTGCGCGGCGGGGCAGCGGCGGTGCGACGGACGAGCGGGCGCAGGCCGACGGAAGCCAGTCGTCCGTTCCTCTCCCGCCCCAGTTCGACCCGGTCCGGCGCTGGGATCGGCAGGTGGGATCGCTAGAGTGCAGGCGTCCACCGCTCGACGAGGGAGAGCGCCTGCATGGCAGTGAGGGAAGCGGAGCCGGTCGGCTCGCTCCAGGAGGTTCACGAGGCCGGCCTCGATCGCGAGGATCTCTTCGGCATCTACCGAAACATGCTGACCACCCGCGGGATCGAAGAGCGGGGTCACATCCTCTACAAGCAGGGCAAGATCCCGGGCTCTTTTTACACGGGACGCGGGAACGAGGCGTCGGCGGTCGGTGCGGCCACGGCGATGGCGCCCACCGACGTCGGCACGCCACTGCAACGCGACATGGGCGTCCACGTCACACGCGGGCTCGAGCCGTGGCGCATCCTCGCGCAGTACATGGGGCGTGCCGACGGCCCGACGCGCGGCCGCGACGGCAACATCCACATCGGCGACGCCAACCTCGGCCTGCATGCGATGGTCAGCCACCTGCCGGCGATGCTGCCGGTTGCGGTGGGGATGGCGCTCGCCTTCCGCATCCGGGAGGAAAGACGGGTCGCGGTGGCCTGGTGCGGTGAGGGCGCCGCCGCGCGCGGCGACGCCCACGAAGGCATGAACCTCGCCGGCGTTCGCCGGCTCCCTGTCGTGTTCGTGATCGACAACAACCAGTGGGCGTACTCGACGCCGTCGTACCTCGAGTACCCAGTAGAGCACCTCGCCGACCGGGCGGCCGCCTATGGCTTCGACGGTGTCGTCGTCGACGGCACCGACGTCCTCGCCGTCTACCGCGAGACGAAGCGCGCGATCGAGAAGGCACGCGAGGGCGGCGGGCCCACGCTGATCGAGTCGGTGACGCTGCGCATGGAGGGCCACGCGGTGCACGACGACGCCTTCTACGTCCCGCGGGAGCTGTTCGAGGAGTGGGCGCGCCGAGACCCGATCGAGCGGTATCGGACGTGGCTCCGAGATCACGCAGAGATGACGGACGCCGAGGAAGACGAGATCACCTCAGGGGTCAAGCGACTGCTCAACGATGCGATCCAGCGCGCCGAGGAGTCGCCGCTACCCGATCCGGGCGACCTCGTCGAAAGCGTGTTCGCGCAGCCCGAGGAACTCGACACCCCACACCACAAGTGAGCGACTGCTGATGCCCGAGAAGACCTACCTCCAGGCGATCTCCGACGGGTTACGCCAGGAAATGCGACGCGACCAACGCGTCTTCGTGCTCGGTGAGGACGTCGGCGTGTACGGCGGAGCGTTCAAGGTCACCCTGGGGTTCCAGGAGGAGTTCGGGCCGTGGCGCGTGCTCGACATGCCGCTGTCGGAGACCGCGATCCTCGCCGGCGCCACCGGCGCAGCCCTGATGGGGATGCGACCGGTCGCCGAGATGCAGTTCGCCGACTTCGTCTCGTGCGGCTGGGACCACCTCACGACCGTGGCCGCGAAACAGCATTTTCGCGCTGGGACGCCCATACCGATCGTCGTGCGCCTCCCCTCCGGCGGCGGTTTCTCGGGTGGCCCATTCCACTCCCAGAACCCGGAGAGCTCGTTCGCGCACATCCCCGGCCTCAAGATCGTCTGCCCGTCGACCCCGGCCGACGCGAAAGGGCTTCTCGTCACTGCGATCGAAGACGTGAACCCCGTGCTCTTCTTCGAGCACAAGCACCTCTACCGGCGCATCAAGGGCGAGGTACCGGACGAGCGGTACACCGTGCCGTTCGGCGAGGCCCGCGTCCACCGGCCAGGCGAGGACATCGCCGTGATCACGTGGGGGGCAATGGTCTACACCGCCGACGAGGCCGCGCAGAAGCTCGCCGCCGAGGATGACGTGTCGGTCGAGGTCCTCGACCTGCGGACGCTGATCCCGTGGGACCGAGAAGCCGTCCTCGACAGCGTCCGCCGCTGTTCGAAGGCGCTCGTCCTGCACGAGGACACGCGGACCGGGGGCTTCGGCGGCGAAATCGCCGCAACCATCGCCGAGGAGGCATTCGAGCACCTCGACGGCCCCGTACGCCGCCTGGCCGCTCCCGACTCGCCCACGCCCTTCGCACCCAACCTCGAGAAGGCATACATCCCCCAGGTCGACGACGTCGCGCGCGCGCTCCGAGAGCTCGCCGCGTATTAGGAGGAGATCACGTGTCCACCGGAACCCAGACCGAGGTCGTGATGCCGCAGATGGGCGTCTCCGTATCCGAGGGGACGATCACCCGGTGGCTCAAGCAACCCGGAGACGCCGTCGCGCTCGACGAGCCGCTGCTCGAGATCTCGACGGACAAGGTCGACACCGAGGTGCCGAGCCCCGGCGAAGGAGTCGTCGCCCAGATCCTGGTGCCCGAGGGAGAGACCGTCGAGATCGGCACCGTGCTCGCCGTGATCGCACCGGCAGGCGCTCCCGCCGCTCCGGAGCCAGAGCCGGAGGCGCCGGTGACCGCGCCCGCTCCTGCCGCGGAACCTGCGGCCCCGGAGCCCCCGGTCGCCCAGGCCGTCCCGCCTTCGCCGACTCCCGTGCCGGTCGCCGACGGCGGCAACGGACGCACGTTCGTCTCGCCGGTGGTCGCACGCATCGCAGCCGAGCACGGCGTCGACACGAACGCCGTTCCCGGCACCGGACAGGGAGGACGCGTCACGAAGAAGGACATCCTCTCGTTCATCGAGTCCGGGGCGGCTGCCGCGCCGGCGCCCGCTCCGCTTCCGCCGCCGGCCCCCGTGGCCGCTCCGGCACCAACAGCGCCCGAGCCCGTGGCCGTCGCACCCGCGGCACCGGCCGCACCGCCAGCCCCACCCGCACCCGCGAAGCCGGCCGCAGTCGAGGACGACTCCCTTGCGCCCGGCGAGGCCGCCGAGCCGATCACCGCGATGCGCCGCGGCGTGATGGAGCACATGCGCCGCTCGGTCGACACGTCCGCCCACGTGACGAGCGGCATCGAGGTCGACATGTCACGCGTGGTGGCCAATCGCGCGGCACTGAAGAAGGAGTGGCAGAGCGCGCACGGCGTCAACCCCACGTACCTCGCCTTCGTCGCGAAGGCGACGGTCGAGACGCTGCAGGCGTGGCCGTGGGTGAATGCCGAGATCCGCGGCGATCGGATCGTCACGCGCCAGTTCGTGAACCTCGGTATCGCCGTCGCCCTGGACGAGGGCCGCGGCCTGATCGTCCCCGTGATCCGCAACGCGCAGGACCTCAACCTGCTCGGGCTCGCGCGCGGCATCGCCGACCTCGCCGAGCGGGCGCGCACGAAGAAGCTCCTACCCGACGACGTGCAGGGCGGCACGTTCACGATCACGAACCCGGGAGGGTTCGGGACGTTCCACGGCACGCCGATCATCAACCAGCCGCAGGCCGCCATCCTCGGCACCTATGCGCTCGTGAAGCGGCCGTGGGTGGTGCAGGACGAGCTCGGCCACGACGTGATCGCGATCCGCCCCATGATGAACCTCACGCTGACGTACGACCATCGGCTCGTCGACGGCGCGCTCGCCGGCGCGTTCCTCCGCGACCTGCGCGAGAAGCTCGAGAGCTGGGACGACGCCGGCTAGCCGAGGCGCTCCGCGCCCGCGTCGAGCCGCTGCGCGACTCTGCGTACGCGGCCGGTGCGCGGCGCTACATGAAGAGCGAGCTGCCGTACCTCGGCGTGCGCATGCCCGACCTGCGGCGCACGTGGCGCCCCCTGTTCGACGAATGGCCGATCGACGACGAGTCCGCGCTCAAGGACGCGCTGCGCGAGCTCTGGGACGACGCCGAGTTCCGGGAGGAGCGCTACACGGCACTCGCGCTCCTCGAACGCCATCCCGAGCACGTGACGCTACCGCTGCTGGAGCGGCTGATCGTCGAGGGGGCATGGTGGGACCTCGTCGACACGCTCGCCAAGCGCGCCGGCGACCTTCTGCGCCGAGACCAGTCCGTCGCGGACGACATGCGACGCTGGAGCCGTGACGAGAACCTGTGGAAGCGACGCGTCTCGATCATCTGCCAGCTCGGCTTCAAGGGCGAGATCGACCTCGAGCTGCTCTACGACTGCATCGAGCCGAACCTTCCCGACCGCGAGTTCTTCGTGCGCAAGGCAATCGGGTGGGCGCTCCGCGACTACGCCTGGCACGACCCGCACGAGGTCGACCGCTACGTGCGGGAGCACGCCGATCGGCTGTCGGGGCTCAGCCGACGGGAGGCGACGAAGAACCTGGCTAGGCTGCTGGCATGAGAGCCGGCGCCTATCTGATGAGCCTCGGGCTCGTCCCGTACGGTGAGGCCCTCACGCTGCAGCGGTCGCTCGCAGCCGCCGTGTCGCAGCGCGCGATCCCCGACACCGTCCTGATCCTGGAGCATCCGCCCGTGATCACCGTCGGGCGCCGCACCGAGGAGGAGAGAGAGCTCCACGTCCCCGAAGGCACGGACGTCGAGATCGTCGAGACCGACCGCGGCGGCAAGTCGACGTTCCACGGGCCCGGGCAGCTCGTCTGCTACCCGATCCTCGACCTGAATCGTCATGGGCGCGACGTCAAGCGCTACGTGCGCGACCTGGAACGGGCGATCGTCGCCACGCTCGCCCCGTTCGAGCTCGAGGCGAAGACGATCGACGGGCTGACGGGCGTCTGGATGCCGCCGGGGGGCGGGCAGGGGCCCCGCAAGATCGCGTCGATCGGCGTCCACGTCTCACGCTGGGTGACGACGCACGGCTACGCGCTCAACGTCGACCTCGACCCGGCGCCATTCACCGAGTGGATCACGGCGTGTGGCCTAGAGGATGCGCAGTTCACGACGATGAGTGCGGAGCTCGCGCGTTCGATCACCGTCGACGACGTGCGCCCGGCCGCCGTCGAGGCGCTCGGCGACGTCTTCGATCTCGCCTTCGAGGAGCTGCCGGCCGGCGACGATGCAGGCCTCTGGCCCCAGCCGGTGCACGAGAAGCTCGGCGCCCGCTGAGCCGACACGCGTTCACGCTCGCGCCTGACGCTCGCTGAGCGCCGGAGCAGGCGACGCAGGCGTCGCCCCTACAATGGCGCGGGTGGAGACCTCGCTTCCCGTGATCCAGGATCGCCCGCGCCGACCGCCGTGGATGAAGGTGCGTGCGCCGAGCCAGGACACACGCTACGGGGAGGTCCGGCAGCTCATGCGCGAGCAGCAACTCGTCACGGTCTGCGAGGAGGCGCGCTGTCCGAACATCGGCGAGTGCTGGGGTCGCGGCACTGCGACCTTCCAGATCCTGGGCGAGACCTGCACGCGCGCATGTCGCTACTGCTACGTCAACTCCGGCAAGCCCGACGGCCCACCCGACCCATTGGAGCCCCTGCGCGTCGCGCAGGCGGCTGCCCAGATGAGCCTAGGCCACGTCGTCGTCACCTCCGTCGACCGTGACGACCTGGCAGACCGCGGCGCTGCCCACTTCGCGGCAACGACGCGCGCGCTGAAGACGAAGCTGCCCCAATGCTCCGTCGAACTGCTGACGCCCGACTTCCTCGGCGTCGAGGAGGAGGCGCTGCGCACGGTGCTCGACGCGCGCCCCGACGTCTTCAACCACAACATCGAGACCGTGCGGCGCCTGCACCGGCGCATGCGCGGCGCAAAGGCGAGCTACGACAAGGCGCTGTGGCTTCTGCGCCGCGCGAAGGAGGTCGCCGGCTACCCGGTACTGACGAAGTCGGGGATCATCGTCGGTCTCGGCGAGACGAACGACGAGGTCGTCGACACGTTGCGCGACCTGCGCGAGAACGGCGTCGACGTGGTCACGATCGGCCAGTACCTGCAGCCGTCGAAGCAGCACGCCGCGATCGACCGCTGGGTGCATCCCGACGAGTTCCGCTGGCTGCGCGAGCAGGGCGAGGCCCTCGGCTTCGGCTCCGTGTTCGCCGGTCCGCTGGTCAGGTCGAGCTACCGCGCCGACGAACAGAAGCACGCGGCCGACACGGGCGTCGGCGCGGTCGCGTACTGAGACACGAAGGCCGCCGCTAGCCGTGCGGCTTGGCCATCGCGTGATAGTCGAGCGCCTCGTCGAGGAGGCTCTGCTCCACGCCCAGCTCCCGGGCCAGATCCCGTAGCGAGCGGCCGGTGGCAGCGGCCTGCTTGACCAGCTCCGACGCCTTGTCGTAGCCGATCACCGGGTTGAGTGCGGTCGCAGCCGACAGAGTCAGCTCCGCGTACCGCTCACACTGCTCGCGGTTCGCCTCGATCCCGTCGACGCACTTCTCCGCCAGCAGCCGAGACGCGCTCGCGAGCAGACCGATCGACTGCAGCAGGTTCCGCGCCATCAACGGGATGTAGACGTTCAGCTCGAAGTGACCGTTCATGCCGCCGATCGTGATCGCGGCATCGTTGCCGATCACCTGGGCCGCCACCTGGGTCACGACCTCGGGGATCACCGGGTTCACCTTGCCCGGCATGATCGACGAGCCCTTCTGCAACTCCGGCAGGAACAACTCGCCGAGCCCGGCGCGTGGGCCTGAACCGAGGAAGCGGAGGTCGTTCGCGATCTTCGTCAGCGAAACGGCGACGACCTTGAGCGCACCGGACGCTTCGACGAGGCCGTCACGGGCGGCCTGCGCCTCGAAGTGATCGGCCGGCGCCGAGATCGTGAGCCCCGTCTCGCGGGAGAGATACTCGCGGGCGCGGGCGGCGAACTCCGGGTGCGTGTTGAGGCCGGTGCCGGTGGCCGTGCCGCCGAGTGGGATCTGGCCCAGCCGCGGCATCGCGTCCTCGACACGCGCGATTCCCTGACGCACCTGCGCGGCGTAGCCGGCGAACTCCTGGCCGAGCGTGACGGGCACCGCGTCCATCCAGTGCGTGCGGCCGGACTTGACGACGTCGTCGAAGTCGTGCGCCTTCCGCTCCAGAGATGCGGCGAGGCGCTCGAGGGCCGGCAGCAGATCGTGCGCGATCTCACCCAGCGCCGCGCAATGCACGGACGACGGGAAGACGTCGTTCGACGACTGCCCCATGTTCACGTCGTCGTTCGGGTGAACATCCTCGCCCGCGAGAGAGGCGATCACCTCGTTCGCGTTCATGTTCGAACTCGTCCCCGACCCGGTCTGGAAGACGTCGATCGGGAACTGGTCGTCGAACTCGCCCGCGGCGACGCGGTCGCCGGCCTCTGCGATGCGGTCGGCCTTGTCGCGTTCGAGCAGCCCGAGGTCGGCGTTCGCGCGTGCAGCGGCGGCCTTGATCCGGCCGAGCCAGTGCGCAACGGCAGGCGGGATCGGCTCACCCGAGACCGGGAAGTTCCCGATCGCCTTGTCGGTCTCGCCGCCCCAGAGCTTGTCCGAGCCCATCGACACCGAGTCTAGACCGCGAGCGGCCGGCGGCAGTCCGTACCCACCGCGGACTCGCACTGCGGGAGAATGCCGACGTGGATCGACTGCCCATCGGCGAAGCGCGCGGGCTGTGGGAGCCGGCGGGCACGTATCTCAACACCGCGAGCTACGGGCTGCCGCCTCGTCCGGCCTGGGAGGCGCTCCAGGAGGCCTTGGAGGACTGGCGGGGTGGACGGACGAGCTTCGAGCACTGGGACGATGCCGTCGAGGCAGCCCGCCGCACGTTCGCGCTCCTGACGGGCGCCCGGGCCGACGACGTCACCGTCGGCGGCACCGTGTCGGGGCTCGTCGGGCTCGTCGCGGCGTCGATTCCCGACGGCACGCGCGTCCTCGCCGCCGATGTCGAGTTCATGTCACTCCTCTTCCCGTTCCTCGTGCAGGAGCGCCGCGGTGTCACAGTACGTCTCGTGCCGGCCGCCGAGGTCGCCGCTTCGATCGACTCGGATACCGACCTGGTCGCAGTCTCGGCCGTCCAGATGGCAACGGGCGAGGTGGCCGACCTGGATGCGATCGGCACCGCCGCCGCGGAGCACGGCGTGCTCACGGTCGTCGACGCGACGCAGGCCGCGGGCTGGCTACCGCTCGACGCGTCGCGCTTCGACGTCGTCGTCGCAGCCGCCTACAAGTGGCTGATGTCGCCGCGCGGCACCGCGTTCATGGCGATCCGACCCGAGCTCCTGGCGACGGTGACCCCACACGCGGCAGGGTGGTTCTCGATCCCCGACCTGCACGCCGACTACTTCGGCGCGCCGCTGCGGCTGGCCGAGAGCGCACGCCGGCTCGACACCTCGCCCGCCTGGTACTCGTGGGTCGGGACGGCCGCGACACTCGAAGTCGTGGAGAGGATCGGCGTCGCCGCGATTCGCGAGCACGACGTGGCACTCGCCAACCGCTTCCGGGCAGGGCTCGGGATGGCGCCGAGCGACTCTGCGATCGTCATGTGCGACGCACCCGACGCCTCGGCCCGCCTCGAGCGCGCGGGCATCCGGGCTGCCGTTCGGGGCGGCCGGCTGCGTACGTCGTGGCACGTCTACAACACCGCCGAGGACGTGGACGCGACGCTCGCCGCTCTCGCCCCGTAGCCCGACCGGCGCGGATCACGATGTCGGTGTCAGAGACAGGGTGTCAGACGCCCGTGCTCGTCAAGATGGCCGCCGGGGACACGTCCGCCTCGAAACCGCGCGGGGAGCCATTTCGGCGAGAACGTCACCTACGTGCAGGGAGTTCCCGATCCCGTCCGGTCCGCGCGTTCACAAAGTGTCAGACACCAAATACTGTCAAGTCGTCTCTTGGGGACGGTGGCCGCTCGCGACGCGCGACGGTGCCGGCGACCTAGACGTTCCGGGAGGCGGCGAGGAGAGCATCCCAGGACACGAGCTTGACGCGCGGCCTGCCGTGCGGCTCGCCAAGGGCGCGCTCGGTGGCGTCGATCGCCTCCCAGCCCTCTTGCGTCACGACCTCGATCCCTCGCTCCGCGAGGAACGAGTCGACGGCGGCCGAGGTTGCTCCGGTCGCGCTCAGCCGCTCCTCCGTGACGTCGGCGAGCAGAGCCGCGACCGTCTCGTTCGCGTCCTTCTTGTTCGTGCCGATCACGCCACTCGGACCGCGCTTGATCCAACCCGTGCAGTAGACGCGCGGGACAGTGCTCCCCTCCGAGTCGAGCACGCGTCCTGCCTCGTTCGGGATCGTGCCGCGCCCTTCGTCGAACGGGACACCCTCCAGCCCGACGCCCCGATAGCCGACGCTCCGGAAGACGACGCCGCACGGAAGCGTCTCGCGCTCGTCCGTCGACTCGGCCCGCACCGAACCACGCCCGTCCGCGACGAGGCGGTTGCGAACGACCTCCACACTCTCCACGCGCCCCTCGCCGAGGATCTCGACCGGAGACGTACAGAACCGCAGGCGCAACGCACGCCGCTTCCCGGAGGGCGCCCGCTCGGCGTACTCGCGCAGGGTCTCCATGTTGCGCAGCGCGTGCGTGTCGCCGGCGAGCTGCTCCTCGCTCGCAGCGTCGAGCTCGAGATCGGCGGGATCGACGATCACATCCGTGCCGGCCAGCTCCCCGAGCTCGAGCAGCTCGGGTGTCGTGAAGGCCGCCTGCACCGGACCGCGCCGGCCGAGCATCACGATCTCGCGGATCCCGGAGCCGAGGATCGCGGCGATCGCCTCGTCGGTCGTGTCCGTCGGCGCCAGCTCCTCCTCCGTGAGCGCGAGCATGCGCGCAACGTCCACGGCGACGTTCCCGTTGCCGACGACCACCGCGCGCTCGCACGACAGGTCGAACTCGAAGCCCTGGGCGTCGGGGTGGCCGTTGTACCAGGCCACGAACTGCGTGGCGGGCCACGAGCCCGGCAGGTCCTCACCCGGTACTCCGAGGCGCCTGTCCGTCTCCGCGCCGAACGCGTAGACCACCGCGTCGTACAGGTCGAGCAACTCCTCGTGTGAGACGTCGCGCCCGACCTCGACATTGCCGAGGAAGCGGAAACCCGGCTTGGCCGCGGTCTTCTCGAAGACGCGTGACACCGCCTTGATGTTCGGGTGATCCGGAGCGACGCCGGTTCGCACGAGACCCCACGGTGTGGGCAACCGCTCGATCAGATCCACCTCGATCGGCACATCCGCTGTGAGCAGGCTGCCGGTCGCGTAGAAGCCAGCAGGCCCGGAGCCGACGACGGCGACGCGGAGAGGCAGCTCGCTCATCGCGACAAATCTACGGGAGGACGCGCTCGCAGGCGGCGGTGGATAATCACCGTGTGCGGCCATCGCGGGAGCAGATCGAGGCGTACGATCGTGACGGCTTCGTCGTCGTCGAGTCGTTCCTCGACAGAAGCGAGATCGACGCCGCGCGAGAGCACTTCGCGCGGGCGTTCGCGCACGAATGGGAAACCGGCCTGCGGCCGGACGAGGTCAACTACGAGCCCGGCGTCACACCCCCGGAGAAGACACGGCAGCTCTGCAACGTCTGGAAGGCCGACCGGACGCTCGCCGCGACGGTGCTCGCCTCTCGCAACGCCGAGTTCGGGGCCCAGCTGTCCGGGCTACCCGGCCTACGTCTGATCCAGGACAACGCCATCTGGAAGCCGCCGTCGGGCAAGGCGCTCCTCTGTCACCAGGACGCCGCGTACGTCGCATGGCTCGAGCCACCGAACATGACGACGTGCTGGATGGCGCTCGACGACACGAGCGCGGACGCGGGGACGATCTACTACGTCCGCGGCTCGCATCACTGGCCCCGGTTCCCCGCCGGTGGACAGTTCCACGCGCCCGACGACTGGCTCGGGTACGTGAGGGGGGTCGTCCCGGTAGAGGCGGAGATCGAGCTCGTCCCGATCGAAGTGCCAGCAGGCGGCGCTGCCTTCCACGACGGCTGGACGTTTCACGGCTCGCCATCGAACGAGCGCGCCGACCGGGACCGCCGCGCGATCGTCAGCCACATGGTGTCCACCGACACCCGCTGGGCCGATGGCGCGGCGCCTCACCCGATCTACTCGAGGTACCGCCGCCCGGGAGAGCACGAGCTGGACGAGGCCTTCTTCCCGATCATGTGGAGCGAGAACGGGTACCGCACACCGTGGCTCGGGGACTGGTGCGGCGCCTGACGGACGCAGGCGTGGCGGCGAGGGGGAACAGCGGTGTCTGACTGAAGTCAGACACCCACGCAGCACGAGCAAGCACGTCCGCCCGGCGGGACCGGTGTCCGACTTCAGTCGGACACCCGATCAGGGGTCCGCCCGCAGGAATCGAGCCGCAGAAATCCGCCCCTGCGGGTTTCTACCTGGCGAGCAAGCTAGTGACTGCAGCCGGAGCCGCAGCCGCCGACCTGAGTGCCCTCGGGCATCTCTTCGCCCTCCTCCACCTGGAAGGAGTGGCCGCAGCCGCACGACGAGACGGCGTTCGGGTTGTCGATCTTGAACCCGGACTCCGAGATCGAGTTCAGGAAGTCGATCGTCGCACCCTGGAGGTACGGGGCGGAGAACGGGTCGACCACGACCGGGACGCCTTCGAGCGTGAACTCGAGATCGCCACCGGCGGCGCCCATGTCGAACCCGAGGCCGTACTGGAAGCCCGAGCAGCCGCCGCCCTGGATCGCGACGCGCAGCACCATCGACTCGCCCTCGGCCTCCTCGGCTAGGAGCTCTCTGATCTTGTCCGCCGCTGCCGGCGTCAGCGTGAGAATGGTGTCGGTGGGGCGCTCGATGATCTCCATGATCGGATCCTAGCGGACGGGGCTCGGGGCGACGAACGAGGGCTTGGACTTCGTAACACCCGTTTCCACGTAGCCATCGGCAGTTCCTTCTCCCTTCGTGAGCACCGGAGCAGGTGGTAGCTTCCGCGTCCGAGGAGGTCCCGCGACGCATGCTCTCGGACTGGCTGCCGATCCTGTTCTACGCGTTGTTCGCCGCGGCGATCCCGGCGACGATGATCGCATTGTCTTTCATCCTCCCGGGAAGACCCCGGACACAGACGCGCCAGCAGCTCCTGCCCTTCGAGTCCGGCGTGTCCCAGGGGGCGCCGAGCCAGGAGCGCCGGTTCACGGTCAGCTTCTACCTCACGGCGATGCTGTTCATCCTCTTCGACATCGAGATCGTCTTCCTGTACCCGCTTGCGGTGCAGCTCGACGCGCTCGGCTGGTTCGGTCTCTTCGAGTTCCTCGCGTTCGTCGGCATCCTCGGCGTCGCGTACGTGTACGTCTGGCGGAAGGGCGCGCTCGAATGGCACTAGCGCGCAAGCTGCCGCTGATTTCGGACCGGCCGCTCGCCCGGGCCGGGCTCAACTCCGAGGCCGTGCTGCGGCCGGGGGACGAGCCGTCGGTGTTCGAGCGCGAGGTGGAGAAGATCGAGGATGCCCTGCTGCTGACGACCGTGGAGAAGGCGGTCGCCTGGGCGCGCTCCAACTCGATCTGGCCCGACACGTTCGGGCTCGCCTGCTGCGCGATCGAGATGATGTCGATCGTCTCGTCGCGCTACGACATCGCGCGGTTCGGGATGGAGCGGTTCTCGTCGTCGCCACGTCAGGCCGACCTGTTGATCGTGTCCGGGCGCGTGACGCACAAGATGGCGCCGCCCCTGCGGCAGGTGTACGACCAGATGCTCGAGCCGAAGTGGGTGATCGCGATGGGCGCCTGCTCCTCCTCCGGCGGCATGTTCAACAACTACACCGTGCTGCAGGGGGTCGACAAGATCGTCCCGGTCGACATCCACGTGCCCGGCTGCCCGCCACGGCCGGAGGCGCTGATGGAGGGCATCGTCCGGCTCCACGAGAAGATCAACGCCGGTGTCCCTCCCGCCTACGCGATCAGAGGGGTGGCGGAGTGAGCGTCGGGTACGACGCAGTCCCCGGGCTCGTCGAGACGAGGGAGGCGCTCGCCGAGACGACGCTCGTCGTCGATCCGGCGCGCATCGTCGCGGCCTGCACGCACCTGCGGGACACGCGCGGATTCAACCAGCTGATGGACGTGGTCGCAGCCGACTACCTCGGATGGGGCGGGGCCGGCGTCGCCGGGTACATCGGCACTCGCGACGGGCGCGACATCTTCGGCCCTGGATCGCACGGCTTTGCGGTCGTCCCGGCGCCGAAGCCGGCTCGCTTCGCGATCGACTACCAGCTGCTGCGCGTCGGAGATGACCCGGTGCGCGCCCGCGTTCAGGTGTGGCTCGCCGACGGGGAGGAGATCGACTCCGTGATCGGCGTCTGGCCGGCCGCCGACTGGTTCGAGCGCGAGGTCTTCGACATGATGGGGATCCCCTTCCGGGGGCACCCGAACCTCGTGCGCATCCTGATGCCGGACGACTGGGACGGGCATCCTTTGCGCAAGGACTACCCGATCGGCGGCGAGCCGGTCCGCTTCTCGGGGGAGGAATGAGAGGCCCGTCGATCATGCGGTTGAAGGGCTCCGTGGCCCCCGGCCGCGCCAGCGGCCGGCTTCAGGGATCGTCGCGAGCGGGAATCCGCTCGGCGGATTCCCGCTCTGCGGGGAAAGACCAGTGAGCGTCCTGCCCGCCACGTCGATCTACTCGGGGACGCGAATCCCGACGCCATGCCCGACGATCCTCGAAGTCGACCCGAAACGGCACGACCTCGACGACATCCTCACCGTCAACTTCGGACCCAACCATCCGTCCACCCACGGCGTCCTGCGCCTGATCCTGGACCTCGACGGCGAGCAGGTGGCGGGGCTCCGCGCGGTCATCGGCTACCTGCACACCGGGTTCGAGAAGACGATGGAGCAGAAGACGTACTGGAAGGGCATCACGTATCCGGAGCGAATCGACTACCTCTCGTTCCAGGCGAACGAGCTCGTCTTCGTGCTCGCGATCGAGAAGCTGCTCGGCCTCGAGGTGCCGCCGCGCGCGCAGTGGATGCGCATGTGCCTCTCCGAGCTCAACCGCATCCACTCGCACCTCGTCTGGCTCGGGACGTCGGCGCTCGAGGTCGGCGCGATCTCGATGTTCTGGTACGCGTTCCGCGAGCGGGACATGATCCTCGACCTCTTCGAGATGGTCACGGGGGTCCGCATGCACACCCGCTATTTCCAGGTCGGCGGGCTCGCGGAGGACATCCCGAAGGGCTTCTACGCGCAGGCGCGCGCCGCCGCGAAGCGCATGCCGAAAGCGGTTGACGACTACGAGGGCCTGCTCGACGGCAACAAGATCTGGCTCGAACGGACGAAGGGGATCGGCCTGCTCTCGGCCGACGACGCGCTCGCGCTCGGGCAGTCGGGCCCAATGCTCCGGGCCTCTGGCGTCGACTGGGACATCCGGCGGAACCTGCCGTACCTCTTCTACGACGACGTCGACTTCGAGGTCCCGGTCTACGCGAACGGCGACGTCTACGACCGGTACAAGGTGCACATGGACGAGATGCGCCAGTCCGCGCGCATCGTCGGCCAGTCCCTCGACCGCCTCGAGGAGCTCGAGGGCGCCCCGTGGATCGCGGACGACCGCAAGGTCGTGCTGCCGCCGCGGGAGGAGTTGCACACGTCGATGGAGTCGCTGATCCACCACTTCAAGATCGTCACCGAGGGCTTCCGCGTCCCCGAGGGCGAGGTGTACGTCGCGATCGAGTCCGCGCGGGGCGAGTGCGGCTGCACTCTCGTCTCGGACGGCGGCCCGAAGCCGTGGCGCGTGAAGTTCCGCGCCCCCAGCTTCGCCGCGCTGCAGGCCACCGCAACCTGCGTGCAGGACTGCCTGATCGCCGACCTCGTCGCGGTCGCGGCGTCGCTCGATCCCGTGATGGGGGACGTCGACCGATGAGCACGACGTCGCTCCACGACCGGGTGCAGGAGCTGCGGAGCCGGTATCCGGATCCGCTGTCCGCCGTGCTCCCGGCGCTGCAGCTCGCCCAGGACGAGCACGGTGGCTGGCTGCCCGAGCAGGCGTTCCGCGACGTCGCGGACGCGCTCGACGTGACTCCGGCCTACTGCCTGTCGATCGCGTCCTTCTACGACATGTTCCGGCTCGAGCCGATGGGCCGGGACGTGATCGAGGTCTGCACGAACATCTCGTGTGCCGTCCGTGGCGCCCAGCAAGTGGTCGAGGCGTTCGAGCGGACGCTCGACGTGGAGGCGGGCGAGACCACCGACGACGGGGCCTTCACGTTGCGCACCGTCGAGTGCCTCGGCGGCTGCGGCTGGGCGACGATCGTCGCCGTGAACAACCGCCACCGGCTGAACGTGAAGGCGTCCGACGTACCCGCGATCGTCGAGGAGCTGGGCAATGACGAGCGCTGAGGTCGTCTTCGCCGGCACCGACGGCGGCACGCTGACCCGGCTCGAGGACTACGAGACGGTCGGCGGGCTCACGGGCCTGCGGCGCGCCCGCGCGATGAGCCCCGACGACGTGATCGAGGAGCTGAACGTCTCCGGCCTACGTGGCCGCGGTGGCGCGTTCTTCCCGACGGGTCGCAAGTGGAGCTTCGTCCCCAAGCCCGACCAGGTGCCGAAGCCGCACTACCTCGTGGTCAACGCCGACGAGTCGGAGCCAGGCACGTTCAAGGACCGGGAGATCATGCTTCGTGTCCCGTTGCGCTTCCTCGAGGGCTGCCTGATCGCCGCTCATGCGATCGAGTCGAAGCACGTGTTCGTCTACATCCGTGGCGAGTACGAGCGCGAGTTCGAGGTTCTCGTCGACGCCCTCGAGCAACTGCGTGCCCGCGACCTGCTCGGCGACGTCACCATCGTCGTCCACCGCGGGGCGGGCGCCTACATCTGCGGCGAGGAGACGGCGCTCCTGGAGTCGCTCGAGGGAAAGCGCGGTCAGCCGCGCACGAAACCGCCGTTCCCCGCCATCGCCGGGCTCTACGCGTCTCCGACCGCGGTCAACAACGTCGAGTCGATCACGACCGTGCCGCCGATCTTCGAGCTCGGCGGTGCCGAGTACGCGAAGCTCGGCGTCGAGAACTCGAGCGGCACGCGCGTCTTCTCGCTCTCCGGGAACGTCGTCAAGGGAGGGAACTACGAGCTGCCGCACGGCTTCCCGCTGAAGGACCTGATCTACGACGTCGGTGGCGGGATCGCCGGCGGCAGGTCGCTGAAGGCAGTGATCCCGGGCGGCTCCTCCACCCCGATCCTCACCGCCGCCGAGGTGGACCGGGCCACGCTCGACTTCGACTCGCTGACGTCACTCGGCACAGCGATCGGCTCCGCCGCCGTGATCGCGCTCGACGACCGCTGCTGCATGGTGCAGCTCGGTGTCCGCGTCTCACAGTTCTACGAGCACGAGTCGTGCGGCAAGTGCACGCCGTGCCGCGTCGGCACGCGCTGGCTGACGCAGATCCTCCAGAAGATCGAGGACGGCCACGGCACGCAGGGTGACCTCGACCTGCTGCTCGACGTCGCGGAGCGAATCAACGGCAAGTGCCTGTGCCCGCTCGGCGACTCGGCTGCGATCGCCGTCGGCAGCTACGTCGACAAGTTCCGCGACGAGTTCCAGGCGCACCTCGACGAGGGCGGCTGCCCGCTGCGCGGCTCCTCGTCGCTCGACGGCGTGCTCGCACCGGTCGACGTGCACGAGCGTCACCTGCAGGCACACGGGCTCGGACGGATCCACACGCGCCTCGAGGTGCTCGCGTGATGCGCCCCGAATCGCACCTCTCCCCACCTGTGGCCGCCAGCGGCCGCTTCAGGGATTGTCGCGACCACGGATCTGCTCCGGCAGATTCGTGGACTGCGGGGAAGCTCAGGGATTGTCGCGACCACGGATCTGCTCCGGCAGATTCGTGGTCTGCGGGGAAGCTCAGGGATTGTCGCGAGCACGGCTCTGCGTATGCAGATGCGTGGTCTGCGGGGAAGGAGACCGCGTGAGCGATCTCGTGACACTCACCATCGACGACCGCGAGGTGCAGGTGCCGAAGGGCACCGGGCTCGTCGAGACCGCCGCGGCGGCGGGGATCGAGATCCCCGTGTTCTGTTACGAGCCGCGCCTCGGGCCGCCCGTCGGAGCATGCCGCATGTGCCTCGTCGAGGTGGAGGGGCTGCCCAAGCTCCAGGCGGGCTGCACGCTGACGGCGCAGGACGGGATGGTCGTGCGTACGGCGGCAACCTCGACGACTGCGGCCGACGGCCAGAACGCGACGCTCGAGTTCATTCTCGTCAACCACCCGCTCGACTGCCCCGTCTGCGACAAGGGCGGCGAGTGCCCGCTGCAAGACCTGACGTTCCGCTACGGGCCCGGATCGACCCGGATGACGTTCTCGAAGATGACGTTCGAGAAGCCGATCCCCGTGTCGCCGCTGATCGCCCTCGACCGCGAGCGATGCATCCTCTGCTACCGCTGCACGCGCTTCTCGTCGGACGTCGCCGAGGACAACCAGCTGATCGCCCGCAACCGCGGCGCCTACACCGAGATCGCCACGTTCGCCGACGATCCGTACAGGGCACCGTTCTCGGGCAACGTCGTCGAGCTGTGCCCCGTCGGGGCGCTCACCTCGACGCAGTACCGCTTCAAGGCGCGCCCCTGGGAGATCCAGAGCGCTCCAACCGTCTGCGGCCTCTGCCCGGTCGGCTGCAACGTCACGGTGACGACGCGGGAGGGGAACGTCGAGCGCGTGCTCTCGCGCAACCACCCGGAGATCGACGGCGGCTGGCTCTGCGACAAGGGCCGCTACACACACCCGCACCTGCGCGCGCACGATCGCATCGTCGAACCGTTGTCGCGTGGCGAGAGCGGTCTCGAGCCCGTGTCGTGGGACGCGGCGCTCGACGAGGCTGAGCGGCTGCTGCGCGGCGCTACGGGGCACGTGGTGACCGCGCTCTCCGGGACGGAGACGATCGAGCAGGCCTACGCACTCGGCCGACTGCTGCGCGGCGGCCTGGGCGCACATTCCGCTGTGCTCCCCGAGTCCACGTCCCTTGCGCTCGACGCGTTCCGCGCCCCGCTCGCGACGATCGGCGAGGCGAAGCTCGTCGTCGTCGTCGGCGACGATCCGGTGATCGATCGGGCGCCCGTCGTCGATCTCTGGCTGCGCTCCGCGCGCCGCTCGGGCGCCGAGATCGTGACGATCGGGCCTGCCGGCGACATCCAGGTGGAGCCCGGCGAGGCAGGCTCCGCGCTCCACCAGCTGGGCGCACCGGCAAGCGAGCTCGGCGCGCGCCTCCGCGACTCGGATCGGTCCGTGCTCATCTGGTCGGGCCCCGGCGGTGGCGGCGGGGCGCGACTCGCGGAAGCAGCACACGCACTCGGATTCGAGGGCAAGCCGGGCTGCGCCGCCTTCCACCTGCCCGCGACGCCCAACGGGCCCGGAGTGGCCATGGCCTGGGCCGCATCTGCCGACGAGGACGAGAGCGATCCGGACCACATCGGGCTGCTCGTCGTCTCCGGAGACGACGCCGCCGCTTCGCCCGACGTCCGGGCGCTGGCCGAGCGCGCCGACCACGTGATCGCGGTCGCCATGTTCCACGAGCTCGCTGTTGGCTGGGCCGACCTCGTGCTCCCGGCGACCGCCATGCTCGAGCGTGACGGGACGCTGTTGAACCTCGAGGGCCGCTTGCAGCGGCTGCGCCGCGCGACGGTGCCCCCTGTGCCGGACGAGCTGGCGTGGATCGCGAAGCTGGCGCCGCGCTTCGACGTCGACCTTTCCCCACACGCGGCGATGCTCTTCGAGGAGATCTCCGCACGGGTCTTCGGCGGTGTCGCAGCGTCTGCGATCGATGGCCGCGCACCGCTTCCCGATCGCGTTCCCTACATGGCACCACCGGCCGCCAGCCCGGCGCCCCATGCGCCCGAGGCTGCGGCCGCGGGCGACGAGCACCTTCTCGGCACGCTGCGGCTCCTGCGCGCCCACCCCCTGTTCTCCGGCCCGCAGGTCGAGCGTGTGGACGAACTGCAGTTCCAGCGGCCCGAGCGCGAAGCGGCGCTGTCACCGGCCGACGCCGATCGCCGCGGCATCGCCAGCGGCGACGCGATCGAGGTGCGCTCCAACGGCACGTCCGTCGAGCTTCGGGCCCGCGTCGACCGACGGCTCGTAGAAGGCGTCGTGCGCGTCGCCGACGAGCACGCCGCCGACCTGCACCTGGCCGTCGAGGTGGTGAAGGCGTGAGCTTCGTGCTTGCCGCAACCGAAGCCTGGTGGATCAGCCTGATCAAGGCGTTCGTCGTGATCAACCTCGTGCTCGTCACGTTCGCCTACCTGACGCTCGCCGAACGCAAGGTGATGGGGCGCATGCAGCTCCGTTACGGGCCGAACCGTGCCGGCCCGTTCGGGCTCGGCCAGCCGATCGCCGACATGCTCAAGCTGCTCAACAAGGAGAGCTTCCGGCCGGCGGGCGCGGTCGACACCCTCTACATCCTCTCGCCGTTCCTCGCCGCCTTCACGGCGCTGCTCACGTTCGCCGTGATCCCCTTCGGTCCCGGCTGGACGATCGGCGGCGAGTTCGTCACCGGCTACATCGCCGACGTCCCCATCGCACTCGTGTTCGTCTTTGCCATCGGCTCGCTCGGCGTCTACGGCTTCATCGTCGGTGGCTGGGCCTCCGACTCGAAGTACTCGCTGCTCGGCTCCATGCGGACGTGTGCGCAGCTCGTCTCCTACGAGGTGTCGCTCGCGCTCTCGGTGCTCGGCGTCGTGATCATGGCGAGCTCTCTCTCGCTGACCGAGATCGTCGCCGAGCAGGCCGACACGATCTGGTACATCCTGCCGCAGTTCGTCGGCTTCCTCGTCTTCTTCCTCGCCGGGCTCGCCGAGACGGCGCGCGCACCGTTCGACCTTCCCGAGGCCGAGCAAGAGCTCGTCGCCGGCTACCACACGGAGTACGGCGGCATGCGCTTCGGCCTCTACCCCATGGCCGAGTACATCAACCTGATCACGCTGTCCGCGCTCGCCGTGACCCTGTTCCTCGGCGGCTGGCACGGGCCCGAGTGGTTCTGGGCGTTCTCGGGCCCGATCTGGTTCATCGTCAAGCTGTTCGTGCTCCTCTTCGTGTTCATCTGGATCCGCACGACCCTGCCGCGGCTGCGCTACGACCAGCTGATGCGCTTCGGCTGGAAGGTGCTGCTCCCGGTGGCGACGATCAACGCTGTCGTGACGGCGATCCTCGTGGTGGCCATCTAGATGGCCCTGCAGCCGTTCTCCACGATCAAGGGCTTCGGGGTCACCTTCAAGCACATCTTCCGCAAGCCGATCACCGAGCAGTACCCCGAGTTCAAGCGGCCCGTCTACCCGCGCTTCCGCGGTCGGCACCGCCTGCACCGCCACGCGAACGGGCTGGAGAAGTGCGTCGGCTGCTCGCTCTGCGCGGCCGCGTGCCCGTCGGACTGCATCCGGGTCGTCGCCGCCGAGAACACCGCCGACAACCGCGTCTCGGCAGGGGAGCGCTACGCGCGGATCTATGAGATCAACCTCAGCCGCTGCATCTTCTGCGGCTACTGCGAGCTTGCGTGCCCGTTCGACGCGATCACGCTCGGCAACGAGTTCGAGCTCTCCGAGTACTCCCGCGACGACCTCATCTACACGAAGGGCCTCCTGCTCGAGCCGCCGATCAAGTCGGTTCCCGTCGCCGACCCCGACCTCTACGACACGCCGCTGCCGGCGTACCGGACCGAGAGCTAGGCGGCCTGATGGGCAACGTCCTCGTCTGGATCATCTGGCTGGCCGCCGCCGGTGCTTGCATCGGCTCCGGTATCGCCGTGGTGACGCTCACGAACCCGTTCTACTCGGCGTTGGCGCTGATCGGAAACCTGGCGTCCCTGGCCGTTCTCTACCTGCTCGCGTCCGCCGAGTTCGTCGCGGCCGCGCAGGTGCTCGTCTACGCCGGCGCGGTGATGGTGATGTTCCTGTTCGTGATCGCGTACCTCGGCGGTCGCGCCGACGCACCCTGGGCAGGAGGCCCGCGGTGGCTGCGCATCGGCGCTGTCGTCGCGTCCGTCTGCCTCCTCGCCGAGGTGCTCGTGGCGCTCGGCCTGAAGGCGGGCGGGCGGCTCTCCGACGAGAGCGAGATCGCCGACGGCTTTGGCAGCCCCGCCGAGATCGGACAGCTCTTCCTCACCGACCACCTGCTCGCGTTCGAGATCACCTCGATCGTCCTGCTCGTTGCTGCCGTCGGCGGCGTCGTGCTCGGCATGCCCGACCCACGCGACGACGAGGTGGAGGCCTGATGCTCGGCCCCGGCGTCCCCTGGTACCTCGGCGTCGCCGCGATCCTGTTCGCGACGGGCGCGCTCGGCGTGATGCTGCGGCGCAGCCCCCTGATCGTGCTGCTTTCCCTGGAGCTGATGCTGAACGGCTCCAACCTCGCGCTGATCGGGTTCTCACGTCTGTTCGGTGAGCTCGACGGCCAGGTCTTCGCGCTCGCCGTGATGGCAGTTGCCGCCGCCGAGGTCTGCGTCGGCCTGGGCCTGATCGTGGCCATGGCACGGCGCCGTCTTCCCCTCGACGTCGATCACTTCGCGGAGCTCCGAGGATGAGCGTCGCCGGCGCCTGGGTGTGCCTGCTCGCGCCGCTCGTCGGCGCGGTCGCGATCACAGCCGCAGGGTCCCTGATCACGCGCCGCCAGGCCGGATGGATCGCGACGATCTCGGTGTTCGTCGGCTTCGTGGGAGCCCTCGACACGATGATCCGCCTGCTCGGCCAGGACGCGGAGGGGCGTCAGCACCTCTCCGTCGCCTACACGTGGCTCGACGTGGGTGGCTTCCAGGCCGACCTGTCCATCCTCGTCGACCCGTTGTCGGTCGTGATGATGCTCGTCGTCACCGGCGTGGGAGGGCTCATCGTCTGGTACTCGATGGGCTACATGGCGGGGGCGGACGAGGAGCGCCGCTACTTCGCGTACATGGCGCTGTTCGTCTTCTCGATGCTGCTGCTCGTCGAGGCGGGCAACTTCCTGCTCCTGCTCGTCGGCTGGGGGCTCGTCGGGCTCGCCTCCTACCTGCTGATCGGCTTCGACCACCATCGGCCGGAGGCGATCACAGCGGCGAAGAAGGCGTTCATCGTCAACGCCGTCGGCGACGCGGTGATGGCGCTCGCCCTGATCCTGCTCATCTCGAAGCTCGGGACACTCGACTTCGGGCCAGTGTTCGAGGCGGCCGAGGGCGGGTTCCTCTCCGACACGGTGGTCACGCTGGCAGCGCTCGGGCTGCTCGGCGGAGCCGCCGCCAAGTCGGCGCAGATACCGCTGCACACATGGCTGCCGGACGCGATGGAAGGCCCGACGCCCGTCTCCGCACTGATCCACGCGGCGACGATGGTCACCGCAGGCGTCTACCTGATCTGCCGCACGCACCCGGTGTTCGAGGCTGCGCCCGACGTGCAGCACCTGGCGGCGATACTCGGTGCGGTGACGCTCGTCGTCGCCGGCCTGATCGCGCTCGTACAGCAGGACATCAAAAAGGTGATCGCCTACTCGACGATGTCGCAGATCGGCTACATGTTCCTCGGCGCAGGTCTGGGCGCGTACGGGTTCGCGATCTTCCACCTCGTCGCGCACGCGTTCTTCAAGGCGCTCCTCTTCCTGGCCGCCGGGCTCGTCATCCACCACCTCGCCGGCGAACAGGACATCCGCAAGATGGGCGGGCTCCGCCGCTTCATGCCGCGGACCCATGTCGCGTTCCTGATCGGCACGCTGGCACTGATCGGGATCCCGCCGCTGTCGGGGTTCTGGTCGAAGGACGCGATCATCTCCTCCGCGCTGGCCACGGGCGGCGTGCTCGGGATCACGCTCTGGATCGTCGGTATCGCCGGCGCCCTGCTGACGGGCGCCTACGCGTTCCGCCTGTATTGGCTCGTGTTCCGCGGCGAGCCGTCGCCACTCGTGCTCGAGCACGCAGGAGGCCACGGCGAGGGGCACACGCACGGCCCCGAGAGCGCGGAGGGTCACAACGAGCACGCGCACGACGAAGGCCCGCTCGCCATGCAGATTCCCGTCGCGGTGCTTGCGGTGCTCGCGGCGATCGGCGGCCTGATCGTGGTCCCCGGGCTCTGGAAGCCGCTCGAGGAATGGCTCGAGGTCGTGACGCACCCCCTCGTCGAACCGAGCGTGGTCGAGGACTACGCCACCAGCGGCGTCGCAGTGATCGCCGGCGTCGTCGGGCTCTGGGCCGCGTGGGCACTCGTGCGCACGGGCCGCGAGCTCGTGGCCTCGAGAACGCTGCACACGGTGCTCGAGCACAAGCTGTACTTCGACGAGATCTACGACCGGTTGCTCGTGCGACCCGCGCAGGCCATCGCCGTCCGCCTGCGCGACGACGTGGAGGAGCCGCTCGTCCAGGGGTCGCTCGACGAGATCGGCCGCGGCACACTCGGCGCCGGCGGCGGCGTCGCCCGCACCCAGATCGGACTGCTACGCGCGTACGCCTTCGTGATCACCGCGTCGGTGATCGTCCTCGCTGTCGTCTTCCTGGTCGTGCGCTGAGCCATGCTGACGACGCTCCTCATCGCGGTTCCCCTCGTCGCAGCGCTCGTCGTCTGGCTCGCACCGCTGTCGAGCGAGTCGACCGCGGGCCTGGCGCTGCTCGCTGCGCTCGCCGAGGTCGGCCTCTGGGCCGGCGGCGTGATCAACTTCGACTTCGACGGCGGGGTGCAGTACGGGTGGACGAGGCCCTGGTTCGAGGATCTCGGGATCGCCTACGACGTCGGGTTCTACGGCTTCTCGCTCTGGCTGGCCGGTCTCGCGATCGTCGTCGGCGCCGTTGCGATCGGCTACGGGATGTGGGTGGAGCGCGAGCGCCCCCGTGCCTACTACGGGCTGATGCTCTTCCTCACAGGCGCCGTCGTCGGCGTGTTCTCCTCCCAGGACCTGCTGCTCTTCTACGTCTTCTTCGAGGCGATGCTGATCCCGCTCTACATCCTGGTCGGGGTGTGGGGTGGCCCGCGGCGGGCACGGGCGACGATGACGTTCGTCCTCTACACGATGGCGGGCTCGCTGCTCATGCTCGCCTCCGTCGTCGCCTTCGGGATCGGGCAGGACACGTTCAGCCTGATCAACGCGGGCGAGAGCACGAACGACTGGATCTTCCTCGGCTTCGTCGTCGCGTTCGCCGTCAAGTCACCGCTGCTGCCCTTCCACGGCTGGCTGCGCGAGGCGTACACGCAGGCACCACCCGAGGTAGCGGCTGTGCTCTCCGGCGTCGTCTCCAAGACGGCGGTCTTCGGGCTGATCTGGGTCGTGCTCCCCCACTTCCCCGAGCCCGTCGACGACCTGCGCACCGTGCTGCTCGTGCTCGCAGCGGCGACACTCGTCTACGGCTCGCTGCTCGCCTTCCGCCAGCCGGACATCCGCGGCGTCGTCGCGTACTCGTCGATGGGGCAGATGGGACTGATCATGCTCGGCGTGTTCGCGGTCACCGACGTCGGCCTCGACGGCGCGGTGCTGCAGTCGGTGAACCACGGGCTCGTGTCGGCCGCGATGTTCCTGCTCGCCGGGATGATCGAGCAGCGCAGGGGCACCGGATCGTTCTCGGCGCTCGGAGGCATGGCCAAGGGACGACCGATCCTCGCCACCGTGATCATGGCTACGGGGATGATCGTGCTCGCCGTCCCCGGTTCGGCCACGTTCGCCGGTGAGTTCGCGATCCTCACGGGTGTCTTCGGCCGAGGCTGGGGCTACGCGGCCGTCGGGGCCGCGGCGATCGTGCTCGCAGCGATGTACGGGCTTCGCCTGATCTCCGCGATCCTGCACGACGTTCGGGGCCCGAAGGACACAGCCGACGAGCCAGACCTGCGCAGCGGCGAGCTCGCGCTCGTGCTGCCGCTGCTCGCCTGCCTGCTCGTGCTCTCTGCGTGGCCGGCGGCCGTCAGCGACAGGACGTTCCCGAGCGACGAGGTGCAGCAGGGCTTCGGGGAGCTCCCGGAATGACGATGCTGCTCGCCTCCACGATCCCGACGCCGAAGGTCGACTGGCTCGCGCTCTCGCCGACGCTGGCGCTCCTCGCCGCCTCTGCGATCTGCCTGCTCGGTGCGGTGCTCGTGCCGCGCGAGAGCCGCCGGCTGTTCTCCGCCGCCGTCGCCTTCGCCGGCTTCGTCGCCGCGGCGATCCTCGCGGGCGACGTGTTCGCCGAGACGGCGGACGCCAGCTCGATGATCGCGGAGTCCATGAGCCGCGACCGGCTCGCAGGCTACGCGCAGGTTCTGCTCGCCTGCGTCGGCGCTGCCGTCGTGCTCGTCTCGTGGGGTGACCGTCGCCGCAGCCACATCGGCGAGTACTACTCGCTGCTCACCGCAGCGGCCGCCGGCATGGTGTTCTTCGTCGGCGCCGGGAACCTGATGACGCTCTTCCTCGGCCTCGAGTGGTTCTCGATCGCCCTCTACATCCTCTGCGCGCTCGACGCAGGCCGTGAGCGATCGCTCGAGGCCGGTCTCAAGTACCTCATCGTCGGCTCGTTCGGCTCTGCCGTGCTGCTCTTCGGCTGCGCGCTCGTCTACGGCGCCACGGGCGAGCTCGGCTTCGTCGCAATCCACGACGCCCCGGGTGCCGACGACCCGATGTTCGTCACGGGCATGGCGATGATCATCGCCGGGCTTGCCTTCAAGGCGTCGGCCGCCCCGTTCCACATGTGGACGCCCGACGTCTACCAGGGGGCGCCGACTCCCGTGACCACGTTCATGGCGGCCGCGACGAAGGCCGCCGCGCTCGTGGTCATGCTCCGCGTGCTCGTCGTGGCGTTCCCCGAGCAGGACGAGATCTGGACGATCGCGGTGGCAGTGCTGGCGGTGGCGTCACTCGTGATCGGGAATCTCGCAGCGCTCGTGCAGGACGACATGAAGCGGATGCTCGCGTACTCCTCCGTCTCGCAGGCCGGCTTCATGCTGATCGCGATCGCCGCGAACAACGAGGCCGGCGCGCAGGCGCTGCTGTACTTCCTCGTGCCCTACGCAGCGGCCTCGATCGGCGCGTTCGCGGTCGTTGCCGCCCGCGAGCGCGAGCTCGGTCGCTCGGTCGGCATCAAGGAGATGGCCGGTTTCGGCTGGGAGCGGCCGCTGTACGGCGTCGCCATGTGGGTGTTCATGCTCGCCTTCGCCGGGTTCCCGTTGACCGGCGGCTTCCTGGGCAAGTTCTACGTCTTCTCCGCCGCCTACGAGTCTGGCTGGTGGTGGCTCGTGGTGATCGGCGTCGTCGCCACCGCCGTCAGCGTCGCCTACTACCTCGGCGTCGTCCGGGCCATGTACATGCGGCCGGACACGGCTGCTGATGACACTCGTGCCGTCGCCGTCGCCGGCGGCTCGCCACCGCTCGACCCTGCTCTCGGCACCGCGGTCGCCGTCGCCGTGGCGGTCGTGATCGGGTCGTTCGTGCTCGTGCAGCCGCTCGTCGACCGCGCCGCCGAAGCAGTCGCACACCTGCCCTTGTAGGCGACTCATCGGCACCGGGCCGCGCGGGCGGGACAGGTCCCGCCCCTACAGCTCGACCGGTGTCGGCGAGGACGCCGCCGGCTTGGCGCCGATTGGTAGCGTCCGCGTCGTGGCAGCGACGCTGACCTGGCTCGGGCACGCCGCGTTTCGCTGCGACACGACAGCCGGGACGAGGATCTACGTCGATCCGTTCCTCACCGGGAACCCGTCCTGCCCGGACGAGGAGCGCGAGCCCGAGCGCTGCGACCTGGTCGTCGTCACGCACGGGCACTTCGACCATGTGGGCGACACCGTCAGGCTCGCGACGAGCCACGGCTGCCCGATCGTGGCGCAGGTCGAGCTTCGCGCCTGGTTGACGGGCCAGGGCGCCCCCGACGACGGGATGGCGCACTCGGTGAACAAGGGCGGCACGGTGAGGGTGGACGACGTCCAGGTGACGTTGACCCACGCGCAGCACTCGTCGAGCACCGCCGACGGCACGTACGCCGGGGAGTCGTGCGGCATCGTGCTCACGCCGGATTCAGGGCCGGTGATCTACATCGCGGGCGACACGAACGTGTTCGGCGACATGGCGCTGATCGGCCGGATCTACCGACCCGACGTGGCGGTGCTGCCGATCGGCGACCACTTCACGATGGGGCCGCGGGAAGCCGCGGTCGCAGCGGAGCTCGTGGGAGCGCCGCGGGTCGTACCCTCCCATCACGGCACATTTCCCCTCCTGACCGGCACGCCCGCCGATCTGCAACCGCTTCTGCCGGCCGGCGTCGAGCTGCTCGTGGTTCGCCCCGGGGAGACGCTCGAGCTGTGAGACCCGTCGCCACCTACTCGATCTGCGCCTGCGACCTCGGCGCCGGGCAGTGGGGTGTGGCGACGCAGTCGAAGTTCCTCGCCGTCGGATCGGTCGTCCCGTGGGCGGCACCGCACGTCGGCGCCATCGCAACGCAGTCGTACGCGAACCCGCGCTACGGACCGGATGGGCTCGCGCTCCTCGCCGACGGGCTGCCGGCCGAGGAGGTGATCGCTCGGCTGACGTTTGCCGACGCCGACCGAGGGCTGCGCCAGGTCGGCGTGGTGGACGCCGAGGGTCGCGCCGCGACGTTCACGGGCGAGGGCTGCCACGGGTGGGCGGGAGGTCGCGCGGGAGCAGGCTATGCGGCGCAGGGCAACATCCTCGTCTCCGCCGGGACCGTCGACGCACTCGCGGAGACGTTCGAGTCGACCGAGGGCAGGCCACTCGTCGAGCGTCTGCTCGATTGCCTCGATGCGGCGCAGGCCGCAGGCGGCGACCGCCGCGGGCAGCAGTCCGCTGCACTGGTCGTCGTCGAGCGCGACGGAGGGTACGCCCGGCTGTCGGACACGCTCGTCGACCTCCGCGTCGACGATCATCCGCTCCCGCTGGCGGAGCTGCGCCGGCTGTACGGGATGCACGATCTGCTCTTCGGCTCGACACCGCGAGAGGAATGGCTCCCGCTTGAAGGCGCGCTCGCAGACGAGATCCGCGAGCGCCTGGGCCGTCTCGGCCACGCGACGCTCGACTCCTGGGCGGGTGTCGCCAACCTGGAGGAGCGGGTCGACGGCGAGGACGCGATCGACCCGGTCGTCCTCGCGGCATTGCGCGGGGAATCGTGAACGAGCGCTACCGCGTGGCCGCGATCGACGGCGTCGAGTCGGTCGCGATGCTCGACGGTTCGACGTGGTGGCGCCTCCGAGCCGCCCTCGGGGTTGAGGCGTTCGGTGTGAACGCATGGACAGCGAAGGCGGCAGGGGAACCGGTGATCGGCGAGCACGACGAGGTCGACGTGGGCGCGGCAGGTCACGAGGAGCTGTACCTCGTCGTCGCCGGCTCTGCGACGTTCACCATCGACGGTGAAGAGGTCGCGGCTCCGACCGGCACGCTCGTCTTCGTCAAGGATCCCGCGGCGAAGCGAGGCGCGATCGCGCGCGAGGCCGGGACCACGGTGCTCGTCGTCGGCGGCACGCCCGGCAAGGCGTACGAGGTCGCACCGTGGGAGCGCAACGCCGCCGTTCTCCGCTTCTGGGAGAGCGAGGACTGGGAGGGAGCGATCATCGAACTGCGCGACCTGCACGAGACGGAGCCGGAGAGCGCGGGGATCCTCTACAACCTGGCCTGCGCGGAAGCACGGCTGGGGCGGGCCGACGACGCGCTCGAGCACCTCGCGGCCTCCGTCGCGCTCTTCGCCGGGTTTGCCGACAACGCGCAGACCGACGACGACCTGGCGTCGATCCGCGACGATCCACGGTTTCCGTCCACATAGGCCGAATTGACCATGTCACGGAGCTGCAGCTGCGAGACACTCACGAGATCCCGTTCGAGACGAGGAGGGCGAAGATGGACGAGACAGTGAAGTACGTGCTGGACGAGGGGCGCATGCCGGAGGCCTGGTACAACATCGCCGCCGATCTCCCTTCACCACCGCCACCCGTGCTGCATCCGGGCACCGGTCAGCCGGTCGGCCCCGACGACCTCGCCCCGCTCTTCCCGATGGAGATCATCATGCAGGAGGTCTCCGCCGAGCGCTCCGTGCCGATCCCGGAGGAGGTGCGCGAGATCTACCGGCAGTGGCGACCGACGCCGCTCTACCGTGCCCGCCGCCTCGAGCGCGCGCTCGATACCCCGGCTCGCATCTTCTACAAGTACGAGGGCGTCTCACCGACCGGCAGCCACAAGCCGAACACGGCCGTGGCTCAGGCCTTCTACAACCGGCAGGAGGGCGTCAAGCGGATCACGACCGAGACGGGCGCCGGTCAGTGGGGCTCATCGCTCGCGTTCGCAGGCGCGCTGTTCGGCCTCGAGATCGACGTCTACATGGTGCGCGTGAGCTACGACCAAAAGCCGTACCGCCGCGGTCTGATGGAGGCGTTCGGCGCCCGCTGCGTGGCAAGCCCGTCGGAGGAGACGGCGTCGGGACGCGCGGTGCTCGCGGAGCATCCCGACTCGACAGGGAGCCTCGGCATCGCCATCTCCGAGGCTGTGGAGATGGCCGCGCAGCGCGACGACACGAAGTACGCGCTCGGCTCGGTGCTCAACCACGTGCTCCTGCACCAGACCGTGATCGGCGAAGAGGCGATCGCGCAGATGGAAATGGCGGACGCGTGGCCGGACGTCCTGGTCGGCTGCACGGGCGGCGGCTCCAACTTCTCCGGGCTCGCCTTCCCGTTCATCGGGCGCAAGCTCAGGGACGGAGGCGACCTTCGCGTCGTTGCCGTCGAGCCGTCCGCGTGCCCAACCCTCACCCGTGGCAGCTACGCGTACGACTTCGGTGACACGGGTCATCTGACACCGCTCGTGAAGATGCACACGCTCGGCTCGACGTTCGTGCCACCCGGCTTCCACGCGGGCGGCCTGAGGTACCACGGCATGGCACCGCTCGTGAGCCACCTGCACCAGCTGGAGCTGATCGAGGCGACGGCCTACACGCAAACCGCGGTGTTCGCCGCCGGCGTGGAGTTCGCACGCGCCGAGGGCATCCTCCCGGCTCCCGAGGCCAACCACGCCGTCAAGGGCGCCATCGACGAGGCGCTACGCTGCAAGGAGGAGGGCGTCGAGGAGACGATCCTCTTCAACCTCTGCGGCCACGGGCATTTCGACGTCGGGGCGTACATCGACTACTTCGCCGGCAAGCTGGAGGACAGCGCCTACGACGAGGGCGAGCTGGCGATGGCGCTCGCCGGGTTGCCGTCCGTGGCCGGGTAGGCGCGTTCAGGCTCAGGCGGGAGGACCCTCGGGGACGACACCGAGCTGCTGCATCATCATCATCGCGTCGAACACGCCCCAGTGCTCGCGCGCGAGGCCGTCGTCGCCGAAGCGAACGATGTCGATGAGCTGGACGTCGATGCTCCGACCCGTTGCCGGGATCCCAATGAACTCGCCCTGGTGCGTCCCCGTGGCCCTCGCACGAGCGACGGCCTTGTCTCCGCTGGCCAGAACGTCTTCCACGTCCATGCGCAGGTCGGGGAACGCGGTACGAAACATCCGGAAGAACTCCTCGACCCCTTCCTTCGTGGGCTCCAGGCCCGGCGTCTCCTCGTGCTCGACGAAGTCATCGGCGAGCAACTCGCCGAACCCGTCGATGTCGCCCGCGTTGATCCGATCGTAGAAGCTCTTCAACGTCGCCGCGTGATCCATCGCGCTCTCCAATCGGTGGATGGTGCCTTTGTGCCGTCAGCGGCCATGAGGATACAGCGGGTGCGCCCCGAGTAGCCGAAGAGCGTTCTCGGCGCCTCGGAGCATGTCGACGGAAGCCCGGCGACCGGAGGTGCCGCCGAGCACGGTCGCCGTCGACCGGACGCGACGCCTGCCTGCGCGCTCTGCTACTGCTTCGCCGATGAGGGCCGCGGTGTACACGCAGTACGGCCCTCCCGACGTGCTGCGGGTCATCGAAACGCCGAGGCCCGAGCCGAAGGACGACGAAGTGCTCGTCAGGGTTCGCGCGAGCTCGGTCAACCGCACGGACTGCGGGTTCCTGCGCGCCAAACCGTTCGTCGTGCGGTTCTTCGCAGGGCTGACGAAGCCGAGGAGGAACGTCCTCGGGTGCGAGTTTGCGGGCGAGGTCGAGGCGGCCGGGAAGAACGTCACGCGCTTCTCGGTCGGCGACCGGGTGTTCGGCTTCGACGACGGCGGCTGGGGCGGGCATGCCGAGTACAAGGCGGTCTCCGAAAGCCGGATGATCGCAACCATCCCGCCTGGGCTCGACTACGAGCAGGCGGCGGTCAGCACCGAGGGCGCCCACTATGCGCTCACCTACGTGCGGGCACTTCACGTAGGGCCCGGCACCAGGGTCCTCCTGCACGGCGCCACGGGTGCCATCGGCTCGGCTGCCGTGCAGCTCCTGAAGCATGCCGGGGCGTTCGTCATCGCCACGAGCGACACGCCGAACGTCGGGCTCGTACAGTCGCTCGGCGCGGACGTCGTCGTCGACCGCGAGCAGGAGGACTTCACGAAGCTCGACGAACGCGTCGACCTCGTCTTCGACGCAGTGGGGAAGAGCTCGTTCGGAGCATGCAAGCAGCTCCTCGGAGACGGCGGGATCTACGCGTCGACGGATCTTGGTCCCAGGGCGCAGAATCCCCCGCTGGCGCTCCTCGGCCCGATCTTCCGGATGGTCGGAGCCAAGCGGGTGGCCTTCCCGCTGCCCAAGGCGAACACGGAGATCGTCGAGTTCTTGCGTGACCTTCTCGAGCGCGGCGCGTTTGCGCCGGTGATCGACAGGACCTACACGCTCGACGACATCGTCGAGGCGTTCAGATACGTCGAGACCGGCCAGAAGGTCGGAAACGTCGTGATCGCCGTTTCGTAGCTCCGAACCACGAAACAGCGAGTCTCACTCAGCCCGGGCCGCCATCAATCGGTTGCTATGCCGGCTCAGGTGTCGCCCGGCAGCCTGAGACCCGCAGCGAGATCCCGGAACGCCGGCAGCGGGTCGTGGTCGGGATGCGCCACGAGGAGCAGGGCGCCGTGCTCCGGCCCGGCGAGCGCGCCGACGAGCAGCTCCAGACCGACCGCGAGCGCGAACGCCTTGTGCGCCTGTGGGCCGCCGAACGGCACGAGCTGATCCGCGGTCGCCCTTCCCGCGAGCACGTCGCCGTGGGTGACGGCGCCCATGGAGACGTCGGCGACGAGCGGCTCGCCGTCGCTCGACGGAATCGCGATCGCGAGCGGATTCGTCCCTGTCAGCGGCTGACCTCCCGCGGGATGCGGCAGGCGCCGCGGCGACGTCGCCGTGAGCACCGCAACGAGGCCCGCATTCGCCAGCTGGCGCGCCCAGATCCCGAGCACGCCCGTCGGGAAGCAGCGCTCCGCGACGATCAGCCGCGCACGCTCGGGAGGATCGGCGCCGACCGCGTCGCAGACCGCCGCGAGCGTCAGGTACCCAAGGGCGCCGGCGCCGTCCCAGCGCTCGTAGGAGGGCTCCGCCACGCGCCTGCGGGGTCGGGCGTGCGGATCGACGTCCTGCGACTCCAGCCACTCGACCCGCGAGAGACCGTGACTCGACTTGCCCCGGCGGTCGGCCTCCGCGAAGTGCCCGACGAGAACCCGCACGTCGGCAGTCGCCAGGCCCAGCGCGAGCAGCCGCCGCTCTGCCTCCTCCGCCGTCACCCGCTCATCCGAACGCGGCGTAGAGGAGCCAACGCTCCGGCACGCCCTTGAGCTCGCGCTCGCCGCGTTCCTCGAAGCCGATGCCCGAGCCCGCGATCAGGTCCCGGACGGTCCGAGTGACGAGTACCTCGCCGGGAGCAGCGGCCTCCGACACCCGCGCGCCGATGTGCACCGCGATCCCCGAGACGTCGTCTCCCCGCTGCGTGATCTCACCGGTGTGGAGGCCGCACCGGACATCGAGCCCCGACCGGCGCAGGTCATCACGGAGATGCTCTGCGCATCGCACCGCTCGTGCAGGACCGTCGAACGTCGACAGCACACCGTCCCCGGTCGTCTTGCGGATCCGGCCGCCGGAGAGCGTGACGACGTCCCGGACGGTCCGCTCGAAACGATCGAGGAGGTGACTCCACCGCTCGTCGCCGAGCATGCTCACGCGGGTCGTCGAGTCGACGACGTCGACGAAGAGCACGGTCGCGAGGACTCGATCGGCGCCCGCGTCGCCGGAACGTGATCCGGTGACCTGCTCCTCGATCGCTGCAAACAGCTCAACGTTCGGCGGGGGAAAGTGATCGGCGGTGTCGAGCTCGAGCAGACGAGCCCCCGCGATGTGCTCGGCGAGGTACCGGCCGTGATCGCTGCGGACGTACGTGTCGCCGCGGCTCACGACGACGAGCGTCGGCACGCCGACAGACGAAAGGACGGGCCGTACATCGAGCTCGAACAACGACGCCAGGCGTGCGCGGGCGACTCGCGGCGTCGCACCGAAGCGCTCGAGCCGCGCATACCACTCCACGAAGCCGGGGCTCTGGGCCGCAGACGGGAACACGCCGTACGCAAGCTCGCCCGTCCCCCAGCTGGCCTCGATCCCGTCGAGGATCTGCCCCTGCGCGCCGGCCGGCACGCCGGCCGGGTAGTCCTCGGCGCGGGCGAGGCGGGCGAAGCCGTTGATCAGGACGAGCGACGAGACCCGGTCCGGGTGGGCGGCGGCGGCCAGCATGGCCATCTGCGCCGCATGGCCCTGCGCCACGACCGTGGCGCGGGGCGACCCGACCGCCTCCATCACCGCGACGAGATCCTCGCCCCACGTCTCCATCGGCGCGATGCCTCCGGCGACGGGGCTCGACATGCCGATCCCCCGCATGTCGAAGACCAGCACGCGCCCGATCCGTGCCAGAGCGAGGACGAACTCCTCACGCAACGGCGACTCCATCATCGTCTCGAGGTGGCTCGCCCAGTCGAATGCGAGCACGATGTCGTGCGACCCCTCGCCGATCACCTGGTAGGCGATGTCGACGTTGCCGCTACCGGCGTACTGGGTGCGCGCCATCGCCACGACGTGTTCCTACCACACGCTCGGAACGGGTGGCGGGAATCTAGATGACGGTGAGCGGCTTGCGGATCGTGCCAGGGCGGGCCTGAAGCACCGCGTCGGCGACGGCGGTGATCGCGACCGCCGCCTCGCTGTCGGGCGCCGCCTCGAGCACCGGCGTCCCTGCATCCGCCGCCTCGCGGAGCGCCGGGTCGAGCGGGATCTGACCGAGGAGCGGAGCGCCCACCTCGTCGGCGAGCTCCTGACCGCCGCCCGAGCCGAAGATCTCCTGACCGGTGCCGACGAGCCACGACATGTTCTCGACGACACCGACGATCCGCATCCCGGTGCGCTCAGCCATCTGTGCCGCACGCACCGCGACGAGCTGCGCTGCAGGCTGCGGAGTCGTCACGACGACGACCTCGGCCCGCGGCAACAGCTGCCCGACCGAGATCGCGACATCGCCGGTGCCGGGCGGCATGTCGACGACGAGCGTGTCGATGGGGCCCCAGTGGACGTCGGCGAGGAACTGCTCGAGCGCCCGGTGCAGCATCGGGCCGCGCCACATCACCGGGGAGTTCTCGTCGAGGAAGAACCCGATCGACATCAGGCGGAGATCCCAGTTCACCGGTGGCACGACCATCTCGTCGACGACGATGGGGCGCTGGCGGATGCCGAGCACGTGCGGGATCGAGTGCCCGTACACATCGGCGTCGAGGACGCCGACCTCCTGGCCGCGGCGGCTCAGGGCATACGCGAGGTTTGCGGTCAACGTCGACTTGCCGACGCCGCCCTTCCCCGAGGCGACGACGATCACGCGCGTTCCCGGATCGAGCTGCGGCGTCTTCTCCTCGCGGTTGCCGCGCAGGCGCGAGACGAGCGCGGACTTCTCCTCCGGGGACATCACGTCGAAGTGGAGGCGGATCGCCGTCACCCCCTCGACGACGCCGACCTCGCGCTCCACCTGCTCGACGAACGAGTCGCGCAGCGGACAGCCGGCGACCGTGAGCGCGATCGTCACGTCCACCTCGCCGTTCTCACCGACGACGACGTCGCGGACCATGTCCAACTCCGTCACGGAGCGGCGGAGCTCCGGGTCGATCACGCCCTCGAGCGCGGCGAGGATGGCGTCGCGGTCGGGCGTCATCTCGTGGTGAGCGTACCAGCGCCCCTGCGCCGGGCTCGCAGCTCGGTGCGTAGTTGCCCGAATGGGGATGCAGGGCCGCCCACGATGCCGACGCCGCCCGCCGGGCGGACGATCGGCGAGTCCAGGACCACGAAGGGAGACCCGCATGGAACTGACGAACCGCGAGACATGGGGGCTGATCCACGGTCTCGTGCTCGGATCGCTCTTCCTCCTCGCGTTCGGGGGAGGTCTGGCCGAGCTCTACGGCCTCCGCACGCGCTGGGAGACCGACGAGGGCATCACGAGCTCGGTACGCCGGCTGATCTTCGGGTTCTGGGTGATGGCGGTCGCCGCCTGGCTCACCGTGATCACCGGCACGTGGATCGTCTACCCCTGGTATCGGGAGAAGATCGCCGGCGACGAGTACGCCGGCTGCGACGGGTTGTCGATCCCCGTGGCCGACGACTGCTCGCCGCGTGACTTCCTCCTCTCCAATACGTCCGGCAACACGGAGACGTGGCACAAGTTCGGCATGGAGTGGAAGGAGCACGTCGCCTGGCTGGCACCGATGCTGGCGACGAGCGCTGCGGTCATGGTCACCGTCTACGGCGTCCGGCTTGCCCAGCGGCGTGACGTACGACGAACAGCGATCTGGGTGTTCGTGCTGGCCTTCGCCACCGCTGCCGTGGCGGGAGTGCTCGGCGCCCTGATCACGAAGATCGCCCCCATCAAGTAGAGAGGAGCCTGCGTATGAGCACAACCGCCAACGAGCCTGCCCCTTCCGGGCAGGCGACGCTCGACGGTCCTGCCGCCGCGGCGCTCATCTCCGCCGGCGTCGGGGCGTTCGTCCTCGGTCTGATGACCACCCTCAACGAAGCGTCGTCGGGGATCCACGACTTCCTCGACTTCTACGATCGCGTCGGGCCGCTCTCGGGCAAGACGATCATTGCGTCCATTGCGTACTTCGCAGCGCTCGCGGTGCTCGCCGTGATGTGGAGCAGTCGCAGCCTGGCGCTGAAGACGGTCGTGTGGGTCACTGCGATCCTGATCGTGCTCGGTTTGATCGGGACGTTCCCCGAGTTCTTCGTCCTGTTCGCGTAAGGACAACTCCCGCGTGGGGGCGGCCGCCACGGCCGCTCCCACACCGCCTTCTTGTCCGTGCGCGGTACGGCCTCACCCGTCGCGTTGTCGGTAGTTCGCCGCGCCCGCGATCCGTGGATCGTTGCTCATGCAAGCGGATGCCCGCGGATGGCGTCGCCGGCCGCAACGGTCAGTCTCCTGGTACCAGCAAGACACAACCGGGAGGAGCAGCGATGAGGAAAGTCTTGGAGATCGGCGGGATCGTCGCAGGTGTCGCGATGATCGCCTTCGGCGTCGTCGCACTCGTGATGGGAGTTGACGCTCGCAACACGGTGCGCGACGGCATCGAACAAGAGCAGATCTTCTTCGGTAGCGCCGAGGACCCCGCAGTGGCAGAGCACGCCTCACAGTGGGCTGAGGAGCAGGTGCTGACCGGCGACCAGGCCCGCGCGTTCGCGCTCGTCATCCGCAAGCACGCGCTCGAGGGGACTGGCGGCCTCACGTACGCACAGATGGGCCGCTTCCTGGCCGCCGAGGATCCGGAGGATCTAGCCGGAACCAGCAACCCCGACGCAGCGCTGAAGGACGATGAAGGGAGCCCGGTGCCGAACACCGCGCGCAACACGTGGGTCACCGCCACCGCGCTCTCGACGGCGCTCAACGTCAGCTACATGGCCGAAAACCTCGCGCTCTTCGGCGTGGTGGTCGGCGTGGCACTGCTGCTGACAGGGATCGGCCTGGTGATCATCGCGCTCACCGTGTTCGGGCGAGCCACAGCCGAAGCAACTGCAGGCGCCTCGCCTGGATCAGCGGCACCGGCCGCCGGCTAGCCGAGACGTGGGAGGTTGCTCCACCTCCCGGAGCACGCAGGGAGGGGCGGCGAGAGTCGCCCCTCCCTGCGTCGTTGGGCGCGTGTCGAGAGGGCGCGGCAGGGGGAGAGTTGCGGGCGGGACAGGTCCCGCCCCTACGGGGCGCTGAGGGCCGTCGCGAGCCGGTCGCACGCGTCCGGCGTCGCCGCGGCGACGAGCCGCGAGCGCTGGCCGAGATCGAGTGGCGCCTCGCCGAACGGCCGCGCCTCGAAGAGGTCGATCGCGTAGCCGCGCTCGCGGACGAGCAGCTGTGCGGCGGCAATGTCGATCGAGCGGGCGGGCTTCAGCGAGCAGACGGCGTCGACACGCCCTGCTGCGAGATGACAGAGCGAGAGCGCCAGCGACCCCATCACGCGCAGCCGCTCCGCGACACCGACCATCTCCCGCGCCCGCTCCGCGATGAACGCGGTCGTCGTCCCCTCGAAGGCGAGGATCTCGACGGGGTCGCGGGGCCCGGTCGTCACCAGCGGCTCGCCATCGAGGAGAGCGCCGCGGCCACGCTCTGCCACCCACTCCTCCCCGCTGCCGAAGTCGTGGACGAAGCCGAACACGACATCGCTCATCGTGGGGCCCTCGGCGACGGCGAGCGAGAGCGAGAAGTACGGGATGCCGCGCTTGGCGTTCACCGAGCCGTCGATCGGGTCGACCACCACGTGCAAGGGGCCGCCGCTGCCGAGCTGACGAATGCCGAGCTCCTCCGATACGAGCGTGCCGTCGAGGCTGAGCGCCTCGAGGCGGGCGACGACCGCCGCCTCGGCGGCATCGTCGATCGCGGTCGTGTCGTCCCCACCCTCACCGGCGCGGAGCACCACCTCTCGCTCCTCACGGGTGGGCAGGCTGTGCAGCGCAGCCTCAACGTCGGCGACGCACGCACGCGAGAACGCGAGCCAATCGGTCATACGGGGTGGAAGAGGAGCCCGGAGGTCAGCTTGGGGAAGAAGTAGGTCGTCTTCTGAGGCATCACCTCGCCGCGGCGGGCGCGCGAGAAGACGTCCTCGATCCGCGTCGCGCGGAGCAGGAACGCGACGTCGGCAGCGCCCCGCTCGACGGCATCGAGCGCCACGGCCCGATCCGGGGTGTACGAGATGCCGTCGTGACCGAAGCGGTCGACGAGCTCCACGTCGAGCTCACCCTCCTCGCCCTGCACGAGTGTCGCACCGTCACCGGTGACCGCGACCGCCACAGCCCGATCGTACGGCTCCGTCGCGAGGCGTACGAGCGCTTCGTCCACCGCCGCGAGTGCCACTCCCTTGACGGCGATGTCGGGCCGACCGGTGAATACACGGTGCGTGGGGAAGATCTCGAGGCCCGGGTCCTCCGTCGAGACCAGCACCACCATCATCCGCGCGCCGCCCGGCGTCGTGGCCTCCGCCGCGTACGCGACCGCCGTCTCGTAGCGGTGGTGGCCGTCCGCGATCAGCAGCTGCCGGTCGGCGAAGAACGCGCGCAGCGTCGCGCCGTCGACGCGCCACAGCGACGTCCCCGCGGCGGCGAGATCCGGCGGTCGCGACGGGGCGGCGAGCGGCGGCGCACCGTCGTAGAGGAGGAAGATCGGCTCCAGCTGCGCCCGTGCGGCCCGCAGCAGGCGCAGGCGGCTCTTCTTCGGCCCGCGGTGCGTACGCTCGTGCGGGAGCACCGCGCGCGTCGTATACGGCTCGACGCCGAGCGATGCGACGATGCCCTCGCGGCGCCGCGCTATGCCGTCGGGCCCGATGTAGTCCTGCGCGACGACCCACGCCGCCGGTGTGTCGTCGGCGGCGAGCACTCCCTCCTCGAGCCACGTGCGGAACAGGCGACCGGCCTCGTCCTCCGAGTCGTTGAGCGTCAGGTGCACGACATTGTGTGGGCTGCGCGCCGCGTACTCGTCTCGCTGAGCCGCGGTGAGCACGTCGTAGGGCGGCGCGACGAGATCCGCTGTCGGGTGCCGATAGCGGATGGCGAGAAACGGCTGGACGTCGGCCATGCCCGCGAATCTACCCGCGCTCGTAGACTCACCGGCGTGACGTCGATTTCGGAGCTCGTCGAGGACCGCGTCGTCGAGGGCGTGTTCGCCGCGGCGCGCAAACGTCGGCTGCGTACGCGAACGGGCGCGGCCTACCTCGCGTTCGACCTCGTCGACCCGACAGGCCGCGTCGAGGCGCGCGTCTGGCAGGACGTGGAGCTCCTGGACCGCCGGTTCGACGACGGCGACGCGATCCGGGTGCTCGGGCAGGTTGAGCGGTACGGAAACCGGCTGCAGGTGCAGGTGCGCTCGCTGGAGGCTGCGCCGGAGATGGATCCCGCGGATCTCGCGCCGACGCTCAAGCGCGATGCGGACGAGCTCGACGGCTTCCTCGAGTTCCTCGCGGGTGAAATCGCGCACCCCGAGCTGGCGTCGCTGGTCGCTTCGTTCCTGTCCGACCGCGAGCTACGCCAGGCGCTGCGATCGTTGCCCGCCGCCGGCGCGGAGGGGCACCACGGCTACGCAGGCGGGTTGCTCGAGCACACGGTCGGTGTGGCGACGCTCTGCCGCGAGACCGCACAGCTGCACCCGCGGCTGCGCGCCGACCTGCTGCTGGGTGCAGCGTTGCTGCACGACATCGGCCGCACCCGCGAGTTGGAGCGTGGCCCGACCTTCCGGCAGACGGAGGAGGGCCGTCTGCTCGGTCATGTCCACCTCGGGCTGCGGCTGATCGAGGAGCGCGCAGGTGCGATCGACGCGGCCGTGTTGGCGGAGCTGCTGCACGCGATCGCGTGCCACCACGACCGTGGATCCGCACGCACCGCGGAAGCCGCCGTCCTGTATCACGCGAACCAGCTCGACGCGCAGGCGGCGACGCGCCCCGTCGGCGACGACTGAGAGGTCACCATGGCGGCACTGCTCGCGCTCGGCGCCGCGCTCGCGTGGGGCGCAGGGGACTTCCTCGGGGGCCTCACCTCGCGGAAGGCCCCAGTGCTCATGGTGCTCGGCGTATCGCAGTTCATCGGCTTCGCCGGATTGCTCGTGTGGCTCGCGATCGCGCGCGACCCGTGGCCCGGCGGTGGCGAAATCGCCGCAGCCGCAGGCGCCGGGCTCGCAGGTGCGGTCGGGCTCGCGGCGCTCTACCGAGGGCTCGCGCTGGGGGCGATGGCAATCGTGGCGCCGATTTCGGCCGCCTCGCCGGTCGTCCCACTCGCCGTCGACGCCGCGCGAGGCACGACCCCCAGCGGGACGCAGTGGCTCGGCATCGGCGCCGTTCTCGTCGGCATCGTCGTGCTCTCGCACCAGCCGACCAGCGGCGAGCGCCGCCTCGCGAACGGCGCAGGGCTGGCCGTCATCGCCGCGCTCGGCTTCGGGCTGTTCGTCGTCGGGATCGACTCCGCCGCAGACGAGAGCATCGTCTGGGCGACCACGACCGCACGCGGCACGTCGAGCGCGCTCGTCGTGGTCACAGCCCTCGCGGTTGGCGTCAGCCTGCGCCCAGCACGTCCGCTGCTGCCGGTGCTCATCGCGATCGGCGTCTTCGACACGGGCGCCAACGTGCTGGTGGCGACGGCAACCACGTTCGGCGCCGCGGGCATCGTCGCGGTGCTCAGCGCGCTCTACCCGCTGACCACCATCGTCCTGGCGCGCGTCCTGCTCGGTGAGCGTGTCGATCGACTGCGTCGAGCGGGCGGCGCCGTGGCGCTCTGTGGCGCCGCGCTCGTCGCCGCCGGCTGAGCCAACGCGGGCGCGCCGTTCAGACGTTGAAGCGCACGTTGAGGACGTCGCCGTCCTCGACGACGTAGCTCTTCCCTTCGAGACGCTGCTTCGCGTGCCGGGCGGCCTCGGCGTGCGAGCCGTGCTCGAGCAGGTCGTCCCAGCGGATCACCTCGCAGCGGATGAACCCGCGCGCGATGTCGGAGTGGATCGACTCGGCCGCCTCGAGCGCCGTCTGCCCCTGCGCAACGTCCACGCCCGCGCCTCCGTGTCACCGATCGTGAAGAACGTGATCAGGTCGAGAGCGTCCTTGAGTCGCACGACAACCTCCTCCAGCGCGGATCGGCGCCCTTCTCGAAACTCGGCAGCCTCCTCGTCGGGCAGCTCCGCGAGCTCTGCCTCGAGCGCACAGTCGACGCCGCCCGGGCCGTTCTCGAGCGCCAGCAACGGCTTCGTCGTCAGCGGCTCGAGCTCGGACGGCAGCTCGCCGGGCCAGTCGGCAAGCGTGTGCCCCGACTCGAGGTGGGCGAGCAGGCGCTGCAGCTCGCCCACCTCCTTCCGCAGCGTGGCGTCACCCGACTTCGCGAGCTTCTCGACCCGCTCGAGTCGCCGCTCGACGTGATCGCGATCCGCAACGAGGAGCTCCAGCCGCAGCGTCTCGAGGTCGCTCTCGGGGTCGGACTCCCCCGTGAAGCCGTCCACGACAGCCAGCACCGCATCGACCTGGCGGAGGTTGCCGAGGAGTTGAGGGCCGGTGCCGGGGACGTCGACGACCCTGATCGCAGCGGGAGTGGTCTTCTTCGAGCCGATCAACACCGCGAGCCGGTCGAGTCGCTCGTCCGCGATCGCGGCCATGCCGACGTTCGGCTTGTCGGTCACCGACGCGTACGCCGTGATCTCCGCGCCCGCATGCGTGAGCGCGTTGAAGAGCGTGGTCTTCCCGGCGTTGGGAAGGCCGACGATGCCGACCTCGAGCGCCACCCGTCAGATGCCGAAGCCGACGGCCGCTTCGCGCGCGTAACGCTTCATGTAGACAACCTGCGGAACGATCACCGTCACCCGGCCATCGTCGGTGTCCACCTGCAGCGTCCCCTGCGAGCCTGCGGCGAGAGAGCGCTCGACGGCGTCGGCGGTCTCCGGCGCGACGAGCGCGCTGATGATCTGCCCGCCCTCGAAGGCGAGCTCGATGCGGACTGAGTCAGCGATTGACACGTGCGACCACCTCCGTGAGGACGCCGTGGACGGCGTCGGGATGGACGAATGCGACCTCGAGCCCGAACAAGCCTGCGCGTGGCTTCTCGTCGACGAGCTCCACTCCGGCCGCCGCGAGCTCCGCGGTGGCGATAGCGACGTCGTCGACCTCGTAGGCGACGTGGTGCATGCCCGGGCCACGTCTCTCCAGAAAACGCCCGATCGGCGTGTCCTCGCCCGTTGGCATCAAGAGCTCGACGCGGCTCCCTCCCACCTGCAGGGACACGGCCTCCGCACCTTGCTCCGCGATCACCTCGCGGTGCTCGACGGTGGCGGCGAAGAGCGCCACGTACGTCGCGATGGCCTCGTCGAGATCGACGACGGCGAAGCCGACGTGGTGGATGCCGCGCGTCGTGGTCACGCGGGCGATGCTACCGGCGGCCGGCGAGGCCGCCGCCGCTACTCGCGCTCGGCTCCCGCCACGAGGCGAACCGTGCCGACGGTCTCCGACGAGCGGGACTCCACCGCCAGGTCGTCGAACATCGCGTTCAGCTCGTCCCGCTCGATGGTCTCCTTCTCGAGCAGCGCGTTCGCCAGCAGGTCGAGCGCCGCCCGGTTCTTGACGAGGACCCGCATCGCCTCCTCGTACGCGTCGTCGGTGAGCCGGGCCTGCTCCGAGTCGCGCATCCGCTTCGTCTCCTCCGACAGCCCATAGTTGTCGGCGCGCATCGTGCGGGCCGCCGCCAGGTCCGACATCCCGTAGTCGAACACCATCCGGCGGGCGATCTCGGTCACCTTCTCGAGATCGTTCGAGGCGCCGTTCGTGACGCGCCCGAAGACGAGCTCCTCGGCCGCACGACCGGCCAGCGCGACCTTCATCACGTCCTGCAGCTCCTCCTTCGTGTGGAGGTACCGATCCTCGGTCGGCAGGTAGTAGGCGAGGCCAAGCGCCTCGCCCCGCCCCACGATCGTGACCTTCTGCACAGGCATCAAGTCGCCCATCAGGTGCGCAGTGAGGGCATGTCCGGCCTCGTGGTAGGCGAGGATCCGCTTCTCCTTCTCCGTCACGAGCCGCCGCTTCTGCAGCCCCGTCAGCACACGCTCCATCGCGGCGTCGAAGTCGTTCATGTACACGTGCTCGAGCGGAGCGGCGCGCGGCGAAGATCGCTGCCTCGTTGGCGATGTTGGCGAGCTCCGCGCCGGTCAGACCGGCAGTGCGACGTGCGAGAACGGAGAGATCCACATCGGAGGCGAGTGGCTTCGACCTCGTGTGCACGCGCAGGATCGCCTCTCGACCCGATACGTCGGGCGGAGAGACGTGCACCTGCCGGTCGAAGCGGCCCGGCCTGAGCAATGCCGGGTCGAGGTCCTGCAGGCGGTTCGAGGCGCCCATCACGATCACGTTCTCCCGACCGGCGAAGCCGTCGAGCTCGACGAGCAGCTGGTTCAGCGTCTGGTCGTGCTCTCGATGGAAGCCGCCTCCCTGTCGCGCCGTGCCCACCGCGTCGAGCTCGTCGATGAAGACGATCGCCGGCGCGTTCTTCTTGGCCTCTGCGAACAGCTTGCGAATGCGGGCGGCGCCAAGCCCGGCGAACATCTCCACGAACGACGCGGCGCTCGAGGAGTAGAAGTTCGCACCCGACTCCTTCGCAATCGCCTTCGCAAGCAGCGTCTTACCCGTCCCGGGTGGGCCGTAGAGCAGGATCCCCTTCGGAATACGCGCCCCGAGCCGAGCGAAGCGGCCCGGTTCGCGCATGAACTCGACGACCTCCTCCAGCTCCTCCTTCGCCTCGTCGAGGCCTGCGACGTCCGACCAGGAGACGTTCTCGACCGAGTCCTTCTCGACAGGAGCAGGCTTGGTACGCGGCATGTGCCGCACCGTCATCAGCAGGATCACGAAGATGGCGCCGAAGAAGAGGATCGGCATCCAGATCACGATCGTGTCCTGGAACTCTGCCCAGCTCACTTACGCACTATCAGGCGATCCGGGCGGGCGGTCAACCGCACGGCTGGCGCGCCTGCGCCCTACAGACCGGCGAGCACGTCGTCGGTGCGCGCCACGCGCACGTCCAGATCGCGCCACTCGGCCGCGCACAGCGCGGCCCGCTCCTCGGAGATCGCGCGTGACGCGTCCTCGACGAACGTCACCGGGACCCCGCGCGCACGGAGCCCGACGATCGCGCGGTGGTCGCACACGTCGGTCGCCAGACCAAAGACGACCACCTCGCTCGGCTGCAGCGCCTCGAGCACGGCCTCGGTGTTCGGGTTGTCGAACACGTCCACCGTCTTCTTGAGCAGCAGCACCTCGCGATGACCGCGGATCAGGTCGGCCACGGTGGCCGACGGCAAGGGCGCCAACGTGAGCGTCACGGGCTGCGCCTGGTCGGTCTCCGGAACCCGCCGCGCGCCGGGCGTGCCGTGGAGACAGTGCGGCGGCCACGTCTCGGCGAAGTCCGGCTCGAGAGAGATCTCGGCGTCGGTGAGCTCGTGGTCGTCGGCCGAGGCGACGTGGACGATCCCGGCGTCGTGCGCCCACCGTACGAGCCGACCCATGTTCGCAAGCGTCTCCTCGGCGCCGGGGACATAGAGGCTCCCCGACGGCAGCGCGAAGTCGACCTGCGTGTCCACATCCCAGAGCACGGGCCGGCCGGGAGACGTCACGTCACGAGCTCCAGGCGCTCGTCGGGACGGAAGTGTCGGCCGACCTTTGCCACGGGCCTGCCGTCGGCCATCACGATGTCGGCGGTGTAGTCGTTCTCGCCCCTGATCAGCGAGGAGCCGACCCCGTAGGCGTCGACCGGGACGCTGCGCTCTTCGAACGCCCGGATCCTCTCGATCGTGAACCCACCCGAGGCGACGATCCTCACGTGCTCGAAGCCGTCCGCGTCGAGTGCGTCCCGAACGCGGCGCACGAGGCGCTCGTTCACGCCTCGCGGGTCGAAGTCGCCCATCTCGTCCCACAGCGACCGGTCGACCAGCTGCCCGGAGGTATCGAGCCGTACGCCCCACAGCCGGGGGCCCAGCGCGCGGGCGACGTCCAACGCCGTCTGGACCGAGTCGTTGTCGAAGTCGACGAGCACGGTGATCCGGAAGTCGTCGCCCGCCCACTCCGCGAACTTCGTCGCCGCGAGAACGGTGTTGCCGCCGTACGACGCGATCAGAGAGTGCGGAACGGTGCCGACGCCGCGCCCTCCCCACCACGACGCCTGGGCGTCCGACGTGACCCCGATCGATGCCCCGGTCACCGCCCCTGCGACATACGCCGCGTACCCGTCGCCCGTCTGCACGCGGTGGTGGTCGTGGCGGGCGGGCATGAAGATGATCGGCTTCCAACCAGTCGCCTCCAGCACCCTCGTCACATTCGTGGAGACGAGGGTGCGGCGCGCCAGCACGCCAAGGTACACGGTCTCCAGGTGCGCGAACAGCGTGTAGTCGCCCTCGATCGTCATCACCGTCTGCCACGGCTCGATGCGGTCGCCGTCGTGCAGCGCATGAACCGTCAGCTCATCGAACCCGTGCGAGCAGAGCTTGAGGATGGCGATCGCCTCGTCCATGCCGCCGAGCATCGCGTTCTTGCGTTGAAACACCTGCATCACGACACGCGGGTGGCGCCCGTCGTGGAGCAGCGCTGATCGCGTGTGGTTGAAGTAGGCGTCCGTGTAGTAGCCCTCGCGCATCTTCTCGACCGGGAGGTCGAACACCTCGGGAGCAAGACGCTCACCGCGGGCGCGCGACGGCGCAAGCGTCACGGGCTCTCGTCCCCGGCGGCGGGTACAGCCTTCGACTCGGCCTCGAGACAGGCTGCGAGAGCAGCTTCCGCCACCTCGAGCTGCGCGGGGGACGGGTCTGCGGTGGACAGCCGACGCTGGAGCTCGTGCCCCGGGCGAGCCAACGCGCGTGACAGCGGATTGCGTGGATGGCGACCCATCCACGCGAAGACCTCGACCGAGACGCCGACCGCACCAACCGCACCTGCGACCCGGGCAAGACCTCTGCCGCGCGCTGGTGCGCGGGCCGCCAGTGCGCTCGCAGCCGCGGAGCTGAGGAGCAGCGGGCCCAGCAGGTGCGATCCGCAGCGGTCGTGCTCCTTCGGCGCGACCTCACCGTCCAGCTCGTAGGTCCCGATCGAGACGTGCTCGGCTCCGTGGTAGCGGGAGAGCTCACCGCCACGGAGGGCGACCGCGGCAGGAACGAGCGCTGCGATCGCCGCGATCGACTCACGCGCGATGGCGGACAGCGGCGACCGTCGGGCCGCGGCAGCGACCGCAGAGCCACCCACAACCGCCACCGCCACACCGGGGCGCTCGAACGGGAAGCGCACCTCCGGCAACGCTCTCTTCACGTCGGGGAGGAGCGCGAACGACTCGGCGAGCCGCAGAGGGCCACGAAGGATGGGGGTTTGCACGCCCGGAGCGAGGCGACGCTTGCGACCTGCGGACGCCAGGATCCGGCCGCCATCGTCACGAACGGCAGCGCCCCACGAGGTCGGGCCGTGCACGAGCACGCCGTTCTGGAGGGCCATGCCGCCGAGGCGCAGCTTCTCCATGACGCAGAGGGTACCGTCCGGCCCGTGGATGCCGGCCCGGTCGTCGAGCTCGTCTCCACCGCCGCGCGGGGGCAGCGCCTGACGCTCGTCGGCATCGGCGGCCACGGGGGTGCCGGCAAGACGACCCTCGCCTGGGCGATTCCCGGCGCGCAGATCGTCTCCACCGACGAATTCTGGATGGATGACGGCTTCGACCTCGTGCGGCTGCGCGCCGAGGTTATCGAGCCGTTGACCCGAGGCGAGACTGCACGGTTCTCCTCCTACGACTGGGCAGCCAAGACGCAACGCGGGGAGCGGGTCGTCGAGCCGACAGGCGTCGTCGTCGTGGAGGGGGTGTGCGCCCTGCACCGCGACGTGCGCGACGCGTACGCCGTACGCGTATGGGTCGAAGCGCCGTACGACCTGCGGGTCGTCCGAGGCGTCAGCCGCGACGGGGAAGAAGCCCGCAGCACGTGGGTCGAGCGCTGGATCCCGGCGGAGGAGCGCTACGTCGAGCGCGACGACCCGATCGCGTGCGCCGACCTCGTCGTCGACGGCACGGGGCCTCCTCCGGCGCCGGCCGACGACGGTTCAGGTTGAGACGTTGCCGTACGCTGCGGAACGCAGCGAAGCCTGAAGGACGTCGGCCGCGGGCCCTCTCGCCAGCTCCACGCCGTCGACGGCCGCAATGGGCATGACCTCCCGGACGGACGAAGACGTGAACGCCTCGTCAGCACCGTGCAGGCGCAGCAACGGGTACGCGCCCTCCGCCACGTCGTACCCGACGCCGGCGGCGAGGTCGATGAGGGTCGCCCGCGTCTCACCTGCGAGGATGCCGAGCTCGAGCGACGGCGTGTGCAGCGTCGATCCCTTACGCCACCAGATGTTCGTGACCGGGCCCTCCAGCACAACGCCGTCCTGGTCGACGAAGACGGCGTCGTCGGCGCCGCGGCGCTTCGCCTCCGCTTCCGCCGCCATGTTCACGGCATAGCTCGTCGACTTCGTGCCCTCGAGCAGCCACGGCTCGGAGCGTCGCGGCACGAGCAGCGAGACGAGCCGCTGGCCCCTCGCCCGCGCCTCCTCGATCCACGCGGGAACGGGCGTCGCCACGGCGAGCGCGAGCGGCGACCCTCCCGGTGGGCCCGGTGTCCACGTGATCCGAACCGCACAGTCCGGGACGCCCGCCGCCCCGACCACGCTGCCGACGAGCCGCTCGACCTCCGCCTGATCCGGCTCCGGTAGGCCGAGCCGGGCAGCGGACGCCGCGAGCCGTGTCACGTGCTCGTTCAGCCGGAATGGACGACCGCCGTACACGCGCAGGGTCGAGAACGCGGCTCGACCGCGTGCGAACCCCTCGTCGTCGGCACACAGCACCGGCTCGGACGGGTCGACGAGCCCGCGACCCGAGACCGCGACGGCCAGCGGCCTCAACGAGCCTCCGCCTGCGGCATCGGCGCTCCGATCGCCGCCAGCAGCGGCGCGGCTTTCGTCCACGACTCCTCGACCTCGTCCGTGGCGTCCGAGTCCCAGACGACGCCGCCGCCGACCCACAGATGGATGCGCCCATCCGCAACCGCGAACGTACGGATAGTCAGCGCGAGCTCCAGGTCGCCGTTGCCATGGACGCGCCCAAGGGCACCCATCGACGCACCGCGCCCGACCGGTTCCAGACCCGCGATCAGGTCGACGGCAGCGATCTTCGGGGCCCCCGTGACCGAGCCGCCAGGGAACGTCGCCTCGAGTAGCTCGGCCAGGCCGACACCTGGACGTAGCCGCCCTTCGACCTTCGAGACGAGGTGCTCGACTCCGGCCAACCGATGCGGAACCAGGAGCTCCGGCCAACGCACCGAGCCGGGCTCGCAGACCCGCGACAGGTCGTTGCGCTCCAAGTCGACGATCATCAAGTGCTCGGCAGCATCCTTCGCCGATGCCCGCAGCTCCGCCCGCCCGCCCGCGGGGCGCGTGCCCTTGATCGGCATCGTCCACACGCGATCCCCACGTCGTGCGACAAACACCTCGGGCGACGCCGAGACGATCGTCCACCCGTCGCCACGCAACAGCCTCCAGCCGGCGTCCGCGAAGGGGAGGTCGCTCGATTGTGTCAGGGAACGTAGACCGGAGGCGAGCGCGCCCGCATCGCCCGAGAACGGTGCGGAGAGATGTTGGACGAGATTGACCTGGTAGACGTCACCTGCCGCAATCGCCTCCCGCACGGCGCCGACTGCTGCGCCGTACTCCGCCGCCGACCAGGTCCGCTCCCAGTCCCCGATCTCACAGCGCACGGGAGCGTCGATGCCATGCGTGTCACTGTAGTTGTCCGATCGGACGACACAGGCCGCCAGCGGGAGCTGGCACGGCTCAGGAGGAGGCGCCGTCCCGGCGCGACGGATCGACTGCGAGAGCCCGTAGCCGAGGAAGAGGTCGGCCACCAGACCCGCGCCACCCGGTTGAAAGAACCCTTGCGACGACAGCCAGTCCTCGATCTGGACGAACGCACCGTCCGGCTCCCACAGCTCCAACATGGGGCGAGCGTACCGTGCCTCGTTGGCCGATTCGTACGGCGCGCTCGGTGCCGCGCCGATCACTCAGGCGCGGCGCGCCGGGCGCGGTAGTGACCGATCAGGGCGTTCGTCGACGAGTCGTGACGGAGCGGCAGTTCCTCCGAGGATCGGAGCTCCGGGACGATCCTCCGGGTCAGCTCCTTCCCGAGCTCGACTCCCCACTGGTCGAAGGGGTTCACGTCCCAGATCACAGCTTGCACGACAACTGCGTGCTCGTAGAGCGCCACGAGCATGCCGAGGCTCGACGGCGTCAGGCGGTCGAGAAGCAACGTCGACGACGGGCGGTTGCCAGCGAGCACACAGTGGGGGACGAGGCCTTCGGGCACGCCGGCGGACCTCGCGTCGTGCGCGGTGCGGCCGAAGGCCAGCGCCTGACCCTGCGCGATCATGTTCGCAATGAGCAGGTCGTGCTGGCCACCCGGAGCGCTCAGGCTCGAGCTGAAGGCGATCAGGTCACAAGGGACGGGGACCGTTCCCTGGTGAAGCAGCTGGAAGAAGCTGTGCTGACCGTTTGTCCCCGGCTCACCCCAGATCACGGCGGCAGTGTCGTAGTCGACATCCGCTCCCGCCGTGGTCACGGACTTCCCGTTCGACTCCATCGCGAGCTGCTGGAGGTACGCGGGAAGCAGCCTGAGGTACGAGTCGTACGGGAGAACCGCAAGCGTCTGCGCTCCCAGCAACCGGTTCCAGACCGCCAGGAGCCCCATCAACACCGGCAGGTTTCGCTCGAGCGGCGCTTCCCGAACATGCACGTCCATGGCATGGAACCCCGCGAGGAGCTCGCGGAACCGCTCGTCGCCGATGGCGATCATCGTGGACAGACCGACGGCCGACGGCAGTGAGAACCGGCCGCCGACCCAGTCCCAGAAGCCGAATATGGCCGACGGGTCGATCCCGAACTCGACAGCCGCATCCAGATTCGACGTCACCGCGGCGAAGTGCCGCGAGACCGCCTCCTCGCCGAGGGCGCCGCCCATCCATGCTCGCGCACTCGCAGCATTTGCCATCGTCTCCTGCGTGGTGAACGTCTTCGAGCAGACAACGAACAGCGTCTCGGCAGGATCGAGCCCGCTGAGGGACTCGGCCAGGTCGGTAGGGTCGACGTTCGACACGAAGCGCAGGGCCAACTCGCGACTCGAGTACGCCCGAAGCGCGTCATGCGCCATGGCCGGCCCGAGGTGCGAGCCGCCGATACCGATGTTGACGACGTTCCGGATTGGCACGCCGGTCGTGCCCTGCCAGCGACCCGCGCGCACTGCGTCCGAGAAGACCGCCATCCGGTCGAGCACACCGTGCACATCGCGGACGACGTCGTGGCCGTCGACGACGAGGGTCTCCCCCCGGGCAAGCCTGAGGGCTGTGTGGAGAGCCGGTCGATCCTCCGTGACGTTGACGTGCTCGCCCGTGAACATCGCCTCCAGCCATTGCGACACGCCGCGCTCACGTGCGAGCTCGAGCAGCAGCCGTACGGTTTCGTCGGTGATGCGCTGCTTGGAGTAGTCGAGATACATGCCCGCCGCGGTGGCGCGGAGACGCTCGCCTCGCGATGCATCCTCGGAGAACAAGTCGCGGAGGTGCACAGCGCCGATTTCGTCACGATGGCGCTCGAGCGCACGCCATGCTGCGCTGCTCCGCAAGAGTGGCCGCCCGCCCGTCATGCCGCCATCTTGGCGGCTCCGGAGGCTGGGTGCAGCCGCGACCGGCGCGACCGATACGGTTGCCGCCGATGGGCCTCGAGCACGAGAAGCTGCTCGCCGCACACGCTGCCGCCCTCCTCGCCGAGGACGGGATGGCCGTGGGCCTCGGTACCGGCTCGACCGTTTCGCTGTTCTTGCCGCTGCTCGCCGAGCGCCGGCTGACACTGCGCTGCGTCGCGACCTCCCTACGAACGGAGGAGGAGGCGCGATCGCTCGGGCTCCCAGTCGAGCCGTTCACGGGAGCCGACTCGCTCGACCGGCTCGATCTGGCCGTCGACGGTGCGGACCAGATAGCTCCGGACGGCTGGGTCGTCAAGGGTGGTGGCGGCGCCCACACACGCGAGAAGCTCGTCGCCACGGTGGCCGATCGCTTCGTCGTGATCGCCTCGTCCGACAAGCTGGTCGAGAGCCTCCGGCCGCCGATCCCGCTCGAGCTCCTGTCGTACGGCCTCGCGGGCACATTGCGCCGACTCGATCTCGTCACCGTCCGCGACGCACCGCCGAGCCCGGATGGAAACGTGATCGCCGACTACCACGGCGACGTCGACGACCCGGACGCGCTCGCGGACGCACTCTCCGCCGTCCCGGGGGTCGTCGAGCACGGCCTCTTCTCTCCCTCGCTCGTGACGGAGATCGTCGTTGGCCGAGACGACGCCGTCGAACGCATCGCGCTCCGCGGGTAGAGCGGCTGGGCATCGCCGGCCGGGGCTGACGTCAGCCGCCGAGCTCGCGGGCTACATGCCGGAAGACATCGACGCCGTCTTCGAGATCGTCGATGGCGATCCGCTCGTCGGCCGCGTGAACGAGGCGGCCAGCGAGCTCGCTCTCCATCGCCCGCAGCGGAAAGAAGCCGTACGCAACGGTGTCGAAGGCCGTCCGCAGGTAGTGGCTATCGGTGAACCCGGCCATGAGGATGGGTGCGAGCACCGCCCCGGGCTCGATCCGGTCGATCCACGACTGCAGTGCCCGCCACAAGGGCGTGTCGAGTGGTGACGACGAGCCGCCGACCCGCTCTGCCTCGAGCCACTCGATCTCCCAGTCGCCCTCCCCCAGAGCCGCGCGCAACAGCGGTTCGAGGTCCTCGGGCCCTTGCCCGGGGAGCAAGCGGCAATCGACGCTGATCTCGCACGTCCCGGGAACGACGTTCAGCTGCCGCGAGGCTTCGATCATCGTCGGCGAGAGGGTCAGCGACAGGAGCGGCTCGACGAGCTCGGCGGCGAGAGGATGCAGCTCACGTGCGCGCTCGAGCGCGAGCTCCGGTGGGGGCGCCTCGCCGAGTACCTCCTCGAGAAAGCGCCGCACCTGGGGAAGCAGCGTCTTCGGCGGCTCCAGCCGGGCAATCGCCTCGACGATCGGGGCCGCCTTGACGAGCGCGTTGTCGGCGATCGACGGCACGGAGGCGTGCCCGGCCCGTCCGCGCACGCGAACCACGAACGGCGCAGTCGCCTTCTCGCCGACACCGCAGAGGTAATAGACGCGGCCGCCGAAGACACACCGCTCCCCTCCCCCCTCGTTGAGCGCGCAGTCGGCGCGCACGCTCCCGGCATGCTCGCGTGCCAGCCACGACATGCCGAAGTCGGCGCCGACCTCCTCGTCGGCGTGGAGCGCGAGCAGCAGGTCGCCCGATGGCTCGAAACCCTCACGGGCGAGAGAGGCGAAGGCAACCGCGGCGGCAGCGACATGCCCCTTCATGTCGAGCGCGCCGCGGCCCCAGACCTCGCCGTCTGCCACGTCCCCCGACCACGGACTGCGCTGCCAGTCCTCAGGCTCCGCGCGAACCGTGTCCGTATGCGCCATCAGGAGCAGTGAGGGGCCCTCTCCGCGCCCGGGAAGGCGCGCCAGGAGGCTCGCGCGCTCCGGCACCTTGCCGACGAGCTCGGTCGCGACCCCGTTGGCCGCGAGGTACGTGTCCAGATGCTCGGCGGCGAGGGTCTCGTTGCCGGGTGGACTCACCGTGTCGAGCCGGAGCAACCCCTGCAGGAGCTCCACTACCTCGCTGCGATAGCTCATGGCAGTCGTGGCCCGATCGGAACCGTCATGCCGTTGCGGAGAACCAGGCCTCGAGGGTGTGTTCCGGCTCCTGAGGCCCCATGGACGGAGCATACTGCGGTCGCAGTGGGTGATCTCTTCGAGGACGCGGCACGGAAGGCTGCCGTCACGGTCGCACCGCTCGCCCAGCGACTCCGCCCACGGACGCTCGACGAGCTCGTCGGCCAGCAGCACGTCCTCGGAGCCGGATCGGCCCTCCGCCGAGCGATCGAGGACGACCGGCCGCCCTCGATGATCCTGTTCGGTCCGCCGGGTGTGGGCAAGACGACGCTTGCGCGCATCGTCGCCGAGAGGACGGGCTCGTCGTTCGAGGAGCTCTCGGCAGTCTCCGCACGAGTCGACGACGTCCGGGCGGTGATTCGCCGCGCACGGGACCTGCTCGGTGGCAACGGTCGGCGGACGACACTCTTCATCGACGAGATCCACCGGTTCGACAAGCGGCAGCAGGACTCGGTGCTGCACGCGGTCGAGGAGGGGCTCGTGACGCTCATCGGTGCGACGACGGAGAATCCGTACTTCCAGGTCAACGACGCCCTCCTCTCGCGTTGCACCGTGATCGAGCTCGAGCCGTTGAACCCCGACGAGCTGCTCGTGGTCGTCGCACGGGGAGCGGCCGAGCTCGAGGTCGACGTCCCTGCCGACGTGGCGTCCGAGATCGCCCGTGTGGCAGGGGGAGATGCCCGGACGGCGCTGGCTACTCTCGAGCTCGCGGTCCACACGGCTCAGGCCGAGAAGGCACCGCTCACCGTCGACCACGTGGCTGACGCGGCCCGGAAGCGTCCGCTGAGGTACGACCGCGCGGGCGACCAGCACTACGACGTGACGTCGGCGTTCATCAAGTCCATGCGGGGCGGAGACGCCGACGCCGCCGTGTACTACCTCGCCGTGATGCTCGAAGCCGGCGAGGACCCTCGGTTCATCGCGCGGCGCATGATCATCCTGGCGTCCGAGGACGTCGGCAACGCCGACCCGCGCGGGCTCATGGTCGCGGTCGCCGCCGCTCAAGCCGTCGAGCACGTCGGGCTCCCGGAGGCGCAGCTCAACCTCGCGCAGGCGGCTGTCTACCTCGCACGCGCGCCGAAGTCGAACGCCTCGGCGACCGCCATCTGGAAGGCGCGGAACGACGTCCGGCGCGAGGGAGCGAAGCCGCCGCCGCCCATGCTGCGCGACGCCCACTACGCGGGTGCCTCGTCGCGGGGGCACGGCACGGGGTACATCTACCCGCACGACGACGCGGCGGGGTTCTCGCTCGATCTCCTCCCCGAGGAGCTCGCGGGCCGAAGCTACTATCGTCCGTCCGGCAACGGCGACGAGCGGGAGGAGGCGACACGTGCCGATCACGACGGGTGACCGCGCGCCGGCTTTCGATCTCGAGGAGACGTACGAGCGCCGAGTGCGGATGGACGACTTCCTCGGCCGCCGCAACGTGCTGCTCGTCTTCCACCCGTTCGCCTTCACCGCGGTGTGCGCCGAGGAGGCCCTCGACCTCCAGGAGAACCTCGACTCGTTCCAGCACGCCGAGACCGACATCGTGTTCGTCTCGTGCGACCCCTCGGCAGCACGTCAGGCGTGGCGCGACGAGCTCGGCGCGACGTACACCTTCGCCTCCGATTTCTGGCAGCACGGCGCCACCGCCCGCGCCTACGGCGTCTTCGACGAGGGGACCGGCGCCCCCGTGCGCGGCACGTTCCTGATCGACAAGGAGGGCACGGTGATCTGGTCGCTCGTCAAGGACGCGGACACGCGGCGGACGGAGATGGTGCCCGAGTCGCTCGAGACACTCGAGCGTGGCAGCGGCTGACGGTAGCTCGAGCCCCGTGGCTCCGAACCACCTGGACAACGAGCACGTGCCGGCGCCGTTGCGAAGTCGACACGAAGCCGGCACCCCCTCGGCACGAGACGTGGGTTACGGTTCCGGTAGGGGGGCTGGCGGCCCCCTGGTGGGGGGATGGACCGACGGCGGAGCCGCGTTCGCGGCGGCCGGGAGCTGGCGCCGTGGGGCGTGAGCTCGCACTCCACGCCTGGGGCCGCGCGGGCGCACCGCGCATCGTCTGCCTGCACGGTGTGACGAGCCACGGCGGGCACTTTCGCGTGCTCGCGGAGGACTGGTTGGCCGACGAGCATGAAGTCGTCGCACCCGACCTGCTCGGCCACGGCGCATCGCCCGCCGAGCCGCCGTGGTCTATTGACGACCACCTCGCGGCGATCCGGGCCAGCGTCGGGGAAACCCCTGCTGCCTGGATCGGCCACTCCTTTGGAGGGCGCCTCGCGCTCGAGTTGGCGGCACGCGAGCCCGCCGTCGTGGATCGGCTCGTACTGCTCGACCCTGCCATTCACGTGCCACCACAGATAGCGCTGTTCGCCGCCGAGAACGCCCGCCGAGAACGCGTCTATGCCTCCTTCGACGAGGCCCTCGACCGCCGCTACGAGGAGAGCCAGCTGCATGGTGCGCCGCGCGGGCTGGTCGAGGCGGAGCTGCGGGATCACCTCGAGCCCGGCGAGGACGGCCGCTGGCGCTACCGCTACAGCCAGGCCTCGGTCGTCGCCGCCTACGGCGAGATGGCGTCAGCGCCGCCCAGCTTCGACGACGTTCGTGTCCCGACCCTGCTCGTGCTCGGGGAGCACAGCTACCTGGGCTACGACCACCTCCTCGACGCGCACCGCGCTGCGCTGGGCGAGCTGCTCACTGTGCTCACCGTCGACGGAGGTCACAGTCTCCTCTGGGACGCGCTGGAGGAAACGGCCGCCGCGATCGCCGACTTCCTCGGCGACGCTGGCTAGCCGAGGCGGCTACGAGACGTACTCGTCGGCGAGTGCGAGCACCTCGTCGAGGATCGCGACACCCTCCTCGGCCTCTTCCGGCGTGATCGTCAACGGTGGCACGACCATCACCACATTCCAGTGGGTCATGAGATAGAGGCCCTGCTCGAGCGCCGCACGCGCCAGCCGCGCCACCGGAGCCGCCGCCTCGCCCGCCGAGTTGAAGGGCACGAGCATCTCCTTCGTCTCCCGGTTCTTGACGAGCTCGATACCCCAGAAGCAGCCGCGCCCGCGAACGTCGCCGATCGAGGGGTGCCGGGCCGCGAGCCCTCCCAGCGCCTCCGCGAACCAGTCGCCCATCGCCGCCGCGTTCTCGACGACTGCCTCCTCCCGGAAGGCCTCGATCGACGCGACCGCTGACGCGCACGCGAGCGGGTGCCCCGCATACGTGAGCCCGCCGGGGAAGAACTGGTCACGCACCCGATCCACGATCTCCCCACGGGCGATCATCGCCCCGATCGGGACGTAGCCGGAGTTGATGCCCTTGGCGACCGTGATGATGTCGGGGACGACGTCCCAGTGGTCGCAGGCGAACCACTTTCCGGAGCGCCCGAAGCCGGCCATCACCTCGTCGAGGATGAGCAGGATCCCGTGCCGGTCGCAGACTTCGCGGATCGACTGCAGGTAGCCGTCGGGCGGCACGATGATCCCGTTCGTGCCGGTGATCGTCTCCAGCATCACGGCCGCGACCGTGTGCGCGCCCTCGTACTCGAGAATCTCCTCGAGGTGCGGCGCACCGGTGCACACAGGGCACGGGTCGGGGTGCCCGGCCGGGCAGCGGTACGTGTACGGATCGAACATGCGGACGACGCCTGGCATGCCGGGCTCGACGGCCCAGCGACGCGGATCGCCGGTCAGGGTGACGGCGCCGGTCGTGGCACCGTGGTACGAGCGGTAGCGCGCGATGATCTTGTGCCGCCCCGTGGCGAGCCGCGCGAGCTTGATCGCGTTCTCGTTCGCTTCCGCGCCGCCGTTCGTGAAGAACGAGACCGAGAGGTCGCCCGGTGTCACCTCGGCGAGCAGACGGCCGAGCCGCGAGCGCGACTCGTTGGCCATCGGCGGGCCGATCGTGCACAGCTGGTCGGCCTGCTCCTTGATCGCAGCGATGATCTTCGGGTGCTGGTGCCCGATGTTGACGTTCACCAGCTGCGACGCGAAATCGAGGTAGCGCTTGCCGTCGTAGTCCCAGAAGTGACGCCCTTCGGCGCCGGCCACGGCGATCGGGTTGACCTGGCTCGGCACCGACCACGAATAGAGGACGTACTCCTTGGCGTCGGCGACGATCTCCGCGCCGAGGTTCGGGTTGGTCTCGATGGTCGCCATCGCTCGCTCCTTCGCGTCGCTGATCAGCCCGATCGTAGCCGCGCTTGCCGCTCGCTGGCTCAGTCGTCACGATGTCCACAATCAGCCTGCTCGGAGCCCACCGCACCGCCGCACAGCCGCTCATCGAGCGGGAGCCGGCGCTCGACATCCTCGAGGCCGCGTTCGGTGACGCCGACGCCGGCAGAGGCCGCCTCGCGCTCGTCACCGCGGAGGCCGGCGGCGGGAAGACAGCGCTGATCGAAGCGTTCTGCGCGACGCGATCCGGTTCCACTAGAGTGCTGCGCGGCGCCTGCGACGCGCTCTTCACGCCGCGCCCACTCGGGCCGATCCTCGACATCGCCCCGGACGTGGGGCCGGAGCTGGCAGAGCTTCTCCGCGGCGACGCTATTCCGTACCGCGTCGCCACGGCGCTGATCGACGACGTGCGCCGGAACGAGCCGACGATGCTCGTGATCGAGGACGTGCACTGGGCGGACGAGGCGACGCTCGACGTCCTTCGGCTCGTCGCGCGACGGATCGACGCGGCTCGCGTGCTGATCGTCCTCAGCTACCGCGACGAGGCGATCGACTCGCGTCACCCACTTCGCGTCATGCTCGGAGAGCTGGCATCCAGCCTCGCCATCACACGCGTCCCGCTGGCACCGTTGTCCCCTGCCGCGGTCGTCGAGCTCGCAGGGCCCCACGGAGTCGATGCGGACGCGCTCTACCAGGCCACCGCCGGCAACGCGTTCTTCGTCACCGAGGTCCTTGCCGCAGGCGGGGACGACGTTCCGGCCACAGTGCGCGACGCTGTGCTCGCGCGGGCAGCGCGGCTGACGTCCGAGGCACGTCATGTCCTCGAGGCGGTCGCGATCGCGCCGCAGCACGCCGAGCCGTGGCTCGTGGAAGCCCTCTCCGGCGAGATCGATACCCGGCTCGACGAGTGCATCGCAGCGGGGATGCTCGTCGTCTCCGGCGACGGTACGTTCGCATTCAGGCACGAGCTCGCGCGGTTAGCGGTCGAAGAATCGCTCACCGCGGCAACGAGGCTGAGCCTGCATCGAGCTGCGCTCGAGGCACTCGTCACGCGTGGCGAGGTCGATCCCGATCTGGCTCGCATCGCGCACCACGCCGACGGGGCGGGTGACCGGGCTCAGGTACTCCGGTTCGCGCCCGCAGCCGCCGCGCGATCATCGTCGGTCGGAGCACACAAGGAGGCGGCGGAGCAGTACGAACGCGCCCTGCGGTACGCGGACGAGCTTCCCCTCGCCGAGCAGGCCGAGCTTCTCAAGCTCCGGTCGCACGAGTGCTACCTGACGGACCAGGCGGACGAGGCGATCGACGCGCTCCGCACGGCGACGGAGTGCTACCGCGAGCTGGGCGATCGTCTCCAGGAAGGCGGGACGCTGGCGAAGCTCGCCGAGATCCTCTGGTGCCCCGGGCGAGGCGAGGAGGCACGCCGGACGGCCAGGGAGGCCGTCGTCCTGCTCGAGCTGCTTCCACCCGGTCGAGAGCTCGCGCTGGCATACGAGAACCTCGCGTTCGTCCTGATGCAGGCCGCCGACATCGACGAGGCGCGGACGTGGGCGCAGCGCGCGCTCGACCTCGCCGAACGGGTAGCCGACCCAGACGTCGTCTGTGGCGCGCTCCTCCAAGTCGGCCGCCTGGAGATGTATTCGGACAAGGAGCGCGGGACGCAGATGGTGGAGCAGGCGGCGAAGCTCGCCGAGCTGAGCGGGCTCCACGACCGCGTCGCAGACGCCTATCTCAACCTGGCGGGGAACGCAGCGGCAACCCACCGTTACGACCGCGCGCATCGTCTGTTCGAGCGCGGACTGACCTACTGCCATGAGCACGGCAACGACCTGATCGAGCTCTACCTGCTCGCCTTTCGCTCACTCGCGGAGCTTGAGCAGGGCCTCTGGCCGCAGGCAGCCGAGTCGGCGAGGCTCGTGCTCGTGAGACCCGTCGTCTCGACATACCCGCGGACGCTCAGCCTCGCGGTGCTGGCGCTGGTGCGCGCGCGGAGGGGCGATCCCGATGTCCTGCCGGTGCTCGCGGAGGCTCGCGCGCTCTCCGAGCCGACACGCGAGCTGCCGCGCCTCGCGCCCGTCGCCGCGGCCGGCGCGGAGTTCGCCTGGCTCCGAGGCGACCCGGCCGGAGCGCGCGAGGCAACGGACGGCGCGCTCGCGCTGGCGTTGCGGACCGGGTTCCAGAGCGAGATCGGGCGCCTCCAGGCGTGGCGACGGCGTGCCGGCATCGAGGAACCCGTGCATTCCGCCGCGGCGGGCCCGCACGCGCTCGAGCTAGCCGGAGACGCGGCGGCCGCCGCTGCGAACTGGTCGGAGCTCGGGCGGCCCTACGAGGCTGCGCTCGCTCTCGCCGACGTCGGGACGGAGGAAGCTCTCCGTCAGTCACTCGAGAAGCTCGACGCGCTCGGCGCCCGAGCGCCCGCAGCGATCGTCTCTCGCCGCCTGCGCGAGCTCGGGGCCCGCGACATCCGGCGGGGGCCGAGGCCTGCAACCCGCCGCAACCCCGCCGGGCTCACGCCACGCGAGAGCGAGGTGCTCGCCCTCGTCGCCGACGGGCTCCGCAACGCGGAGATCGCGCAGCGACTCTTCCTCTCGCCGCGCACGATCGGCCACCACGTGTCTGCGATCCTGCGGAAGCTCGACGTCGGCTCCAGAGGCGAAGCCGTAGCAGCGGCCCAGCGTCTCGGCCTTCTCGAAGATAGGTAGCGGCCAACGCCAACGTAGGTAGGCCTGCCGATTTCGGCGTGGCCGAGCGGGTCTAGGGTCGCTCGCATCCGGGTGTTCGACGAGGGAGGAGCGAATGGAGACCTACGTGATCCTGCGGCGGAACTGCTGGCGGACGACCTCGGAGCTCGAGGAGGCGGCAGCACGGTCGACCGCCGAAGGTGAGCGGATGGAAGACGACGTCCGCTGGATTCGCAGCTACGTGCTCGGCGAGGCCGACGGAAGCGTCGGCACGGTCTGCATCTACGAGGCATCGAGCCCGGAGGCGATCCGGTCTCACGCAGCGGCTGCGGACCTACCCGTCGACGAGATCGTCAAGGTCGCCGACACCGTGATCGTGCGACCCGACCCGACCGCAGTCGCGGTCTGAGGGAGGAGAGGGACGATGAAGAAGAGCCTGATCGGAGCGTTGCTCGCAGCTGTGCCGCTGCTGGCCGTCGCCGGCTTCGCGACCGCCGGAGGGCAGTCGGAGCTCGCTGCCGTTCGCCAGGCGACGGCCGCCTACCACGACGTCGACGCGGCAAGGGCAGCCGGGTATGTCACAGAGCTCCCCGACGTGTACGACGAGACATGCATCGCCAACCTCGGTGATCCTTCGGCCGGGGCGATGGGCGTCCATCTCGTGGACACACGCCCCGGCGGACGACTGGATGCCACGCTCGACCCGACGGAGCCCGAAGTACTCGTCTACGAGCGCCGCGCCAACGGCACGCTGAAGCTCGTCGCCGTCGAGTACGTCGTCTTCAAGTCGGACGTACCCGCACAACCGACGATGTTCGGCGTCCCGTTCGACTCCAACGACGGTACCCGCTATGGGCTCCCGCCCTTCTGGGCCCTCCATGCGTGGATCTGGAAGCCGAACCCGGCCGGCATCTTCGACGCCTGGAACACGCGCGTCAGCTGCTGAGAGAGTGAGTGGTCGGGGCGGGCCTGGAGCCGCTCCGACCACTCGCACCAACACTGCGAGAGCGTGTCCTCGGAACGGACTGCCCCGCAGATCGCCGCAGTCGACGCAATTGTCGACCGTGAGATGATCCCGGTCGTGAAGACGCCGGATCTCGCGATCGTAGGTGGCGGCATCGCCGGGGCGTCGCTCGCGACGGTGATGGCGCGCGCAGGTGCCGACGTCGTGGTCCTGGAGCGCCAGACGTCGTACGGCGACCACGTTCGCGGCGAGCTGCTGTGGCCCTGGGGGATCGCGGAAGCGCGAGCGCTCGGGATCGAGTCGATCCTGCTCGCCGCCGGCGCGAACCGGGCGGCGACGCTCGAGAGTCACGACGAGGGAAGAGCCAAGCCGCACCGCGAGCCGATCGCCGGTGTCGACGAGGCTGGATCGCTCAACCTCGCGCACCCAACAGCGTGTGCTGCGCTTGCATCGGCCGCGGCGGATGCAGGCGCCGAGGTCGTCTTCGGCGTTCGTGACGTGACCGTGACCAACGGAGCGGAGCCGGCCATCGAGTTCGTCCATCGGGGCCGACGCCGAGCGCTCCGACCGCGCCTCGTGGTCGGCGCCGACGGACGGACGTCACGTGTCCGACGAATTGCCAGGATTCCGCTCGAGATCGACGAGCCGGCCCACCTCGTCGCCGGGCTGCTCGTCGAGGGAGCCGAAGGAGCCGATTCCGACGCGGACGTCGTGGCGCGCGAGCGGGATCTCCTCTTCCTCGCATTCCCGCAAGGAGATGGCCGAGCGCGGCTCTACCACTGCTTCCCAACCGCTCAGCGCGACCGCTTCGCCGGCCCGGAGGCTGCGTTGCGCTTCCTGGCGGCGTGCCAGCTCGCCTGCCTTCCGAGCTCTGAGTCGTGGAGCGGGGCGCAGCCCGCCGGCCCGTGCGCGACGTTCCCCGCGTCGGACGCCCGCGCCGCGACGCCGCTGGCTCCGGGCATCGTGCTCGTCGGGGATGCCGCGGGCTACGAGAACCCGCTGCTGGGACAGGGGCTCGCCATGGCGCTCCGCGACGTCCGTGACGTCACGGACGTCCTCACCGGAGCGACGGCGTGGACGTCCGAGATCTTCTCGGGGTACGCCCACGACCGCGCCCGGCGCCATCACATCGCGAAGCTGGCGACGCTCCTCGACGTGTGGTTCAGCGACGGCTTCGAGATCCAGGATCCGGCGGTTCGCGCCGAGCGGCGCGCTCGCATCGACGGCGACGGGCTACTGGCAGCGCTCGATGGCTCCACGTGGAACGGGTACGACGGCTTCGGGGACGTGCCGACCGACACCGAACTCCGCGAGCGGATCGCCTCCTGACGTCTACGCGGGCGGGACAGGTCCCGCCCCTACGCCGAGCCGGACGATCGGACGACCGCGATCGCCTCGATCTCGATCTCCAACTCGGGGAGCGCGAGCGCCACGACCTGCACGATCGTGTCGGCCGGGTACGGCGGCGTGAACCAATGGCCGCGCAGCTCGACGATCTTCGGGAAGTTCCTCATGTCGGTGAGGAAGATCGTCACCTTCACGACGCCGGCGAGGCTCGACCCGCCGGCCTCGAGCACGCGCTCGAGGTTGCGGAACGTCTGCTCCGCCTGGGCATCGAAGTCCCCGGCTCCCACGATCGCGCCGTGCTCGTCGATCGCGGCCTGACCCGAGACGAGCAGCAGCTCGCCGACGCGGAAGCCCTGCGAGAGCCGGAACGGCTCGTACGGGTCGGGATCGAGACGGATCTGCTCGACGTCCATCGCTCCTCCTCGGTCGGGGGTGGGGAGGCGCCGGGCCTCCCCACCCGAGCCTGTCTCAGTCGCGCAGCGGCACCGCGTACGACGGCATCGGCGCGCCGGTCGCGCCCCGGAGCTTGAGCGGCATGCCGAGGAACGCGAACTCGTACTGCTTTTCTGCCGCGAGCTCCTGCATGTCGCAGACCTCGATGATCTGCGCTCCCGCGGTCGCGAACATGTAGGCGTGCACCGGCAGGAACACGTCGGGCTCCTCGGAGGGCAGCACCTCGAGGCCGATCGTGTCGCCGGCGATACACATCGCGCCCGTCTCCTCGCACAGCCACTTGGCGGCGGGGAGCCCGATGCCGGGCGTGTTCACGAGGTAGCCGTCGAAGTCGGGCCACACGCTCATACGTCCGGTGCGGACGAGCACGACGTCGCCTTTGCGCAGCTCGACACCCTGCTCCGCGACCGTGTCCTGCAGGTCCTTGGGCGTGATCGCGTAGGAGTCCGGCAGGCAGTCGACGCCGTGCGTGCCGGCCACGTCGAGCAGCACGCCACGGGCGATCACCGGCGGGTACCTCTCGAGGCCGCCCTTGTTCCAGATGCGGCTGCCGAGGTCCTTGTCCGCCGTCCATCCGTTCCAGAACTTCCCGTAGAAGCCGAGGTGGTTGAGCGTGTCGATGTGCGTGCCGCAGTGCGTGTACATGTGGATCGAGTCGCCGCAGTAGGAGTACTTCTCGTGGACGTGGCTGCCGACGCCGGAGAGGTTGTCGTTGATCGACCCCTGCGGTGTATGGGTCATCCAGATCTCGTACTTCGGGTCGCCCGCGGCAACCCACGACGGCATGCCGATGAAGTACTCGACGTTGAGGTCGAACACGTGGCGCCCGTCGAGGTGGCCGAGGATCGCCGCGTTCGTCTCGGGCGTGATCCAGTTCAGCCGCCCGATCTCGTCGTCGGGCCCCCACGGGCTCTTCGAGACCTTGAGCCCGTCCTGCTCGAGGATTGCCTCGGGAACCAGGTCGTCAGCCATCGGAGCACCTCCGTGATCGAGTGTGGGGAATCTGGTTCGAGCCTAACCCATCGGCTCCGCCGACGAGGCCCGCTTCGACAGGAAGACGGCGGAGTAGTCGAGTGGGCCGTGCCCGTCCCGCTGCGCCCGCCGGTACTCCGCGAGCGCCGTCTCGGCGACTCGCGGCTCGACGCCTGCGGCCGCGGCGAGCGCCAGCACCAGCTCGAGATCCTTCGCGAGCAAGTCGAGCCCGAACAGAGGGCGCCACTCCCGTGACGAAGGATGCGCCGGGTCGGCCCCGGACAACGGGAAGCGGGTGCGGAGGACGCGCGAGTCGCCGGTGGAGGCCGCCATCAACTCGAACAGCGTCGACGCGTCGAGCCCCTCCTGCTCGGCGATCGCGCAGGCTTCGGCCACGGCAGCCATGGTCACTCCCGCGACGAGATTGTTGCAGAGCTTCGCGACCTGCCCCGAGCCATGTCCGCCGACATGCACGACGAGGCTCCCAAACGTCTCCAGTACGGGCAGTGCCCGCCCGAAGGCCTCCTCGCGGCCGCCGACCATCACCGTGAGAGTCCCGTCGCGCGCTCCGTGCGGGCCGCCGCTGACGGGTGCGTCGAGGACGTCGGCGCTCGACGGCTCGAGCGTGGACGCAAGCTCGCGGGCAAGCTCGGGGGGGCCGGTCGAGGCGTCGATGAGCAGAGCGCCCGGTCGCGCACCTTCGACGAGGCCGCCCCGACCGAGCCAGACCTCGCGCACCGCTTCGGGGGATGGCAACGACGTGATCGCGAGCTCGGCGCCGGCGACCGCGTCCGCCGGCGACGCCGCGGCCGGAATGCCGAGCGCCTCGACCTTTGCTGTCTCGACGTCGTGCCCGACGAGCTCGTGACCCGCGGCGATCAGGTGCCGGGACATCGGGGCGCCCATCGTGCCGAGGCCGATGAACGCGATCCGGGCCACGTGCTTCCGCTACGAGGCCTCGAGCTCGCTGCCGAAGGCGCCGAGCCGTGCGTGCGGTCGCCCGCCCGATGCGAGCACGACCCAGATCACGATCTCGTCGGCCCGCGGCGCGTCTGGAACCCGCACCTCGAAGGTCTGGTGATGTGAACGCACCGTCGCATCGGTGATGTGCTTGATCGCGAGATCGAGCGTCGCGCCGGCAGCACCACGTTTCTCGGCCGCGGGCAGGAGCGTCGTACCGGACACCGGGTCACGCACCCTGTTGCCGAAGCGGAGGTTGTGGATGATCGCCGACCCGTGCTCGACGTCCCCGTCGAGCCCGACCAGCGCGCCCTTGCCGTACCCCTCCGCCGGCGCCCCGAGGGTCTCGAGGGCTCGCGCGGTCAGCAGCTCGCCGAGCGGCTCGCAGTACGCGTCGATCAGCGGCTCGAGATCCTCCACGAAGCGGCCGGCGAGGGGGTTGGCGATCACAGCGGCGGCCGCTGCGATGCGCATAGGTGGCTCGACCGCGCGTCCACTCTCGACGCGGATGTCTTCGGCGAGCGTGACGACCTTGCGGATGCCGTCCACGGCCATCGGTCGAGCATACTGGGCTGCCGTGAAGAGGATCCGCTTCTACTACGACGTCGTCTGCCCGTACTCGTACATGGAGTCGCACGTTGTCGAGGCCGCGGAGGACGCAGGGCAGGTCGAGGTCGAGTGGCTGCCATTCGAGCTGCGCCCAGCGCCGAAGCCGCTGCTGCAGGTACGCGGCGATCACCTCCGCACCGACTGGACACAGAACGTCTACCGGCGTGCGCTTGCGATGGGGGTCGAGATCCACCTGCCGCGCTACCAGCCGCGCTCGACGCTGATCGTCTCCGCGTGCCTCCATGCCGGTGAGCTGGGACTGCTCCGCGCCTTCAAGCACGCCCTGTACGAGGCGTTCTTCTGCGAGGGCGAGGACATCTCGACCGACGCAGAGCTGCGGCGGGCCGCCGAGCGGGCGGGGCTCGACCCCGACGAGACCGTCGCCGCCGCGTACGACGCCGACCGACACGCCACGATCCGCGCGATCCGGGCAGAAGCCGAGGTGGGGGGAGTGCGCGGCGTGCCGACGCTGCTCACCGAGGATGGCCGTTCGCACTGGGGCATGGGCGGTGTCGAGCGGCTGCTGGCGGATGAGCCGCTCGTCTCCCGCACGCCGTAAGCGCGTGGACGAGCGCGCCGGGAGCTCAGCGGGCCATGGCGCGCTGGACGGCCTCCTGCTCCTCCGGTGAGAGCGCCACCGACGCCTTGCCGCGGTCGAGCTCCTTCACGTAGATCCGGGCGTAGTCGCGCCCCTGGATCGCCGTGATCACCGTCCCCGTGCGATGCGAGTCGAGGAACGCGAACGAGGCCGACTGCTGCCCGCCCGTGTCCTCGTAGGCGTCGTAGCGGACGACCGACGTGTTCGTGATCGAGCCATCCACGCGCCGATCGACGCGCGTCAGGCCACCGGCGACCTCGTCGACGGCCCGGTGCAGGTCGTCGATGCGCCCTTGGAGAGAGACCGCGAAGTCGACGATGTCAGTCGTGGAGCCACCCAGGATCGCCTTTTGGGACCGGGCTAGCGCCCTGAAGCGCTGGGCGAGCACGACAACGGCCACGAGGGCGCCCACGGCGACCACGGCTGCACCGATCGCCACGCCGAGCGTTGCGTCCACCGTGCGCTACCCGAGCGAGAAGATGACCGGGTACTCGGCGGAGTTGTTCGAGGTGTTCGACTCGCCCGGTACCGGCTTGACGCTCACCTGGACAGTCGTCTTCTCGCCGAACGGCACCTCCGGGAATTCCTTGAACGTGATCGCTTTCGTCTCACCCGGGTCGAGCAGGTCGATCGTCGCCTTCTTCACGATGGGCGCCGGCTGCTTCGGGATCGTCAGCGTCACCTCGACCTGGACCTCCTGGTTCTCGCCGGAGTTCGTCACGCCGACCTCGAAGCCGAGCTCGGTGGAGACCTGAATCGTGGCCTCCGTCGAGGGCGACAGCTGCTCGCCCCCCGGGAGCACGTTCGTGTAGGCAAGGCTCGAGCCGTGCAGGCCCGCAGGCGTCCCACCCGTGGAGGCACCGTGGATGCGCTCCCAGATCGCCGTCATCGAGCGAGCCGTGTACAGCTCGGAGTTCGACACGAACACGGATGCCGGTGCGGCTGCTGCGCCCTCCGCACCCTCGGCGGCAGCGGTCGCGTCCGCCTGCGCCTGGAACAGGTCGGCCCAGACGACGTCGCTCGCCTCGAGACGCTTCGCGCGCGCCGCCAGCTGCAGACCCGCGGCGGTCGCATCACTGGACGCCGCCGTGGCCTTGAACGTGTCGAGAAGACCCTGCATGCCGCTGACCCGCAGACCGAGCGCCTCGACGGCGTGCTCGTGCGCCGGCGTGAGCGGGCCGGGTGGATCGACCTCCTGCGCCTGCTTGACGCCGAGCTGCTGTTGCTGGATGAACCCACCGAGCTTCTGCTCGAGCTCGGCCTGCTTGAGCCCAGGTGTCGTGAGCAGCGTCGCCAGGTCGCTCCCGATCTTGGCAGAGTCGCTGCCCACGACGGCGATGTCCTCATAGAACGCGTTGTACTCGTCGCGCTGCCGGTTGCTCTGGCAGCCGTCGACCCAGACCACGAGCAGGACGACGACGAGGATAGCGAACGCGATCAGCGCCACCAGCCGGAGCAGCGGAGTCACGTTCTGTTGTGACCGCAGACGCGGCGGTCGCGGAGTGCGGCCCCCTCCGTCGCCCGAGCCCCGCCGGGCCGGCTGCTGCTCGCCGGTGGCGTCTTCGACGAAGTCGAAGTCGAGGACGTCGTCGTCCTGAACGCTCACCAGCGTCCCGCCGTCGCCCCCGTCACGGGGTGTGATGTCGCGATCGAAAAGTGTTGTCCCACGAGCTCTCGATCCGTCCTTGACCCCGGCCAGTCTACGGGATCTCCCGGCCGCAAAAGGACCAACGCCGCCCGCGGCGAAGGTGCTGGGACGTGTCGACCGCGGCCACCGCCCTCCCTGACCGCGAGCTCGTCCTCGATCGTTACCGCCCGCTGCGCCCGATCGGCCGCGGAGGCTCCGCTTCCGTCTGGCTCGCGCGGGACGAACGGTCAGGTCTCGAGGTTGCGCTCAAGATCGTGCCACGGGAGGGGAAGCGGGCGGCCCGGGCCATGCGCGAGATGGAGGCCGCGTCGCGCCTCCGCCACGAGCGCTGCGTCCGCGCCTACGGGTTCGGCGGCGACGACGGGCACGTTTACATCGCGTACGAGTACGTGCAGGGCGCGACGCTCCGAGAGTTGCTCCGCGAGAACGCGCTCACGGATCGCGAGGCACTCGACGTCGCTGCCCAGGTGCTCGACGGGTTGGCCCACGCGCATGGGATGGGGATCGTCCACCGCGACGTCAAGCCCTCGAACGTCCTCGTGCAGACCGGCTCGCCCACTTCTGCGCGACTTCTCGACTTCGGGCTGGCGCAGTTCGACGACGCCGACACGCTCACTGCGGTCGGCGACGTTCCCGGCACGCTCGCGTACATCCCGCCAGAGCGACTGCACGGCGACGTCGCCTCGACGCGCAGCGACGTCTGGGCCGTCGGGGTCATGCTGTGGGAGGCGCTCGCAGGACGCCATCCGTTCTGGGGCGTCCCGATGCCGCAGGTGGCAGCGGCAATCGAGGCCGGGGCACCGCCGCTGCAGACGGAGCGCTCCGACCTGCCGCGTCGCGTGACAGCCGCGGTCGACTCCGCGCTCGCGGTCGACCCGAGGAAGCGACCGAGCGCCGCCAAGCTCGCCCGGGAGCTACGAGAGGGGTACGTCGTCGCCCGCCCACGCCGCGGCCGTAAGGACGAATCGGCCAAGCGCGCGGCAGCGAAGGCGAAGCCGACGCCCGATCGGAAGCCGAAGATCGTCTCGACCGCACCGCCGGCGCTCCGTATCGCGTCGGCAGCTCTCGTCGGAGCCATCGCAGCAGCCGGCACGCTCCTCCTCCCCTTCTGGCCACCCCTGCTCGCGGTCGCCCTCGCGGTTGCGGCCGGAGCGCTGGCCGTACGCTGGCCACGACTCGGACTTGCGGTTGCACTCCTCATGCCGGCGTTCCCCCTCGGCAACGTGGCGCTTGGCGCCGCGCTCTGTTGGCTCGTCGTGGCGGCCGCCTGGCTCGCCGTGTCGTGGCGACGCCCCCAGGTCGGGGTCGCGTTCGTCGCCGGCACTCTGCTCGCCTCGGTTGGCCTCGCCGCACTCGTGCCGCTCGCAGTGCAGCCTGTCCGCCGGGCGTCGCTCCGCGCGCTCCACGCCGGCGTCGCTGTGCTCGCTGCGGCGCTCGTGGCCGGACTGCGCGGGGTGCCTCTGCCGTTTTCCGGGACCACCGTCGGCGACCTCGGCGTCGAGGGCATGGAGCAGCCGCGGGGCGTCGTGCAGGCCGGGCTGGAGGTTCTCGGGGCCAACATGGCAGTGGTGACGACAGCGATCGTGCTTGCACTGGTCGCCGCCGTCCTGCCACACGCACGTCGCCGCGGCATCTGGGGCCTCGCCGCGCTCGGGGCGACCCAGATCGCCCTGGTCCTGCTATTGGCACCTTCGATGCCGTGGCTCGGCTTCGTCGCCGGTACCTGGGCGCTGTTCGCGCTCCTGGCAGCACGTCCCGCCCTCGCTCTCGCCGTTCGGGGCGACAGCTAGACTCGCGCGGGTCGGAGGCTCCCCCGCTGATGAGCGTCCTGCGAACGATCGAGAGCAAGATCGAGAGCCTCTTCGAAGGGGTGTTTGGGCGTGCCTTCAGGACGCACGTTCAGCCGGTCGAGCTTGCCCGGAAGCTCGCCAAGGAGATGGACGAGCACCGCTCGGTCTCGGTCTCCCGCGTGTACGTCCCGAACGAGTACACCGTCTACCTGTCGCAAGGTGACCGTGAGCAGTTCGCGTCCTACGAGGCGTCGCTGATCGGCGAGCTCCAGGAGTACCTCTCCGAGCACGCGCGACGCGAGGGATATTCGATGCTGACCACACCTCGTGTGTCGCTGACCACCGACGCGGATCTCGCGGTCGGGGAGTTCGGCATCTCCACCCGCGTCGTCGATCCTGGCACTGCTGACGCGTCCCTACCCGAGACCCCGCCGCCAGCCGCCCCGGTCGCACCCCGACCCGTACCGGCGGTCCCGACACCCCCGGTAGCCGCCGCCGTGCCCGCGGCGACCGTCATCTACCGCCCGAGCAAGGACGACGTGCCCGAGGCGCAGCAACCGGCGCCTGTCGCTCGCGACGTGGTCACGCTCACGATCGCCGGCCGCGCGCATCGCGTCGAAACGAGCCGGGTCGTGCTCGGCCGCTCGAAGGAGTGCGACATTCGCGTCGTCGACGGCAACGTCTCGCGCCGCCACTGTGAGGTCGTACAGGAGAGCCCGACCACGTGGGTGATCGTCGACCTGGGCTCCACGAACGGCACCGAGCTCAACGGGAGCAGGGTCGATCGGGCGCAGCTCGCCGGGGGGGATCGGATCACCGTCGGCGGAACCGACGTCGTCTTCGACCGCGTGTCGACGTGACCTCGGCGCTCACGACGGACGAGACCCTCCTCGCGTTGAAGATCGGGTTCCTGGTGCTCCTCTACCTCTTCATCTGGCTCGTCGTTCGCAGCGCGACACGTGATCTCCGCACGTCCCCGCAGGAGAGCATCATCGTCCCCGCAGCAGAAGCCGCGCGGCTCCGCGCAGCGCTCGAGCCGAGCGTGGGACGCCTGCGGGTTCGGTCGAGCCCTGTTCTGCGCGAGGGCACGACGATCGAGATCGGCGGTCAGACACGAATCGGGCGGGGAGCGGAGAACGTCGTCCGCCTCGACGGCGACGACTTCGTCTCCACACGGCACGCGCTCGTCGCGGCGGACACCAACGGCCTGTGGGTCGAGGATGCGGGCTCCACGAACGGCACGTTCGTCAACGGCGCGCGGCTGACGACGCGGAGGCTCCTGCAGACGGGCGACGTCGTCCGCATAGGACGAACGGACCTCGAGGTGACGGTGTGAAGACGGGTCAGTTCACCGCACGCACCGACACGGGTCGCCGGCGGCTGCAGAACGAGGATGTCTTCGTCTGCGATCCGCCGCTCTACGCAGTCGCCGATGGCATGGGAGGCGCCCAGGCGGGCGAGATCGCATCGCAGCTCGCCGCCGCGGCGCTGACGGACACGGCCACCGGGCTCCGCGGCGAGGACGCCGTCGCCAGTCTCGTTCGCGAGGCCAACCTGAGGGTCTTCCACCGCTCGCTCGACGACCCTTCCACCGCAGGCATGGGCACGACCGTGACCGTCGTGCTCGTCGACGAGGAGGGCGGCACGGCGGCGATCGGGCACGTTGGTGACTCCCGCGCCTATCGCATTCGTCGCGGCGCACTCGACCAGCTGACGATCGATCACTCCGTCGTCGCCGAGCTCGTGCGCGCGGGGCGCCTCACCGAAGAGGAAGCGCTGGACCATCCGTATCGATCGGCGATCACACGGGTGCTGGGCACAGACGAGGACGTCGACGTCGACACGTTGACCGTTCCGCTCCAAGCCGGCGACGTCTATCTGCTCTGCTCCGACGGGCTCACGTCGATGGTCCGGGACGACGAGATCCTCGCGCTCGTGAACACGCACTCCGGCGACCTCGACACGGCGGTCGTGAAACTGGTCGACGCAGCGAACACCGCCGGCGGCGAAGACAACATCACCCTCGTGCTCTTCGAGATCGTCGAGGGCGAGCCCGCAACGACGCCTGCGCCCAAGACGGCGCCGCCGACAGCGGCACCGGCACCGCCGCCGGTCGCCAGCGGGACCACCGGAGCGACCGTCACACGCTCGGGGCCGAGCGCCGGCAGCCGCTGGCCTGCGCTCCTCCTGATCGTCGCCGTCGTGCTCGCAGCCGGCCTGCTCGTGCTGCTCGGCATCACCCGATGACGGCACGCAATCGCGAGCTGGCCGCGCTCGTCTTCGTCGGTGCTCTCGCCTCCACCGCGTTCGCCGCCGCATGGATCGCCTCCACCGGAGTCGTCTCGGCCGACTGGCTCGCGTGGGCCGCAGTGCTCGCGGGCCTCTATCTCGCCGCACACGTCGTGACCCGCCTGACCGTGCCTCTTGCCGACCCGACCCTGCTTCCCCTCGCAGGCCTGCTGACCGCGATGGGCCTCACCGTCATCTACGGGCTCAACCCCGTCGAGGCACGCAAGCAAGTCGTGTGGGTCGCCGTCGGGCTCGCAGTCTTCGCCGCCACGTTGCTCTGGCTCCGGCGCGACTATCGGATCCTCGAGCGCTACAAGTACCTGTTCGGAGTCTCGGCGATCGCGCTGCTCCTGCTCCCGTCGGTACCCGGGCTGGGCGAGCGGATCAACGGCGTCCGCCTCTGGGTGCAGGTCGGCCCGCTGCAGTTCCAGCCGGGCGAGCTCGCAAAGGTGCTGTTGATCGTCTTCCTGGCCGCGTACCTCCGTGACAAGCGCGAGTCGCTCGCACAGGGGCGTCTCAAGGATCTCGGGCCGTTGCTCGCGATCTGGGGGGCGGCGATGCTCGTCCTCGTCCAGACGAGCGACCTCGGCTCCGCTCTCCTCAACTTCGGGATCTTCCTCGCCATGCTCTATGCGGCGACGGGGCGCGCGCTCTACGTCGGCGCGGGCGCGGCGCTGTTCGTCGCCGGGGCCGCCGCCATTCACCATGCGCTCGCGCGCGTGCAGCAGCGGGTGACCGTGTGGCTCGAGCCGTGGACCGACGAGAAGGTGTATTGCGGGCTCAACGGCCAGCTCGAGTTCCGCCAGAACTGCGACTCGTACCAGCTCGTCAAGAGCCTCTACTCGATCGCCAACGGTGGGTACGGGGGGACAGGGCTCGGTCAGGGCACGTTCGAGACGCTCGACGGCACACCGCTGATCCCGTACCTGAGCACCGACTTCGTGTACTCGGCGATCGCGCAGGAGATGGGGCTGATCGGGGCGGCCGGGCTCTTGCTCGTCTACCTCGTGCTCGTCGCGCGCGGCATGCGCATCGCACTGATCGCCCAGGACGGTTTCTCGAAGCTGCTCGCTGCCGGGCTCACGTTCGGGCTCGCCCTGCAGACGTTCATCATCGTGGGAGGCGTGCTGCGCGTCGTACCGCTGACGGGCATCACGCTCCCGTTCGTTTCGTACGGCGGATCGTCGATCCTCTCGAACTTCGTCGTGCTCGCTCTGCTCATGCTGGTCTCCAACCGGGCCGTGGCGGCCCAGAGACGATGAACCGCCAGCTGAAGCGTGTTGCGGGCGTGGCGATGGGCCTGATCGTCGTCCTCGTCGTGGCGACGACCTACTGGCAGACGTGGGCCCGACCCTCGCTCGCCGAGCGACAGGACAACGAGATCCAGCGCGTCGCGCAGTTCGCGATCAAGCGCGGGCCGATCCTCGACGGAGGCACGGTGCTAGCCCGGAACCGCGAGCGCGAGGTCGCGGGGAAGACGCTGTACTTCCGGCGCTACCCGCAGGGCGGTCTGACCGCGCACGTCGTCGGCTATTCGACCGCGGGTCGCGCACGCGCCGGTCTCGAACGTTCGCTGAACGGCATCCTCACCGGCGCCGACCGCGATCTCGGGTCACTGGTGCAGCAGTCGCTCGACGAGATCGGCGGCAAGCCGATCGTCGGGGACACGGTGGTGACGACCATCGACCTCGACGCTCAACGCGTCGCGTACGAGCAGCTTGGACGGCAGTGCGGCGCCGTGGTCGCTGCCGATCCGCGCACCGGTCGGTTGCTCGTGATGGCGTCGTCCCCCACCTACGACCCGAACCTCGTCGAGGAGCGGTTCGACGAGATCGAGGGCATCACCGCGGACTGCGCCCCGGCCGCGGCGCTCGTCAACCGCGCAAGCGCAGGGCTCTACCCTCCAGGATCGACCTTCAAGGTGGTCACCGCCGCGGCGGCGATCGACTCGGGTGCGTACGAGGCGGGGTCGACGTTCATCGACCCCGGGTACTGCATCGCCTACGGCAAGCGGGTGAACAACTACGACACGTCTCGGCCTTTCGGCAGCGTCGATCTCGCGACAGCGCTCAAGTACTCCGTCAACTCGGTCTTCTGCACGATCGGACAGAAGCTCGGCGCGCGCCGCGTGCTGCGTACCGCCGAGCGCTTCGGGTTCTACGAGCGGCCACCGCTCGAGACGCCCGACAGCGAGCGCCTGCCCAGCGGTCTCTATCGACAGGGTGACCTGTGGTTCCCCGAGCGCAACCAGGACGTCGACGCCGGACGCATGGCCTTCGGCCAGGAGCGGCTGCTCGTGACACCGCTGCAGATGGCAATGGTGGCGGCCACGATCGGCAATGGCGGCCTGGTTCGACGCAACTTCGTCGTCGACAAGGTGGTCTCTCCTGCCGGGAAGACGACGTTCCGCGCCGACCCCGAGGTCATCGACCGTGCTGTGAAGCCGACGACGGCACGTGACGTCGGCGAGATGATGGTGCGCGCCGTCGAAGGCGGTACCGGAACCTCGGCGCAGATCCCGGGAGCCCGCGTCGGCGGCAAGACGGGGACCGCCGAGACCGGCGTCGACGGACGGAACACGACGTGGTTCATCGCCTTTGCCGGCCCCGAGAACAAGCGGGCGAGTATCGCGATCGCCGTCGTGCTCGAGAACCAGACCTCGACAGGGGGCGCCACGGCCGCGCCGATCGCCCGCGCGGTCATGCAGGCTCTCCTGGCATCGGGGGCGAACACCTAACGTTACGGGGATGACGACGACCGACCGCACCCAAGGCACGCTCTTCGCGGGCCGCTACGTGCTCGAGAGCAAGCTCGGCACCGGCGGCATGGCCGACGTCTGGCTCGCCGAGGACCAGGAGCTCGGCCGCAAGGTCGCGGTCAAGATCCTGCACGAGCGGTACGCCTCCGACGAACAGTTCGTCGAGCGATTCCGCCGCGAGGCGACACACGCCGCGGGCCTCTCGCACCCGAACATCGTGTCGATCTACGACCGTGGCACGGCGAACGGGTCGTACTACATCGTCATGGAGTACGTCGAGGGACGGACGCTCAAGGAACTGATCGTGACCCGAGGTCCGTGCCCCATCCCCGTGGCCATCTCGTATACCCGGCAGGTGCTGGCGGCCATCCGCTTCGCGCACCGCAACGACATCGTCCACCGCGACATCAAGCCTCACAACGTGATCGTCGACGGGGAGGGTCGTGTGAAGGTCGCCGACTTCGGGATCGCACGCGCCGGCGCGAGCCAGATCACCGAGGCGGGATCGATCATCGGTACGGCGCAGTACCTGTCCCCCGAGCAGGCACGAGGCGCCCCGGTCGACGAGAGCTCCGACCTCTACTCCACCGGCATCGTGCTCTTCGAGCTGCTGACCGGCGCCGTGCCGTTCGGCGGCGAGACACCCGTCGAGATCGCGATGAAGCATCTCTCGCAGACACCCGAGCCGCCCTCGACATTGCGGCACGAGATCCCGCGCGACCTCGACCTCGTCGTGCTGCGCTCGCTGGCGAAAGAGCCCGTCGACCGCTACCGCTCGGCGCAGGAGATGGATCGCGACCTCGAGCTCGTGGCGCGGGGCGAGGAGGTGGGTCGCGAGACCGCCGACGCCGCGACCATGGTGCTCTCCGGGGCCGGAGCGGCCGCCACCGGGGTCACGCGACAGATGCCGGCTCGGGCTCCGACGACGACCTCGTACGCGGGGTCGGAGCGCTACCGGGCCTACGACGCGCCCGTGCCGCGGAAGCGCCCATGGTGGCCGTGGCTCCTGGCCGTAGGGGCCGCGATCGCGATCGCCGTCGCAGGCATCTACATCTACCAACGCGTTCAGGATCAGATCGACTCGAATACGCCGGTAGCGGCGGGTGACTACCAGGGGATCAAGGAGTCGCTCGCCGTCGAGGCGATCCTCGACGACGGCTTCGAGCCGAAGGTGCGCAGGCTCCCGAACGCCGACGCAGAGCCGGGGACGGTCTACGACCAGGACCCGAGCCCTGGGACCCGTCTTGTCAAGGGAAGCATCGTCACCGTGCTCGTGTCGACAGGCAAGGCGAAAGTGCGCGTTCCGACAGTCGTCGGCAAGACCGAGGCCGACGCCGTGGCCGACCTGACACGTGCCGGGTTGAACGCGAACTCGGTGCAGATCAACTCCAGTCAGCCTGCCGGCATCGTCACGGCGCAGGCGCCCGCACCGGGGACGGTGCTCGTCGAAGGCTCCGACGTGCGCATCAACGTCTCGAAGGGCCCGAAGCCGATCGCCGTACCGTCGGTCGTCGGGCTCTCCTTCGAGCAGGCGTCGTCGCAGCTCCAGGCAGGCGGGTTCGCGGTGCGGCGCGTGGATGTCGAGTCGGAGCAGACGCTCGGTGTCGTCGTCGATCAGAGCCCCGCCGGCAACTCCACGGCCGCCAAGGGCTCGATCGTCGTGCTCTCGGTCTCGAAGGGCCCCGACACGATCGAGGTGCCCGACGTCATCGGCATAGACCAGCCGACCGCCCGCACCACTCTCGCCGCCGCGGGATTCAAGGTGACCGTGGTCATCGAGGACACTCTCGACGTGGCGTACGACGGTGTCGTCGCCTCGCAGACACCGCCCGGCGGCACCCAGGCGAAGCCCGACTCGGTGGTGACGATCACCGTCGGGCGTTTCGTCCCACCGCCGGAGACAACGCCCGACCCGCCGGAGACAACGCTGCCCGACCCGACGAGCACGGCCCCGATCCCGTGAGCCGGCGGATCCGGGTCGCCGTGCTCGCCGGCGGCCGCTCGAGCGAGCACGAGATCTCGTTGGCGTCGGCCGCATCGGTGGTCGCGGCGCTCGACCCGGCTCGCTACGACGTGACGACCGTCGAGATCGGGCGCGACGGGAGATGGGCGCTGCCCGCGGCAGCATCCGCCGAGCTCGAGGGGGCGAGCACGATGGAGACGCTCCCCGTGCCGTCGGGCTCCGCCCCGGCAACGCTCGCCGGCGTCGACGTCGTGCTCCCCATCCTGCACGGCCCGTTCGGCGAGGACGGCACCGTGCAAGGACTGCTCGAGCTCGCAGGTGTCCCGTACGTCGGCCCCGGCGTGCTCGCCTCGGCGCTGTGCATGGACAAGGACGTCTTCAAGCAGGTGATGCGTGCCCAGGAGATCCCCGTCACTCCGCACGTGGTGCTGCGCCCGGGCGATCCCGTCGACAACCCGTTCGGCTACCCCGTGTTCGTCAAGCCCGCGCGCCTCGGATCGTCGGTCGGGATCTCGAAGGTGCACGCACCGGACGCCCTCGCCGCCGCCGTCGAGCTCGCGCGACGCCACGACGACAAAGTGCTCGTCGAGGAGTTCGTGCCCGGGATCGAGATCGAAGTGGGCATCCTCGGCAACCTCCCCTCCCCGGTCGCGTCGGTTCCCGGCCAAGTGATCTCGCATCACGCCGACTGGTACGACACGTCGTCGAAGTACGGCGACGGCGGATCCGATCTCCTGATCCCTCCCCCGAATCTCTCCGTGTCGCAGAGCGAGCTGGCACGCGAGCTCGCGCTTCGCGCGTTCACGGCCACGGAGTGCGAAGGGATGGCACGGATCGACTTCTTCGTCCGCGCCAGCGACGGCGAGGTCGTGATCAACGAGCTGAACACGATTCCCGGCTTCACCCGGACGAGCTTCTACAGCAGGCTGTTCGAGGCATCCGGCATTTCCTATGCCGACCTCGTCGACCGGTTGATCGCACTCGCGCTCGAGCGGCACGAGCGGCGCGCGGGATTGGTGTATTAGCTTGCCTGCGAGGAGTGATCCGCAGAGGCGGATCACTCCCGCAAGGATCCCCGCCTGCAGCGGGGCAGATCCCTGAAGGGGCCTGCTGCCTTCGGCAGCGGCCAAGAGCCTTCACCGCGGCTCGGCGTGGGGGCCGGCGGTCGTGTACCGGCGCTCGCGGCTAGGCTCGCGGCGTGGACGTGCACGAGCTCGACACGGATCCTCATCGCCAGTTCGCGGCGTGGCTCGCGGACGCCTCGGCAACCGATCTCGCTCACCCCGACGCGATGACGCTCGCCACGGCGGACAGCACGGGCCGCCCGTCGGCGCGGATCGTTCTCCTCCGCGGACACGACGTCCGCGGCTTCGTGTTCTTTACGAACCGGGAGAGCGCAAAGGCCGCCGATCTCGCCGCGAACCCGCGCGCGGCGCTCGTCTTCCACTGGCCGCCGCTCGAGCGGCAGGTCCGGGTCGAAGGCGCCGCGGAGCCGGTGTCGACCGAAGAGTCCGCTGCGTACTTCGCCACGCGTCCCCGCGGCAGCCAACTCGCCGCGTGGGCGTCGCCTCAATCCCGCGGGCTGCCCGACCGGGCGGAGCTCGAAGGCCTCTATGCCGAAGCCGAACGTCGGTTCGGCGGCGCGGAGGTGCCGCTTCCGCCTTTCTGGGGCGGCTACCGCCTGCTCCCAGAGGCTTTCGAGTTCTGGCAAGGGCGGCCGAACAGGCTGCACGACCGCGTGCGCTACGAGCTCGACGGCAGCCGCTGGTCCCGCTTCCGGCTCAGCCCGTAGCGGGCGCGCCGAGCACGGACGTCGTGTACCGACCCGCGGCATTCCAGAGCAGGAAGCCCTTCGCACCCATCAGCCGCGCCGCCTCGACCTGCTGCCGCACCTCGCGCGGCGAGTAGTTCCAGTCCTGGATCCAGGGAACGAGCTGGGCGCGGGATCCACGGATGGCGCGACGGAAGTCGTCGAGCGTACGGAACACGGTCTCGCCCGGCTCCGCCGTCGGGCTCTCGATCCCGAGCTCGCCCCCGCCGTACAGAGCCGGGTACGCCATCGGGTTGATCGTGTCGACATGCTCAGAGATCAGTCGTGGGGACTGGCCGAGACCCATGTCGCGCGTGGCGGAGAGCCCGAACAGCGCCGTGGAGACGCGGACGCCGAGCGGCTCGAGGCGCCGTGCGGCATAGGCGGTGAAGTCCGTGATCAGCTGTGTACGACTCTGGCTCGTCTGCCCCGGATAGACGGCGCGAGAGACGTCGCCGTCAGAGGGGAAGCGCACGTAGTCGAGCATGATCTCGTCAAAGCCTGATCGCGCCGCCGCCTCGGCCACGGACACCGCGTAGTCCCAGACGCGCCGGTCGTACGGGTTGACCCACTGGAGCCCGCCGCTCGTCTGCCAGACGCCGCCATCTGACGTCCGAATCGCCAGGTCCGGCCGTGCACGTGCCAGCACGGGATCCTGGAAGACGACGATCCGCCCGATCAGGTAGACGTCGTTGGCCCGTGCGAGTCGCACCACCTCGCGCGGCTTGAAGTGCGGCCGCGAGGCGCCGATGCGCTGCGCCAGGGGAACCGACGAGGCGACGAAGTTGACGATCCCGCCCTCGTCCTTGACGTCGAGTTGGATCGCGTTGAGCCCGAGCTTCGTGTAGCCGACGTACTCCGCCATCTTCCCCGGGAGAGAGGCGAGCGCACCCGTGACGTGGACGCCTCTGATCTCGACGGGCAACGGCCGCGGGCGCTGTCCTGCCGGCGGCGCCTGCGGCGGAGCCGCCTGCGATACCTCGAGCGCCGGCTCGTCCGACTTGGCGGCGGTTGCCTCCTTCCCGTCGCTCAGGCTCTTGCCCGCGAGCGTCATGCCGGCGGCGAGCGCGATCACAGCGGCGAGGACGATCGCGAAGACGGCGGCCCTGCGAAGTCGCTTGCGTCGACGGATCTGGGCCCGACGGGCGCGAAAGCGCTCGTTCGGGTCCATCGAGGGGTACAGCATGGACACCGGGTCCGGGACCTTAGCGCATGCTGGCAGTTCTGCTACCTCGTGTGCCGTGCCGGAATTACCGATCAACCATCTAGGATTGCCGCGTGGTGCTCTCGGATGCAGCGATCCGCCGCCAGATCGAGGCCGGGCGCATCACGATCGAGCCGTACGACGCGTCGCTCATGCAACCTGCGAGCCTCGACGTCCGTGTCGACCGGCTGTTCCGCGTCTTCCGCAACAGCCGCTACCCGTACATCGACGTGAAGGCCGAGCAGAACGAGCTGACGGAGCTCGTCGAGGTCGACGACGAGGAGGCGTTCATCCTCCACCCGGGCGAGTTCGTGCTCGGGTCGACGCTCGAGCGCGTGACGCTGCCGGACGACCTCGTCGCCCGGCTCGAGGGCAAGAGCTCGCTCGGGCGCCTGGGTCTGCTCATCCATTCGACGGCCGGGTTCATCGACCCCGGTTGGGATGGTCACGTCACGCTCGAGCTGTCGAACGTTGCAAACCTGCCGATCACGATCTACGCGGGCATGAAGATCGGGCAGCTCTCGTTCGTCCAGCTCTCGGAGCCTGCCGTACGCCCGTACGGCTCCGGCGGGCTCGGCTCGAAGTACCAGGGGCAGCGCGGGCCTACGCCCAGTCGCTACTGGAAGAACTTCCTCGACGACTGACCCGCGCCAGGTCACCTGTGCCGCGCCGCCGGGGAATGTCCTTGCTTCCGCAATCGTTGTATATGCATGTATCGAGAGGAGAGAGCATGCGTGCCAGAACCATTCGTCCGGAGACGCAGATCCTGGCGATCAGCGGGAGCCTGCGGCGCGACTCGCACAACACCGCGCTGCTCCGTGCAGCCTTCGACGTCGCCCCGACCGGCGTGATCGTCGACGTGCTGGACGGCCTCGCTGAACTGCCTCACTATGACGCGGATCTGGAGGCGGCAGGCGTTCCCGCTGCCATCGAAGCCGTGCGCCTTCGTGTCGACGCCGCCGATGCCGTTCTGTTCGCCACGCCCGAGTACAACGGGTCGGTTCCCGGCGCGCTCAAGAACGCCGTGGACTGGCTCTCCCGGCCACGCGGCACGGCGGTCCTCGCTGGAAAGGCCGTGACCGTGATCGGCGCGTCACCGGGGCAGTACGGCGCCCAGTGGGCACAGGCCGATCTGCGCCGCATCCTCGGCATCGCCGGCGCTCGAGTGATCGGGGAGGAGCTTCCCGTCGCCCGTGTGAGCCAACTGGTCGACGAGGACGGAGCGCTCACGGACCCTACTACACGCGAGCTGATCGAGCACCGGCTCGACCTGCTCGTCCGCGAAGCGGCGCTGCTCAGCGACGCTGCGTGACGTCGGTGAGGGAACGACGAAGGGCCGCCCGCTGGACGGCCCTTCGTCACGGTCACCAGCGGTGGATTGGTAGAGACGCTTCCGGCTCGACCGAACTGTCGAGCGGCGCAGAATGCGAGCCCCCCACGCTGGCAAGGCGATTCCCGGTGGTCCCGGGGACACGCCTCTACCCGCTGGTACCTCCGCTGCCGGTACTGCTGGGATCTGTCACGTCCGGACCACCTCCTTTCCGCGGTAGCAGGACTCTAGCGACCGAGGCGGCGATGCGAAAGGGGCGTCTGCCGCGGTTGCTCGGTCACCGCGCAGAACGTCGTCAGCGCAGCACTGTGGTCAGCTCGAGACCACGATCGAGGGGAACCGTGACGGTGGACAGCGAGTCGTCGGCTTGGCGGGCTTCGCTGTACGCGCCCAGCGTGTCGCCGTGCGAGAGCACGTTGTCGGCGATCACGAGCGCGCCCGGCTCGAGCGTGGGGCGCACGAGCCCGAACAGCCGCTCGTAGTCCTCCTTCTCCGCGTCGAGGAACACCACGTCGAAACCATCGGTGGCACGCGCCAACGTTTCGAACGCGTCACCCTCGACGAGCTCGGCCCAGTCATCGAGCCCCGCCTCGCCGATGTTGCTCCGCCAGGCGGCGCACTTCTCGGGATCGTGCTCGCAGGAGACGACATGTCCGCCGAGCAGACGCACCCCGCTCGCCAGCCAGATGGTCGAGTAGCCGCGGGAAGCACCGATCTCGAGCACGTCGCAGCCAGCATTGGCTGCGACGATCGAGAACAACAGCCGCCCTGTCGACGGTGCCACCTGGCGCGCCCGCCGCTCGCGCGGGACTCCTAGCTCGCGCTCGCGCGCATCCTCCTCCTCGAGACGCCGGAGCACTGCCTCGACCCGCTCGCCGTGGCCGGTCACGGTTCGAGCACCGTCGTCAGCTCGAGCCCGCTGCCGACCGGCACCGTCACCGACACGAGACTCGGGTCCACCTGCCGCGCCGCCACCCAGGACGTCAACTCCGTGTGGGAGACGACGTTGTCGGCCACGATCACGGCACCCGGGCCGACCTTCGCTCGGGCGAGCGAGAAGAGAGCCTCGTAGTCGTGCTTCCACGCATCGAGGAACACGACATCGAAGCGGCCCTCTTGAAGGGCCAGCGTGACGAGGGCATCGCCAGGGACGAGCTCGGCGTGCCCCTCCAACCCGGCGTCGCCAATGGTGCGCCGCCAGGACTCGCACTTGCCCGGATCCGCCTCGAGAGAGACGACGCGCCCGCCCGCGATGCGCGCTGCCGCGGCGAGCCACGCCGTCGAATAGCCGCGCGAAGCGCCGATCTCCAGCACCCTGCACGCCGGCGTGCTCGCGACCAGCGCAAACAACACACGCCCTGCCTCGGGCCCCACCGCGAGTGAACGCCGCTCGGGCGGCACCCCGGCAGAACGTTCCTGCTCGTCCTCCGACTCCAGCCGGGCGAGCACGGTGCGGACGCGGTCGTCGAGCACCCGTGCAGACTAGACCGCCGTCCGCAGAGGCGCTCAGTCGGGCACAGCGACGACGACGATGCCGTCGTCGCGGACGCGCGCGGGATACGACGTGACCGCGATGTAGGCCGGCAGCGTCAGCGCCTCGCCGGTTCGGATGTCGAACCGGGCGCCGTGACGCGGGCAGATCACCTGACACGTCTCCGGCTCCCAGTCGCCCTCGCAGAGCTTGCCGTCATCGTGCGTGCAGCGATCCTCGATCGCATAGAGCGTGCCGCCACAGTTGTAGACACCGATCCCCTCGGGCCCCGCGTCGATCACCCGGGACGACCCGGGCGGCAGCTCGGCGAGCGGACAGACGTCGATCTCGGGCAACGAGCTCAGCCTCAGCGGGGCGAGATCTCTCCGGACGCGGTGCGCCACTCCTCCGGCAGCGCGGTCCCCTTCGCGCGGTGAAGCGCGACCTTGAGCACGCCGAGCCCCAGCAGCGCGCACTTCAGGCGCACGGGGGTGAGCGGGATGCCGATCTCCTCCAGCAGCTCGTCGGAGGGCATGGCCGCCACCTCGTGCGCGGACCGGCCCTTGACGAGATCGGTGAGCATCGACGTCGCGGCCAGGCTGATCGCGCAGCCGCGACCCTCGAAGCCGACGGCGGAGATCGTGTCGTCGCCGTCGAACCGCAGGGTGACGGTGACCTCGTCCCCACAGAGCGGGTTCTGACCCTCGGCCACGGCGTCGTTCGGATCGAGCAACCCGAAGTTCCTCGGCGCCTTGTAGTGGTCGAGGATGACCTCGCGGTACAGCTGCTCGAACTCGCTCACGCGAACACCTGCCGTGCCTTGTGCAGACCGTCCACGAGGCGGTCGATCTCCTCGGGGACGGTGTACAGGTAGAAGCTCGCGCGGTTCGTGGCAGTGACGCCCAGCCGCCTCATCAGCGGCTGGCAGCAGTGGTGGCCCGCGCGGATCGCAACCCCTTCGAAGTCGAGCGACTGGGCCACGTCGTGCGGATGGACTCCGTCGACGTTGAAGGAGACGATCCCGGCCCTGCGGTCGGCGGGCGGCCCATACACCGTGACCCACGGCAGCTCGCCGAGCCGGCCGAGCGCGTACGCGGCGAGCTCGTGCTCGTGCCGCTCGATCGCCTCGAGACCGACCTCGCTCAGGTAGTCCACGGCGGCGGCGAAACCGACCGCCTCCGCCATCGGCGCGGTACCGGCCTCGAACTTGTGCGGCAGCTCGCCCCACGTCGTCGCGTCGTCGCCGACCGCGCGGATCATGTGCCCGCCGAGCAGGAAGGGCTCCATTCGCTCGAGCAGTTCCGCCCGTCCCCACAACGCCCCCACGCCGGAGGGACCGCACAGCTTGTGCGCCGACACCGCCGCGAAGTCGCAGCCGAGCGCCTGGACGTCGACGGCGACGTGGGGCGCCGCCTGCGCTGCGTCGGCGACCATGATCGCCCCGCGCTCGTGAGCCCAGGCGGCCAGCTGCTCGACCGGGTTGATTGTGCCCAGCGAGTTCGACACGTTGCCGGCAGCGACGACCTTCACGGTGCCGGCCGCCGCGATCTCGTCGAGCGCATCGAGCCGCAGCTCGCCTCCCTCGTCGACGGGCAGCAGCCTGAAGCCTGCTCCCGTACGGCCGGCGATGTACTGCCACGGCACGAAGTTCGAGTGGTGCTCGAGCTCGGTGACGATCACGAGGTCGCCCGGGCCGAGGTTCGCCAGGCCCCACGCGTACGCGACAAGATTGATCCCCTCTGTCGCGTTCCGGACGAAGATCACCTCACGGGCTGACGGGGCGTTGAGGAAGGCCCGCACCGTCTCACGCGAGCTCTCCAGAGCCTCGGTTGCCATCTCCGCGAGCTGGTACACGCCCCGGTGCACGTTGGCGTACGACGTCTCGTAGAACGTCGACATCGCGTCGATCACCGCGCGGGGCTTCTGCGCGCTCGCCGCCGAGTCGAGGAACGCGAGCGGCTTGCCGTGAAACCGCTGCTCGAAGATGGGGAAGTCGGCGCGAAGGCGATGAGCGTCGAGTGTCGGCGTAGCCGTCGTCGTCACGAAGGCATCGTACCGGCGTCGTTGCCGTCCCCCCGCTCGCGGAAGGGGATGAAGCGGTCGTCGGTGAGTCGCAGGAAGCCGATCGCAAGGCCGGACCCCACCGCGACGAGGAGCACGGTGGCGGCGGACGGCACCGCGAGCTCGAAGAACGAGCGGATGCCGGGAAGCGCCAGCAACGCGACGTACGCTCCGAGAAGCGCCGCGCAGAGGAGGCTGACCCAGCGGGCGCGCCTCACGCCCGTCGCCTCGAGCGCGAGCACGAGGTAGAGGCCGACGATGATCACGACCGAGGTCGCAGCGGTCCGTGCCTGGAGCAGTCCGCTGTCGAAGACGTTGAGCGAGACGAGGTAGGCGACGATGACGCCGAGGCCCGCGGCGACGCCGGCGGGCACTGCGAAGCGAGCGACCTCCCGCAGAAAGCCGGTCGTGCGCCACGGCCCCTCGCTGGGTGCGAGGGCGAGGAAGAACGCAGGGATGCCGACCGTCAACGCACCGATCACGGTCAAGTGCCTCGGCAGCAGGGGGTACTCGGTCGGGGTCAGCCCGATGGCGAGGATCAGGAACGTCGCGAACACCGACTTCGTGACGAACAGCTTCGTCACGCGCTGGATGTTGCGAAGGATGCGCCGACCCTCGACGACCATACGCGGCACCGATGCGAAATCGCCGGTGACGAGGACGACGTCGGAGACGGCACGCGCCATCTGCGTCCCCGTGCCGTGCGCGAGCGCGAGACGGGCCGCCTTCAGTGCCGGGACGTCGTTGACGCCGTCCCCGACCATGGCCACGTAGCGGCCCTCGGCAACGAGCGCCTCGATCACGCGCCGCTTGTCTTCCGGGGAGATTCGTCCGATCACCGACGCCTCCCCAACGAGGGCGGCGAGCTCTGCCCTGTCGCCCGGGAGCACGCGCCCGTCGATCGGCTCCAAGCCGACGGCGATGCCCGAATCACGGGCGATGGCGCCGACCGTCAGCGGATCGTCACCCGAGAGGACCTTCACCTCCACGCCCTCGCGGGCGAGGAACGCCACCGTCTCGGCTGCATCCGGTCGTAGCTGCTCCGCGAGGACGACGAGACCGAGTGGGTGCAACGGCGGCGGAGCCGCATCCGCATCGTCCGGGAAGCCGTCCACGGTGGTGCCGAACGCGAGCACCCGGCGCCCACCCTCCTGCTCGGCGCGCGCCGCTGCGTCGAGCTCCCCGAGCGGGAAGAGCTCCGGTGAGCCGAGCACGTAACGCTCGCCGCCGAGTGCAAGGCCGCTCCACCGCCGCCGCGAGGCGAACGCAACCGTCTCGCTCGGCTCCACAGCCTGGGCCGGGCACGTGGCAGCGATCGCCTCGAGTGTCCCGTTCCGGGTCGGCGACGAGGCGGCGAACGTGCCGAGCGCCTCGATCAGCCGCTCGCGCCCGATCCCGTCGACGGGAACGAGCCCGACGAGGCGTAGCCGTGCTTCGGTGAGCGTTCCGGTCTTGTCGAAGCAGAGCGTGTCCACCGACGCGAGCGACTCGATCGCGTTCAGCTGCTGCGCGAGAGCACCGCGCCGCGCGAGCCGCACCGCGGCGGCGGCGAACGTCACGGAGACGAGGAGGACGAGCCCCTCCGGGATCAGCGTGACCATGCCGGCGACCGCCGTGTCGACCGCATGACGGACCGAGACGTCCTGCTTGGCGAGCGCGACGACGAGCATCGCCGCCAGCGGGATCATCACACCGACGAGCACGTAGAGCAGGCGGTTGACGGCCAGCTCGAGCGGAGAGCGCGGATGGCGGAACTCACGCGCCGTGCCGGTGATCCTGCCGGCGTAGCTGTCCGGCCCGACGGCGGTTGCCTCGATGTCGCCGACGCCCTCGACAACGAACGACCCCGACCGCACGAAGTCACCGACTGCACGCGCCACCGGGCTCGCCTCGCCGGTCAGGATCGATTCGTCGACGAGCAGGCCGGTGCCGGCGACCACGAGCCCGTCGGCGACGACCTGGTCGCCGGGGGCGAGGCGCACCAGGTCGCCGACGACGACCCCCGGTACGGTGACGGAGCGAGCGGCACCGTCGCGGACGATTGTCGCGTGCGGGGCGACGAGTGCCGCGAGCGCGTCCAGCTTCCGCTTGGCGCGGAGCTCCTGCCAGATGCCGATACCGGCGTTCGTGACGACGATGCCGAGGAACAGCGCGTCACGCCAATCCGAGAACGCGAGCGTCAGCAGGCCGAGAGCGAGCAGGATCGTGTTGAACGGCGTGACGACGTTCGCGCGGACGATGCTGGCGGTGGAGCGACTCGTCTCGGGGTCAGGGAGGGCTCCGCGCTCGTCGAGACGTCGACGAGCCTCGCCCTCCGTCAGGCCGGACCGGACCTGATCGGCCATCAATACGACGGCGGCTGCTGGACCCGGCCGTTCCGGCCGGCGGAGACGGCGATCTCGCGCTGGCGCTCGACGGCGGCGGCGGCGGTCTCGAGGATCTCGTGCACGCGGGCGAGGCGAGCCCGCTCCGACGTCGCCGAGAGCAGCTCCTGCTTCAGACCAGCGGCGAGCTCGAAGCGCCCGGCGAGGGTGAAGGAGAGCTGTGGATCAGCGGCCGTCGGAGGCTCGACGTCCGCCCCAGTGAGCGCGAGCAACCGCTCGAAGAGCTCGAGCGTCCGCTGCACGTCGTCCGCGACTGCAGGGTCGTCGGCGTCCACGAGCTCGTCCACGGTGCCCGTGTGGAAGGCACGCCCTTCGGTCAGCTCGAGCAGGCGAAACCGGGTGCGCCCCTCGACGACGATGTTGAGGCGACCGTCGGGGAAGCGGTCGACGACCTCGACGATCGCCGCGCGCGTGCCGACCTCGCTGAAGCCGTCGTCGCCCGCGAACACGAGACCGAACTCCTGGTCCTCGTCGACGCATTCGCCGATCAACTCGCGGTACCGCGGCTCGAAGATGTGGAGCGGCACGAGCTCCGAGGGCAGGAGCACGATCCCGAGGGGGAAGAGCCCGATCTCCTCCATCCCGGACAGCCTACGCCACCTCTGGCTCTGACCGTGAAGAAGGCCCCGGGCGCGTGAGGGCGCCCGGGGCTCCTTGCTCAGTGTGTCGTTGCGGGCCTGCCCGGTGTACCGGTCGTGCCCGTGCCGCCACCCCGGCGATGCACGATGCCGTAGGCGACCGCCGCCGCCACAGCCGCAGCGATCGCGACCCACGCGGCGACCACGAGCGGATCGCTCCACTCGAAGCCGGTGCCGGCCGCCGGCGCGGCCGCGACGGGCTGCGTCGGTAGCGGCACCTGCCGCACGGCGCGGTCGTCGGGACGGGTCGGCGTGATCTCGACGCCTCGTGCGTCGAGACCGGCGTTGATCCGCGCCTCGACCGTGTCTGCGGTGCCGACCGAGTCGAACACCACGGACTCGGTCTGCATGAGCACGACACCGCTGGCCCCGATCGGGCCGGCACGGTCGTCTGGCCGCTCTGCAGCCAGCGCGGCGGGTACGAGCGCGGCCACGAACAGTGCAGCCGCTCCGATCAGGAGCTTGCGGACTGTCACGATGACCACTTCCTTCATCCGACCGCACTCCGGCGGCCGGGAGCAGATATGCGTCTGCTCATCTCGCCGATTTCATGATCGCACGGCTTGCTGGTCGCACCATCGGGGGGCGCGCGGATTCGGCTGCTCGATTCCACTGACGCCCGCGCCGCCCACCGGCCGCGTCGATGGCGCGGGTCAGCTGAGCAGGACGGCGATCGCGAGGAGGAGCCCGGCGATGGCGATCAGTCTCATCGGCTCACGGTGCCACCGCCAGATGTGGGTCGTGCGTGGGACGCGTAAGGGAACGGTGAGGACGGGTGCGCCGCGGGCGCCGCGAGCTACGCCTCGGGGATGCGCGCTTCGAGCGCTTCGCCGAGGGCGACGCGGACCGGCTCCAGCTCGACGCGGTCGAGCACGTCCTGGAAGAACCCGCGCACGATCAGTCGCTCTGCCTCGGTCCGCGACAGCCCGCGTGCCATGAGGTAGAAGAGTTGCTCCCGGTCGACCTGGCCGAGGGTCGCGCCGTGTGTGCAGCGCACGTCGTTGGCGAGGATCTCGAGACCCGGGATCGAGTTGGCGCTCGCGTTGCGCGAGAGGAGCAGGTTGCGGTTCTCCTGGTACGCGTTCGTCTTCTGCGCGCCCTCCTCGACGCGGATCATCCCGCGCCACACTGCGCTCGCCTTGTCGCGCAGCGCTCCCTTGAACGCGAAGTCGCTCGTCGTCGACGGCGCCAGGTGCAACTGGTACGTGTCGTAGTCGAGGTGCTGCGTGCCGTCGGCGAAGTAGGCGCCGGTGACGCGGGACGTTGCGCCCGGCCCGGCGAGGTCGTTCTGGATCCGCACCTTTCCGTTCGCGGAGCCGAACCCGCCGGCGACCCAGTCGAGCTCGGCGTCACGTTCCACACGCGCGTGGCACGACGAGAACAACCAGGTTCGCTGCGACAGGTTCTGGAGGTTCACGTACTCGACCTTCGCCCCGTCGCGAACGACGATCTCGACTGCCGAGTTCGCGTACCCGGAGAGCTCGCCGTTTGCGGATGCCAGCTCCTCGACGAGCGTGAAGCGACTCCCGGGCTCGGCCACGATCAGAACGCGCCAGTGCAGCGCGCCGCCGTCGACCGCGTTGGCGACCCGGAGGTAGAGCGGCCGGTCGACTTCGAGCCCGGCGGGGACGTGGAGGAGCAGCCCGTGCTGCCAGAGAGCCGCGTTGTGGGCCGCGAACTTGTCGTCGGTGCCGACGAGCGAGCCGAGTAGCGGATGGTCGTCGGTGAGCGGCTCGAAGCGAAGACCGTCCGGTGCACGCTCGATCGTGATCCCATCCTCGCCGATCGTCGCCACGCCGGCGACGTCGAGGTCGAGCGCCGATGACGGCGCCTGCCCGTCGAGCGGGGTGGTGCCCCGCCAGCCGTCGGGATCGAAACCGGCGAGGTCGGTGAACCGCCAGTGCTCGTCGCGCCGGGTCGGGAGCGGGATCGACCGATAACGCTCGAGCAGCGCGTCCCTGGTCATGACGGCGCATACCTGCGGTGGAGCATCAGGGAGTTGCCGTCGGGGTCGCGGAACATCGCCATCTGGCAGACGCCCGTGTCGAACGTCTCACCGTCGAACTCCACGCCCGCCTCCTCGAGCTGAGCCCTCGCCTCCGCGACGTCGGGCACGCGGAGCGCGATGCCCGCACTGTGCGGCCCCTCGAACTCGCGACCGATGTTCCTCGGGTCGACGAGGTACAGGCTCACGTTCTCGCCGAGTTGGAACTCCGGCCAGGAGCCGTCTCCCGGGATCCGTGGCAGCCCGAGCGTCTCGGCGTAGAACCGCGTCGAGCGCTCGAGATCGGTGACCGGCACGGCGACGAAGTCCGTGCGCTCGACGGTGATCACCCGACCGAGCCCTCCATCTGCAGCTGGATCAGCCGGTTCATCTCGACCGCGTACTCGAGCGGCAGCTCCTTCGTGATCGGCTCGACGAACCCGGAGACGATCATGGCGCTGGCCTCCGACTCGGAGAGCCCGCGGGTCATGAGGTAGAACAGCTGCTCCTCGCCGATCTTGGAGACCGTTGCCTCGTGGCCGAGGTCGACGTCGTTCTCCTTGACGTCGATGTACGGGTAGGTGTCCGAGCGTGATTCCTCGTCGAGGATCAGCGCGTCGCACACGACCTTCGACTTCGCTCCGGTGGCGCCTTTTGCGACCTCGAGCAGGCCGCGGTACCCGCCGCGCCCGCCGTCCTTGGAGATCGACTTCGAGGTGATCACGCTGGTCGTGTTCTTGGCGACGTGCACGACCTTGCCGCCGGCGTCCTGGTGCTGCCCTTTGCCGGCGAACGCGATCGACAGCACCTCGCCGTGGGCTCCCTCGCCCATCAGCCAGATCGCCGGGTACTTCATCGTCACCTTCGAGCCGAGGTTGCCGTCGACCCACTCCATCGTCGCCCCCTCGTGCGCGACAGCCCGCTTGGTGACGAGGTTGTAGACGTTGTTCGACCAGTTCTGAATCGTCGTGTAGCGGCAGCGGCCGCCCTTCTTGACGATGATCTCGACGACAGCCGAGTGCAGCGAGTCGCTCGAGTAGATCGGCGCCGTGCACCCCTCGACGTAGTGCACGTACGCGTCCTCGTCGACGATGATCAGCGTGCGCTCGAACTGGCCCATGTTCTCCGCGTTGATGCGGAAGTAGGCCTGGAGCGGCATCTCGATCGACACGCCCGGTGGCACATAGATGAACGAGCCGCCCGACCAGACGGCGGAGTTGAGCGCAGCGAACTTGTTGTCGTTCTGCGGGATGATCGTCCCCATGTACTGCCTGACGATGTCCTCGTGCTCACGCAGGCCGGAGTCCATGTCGAGGAACAGCACTCCCTTCGCCTCGAGATCCGCCTGCAGCTTGTGGTAGACGACCTCGGACTCGTACTGGGCGCCGACGCCCGCCAGGTATTTCTTCTCCGCCTCCGGGATCCCGAGCTTGTCCCACGTGTCGAGGATCTCGGCGGGCAGGTCCTCCCACCTGCTCACCTGCTTCTCGGTCGGCTTGATGTAGTAGTAGATGTTCTCGAAGTCGATCCCCGAGAGATCAGCGCCCCAGTTCGGCATGGGCCGGGCGAAGAAGTAGTCGAGGCTCTCGTGCCGGAACTTCCGCATCCAGTCGGGCTCGCCCTTGTGCTCGGAGATCGCCTCGACGACCTCGTGCGAGACACCTCTGCCGGACTTGAAGAAGTAGTCCTTCGCGTCGTCGGGGTTCGAGAACCCGTACTTGTACTCGGAGCGGATGTCGCCGACGATGTCTGTCTCGGACTGCTGGGTCATGCGTCCACCTTCGCGCCTGCCGGAATGAACGGGTCGTAGCCCTCGGCCTCGAGTTGCTCGGCGAGCTCCGGGCCGCCCTCGGCGACGATTCGTCCGTCGACGAAGACGTGCACGAAATCCGGCGTGATGTAGTTGAGGATCCGCTGGTAGTGCGTGATCACGAGCGCTCCCATCTCGGGGCCGACGAGGCCGTTGACGCCGCCGGCGACGATGCGCAGCGCGTCGATGTCGAGCCCCGAGTCCGTCTCGTCGAGCACGGCGATCCGCGGCTTGAGCAGCGCCATCTGCAGGATCTCCACGCGCTTCTTCTCCCCGCCTGAGAACCCGTCGTTGAGGTACCGCTGTGCGAGCTCGCGCGGCACCTTCAGGCGTTCCATCGCCGCCAGGAGCTCCGTCCGGAACTCCTTCACCGGCACCGGGTCGTCCTCGCCCCCGGCACGAGCCTTCCGCAGGGCGTTGATCGCGCTGCGCAGGAAGCTCGTGACGGTGACACCCGGGATCGCGTGCGGGTACTGGAACGCGAGGAAGAGGCCGCGTTGCGCGCGCTCGTCGGCGCCCATCTCGACGACGTCCTCGCCGTCCATGAGGATCTGGCCCTCGGTGATCTCGTACGCGGGGTGCCCCATCAGGGCGTACGCCAGGGTGGACTTGCCTGAGCCGTTCGGGCCCATGATCGCGTGCTTGGAGTTGAGATCGACGTCGAGGTCGACCCCCTTCACGATCTCGGTGCCGTCCTCGAGGGCGACATGGAGGTTTCTGATCTCGAGCAGTGCCACGAAATAATTCCTTCGGTCGTGAGCGTGAATAAGTGAAGTCTGCTTCAGGAAAGCTGAAGTTCGCTTCCTGCATCCTAGCTGTACCGAGACTACAGCCTCACCGTCGTGCGCCGTGGTCGTGGCACACGGGCGCCGGGTCGTTTCTGCCGCCGTGTGCAGGCTGCTAGGCTGCGCCCATGCCCTTCGGCATCGGTATCTGGGAGATGCTCATCCTGCTGCTCGTCCTGCTGCTCGTCTTCGGGCCCAAGCGGCTGCCGGAGATGGGCCGCCAGCTCGGACGCGGCATGCGCGAGTTCAAGGACTCCGTGACCGGCATCGGCAAGGACGAAGATGACGACGAAGCGGGCGAGTTGCCCCCGCCAGAGCCCGCTGAGCCCGCCACGACGCGCGAGCGCGACACCGTCGCCTAGCGGCCGCCGTGGCCCGCAGGATCGTTCCGCGGCGCCTGAGCACGGCTGAGGAGGCCACCCTCGTCGAGCACCTCGGGGAGCTCCGACACCGGCTCCTCATCTGCGTGCTCGCGATCGTGCCCGCGTTCGCGGTCGCGTACATCTTCCACGACACGCTGATCGACCGGCTCAGGGATCTCCTCCCTGAGGGCACGCCTCTCGTCACGCTCGGCGTGACAGAGCCGTTCATGACCGCGCTCAAGGTCAGCTTCTACGCGTCGCTGGCGATCGTCTTGCCGATCCTGCTCTGGCAGGTGTGGTCGTTCCTGGCTCCCGCTGTCGACGAGTCCGTGCAGCGCGCGATGAGCTACTTCGTCGTGCTCGCGACCGCCCTCTTCCTGGGCGGGGTTGCGTTCTGTTACTTCATCATCCTCCCCAAGGCACTCAACTTCCTCGTCAACTACGACACCGAGCTCTACGAGGAGCAGATCCGGGCGAGCTACTACCTCTCGTTCGTCGCCGTGACGCTGCTCGCGACCGGTATCGCGTTCCTGATGCCCATCTTCATCCTCGCCCTCGTCCGGCTCGGGGTGCTGACGTCGGGGACGCTCCGACGCAACCGGAAGTTCGGGTTCGTCGGCATGGTCGCCTTCGCCGTGCTGCTACCGACCGTCGACCCGGTCTCGCTCGTGCTCGAGGTGGCTCCGCTGCTCGTGCTCTTCGAGTTCTCGATCTGGCTCTCCGTGCTCATGGAGCGCCGCTGGGAGCGGTCGCTGCTCCGCTCCTACGAGACTTCGTGAGGGCACTCGCAGCCGACTGGGTCGTCCCCGTCGAGGGTGATCCGATCCGCGACGGGGCGGTCGTCATCTCCGACGACGGGAGGATCCACGCGGTGGGGCAGGCTGCCGACCTCGGCGCAGACGAGCGCTACGACAACGCGGTGATCGTCCCCGGTCTCGTCAACGCCCATTCGCACATCGAGTATGCGACGTACGCCGGCTTCGGGGACGGGCTCTCGTTCGCCCCGTGGATCGGGATGCACGTCGAACGCAAGGCTCGGCTCGACGACGACGATGTGCTCGCCATCGCGCGCGTCGGTGCAGCCGGGTGCCTGCGCTCCGGGATCACGGCGATCGGCGACTGCAGCTTTGCGGGCATGACGGCTCCAGCGTGCGCGGCGCTCGGGCTACGCGCAATCGTCTACGTCGAGGTCTTCGGCGGGCCCGAGGCGATCGAGCAGCGCTTCCACCCCACGCACGAGCGGATCGAGGGCTCGCTCTCCGATCGCATCCGGCTCGGGATCTCCCCGCACGCCCCCTATACCGTCACGCCCGAGCTGTACGAGGCCGCCGATGCACTCGGGCTCCCTGTCGCCACGCACCTCTCCGAGAGCCCGGACGAGGCCGCGTACGTCCGCGATGGGAGCGGCCCATGGTCGGCCCTCGCGGAGCTACTCGTCGAGCCCCCAGGCCGGAGCGGGATCCGCCTTCTGCATGAGCACGGGCTCCTCAACGACCGGGTGACGGCCGCCCACTGCGTCACGGTCGACGACGAGGAGATCGCGATCCTGGCGGAGCACGATGTCGCTATCGCTCACTGCCCACGCTCGAACGCGCAGCTCGGGTGCGGTATCGCACCGGTCACGGCTCTCGTCGAGGCGGGGCTGCGAGTCTCGATTGCGACCGACAGCCCGGCTTCGACACCGTCGTTCGACCTGTTCGAGGAGATGAGGGTCGCAGTCTGGATGCAGCGGGCACGGGCTACCACGCCGGGTGCGCTCACCGCCCGCGACGCTCTGCGTCTCGCCACGCTCGGTGGGGCGCGGGCGCTCGGTCTCGACGCCGACCTCGGCTCGCTCGTCCCCGACAAGTGGGCCGACCTCGTCGTCCTTTCCCTCGAGGGATCTCCCTTCGACCCGGTCGAGGACCCGGCCGTGGCAGCGGTTCTCGGGGGCTCGCCCGACCGAGTCCTCGCTACTCTCGTAGCGGGCGAGGAGCGATACCGACGAGATGGGACGCAATGGCGCGATTTGACAAGAGCCGGGCAAAGAGCACGAAGCCGGATGCTGCCGTAGGGACGCGTCCTCGCCGCGAGGCCATGAGCCCCGCGATCGAGGACACGATGTTCTTCCCGCGCCTTCGCCGTCATGCGAAGTGGATGTTCGTGCTGCTCGCGCTCGTGTTCGCGCTCGGCTTCGTCGGCTTCGGCGTCGGAGCGGGTGGCGTCGGGGTCGGCGACATCTTCCGCGGCAGTGGAGGCGGCGGCGCCTCGGTCTCGGACGCCCGTGAGAAGACCGAGGAGCAGCCGGACGATCCGAAGGCATGGCAGGATCTCGCAACCGCACTCCAGGCGGACGGCGATCTCGCCGGAGCGCTCGAGGCCCAGGCGCGCGTCATCGTGCTCCTCCCGAATGATCCGAGCCCGCTACGCGAGGTGGCGGCGCTCAACTTCGCCGTCGCCGCCGAAAAGCAGCAGGAACTGCAGCTGCTCCAGGGCGCTGCCGCCCTCACCGGCGCCGGCCACAACTTCCCCCGCCCTTCGGTCGGCGGTGTGACCATCGGCGGCGACGCCGTCGGGCGCGCGGTCAACGCCACCGTCGCGGAGCAGCTCGCGACTGTATCGATCGAAGCGCAGACCGCGCTCGGTGACGCGATCACAGCGTACGAGCAGCTCGCGGCGCTACAGCCGAACGACCCGAGCGTCCAGCTCGAGCTCGCGCAGGCTGCAATCCAGGCGGGCAATTACACCGCCGCGATCACCGCCTACGAGCGGTTCCTCGTGCTCGCTCCTGACGATCCGAGCACGGCCGATGTCAAGCGACAGCTCGTCCAGCTGCGCGCCGCCACGGCTGGTTAGACTCGGCCCACCGTGCAGGCTCTCTTCCGACATTCGCGGCCGCGTACGCGGCGGCTTTTCACGTGGGCTGCGCCGCTGCTGGCGGTCTTGGCGCTCGCAGGCTGCGGCGACACGGTCGGCTTCGACGAGGGCGGCGGCGACAAGGCGCTCGGCAAGGAGCTCTTCCTCGCGAGTTGCGGCTCGTGCCACGTGCTGGCCGACGCAGGCACGGCGGGTGAGATCGGCCCCGACCTCGACTATGCCTTCTACCAGTACCGCGTCGACACCTCGGGCGCGGATCCCGACGACCCCGATTTCCAGTCCCAGCTCGCGAAGTCCGGTATCGAGAGCGGTGTGCGGCAGACCGTACGCGGGCAGATCGCGTATCCCGTGACGAACCCCGCGAGCGGTGCTCCCGGTATGCCCGCCGACATCGTCACAGGTGACGATGCAGCCGCGGTGGCCGCGTACGTCGCGTCGGTGGCAGGACTCGGCGGCGACGGCGGGCCGCCGCAGTCGGACGGGAACGGCTCGGGTGGCGACGGTGGAGTAGCGGATGGGAAGTCGATCTTCGCGAGCGCGGGCTGCGCGGGCTGCCACACCCTCGCGGCGGCAGGCGCCGCCGGCACGGTGGGACCGAACCTGGACGAGACGAAGCCGTCGCACGACCTCGCGCTCGATCGGATCACGAACGGTCGCGGCGGCATGCCGGCCTTCGGAGGGCAGCTCTCCGACGATGAGCTCGAGGCCGTGACAGACTTCGTCGTCTCGAGCGCGGGGAACTAACCGCACCGGTCCCAGCGCCTTGCTGCCCCGCTCAGGGGGACGGCGCGTCGAGATCGACGACGACGTGCGAGACGGGGACGTCGATCCGCGCTCGCAGCGAGTCGACCACACCGCTTTCCAGCCAGTTCGAGCGTCCCGGTGGGTGCGTGGAGACGAGCACCTCGTCCGCCGGAAACACGTGCAGCGTGTCCTCGACCGCCTGTAACGGGTCTCCGTCGCCGATCTCCCCGCGGGCACCGATGCCTGCGCCGGCGAGCCGGGCCAGGCTCGCGTCGAGGCGTCGCTGGGCCGCAGCGCGTGCCGCGTCCTCGTCCGACGTCCACGTGCGGACACGGGAGTTGAGGGCTGGGCAGACGACGAACACGACCGTCCCCGGAACCGATGCCTTGGCACGCAGGACGTCGAGCAACTCGGCGCCACCGACCGTCTCGTTGGCGACGACGAGGAGCCGGTGGGTGGGATCGAGCGGGGAATGCTCGACGTGCTGCACGGCGGGTCGCCGGCGCCCGCCACGGAGCGCGAGCACTCCAGCGAAGACGAGGCCAACGAACACGGCGACGCCGAGCCAGGTGTTGATCCATGCGGCAAGGACGATCAGCGCGCAGGCGCCGAGCGTCAGAAACACCAACTGGAACGCGGCGCCTTCGTCACGCAGAGGGTTCTTCACCGGTCCTCCTATCGGGAGCCTGGCCTATTGCATAGCGCATTTCGGGTCCTGGGAAAACCCGATTCACGTTGTAGGCTGCCACGCGCGATGGAACGTTCGCCCGAGATCCGCACGATCGTGCTCGGGATCTACGAGATCCTCGTGGGGCAACCCGGCCCATCGGACTTCGTGCTCGACGACCCGGACGTCCACGGCATCGGCTCCGACCCGGCGGAGTGGTGGGACGGCCCGCGTCTCGGCGAGATCCTCGTGGCGCAGGGTGCGGCGCTCGCCGGAGCTGTCATCCTCGACGCCGATCCGCAGGCGTTCGCGAGCGGCGACGTCGGCTGGGCCTACGACCGCTTCGTCTACCGCACCCGAGAGGGTGTCGAGTCACCGTTTCGGATCAGCGCGGTCTTCGTTCGCCGGGACGAATCCTGGAAGCTCGTGCTGTGGCACGACGCAGTGCCTCTCGCCAACGAGGATGCAATCGGGGTCACGATCCCGGTCTAGCCGCAGCCGCGGCGTCAGAGAAGGTAGACGGCCGCGTAGACCACGATCCACATCACGTCGACGAAGTGCCAGTAGATCCCTGGGATCTCGACACCGTGGTAGTGCTCGGGCGAATAGTGGCCGCGGAACGCACGGACGGCGGCGATGATCAGCAGCGTCAATCCGACAGCGACGTGTGCACCGTGCAGCCCGGTGAGACCGAAGAAGACCGACGCGAAGGCGCCGTCGCCGAGGTTGAAGCCGACGTGGGCGTATTCGATCGCCTGGGTGAGCAGGAACGCGAGCCCGAGCGCGATCGTGGCGACGAGGCCGGCCTGCAGTCCGCGCCGGTTGCCCCGCCTGATCGACTGCACGGCCCAGTGGATCGTGAAGCTCGAGGTGACGAGGATCGCGGTGTTGACACCCGCAACGAACACGGGGAACTCATACGGCTCCGGCGGCCAGACCGCCCACTTCTCGGGCGTGACGATCGTCGCCTCCGGGTTGACGACACGTACGAAGAAGTAGGCGGCGAAGAAGCTGCCGAACAGCATCGCCTCCGAGGCGATGAAGAGCAGCATCCCGAGCGTCGTGGAGTCGATGCGGGAGCTCTTGTTGGCGAGGGGCGGCCCGTGGTGATCGTCGTGGCCGTGCACCGCCGCCTCGGAATGGGTGGTCATGCCGGCACCTCCTCGACGACTGCCTCGCCGACGACGTGCTCGACCGGCACGCCGGCGTCCGAGCGGAGCCGCTCTACGAGCTCGCGCCGCAGCCAGCCGGAGCGCTCGCCGGGGAAGGTCGAAACGAGGATCTCGTCGACGCGCTCGTCGTTCACGGTCTGCATCGCGGCCGTGTACGGGTCGGGATGCGCGATCTGCCCGTGCGCGTCGATGCCCTCCCCCCGCAGAGTCGACAGGGCAGCACGCAGCCGTCGCTCCGCCTCAGGGTGTTCAGCCTCGGCGGGGTCGCTCTGCGGGCAGAGGAGGAGGAACGACGCGGGACTCTCGGTCACTCGCGCTCGGATCCGATCGAGCAACGGTCGCCCGAGCACCGTCTCGTTCGCGAGCACGAGGACGTTGGCGTGCGCGCCCGGATCACTGTCCGTCGCCAAGACGTGCTCAACGGGCCGGTCACCCGCGGCCTTGCGGATCTCGTCGAGCAGGTTGCGCCGCAACCAGCCGGACTTCGCCTCGGGATGCGTGGACACGATCAGCTCGTCGATGTGCTCGAGCGCGAGGATGTCGGTGACGGCGGCGAGCGGGCCTTCGTCGAAGACGCCGCCGTGAGCCGGGACGCCGAATGCCCGGATCGAGTCGACGGTGCGGTCGAGCCGACGCTGGGCGGAGGCGCGGCGGGAATCCTCGTAGACGACGTACCCGGCCGAGGGCTCGTTGACCGGGGCGACAACGACCGCGCGGATGGGCCCTCTGGCCGCCCTCCGGCGTACGGCCTCCACGACTGCGTCGGCCGCCAGCGTCTCGTTGGCGACCACGAGCACGACGGTCGGCTCGGACGTCACGTCGCTCACGACGCCTCCCCCGCAGAGCACGCATCTGCAGGGGCAGATCCGTGCTCGCGACAACCCCTGAAGCGGCCGCTGTCGCGGCCGGTGCCTACCACCCGCGCAACAAGGTTTGACCACGCAGCAAGGTTTGACACAGGACGCCTCACGCCGGCACCTCTTCCTTCGCCGGCTCGTCGAACACGGCATGGCGGGCGCCCGGGACGCCGTACTCGTACGGGCCGCCGACGACGGTCGGGATCTCGTCGAAGTTGAAGATCGGCGGCGGTGACGACACTTGCCACTCGAGGGTCATCGAGCGCCACGGGTTGGCTCCCGCGACGGGGCCACGTGCCCAGCTCACGATCATGTTGTAGAGGAACACGAAGATGGACGCGCCGAGGGCGAACGAGGAGATGGTGATGAACATGTTCGTTCCAGCGAACTCCGCTGCGTAGTCGGAGACGCGCCTCGGCATCCCGAGCAGGCCCACCCAGTGCATCGGGAAGAACGTCAGGTTCAGCGTGACGAAGGTCAGCCAGAAATGGAGCTTGCCGAGCCGCTCGTTGTACATCCGCCCCGTCATCTTCGGGAACCAGTAGTAGACGCCGGCGAACACCGTGAGCAACGAGCCTCCGAAGAACACGTAGTGGATGTGGGCGACGACGAAGTACGTGTCGGAGGCATGGATATCGATCGGGACGGAGCCGAGGTAGATGCCGGAGAGGCCGCCGATCACGAACGTCGAGATGAAGCCGAGCGCGAACAGCATGGGCGTGGTGAGCCGGATCCTCCCCTCCCACATGGTCGCCAGCCAGCTGAACACCTTGACGCCCGTGGGCACCGCGATGAGGAGGGTGCTGATCATCATGGGCACCCGGAGCCAGTCGGCCATGCCCGCGACGAACAGGTGGTGGGCCCACACCGAGAACCCGAGCACGAGGATGCCGACGAGCGAGATCGCCATCAGCCGGTAGCCGAAGATCGGCTTGCGGCTGAACACCGAGATGACCTCGGAGATGATCCCGAACCCGGGGAGGATCATGATGTAGACGGCCGGGTGGCTGTAGAACCAGAAGATGTGCTGGTAGCCGAGCGCGTAGCCGCCGCCGTCCGGCGCGAAGAAGCTCGTGTGCATCACACGGTCGAAGAGCACGAAGAACTGGGAGCCGGCGATGAACGGCGTGGCCAGCACGACGAGCAGTGAGGTCGTGAAGTTCGCCCACACGAGCAGGGGCATGCGCCAGAACGTCATGCCGGGCGCGCGCATGGTGATGATCGTGACGAGGAAGTTGAGGGCGGTGAGGATCGACGACGCGCCCGCGAACTGCACACCCATGTTGAAGAACATCGAGCCGACCGGCAGCTCGGTGGCGAGCGGCGCGTAGGCCGTCCAGCCCGCCGCGAACGCGCCACCTGGCGCGAGGAAGCTGGCGAGGAACATGACGCCGGCGATCGGCAGCAGCCAGTAGGAGAGTGCGTTCAGCCGCGGGAACGCCATGTCCGGTGCGCCGATCATGAGCGGGATCACGTAGTTCCCGAGCCCGGCGAAGACGGGGACCATGAAGGTGAAGATGAGGAGCGTGGCGTGGACGGAGACGAGGCCGTTGAACGTCTGACCGTCCAGGAACTGCATGCCTGGCTCGGCGAGCTCGGCGCGGAAGATCATCGCCATCAGCCCGCCGATGAGCAGGAACACGAACGTGGTGACCGTGTACTGGACGCCGATCACCTTGTGGTCCGTGTTGACGCGGAAGTAGTCCTTCCAGGTCACCGCCCCGTGGCTGGAGTGATCCTCGGGCAGTGTCGGCCGGCCCGAGATCCAGTAGAGCCAGTAGTCGAATGCGCCGAGGCCGAGCAGGAAGCCGATCGGGGCGGCCGTCAGTGCGCCGACGAGCGTGATGATCGTCCAGTCGTAGTACGGCTCCCAGCCGGCCAGCCAGCGCAGACCGACGACGATCCACATGCCGATGAAGAAGAAGAGGACGGTGCACCACGCTGCCCGCACGAAGCCGGGGCGCATGAGGATGCCGCGCTTCCGTGGGGGCTGCAGGTCGGCCCCGTGCCCGTTGTGGTGGCCGGTCCCGTGCTCAACGGCGTTCGTCACGCGATCAGCTCTCCGTCTCCGTCAGGTACGCGACGAGGGCATCGAGCTCGTCGGCGGTGAGGGAATCACCGAAGGACCCAGGCATCACGCCCGGCTGGAAGCCTGGGGCAACGAAGCCATCGGGGTCGGTGATCGACGTGCGCACGAACTCCTCGAGCGGGACACCGGACTCCTCGGCCGCGGCCGCCAGCTCGTCGAGCGAGGGGCCGATCGCACCGCCGGAGCCTGCTGCCGAGAAGGTGTGACAACCGCCGCAACCGGCGCCGGCGAAGACGGACTCTCCGTCGGCGGCGCCCTCCTCGGCCTCCTGCTGCGAGACGAGCCACTGGTCGAACGCAGCCTGGGAGAGGACACGAACCGGGGCGCGCATTGTCGCATGCCCGAGGCCGCAGAGCTCGGTACAGATGAGCGAATAGCTGCCCTCGCGGGTGGGCGTGACGATGATGCCCGTCTCGACTCCGGGCAGCAGATCCTGCTTCTGACCCATGTCCGGGATCCAGAAGGAGTGGATCACGTCGGCGGACGTCATCACGAACTCGGTGCTTCGGTCGACGGGCAGCACGAGCTCGTTCGAGCGCAGCCCGTCCTGCTCGGGGTACTCGAACCGCCACGCGAACTGCTGAGCGTAGACCTTGACGGTGAGCGGATTGGCGCCCGCTTCTGCGTTCCGCGAGAGCACGACTGCGCTGAGCACGCCGATGGCGACGACCAGGAGGGCCGGGACTGCGGTCCACGCGATCTCCAGGCCCGTGTGCCCGTGAATCGGTGGGCCGTCGGATTCGTCGTCCGGCTGCGCCCGGAACGCCATGATCGAGTAGACGATCACCGCCATCACGAGCGCGAAGATCCCGATGCAGATCACGGTGGTGAACCAGTAGACGAACGTGATCCTGTCCATCTCCACCGACGCGGAGGTCGGCAGCCAGGGAATCAGGACCGCGACCAGGGTGACCGCGATCGCCGTGACGATCCCGATCGCGGCCATGCGTACGACGGCGCCCCTGCGAACCACCGCGGGCGAGACTACACGACGCACCTGACCGGCGGGCAGCCAAGGCGCCCGTCGACCGATGCCGGCACCGGGGGATGGGGCTCCCTTCCTCTGAGTCATCCGGGATCGGGCCGTCTGTGGGCACGCTCGCCGTCACTGCCGCGCAGCGGCCAACGCAGTCCCTGCGATTGCCCGGCGCCCTGCTCCAGGCGAAGGCGCTCGGCTCCCCCTCCGTGTACGAGCCACACACCACCTCGATGTCGACCGGCGCACCGGCGCTCATCCAAGGGGGTACGTCAGGCCCTGCGGGGGAGTGTGCCCGGCGCGTGTGGGCCACGACCCTGGCGTCCGGCGAAACCCGAGATCGGGCACCACGGAGCGGCGAGACAGGAGAGTTCGGAGGTGCTAGCGTCTCCGCGGTGCGTGTTCGGTGGCACCTCGTGGGAGCGGGCGTCGCTCTCGCGTTCGGGTTCGTGGCGTCGCCCGCCCTAGCTGCTGACGCTGTCGCTGAGCCGCTCGAGGGGCGTTGGGAATTCGCGTCCGAGAGCGGAAGTCCACTCGACTACGGCCCAACGTACGACTTCGTGGCAACCGGCCCGGGAGCCGTTACGAACAGGGTCGTTCGCAACTGGCCTATTGGGTGCCAAGCGTTCAACGGCCAGATCCGGCTGACGCGGATCGCTTCGCCAGCCGCGCAGCCAGCCTACCGTGGGACGTTCGTGAGCCTGATCCCCCCGGCATGTCGGCAGGGCCCTGTCGTCAACATCGAGCTCGTGATTCGTCCGGACGGAATTGCACGCCTGTTCTTCAACGACGGTAAAGGGATCGTCCAGCACTATCGTCGCCGTTCGATCCAGATCGGACAGCTGAACCTCACCTTCCGGGATCGGATCGACAAGGCGGTCGCTGAGCTACGTCCTAGCGTGCTGCGGCTCGGGCGGCAGTGGAACGCGGTGCAGCGCACGATCGCCGAGCATTCCGCGACAGCGTCGGGGCTGCTCGACGTGTCCGCCGAGAGAAAGGGAATCGCCCGGGCCGAGAAGACGCTCGCAGACTACCGCGGCGGCCTTACGCGGCTCGCGCGCCTCGAGCAACGGACGCCCGGCGACCCCGGCCTCGCCCTGATCCGACAGCAGTGGGAGAACCGCGTGCAGGACTTCCGCGTCGAGATCGGTGTCCTCGGGAACCGCATCGGCCGCAAGGAGCGCCAGCGGCTCCAGGAAGAACAGGCGCTGCGAGCCGCCGGTCTCGAACGGACGAGACTGGACGCCGCGCTCACCGAAATCGGTCGTCGCATATCCATCTACGACTTCGAGATCAGCGAGGTGACGGTGACCGCGGACGGTGCGATCGTCTTCCGGGCCAGATCCAGCACGTTGCACGCCAAGGCGCTGAAACGGATCGACGCGAAGCTCCGGAGGATGGAAACAAGCCTCGCGAAGCTCGACGCTGAGCGCAAGCGTGCCAAGGCTGACTTCCTCGTTGCACAGCGCGAGGCGCTCGCCGCCGGAGAGCGGATCCAGGAGGTGATCTGGCAGAACTTCGCCGCCGGCGCGGCGGCCGACGTCGGTTTCCTCGCCCTCGATCTCGGCGTCGCCGCTCTCCGGGGTGGCTTCATCGGCGTTGCGGCCGAGGCCGGAAAGAAGATCGCTGAGTCGCTCGTGTTGACGCTTGCTCCGCTGCCTACACCGGGGGAAGACTACGGCGATATCCGGCGCCTCTACGGCGAGACGGTGAAGGATGTGATTGGCGCCCAGGCGCTGGGCCGGACCGCGCTCGACCGCTTGCTCAAGGAGACCCACTTCAGGATCCTCGTCAAAGATCCCGCCACGGGATTCCTAACGAAGCGGGTCTTCGATCCGGTCAAGTTCGTGACCGATTTCAACCACGCGGGGCGAGTGCTCGCGCGCGAGCCGAGTGAGGCGAGTCTCCGCGAGGTCGAGAGGACCGTCAAGGCGCTGCTCGGAGCGCGCGGCCGCCTCGCCGACTTCACGGCCCGCCAGAAGACACGACCCGGCAGGCTCAGGGGTCTCGCAGAGAGCGTCGCGAAGGACGCGGCCAAGGTGCTGATCAAGAAGACATTGGATACACGGGAGTTGGAGAGCTACATCGCGTACCTCGAGAAGGAAGTCTACGCGAGTGCCGTGACGACCCACTTCCTGGGGGTGTCGAGCATGTACTGGGAGGTCAAGGCGGGAGAGTTCACGGAAGACGGCGGACTGGTCGAGCCGGGCTACGAGCAGCTGATGGACGAGAAGCGACGGTTGCTCGAGCTTCCGAGCGCCGAGCGCGTCCTCGTCAGCACGCCGTTCTCACATGGCGCAACGCTCAAGATCTCACTCAAGGGCGAGGGGCGGCCGGGGTCGATCGCCGTCGTCCTCGGCGGCGAGTCCGCAAGCCCACTCGGCGGGTTCGCCTACCAGCTCCGGGCGAACGCCGACCGTGCCGACGAGCGCGGCAACATCCTCCTCGAGATCCGGTAGGGCACATCGCGTTGGCCGCGAGGCCCGGGCCTCGCGGCAGGTGAGCGCAGAAGAGCACGCGGGGTGTCGCGGCGGCGAAGCCGACGCCTTCAGGGATCCTGCGCTGTGGAGATCCGCCCCTGCGGATCCCCACCTGCGCGAGAAGATGGGCCGTGAAGGATTCGAACCTTCGACCTTGGGATTAAGAGTCCCCTGCTCTACCAACTGAGCTAACGGCCCCGGGAGCGGCAAGGATAGCGTGGCCCTGCCGGGCCCGGCACACACGTCCGGCGCCGGACCGGGTCAGGCGGTGGCGAGGCGCGGACGGCGCAAGCCGACCATCCAGGCAGCGACTGCGAGGCCGAGGACAGCGGTGGCGGCGAAGGCGAGCCGGACACCGGTCTCGCTGTCCGCTGCACCGGCGACGAGCGGCGACACGAGCGCGGTGGATGCCCAGGCCGCGTTCATCAGCGCGATCACGGCCGTCGCAGACGACTCGCGGGCCCCGGCTCCGAGTGCGTAGGCGAGCGTGTTGACGGCCGCACGACACGCGGTGGAGAGCAGGACGAAGAAGACGATCGCGCCGGTGGAGAGGCTGACCGCGGGGACGACGAACGCGATCGCCAGCACACCGAGGGCGACGCCGGCGAGGCGGACGTCGACTCCTCCCGCCCCCGCGCGGCCGGACAGCGGCGCTGCGAGCGTCCAGAGAAGCGCCGAGAGGGCGAGCACCAGGCCGATGCCGCCCGGCGAGAGGCCGTTCTCGGAGAGGACCTCGGGGATCAGGATCGAGGCCGTGCCGCTGACGACGCCGAGAACGGCGCTCACGAGGAGCGCCCCCACGACGGCCCGCTCGAAGCGCACCGCGGTGAGCTTGTCGCGTAGACGGCGCCTCGCGGCGACCGCCGTCACGTGCACGCGGTCGCGGGCGAGCGCGACGCCCACGGGAGCGGTAAGGATCGCGAGCCCGAGCAGCGGCCACCGCCAGCCGGTGAGGCCGGCGGCCGCGCCTGACACGAGCGGGCCGAGGAGCCAGCCGGCACCGGCGGCACCGAGGAGCAGACCCGTCCCTGCCGAGCCTCGCCCCCCGGCGGCGACCCTGACCGGCCCGACGACCCACAGGACACCGAAGCTCAACCCGAACAGCGCCCGTGCCGCGAGCAGGACCGCGAGCCCCGGGGCGAGGGCGCTACCGACGAGCGCCAGCGGCAGGAGCACGCCGGCCGCGACCAGCAGCGTTCGCGAGCCAACCCTCCCCGCGGCGAGCCCCACCAACACCGTCGTCGCGAGCATCGCGAACGTCGTCATCGAGAGCACCGCCCCGGCCTCGATCCCCGCGAGCCCGAGGTCACGCCGGATCGAGGGGAGGAGCGTGACCACCGATGCGTCGGCGGCGCTCGCCGCGAACGCGAATAGGACGACGGCGCGCAGGTCTCTCGGGATCCGATGCATCACCAGGAAGTGTCGGCACCGCCGTGCGATTCGTAAAATGCGCGTTTATGAGCGATGCGTCCACAAAACAAGATCGGTTGCTGGGTATCGAGTTCCGTCACCTCGCGGCGCTGGAGTCCGTGGCCGAGTGCGGGTCGTTCGCCGAGGCGGCGCGGCGGCTCGGGTACTCGCAGTCGGCGATCAGCGTCCAGGTCGCCGCCCTCGAGCGGGCTGCCGGAATGCGCCTGCTCGAGCGCCCAGGGGGTCGCCGCGCGGTCACGCCGACCGACGCCGGCGAGCGCCTGCTCCGCCATGCGGCGCGGGCGGTGGCCGCCATGCGCGCGGCCGAGGCCGACCTGAGGGCGCTCGAGGAGGGAGCAGCGGGGACGCTCCGCATCGGTACGTTCGAGAGCGTCGGCATCCACCTGTTCCCGCGCGTGATGGGACGCTTCGTGCAGCGCTGGCCCGGCATCGAGCTGCGGCTCAGCGAGGCCGGCTACGACGACGACCTGCGCGCACAGCTGCTCGGCGGCGAGATCGAGCTCGCGTTCCTCCTGCCGTCGGAGGATCCCGCCCTGGAGTCGGTGGACGTGCTCTCCGACCCGTACGTCCTCCTCGCGCCGCGCCGGTCCGAGCTCGGAGCGTCCCCACGGAAGGTGCGACTGCGCGAGGTCGCATCGCTGCCGCTCGTCGCTTACCGCCGTCCCGTCGAGGGCGGAGAAGCGCTCCTGCGCCGCTACGGTAGCGAGCCGCACATCGTCTTCCGCTCCGACGAGAGCGGCACCGTCCAGGGCCTCGTCGCAGCTGGGGTCGGCTATGCGCTCGTGCCGCTGCTCACGGTCGACGCCGACGACGCCGAGGTCGTCGTGCTCGACGTGTCCGGCATCCCGCCGCGCGAGATCACCCTCGCCTGGCACGCCGACCGCATGCCCGCGCCAGCAGCCCGGGCGTTCGTCGAGGTCGTGCAGGAGGTCGCCGCCGAAGTGACGGCGGAGCTGGCGCGGACGCGGAGCCGGCTGCGGCGGAAGGTCAGGTGCCGAGCGTGAGCTCGAGGCCGCTCGGGTAGTCGCCCGTCAGCGCCAGCCACGTGTCCGTGTGCTGGACGAGGAGCTTGAGGCGCAGTTCGCGACCGGCTGCGATCGTGCGCGCTACGGACCCGACCGTGATGCTTCGCTCCGTCCAGGTCGTCGCTTCATCGTTCCACTCATCGACGTGGACGTCGTTCTCGGCGATCTTCGTGCAGGAGCCGCCGGCGTCGCAGTCGTAGAGGTAGACGTGCGGGTGCACCTTGTCGTCGTCGTCGAAGTTCTTCGGCGTCGCGTAGAGGTGGAGCGTCACCGGCCCGTTGAGTTGGATCGTGGACGGGATGACGTACGTCCAGGTCTGCACCTTGAGCGGGTCGGACTCGTTCTCTCCGCCTCCGCTCGACTTGATCGTGAGGCCAGGGTTGCCGTCCCCATCCAGGTCGGGCACCGAGCCGGTCGTCCCGGGCGCCGAGCCCGACAGCGACCAGACCTCCGACGACGGCCCGCTCGTGCCAAGATAGAGGAGGAACGGCGTGAAGACCGACTGCACGGTGATCGTCACCGAGCCGTCGGCAGTGCCGCCGTTGCCGTCCGAGATCCGGTACGTGAAGCCGTCCGTGCCCGAGAAGCCGACGCTCGGCGTGTAGATGAACGAGCCGTCGGCGGAGAGCGTGAGGGTGCCGTTGGCCGGTGGCACGATCGGTGTGGTCTGCAGGGTCAGGGTATCGCCGTCTTCGTCCGAGTCGTTCTCGAGGACGCCCGGCGCTGCGACGCTCAGACCGGGGTCTCCCGCGCCGATCCGCACGAGCGTCGAGTACGCGTCGCCGGCCGCGAGCGGCGCTGAATTGACGGCGGTCACCGTGATCGTGACCGTCCCCGTGTCGGTGCCACCGTTGCCGTCCGAGACCACGTAGTCGAACGACTCGGTCCCCGTGAACGACCCAGACGGCACATACGTGAAGCTGCCACCACCGTTCGACGTCAACGCACCGTCCGTCACCGTCGACCCGTCGAACGAGCCCAGCAACAACGAGTCACCGTCCGGATCCGTGTCGTTCGCCAACACGGCGAACGTCACACCAGCCGAATCCGTCCGCGGCACCGACGGACCATCATCAACCGCCACCGGGGCACTGTTGACGGCGGTCACCGTGATCGTGACCGTCCCCGTGTCGGTGCCACCGTTGCCGTCCGAGACCACGTAGTCGAACGACTCGGTCCCCGTGAACGACCCAGACGGCACATACGTGAAGCTGCCACCACCGTTCGACGTCAACGCACCGTCCGTCACCGTCGACCCGTCGAACGAGCCCAGCAACAACGAGTCACCGTCCGGATCCGTGTCGTTCGCCAACACGGCGAACGTCACACCAGCCGAATCCGTCCGCGGCACCGACGGACCATCATCAACCGCCACCGGGGCACTGTTGACGGCGGTCACCGTGATCGTGACCGTCCCCGTGTCGGTGCCACCGTTGCCGTCCGAGACCACGTAGTCGAACGACTCGGTCCCCGTGAACGACCCAGACGGCACATACGTGAAGCTGCCACCACCGTTCGACGTCAACGCACCGTCCGTCACCGTCGACCCGTCGAACGAGCCCAGCAACAACGAGTCACCGTCCGGATCCGTGTCGTTCGCCAACACGGCGAACGTCACACCAGCCGAATCCGTCCGCGGCACCGACGGACCATCATCAACCGCCACCGGCGAGCCGTTGACACCGCCCGTGACGGTGATCTTGAACGTCACCGGCGAGCTCCTATCTCGACCGCCGTTCGCAGTACCGCCGTCATCGACGGCACGCACCGTGACCGAGGCGACGCCCGTCGTGTTCGCGGCCGGTGCGAACACGAGTGTCCCGCTCGAGGACACCGTGGGCTGCCCGCCGGATGCGAACAGGGCAGCGTTGTCGCTCGAGACGCTGAACCCCACGGTCTGCCCCGCCTCGTCGGCAGGTCCCGGGCTGATTCCCGAGGCCCAGCCCGACACGGACTGGGGTGCGGCGTTCTTGGGCACGGTCCGGCTCGATCCAGAGCTGAACGTCGGCGGATCGTTGACCGGCCCGACGGCGACGATGAAGCTGACCGGCGCACTCATGTCGCTGCCGCCGTTCACGGTCCCGCCATCGTCGACGGCACGCACCGTGACGGAGGCTCGGCCGCTGGCGTCGGGTGCCGGCGTGAACGTGAGTGTTCCGTCGAGCGACACTGTGGGCCGACCGCCGGCTGCGAAGAGCGCGCCGTTGTCGCTCGAGACCGTGAACCGCACCGTCTGCGCCGCCTCGTCCGGAGGGCCAGGGCTGATGCCCGAGGCCCAGCCCCCGACCGACTGCGGCCCCGCGTCCTCGAGCACCGACCGGTCGCCGCCGCCGACGAACGACGGCGGGTCGTTGACACCGGCGATCCGCACCGTCACACGTCCCGTGTCGACCGCGCCGCTCGGGTCGGCAACGACGTAGGCAAACGCGGCCGAGCCACCCGAGCGGGGCGTGGTGAAGCGGATGCGGTCGCCGTCCTTCGTCACCGTCCCGAGGCTGGGCGTCCCCACGGAGGACAGCCGAAGCACATCGCCGTCGGGGTCGCTGTCGTTCGCGAGCACGTCGATCGTGATCGTCTCTCCTTCTGTCGCCACCGCAGTGTCGTCCACGGCACGCGGCCCGAGGTTGGCGGCCGGCGGAGGCGGTGGGGTCGAGGCCGGAGAGGAGGGCTTCGGAGCGGATGGCGCTGTCGGCGGCGCCGGGCTACCGGGCGGCTGTGGCGCTGGCGCGGCAGCAGGGGGCGCTGGTGCGGCGCCAGAGGGCACCGGCGCCTGGGGAGCGCCGGGCTGCGACGGGGCCGGCGGCGCTGCGCCGACGACCACGATGACACGCGCGTCGTCACGTCCGCCCCTGCCGTCGAGCGCCCGGTACCTGAAGGAAGCGGTGCCGACGAAGCCCCGTGGCGGCGCCCACGTGACGCGGCCGCCGGAGACGAGCACCGTCCCGACCGACGTGCCGAGAATCCCGCCGATCGTGAGAGGGTCGCCGTCGGGGTCGAGGTCGTTCGCGAGCACGTCGATGACGACCGCGACTCCCGTGGCCGTCCGAGCGCTGTCGTCGCGAGCGTCCGGTGGGTCGTTGACCTCCCGCACCGTGATGCGGATCGTGCCGCGCGTGCAGCGGCCCGACTTCGTGCAGGCCTCGTACCGGACGGTGACGGAACCGGAGAAGTCCCGGGGCGGCACGTAGAGGACACCGCCCGCCGAGGTGGCCACTGCGCGCCCGGCGTGCGGCTGCTCGACGATCCGCAGCGATGCGAGCGCACCGGATCCTGTACCCCCGGGTACCTCCACGACGAGTGTCCCGTCCTCGTCCATGAGCTCGGCGACGGGCGGCGCAACCTCGGCGGCACGGACGACGGGCGGAGGCGCAACCGGCTGTGTCGCCGCAGGCTCGGGAGCCGCGACGAGCCCCGCCGACACGGCCACGCCAACCGTTGCGAGTGCACCCGCGACCGAGCCGATCGCCGGTGTCAGCGGCAGCCTCCCGAGCATCGGCGCGTGCGCAAGCCACGACAGCGGCCCCATGGCGAACCGGAGCCGGCCGAGCGAGACACCCAGGAACGCGCGCACGACCCGTGGGTCGAACTGCGATCCGGCGCAGTCCGCGATCTCCTTGCGGGCGGCGTCTGCGCCGCCGGGCTCCTTGTAGGAGCGCGCCGACGTGATCACGTCGAACACGTCGGCGACCGCGACGATCCGGCCGGCGAGCCCGATCGCGTCCCCCGCCAGGCGATGCGGGTAGCCGCCGCCGTCCCAGCGCTCGTGGTGGTGGCCGACCGCGTCCGCCCACTCGCCGAGCCACTCCCGCAGCGGCGCGACCAGCTCCTCGCCGATCTCGGGGTGCCGCTTCAACGCCTGCCACTCGGCGTCGGACGGGCGGCCGGGCTTCGTCAAGATCTTCCCCGGGACGCCGAGCTTGCCGACGTCGTGCAGGAGTGCTGCCCAGGTCAAACGGTCGAGGTCGTCCGCCGGCAGGTGCAGCTCCTCGCCGATCATCTGCGCATACCCGCGGACACGGTCTGCGTGGCCCCGGGTCAGCCGGTCGTGGTCGCTGAGGTCCGCGACGAGCGCCAGCAGTCGCTCTGCGGCCTCGACCGGTGTCGCGTCGCGCCCGTCGCGCGCGGCGGCGACGCGCTCTTCGAGGGTGCCGACGGTACGCGACCGCATCGCGGTGCGAATCCGCGAAGGCGCACGGTCGGGGAAGACGAGCGACAGCTTGTAGAGCGCGACCAGCGGGAGCAGTCGACGAAACAGCTTGTCGCAGGCGATCAGCACGAGGGTGGCCGAGCCGCTGAGCCCGAGCCACCACGCCAGGTAGATCCAGAGCGAGCTCGTGGGCATGGGCACGAGCGAGCTCGCGAGGTGGACGAACGCAATCGAGATCGCGAACGGCGCCAGCACGACCGCCGTGCGCAACAGCGCAGCGCGGATCGGGTGCGCTTCCCAGCGCGTGGTGTTTCCGGCGTCGTTCATGGCTGTCGGGGTACCTCGAATGAGGCATCGGCGTTCGTGTCCGATCGCTTGATGGTCGGCGCGCATCTACGCTCCCGCCGATGCGGGTTCTCAGCGTCGCCGGCAACCGCCCCCAGTTCGTGAAGGCAGCGCCCCTCTCGGTGGCGCTACGCGAGGCCGGGATCGATGAGATCGCCGTGCACACGGGCCAGCACTGGGATCCGGAGCTGTCCGCCGTGTTCTTCGACGAGCTCGGGCTCGCCGACCCGCGCCACGAGCTCGATCTGCGCACCGCCGACACAGACGTCCTCACAGCGGCGCTGCAGGAGATCGTCGCGGCCGAGCGTCCCGACGCCGTGCTCGTCTACGGCGACACCAACTCCACGCTCGCCGGCGCACGCGCAGGCGCTGCTCACGAGATTCCGGTCGTGCACGTCGAAGCGGGGCTCCGCAGCGGCGACCTGACGATGCCCGAGGAACGAAACCGCATCGAGGTCGACGGGATCGCCACCCTCCTCCTCTGCCCCGACGAGCGGTCCGTGGAGACGCTCACGGCCGAGCTCGTCGAGGGACACGCGGTCGTCGTCGGCGACGTGATGGCGGACGCCGTGCGGCTGTTCACGCCGCTGGCGCACGAACGTTTCGAGCCACCGCACGCTCCTGGGACCTATGTCGTCGCCACCGTCCACCGCGAGGCGAACGTCCGGAGCGAGCGCCTTGCCCGAATCGTCGACGGGCTGAGCCGACTCCAGGAGCCCGTCGTCTTCCCCGCACACCCCCGCACGCGGTCCACGATCGAGCGGGAGTCGATCGCGCTCGCGCCACATGTCGAGCTCCGCGACCCGATGGGCTACCTCGCGTTCACGTCGGCGGCGTCACAGGCGCGCGTGATCGTCACGGACTCCGGCGGGCTGCAGAAGGAGGCGTACTGGTACGGCGTCCCGTGCGTCACGGCGCGCCCGTCGACGGAGTGGGTCGACACCGTCTCGCTCGGCGCCAACGTGCTCGTCGACGACGACCCCGACGCCCTCGCGGCAGCGGTCGCTGCCGCCTGCTTCCCGGCGCACGCGCCTCCCCTCTATGGCGACGGCCACGCCGCCGCGCGCATCGCCGCCGCGCTCCTCACCTTGTGACGATCAGTTACAAGGCTGATGGCGTCGCTAGGATTCGCCGCCGATGACCGCCCCCGAGCACACCTCTCAGCCCGATCGCGACGGCTCGACCTTCGATGTCGCCATCGTCGGCGCCGGCTACGTCGGCATTCCGCTCGCGCAGGTGTTCGCCGAGGCAGGCCGGTCGGTCGTGCTCCTCGACGTGGACGCCGAGCGTGTCGCCCAGGTGAACCGCGGCGAGAGCGCGATCGAAGACGTCCCCTCGGCAGTGCTCGCACAGCTCGTGGAGGAGCGCGGGCTCCGTGCCACGACAGACTACGACGTCCTTCGCGACGCAGACGCGATCCTGATCGCGCTGCCCACGCCGCTCTCCAGCCAGCGCGAGCCCGACCTCTCGATCGTGCTCGGTGCTGCACGCGAGATCGCCGCTCGGCTTCGTCGCGGCCATCTCGTCGTGCTCGAGTCGACGACCTACCCCGGCACCACGCGCGACGAGGTGCTCCCCATCCTCGAGGAGGGCAGCGGGCTGCTCGCCGGGGCCGACTTCCACCTTGCGTTCTCGCCCGAGCGGGTCGACCCGGGTCGTACCGACTGGACGACGAAGAACGTGCCCAAGGTCGTCGGCGGCATCGACGACGCGTCGACGGAGGCCGCGGCTCGCCTCTACGGGTCGGCGATCGACGAGGTGCACCGCGTCTCGTCGCCCGAGGCCGCCGAGCTGACAAAGCTCCTGGAGAACATCTTCCGCACTGTCAACATCGCGCTCGTCAACGAGCTCGCGCGTCTCTGCCAACGGCTCGACATCGACGTGTGGGAGGTGATCGAGGCCGCGGCGACCAAGCCCTTCGGTTTCATGAGCTTCAAGCCGGGGCCAGGGCTCGGCGGCCACTGCATCCCGATCGACCCGTTCTACCTCACGTGGAAGGCGCGCGAGGTCGACTTCCAGACCGAGTTCATCGAGCTCGCGGGTCGCATCAACCGCTCGATGCCGTACTACTGCCGCTCGCTCGTGTCACAGGCGCTGAACCACGGTGCCGGGAAGGCGCTCTCCCAGTCGCGCATCCTCGTGCTCGGCGTCGCCTACAAGCCCGACATCGCCGACGTGCGCGAGTCGCCCGCGCTGAAGCTCCTCGAGCTGCTGCGAGGCGGCGGCGCAGACGTCGCCTACCACGACCCGCACGTACCGGAGCTCCCCGAGCTCGGCCTGAGCTCCGTCGCTCTCGAGCCGGGCTCCTACGACGCCGTCGTGATCGTGACCGACCACTCGGGGATCGACTACGAGGCTCTCGTCGGCGAGAGCAGCGTCGTGGTCGACTTCCGCAACGCGACGGGCGCAACCGGAGCGGACAACCCCAACGTCTGGAAGCTGTGACCGTTCGCGTAGGACATGCGGGTCTCGGGCAGTGGGGCGCCAACGTCGTCCGCGTCACCAGTGAGCTCGCCGACCTCGTGTGGATCTGCGATCGCGAGCAAGCCGCGGTCGATCGCTTCGCCGAGAGGCACCCGCAGGCGCGCGCGACCACGTCGTTCGACGACATGCTGTCGGACGATTCCGTCGACGCGGTCGTCGTCGCGACACCCGTCCCCACGCACTACGAGCTCGCACGGCGCGCGCTCGAAGCCGACAAGCACGTCTTCGTGGAGAAGCCGCCGGCGATGCGGGGACCCGAGATGGAGGAGCTCGTCGCGATCGCCCGCGAGCGCAACCTCGTGCTCATGCCGGGCCACCTCCTTCTCTACCACCCCGGTGTGCGCAAGCTGAAGGAGCTCGTCGACTCCGGCGAGCTCGGCGACGTCCTCTGCGTGTACGGCAACCGGCAGAACCTCGGGACGATCCGCTCGCACGAGAACGCGCTCTGGTCGCTCGGCGTCCACGACCTGTCGGTGATCCTGTGGCTGCTCGGCGAAGAGCCGACCGAGGTGGCCGCACACGGCAGGGACTTCCTCCAGTCCGGCGTGGAGGACGTGGTGTTCTGTTACCTCCGCTTCCCCTCGGGCAAGGTCGCACACATGCACCTGTCGTGGCTCGACCCGCACAAGATGCGGAAGATGACCGTCGTCGGCCGGGAGAAAATGGCGGTGTTCGACGACATGGAGCTCGAACGCAAGGTGACGGTGTACGACAAGGCGCCCTGGGAGCCGGCCGAGACGTATGGCGAGTGGCGGACACGTACAGGTGACATCTTCAGCCCGAAGATCGCCACCGACGAACCGCTCCGCCTCGAGCTCGAGCACTTCGTACGGCTCGTGCAGGACGGCCCCGGTGACCACCGGGAAGCGCTCGACGGGCTGATGGTCGTCCGGGCCCTCGACCGGCTGACGGAGTCGCTGCGGGGGACCGGGACAGACGCGGGCGGGACAGGCGAGGGCGGGACAGACGCGGGCGGGACAGGTCCCGCCCCTACGGGGCGCGGGTGAGCGTGCCCGCGGAGGTTCACCCGACGGCGGTCGTGCACCCGGGAACCATCCTCGGCGACGGCGTCCGGGTGCTCGAGCACGCGGTGGTCGGGAAGCAGCCGACTCTGTCGCCGCGCTCGACGGCCAAGCGCGACCCGCTGCAGCCGACGGTGGTCGGTGCGGGCACGGTCGTCTCCACGGGCGCGATCGTGTTCGCCGGCTCGACGGTCGGGGAACGGGTGATCCTCGGCGATCAGTCGTGCGTACGAGAGCGCGTCACCGTCGGCGACGACGTCGTGATCGGCCGGGGCGCGCTCGTCGAGAACGACACCGTGATCGGTGCGTTGACCCGCATCCAGGCAGGCGCCTACATCACCGCCTACTCCACGCTCGAGGACCACGTCTTCGTCGCGCCGTGCGTCGTGACCACGAACGACAACTACATGGGGCGCACCGACAAGCGGCTGGAGTTGCTGCGCGGGCCCACGATCCGCCGCGGTGCGCGGATCGGTGGCGGCGCGATCCTCTGTCCGGGTGTCGAGATCGGTGAAGAGGCGTTCGTCGGTGCGGGCGCGGTGGTCACCAAGGATGTCCCGCCGCGAACCGTCGTCGTCGGGACCCCCGCGCGCGTGCTGCGGCCTGTTCCCGACGAGGAACTGCTCGACCCGTCAGCGTGAGCGCACGAGCGTGAGCTGGTAGGCCCCCGCTCCCGCCGAGCCCAGCCGAACCTGCACCGAGTACCAGCCCTCCGCGGCGACCCGCGCGCCGACGTACTCCTTCGCGCCACGCCTCGCGGAGAAGCGCAGCCGCCGATCCGGCTCCGTGAGGCTGTCGAGCTGTACGGCCCCGGGGCGCCACAGCACGAGCGCCGGGTTCGTGCCCGCCGGGCCGTTCAAGGACACGTCGACGCGTTGCCCTGCCCGCAGGTAGACGCCGTAGACGTCGTCCTGGTCGTCCCAGAAGTCGAGCGTGGCGCGCACCACCCGCTGCGACCAGCCCCCGTAGAGGCGGTAGCCCGACGGGTCGGCGCCGTCGTTGGCCTCGAACGCGTCGGCCGGAGGCACCTCGCCGTCGAGCGTCGCGAGCGCGCCGGCGACGTCGAGCGTGCCCCACCCGGTCAGCGCGTCCCGGCCGATCGGGCAGCCCCTGCAGCCGGTCGCCGTCCTCGCGTCCGCCGCCGTCCGCTCGAGGATCGCCGCCACCTGCTCGGCCCGCAGTCCGGGGCTCGTCCCGAGCAGCGTCGCAGCCGCGGCAGCGACCTGCGGCGCGGCGAACGACGTGCCCTCGGCCGGCCTGAACGGCGGCGTCGCGCACGGCGTGTATCCCTGCTCGGCGCACCCCGCCCGCTGCGCGGTGAGCGCACGCGGAAACGTAGACACCATCGCCTCGCCCGGGGCGGCGAGGTCGTTGTAGATCGCGTCGCGGTTCGAGAATCTCGACGCGCTGCCGCCGCGGGTCACGGCACTCACTCCGATCACGTGCGGGAGAGCGGCCGGATAGCTGGCGAAGCGCCACGGTTGCCCCGGTGCCTGATCTCCGTTGCCGACGGCCGCCACCACGAGAACGCCCTTGGAGACGGCGTAAGCGACCGCGTCGGCCTCGAGCTGCGAATACGTGTCGCGATCGGGGTGTGCCGGGTCGCGCAGCCCGCCGAGGCTCATGTTGATCACACGGGCCTTCTGGGATACGGCCCAGCGAATCGCGCGGGCCTCCGCTTCCACGGAGATCGAGCCGTTGCCGGCGACGACCTTGGCCACGAGCAGATCGGCCCAGGGCGCGAGACCGGCGATGCCCGTCTCGTTGTCGGCCTCGGCCGCGATGATCCCCGCCACGATCGTCCCGTGTCCGGAGACGTCTTTCACGCCTCCGCCCACGAAGCTGCGCGCCGCGACGATCCGCCTACGGAGCTCCGGGTGAGCACGGTCGACACCCGAGTCGATCACGGCGACCCGCACCCCTGCGAGCGGCGGCCGCTCGAGCCACGCGTCGAATGCGCGGACCTGCGACAAGTGCCATTGCTTCGCATAGAGCGGGTCGTTGGGCGTGTAGGCGAGTCGCCGGGGGCGCAGCCGCTCCAGGTAGCGCACGCCGGGCACCGACCGTAGCCGCTGCACGTCGGCGGTCTCCACCACGAGAGCGCGGAGCGGAGCCAGCGATTCCACGCGTGCGCCGACTGCTCGCTCGACGTTGCTCCGCACGCGCGCCTGGTTCGCGCCTGCCTCGATGCCGACGGCATACCGTGCAGCCCCGGCCGCCGCGGGGATGGCCAACGACGCCGCCAAGGCGGCTGCGAGCACCGGTGCGCGGTGTCTCACTCCGTGGCCCCGACGACCGTCAGCGTCAGCGACGGCCCGGCAAGGCCCGCAGCCGAGAGGCGGTACGTGGTCGTCGCCGCGGGTCGTACGACGACGGCGAAGGCGCCGTCCGGGCGCGGCTTGACGCGCGCTGCGCGCGCCCACGTTCCGTCGTCCACTCGCTTCTCCAACAGTGGCTCGTCCACGTCGCGTGCGACTCCGGTGAGCGCCACCTTCGCTCCACTCGCTGCCTGCGCCGGTGGCGCTGCGAGCCGGAGCACTCCGATCCGGAACGACGATGAGCGCAGCCCGAGGCGCCAGCGCAAGTCGGACACGCGCTCTTCGAGGCCCACGCCGGTCCTCGTCGTGAAGCGAACCGACGCAGGACGACCCGGCTTCCCTGCCGAGTACGCCGCATCGACGACCGCCGAGGCCAGCCCGAGCTCCTTGGCCAACTGCTTGCCCGTGAGCGCGCGGGGCGTCCAGGCATGGTTGGGGTTCTCGGTCACGGCGTCCCACGGGTCGTCGACGGCGACGAGGTACGGCAGATCGTTCCCGAAGATGTCGACAGCGCTGCGGGTCGCGCCGCCCGAGGAGGAGAAGTAGAGCGTCTGCGCCGGCTCGCCCTCATAGAGGACGATCGTGCCGCGGGTCGACCGCACCGCTGTCGTGGTCGTGGGCGCCTCCGCACCGACCCCGAAGTACACCTGGCTACGGACGTCTGCGTAGAGATCGTACGCCTTGCCCTTCAGGAGACCGGCCACGGCGTAGGTGCGTGCGGCAACCGCCTGCGCCTTGAGCGCCTCCAGCGGCCAGCTCTTCGGCATCTCCCCGGGGACGACGCCCTGCAGGTAGGCCTCGAGCCCAACGACGTTGACGACCTGGAGCGCACCGCCGACGAGTGACACGCGTAGCTCGCCGCGGTAGCGCTTGTCACCGAGCTGCAGGGGCGTTCCGGCTGCCGGCAGCACGCGCACGGGGCCCGCGAGCGACAGCCTCCGGCCGTCGACCAGCAGGCGCAGCCGCTTGTCGATGTCCGCCACACCAGCCGGAAGCTCGGTCACGGCGCCGGCGGCCGATCGCACCCGGAACGGCGCGGCGGATGCGATCCGTACAACGGGAGCGGCGGGAAGGAGCAGGACACGGACCTTGGAGACCGCCGTCGGCGCCAGCTCTGTCCCGGGGTAGTACGTGGTCAGGATCTCCCCGTACGTCCTTCCCTCGCGCGCCTGGCCGAGCGCTCCCCACTGGCTCATGCCAACGCCGTGCCCCCAACCGCCGCCGGTGAGGACGAACAGCGGCGCACTCGTGGACGGGGACGTGCCGGCGGCCGCGGCGGTGACCGCGGACGCTGCGACGGTGGCGATGAGGGCGAGATTCAGCCGCATAGAGCCTCAGACAGGTTCTCGGCCGATTTCGTTAGGCCTTGAGCCGCTCCGCGTACTGCTCCTCGTAGTACGCACGGTACGCCCCGCTCTTGATCGGCTCCCACCACGCCCTGTTGTCCCGATACCAGTCGACGGTCGCAGGCAGCCCCGCCTCACCGAACGAGTGTGCGGGCGCCCAGCCGAGCGCGCGAAGCTTGGCGTCGTCGAGCGCGTAGCGGCGATCGTGACCGGCGCGATCCTCGACGTGGCGGACGAGACCGGGATCGGCGCCGGTCAACTCGAGGATGCGGTGTGTCACCTCGAGGTTCTCGAAGTCCTCGCCGCCGACGTTGTAGATCTCACCCGGCCGGCCCTCGTGGAGCACGAGCTCGACGGCGGCGCAGTGATCCTCGGCGTGCAGCCACTCCCGCACCTGCTTGCCGTCCCCGTACACCGGAAGCGGCTCGCCGTCGAGCGCGTTCGTCACGAACAGCGGGATCAGCTTCTCGGGATACTGGTTCGCCCCGTACGTGTTCGCACCGCGTGTGATCGAGGCGTGGACGCCGTACGTCCGGCGATATGCGAGCACCTGCAGGTCGCCTCCCGCTTTCGCGGCGCTGTACGGGCTGGACGGCTGCAGCGGATGATCCTCGGCGGCACGCCTGCCGGGCTCGAGGTCGCCGTAGACCTCGTCCGTCGAGACCTGGACGTAGCGCACGTCGTACGCACGCGCCCACTCGAGCAACGTCATCGTGCCGAGGACGTCCGTGTGGACGAACTCCTGCGGCGTGAGGATCGAGCGGTCGACGTGCGTCTCGGCGGCGAAGTTGACGATCGCCTCGCACCCGTCCGCGGCTCGCGCGACCGCGTCTGCGTCGGCGATATCACCCACGACGAGCTCGGCGTCGAGTCCATCGAGGTTCGCCGGGTTGCCGGCGTAGGTGAGCTTGTCGAGGACGACCACGTCGTCGCCGGCCGCGACGAGCCGGCGCACGAAGTGCGAGCCGATGAATCCGGCTCCTCCGGTCACGAGGACGCGCATCACGACAGGGTAGCTCCCGCCGCTACGAGTGACCGAGCGACCGTAGGCACTCCGCGAGCCCGTCACGCCAGTGCGGGAGCGCAGGTGTCGCGGCCCGTTCGCTGCGAAGCACCGAGTACGCGGGTCGGGGGGCCGGACGTCCCAGGTCTGCGGTCGTGACGCGCCGCACGCGGCAGTCGAGACCGGCCTGCTCGAAGATCTCCTCGGCGAAGTCGGCCCACGTGCAGTCGCCTGCGGCGGTGACATGCCAGACGCCGAAGGGCGCTCTCGCATCGACCAGCTCTCGCGTCGCGGCGGCGAGGTGGCTCGCAAACGTCGGAGATCCGCGCTGATCGGCAACGACGGCCACCTCGTCCTGTTCCGCCCCGAGGCGAAGCATCGTCCGCAGGAAGTTGCGGCCGATCGGTGCGAACAGCCAGGACGTTCTGACGATCCAAGCGGCGTCGCCTGCGGCCGCCTCGCCGTACAGCTTCGTGCGGCCGTAGACCGACAGCGGCGCCGGTGTGTCGGACTCGACGTAGGGAACGCCCTTCGCTCCGTCGAAGACGTAGTCGGTCGAGAAGACGACGAGTGGCGCGCCCACCGCTGCGGCGTTGGCGACGCCACCGATGTTGGCGGCCGCAGCCGCCTGCGGCTCGGCTTCTGCACCGTCGACGTCGGTCCACGCCGCGGTGTGGAGCACGAGGTCCGGAGTCTCGAGGGACATCGGCGGCGGCAGGGTCACATCCCAGCCGGCACGGGTGAGCGCGGTGACGTCGTCGTCGCCGAACGCGGTGGCCAGTGCGTTACCGAGTTGGCCGCCGGCGCCGGTGATCAGGACGCGGCGGCGTCCCTCGCGGACAGGATCGGTGTCTCGATGCTCCACAGATGGGCCACCCGTTGGTCGTCCCACGGGATGCCGTGCTCGTCGGGGTCGGCGGGGTCGTACTCCTCGGTCACGTGGTAACAGAAGAGCAGGTCTGTCAGCGCCTCGAAGCCGTGCGCGTGCCGGCCCGGGATGTAGAGCGCGACCGGGTTGTCGTCGCCGATGTCTTCGGCGAACGTCTCGCCGCTCGTGCGATCGAGCACGACGACGCGCGCAGTGCCGGTCAGGCACGCGAAGAGGTCGTCCTGTCCCCGCTCGTGGTAGTGGAGCCCGCGGATCACGCCGCGCCGCGAATAGGAGACGTTCGTCTGTCTCGTCGGGCGCGGCAACATGCTCTCGCGTCGCAGCTCCTGAAACCAGCCCCGCTCGTCGCTCACCCGCGCGAGCGGGATGCGCAGCAGCCCGGCCACCACGTCAGAGGTTCACCCCGGTCTGCTCCACGAGACGCCCGATCTCGGCGAGATGCTGCCAGTGCTTCCCCGCGTCCTCCCACCAACCTCGTACCTCGACCACGTCCAGGCGGCCCTCGCTGGCGTAGTGCCGGTTGACGTCGGTGATCTCCAGCTCGCCGCGCGCCGAGGGCTCGAGCCGTTCGATCACGTCGAAGACGTCCGCCGGGTAGCAGTAGAGGCCCACGACCGCGTGGTTGGTGGGCGGCGCGTCGTAGCGGGTGTCGACGACGCCGGCCTTCTCGACGATGTCGGTCACTTTCCCGTCGTCGCCGTACACGACCACGCCGAACTGCTCCGGGTCGGGCACGCTCTTCACGAACACGAGCGCACCGTCGCCCCGTTCCCCCCAGGCCCCGATCTCGGCTGCATGGGAGCGCTCGAAGATGTTGTCACCGAGCACGACGACGAGCTTCTCCCCCCGCGCGTAGTCACGTGCCATGCCCACGACCTGGGCGATGCCACCCGGCTCCGTCTGCACCTTGTACGTGAGGTCGAGCTCGAGCAGCGGCTCGTCGGAGCCGCGTACCGTGAGCCGTCCGTCGCCGAGCAGGTCGATCATCTGGCCCGCATGACCTTTGCCTGTGACGATCATCACGTCGCGCACGCCGGCCCGCTCGAGCAGCTGGAGCGGGTAGTAGACCATCGGCCACCGCCCCACTGGCAGCAGGTGCTTGTTCGTCGCGCGCGTCAGCTCCCCGAGCCGTGTCGCTTCACCGCCTGCACACACCAGTCCGCGCATCGCGGTCGGATGCTACTCGGCCGGCCACGCCGGCACCTGCAGGCCCGGCCGGCCGGTGGTGAGCGAGAGGCGCTCGAGAGTCCGGAACGAGACCTCTACCGCAGGGCCGATACCGAGCGCGAACGCGATCGTGCCCACGCCGACCGTGCCGCCCAGGGCGAACCCGACCACCGTCACGGCCAACTCGAGCAGGACCCGGACGACGCCCATACGTGTGCCCGTGCGGTGGGCGAGCACCAGCATCAACGAGTCGCGCGGCCCCGCACCCAGCGCCGCGCCGATGTAGAAGCCTGACCCGACGCCGATCGCGACGATCCCCGCCGTGAGCGCGGCCGCGCGCACGACGAGACCGCTGTCCGAGACCCAGTCGACGACGCCGAGAGCGATCAGCCCGTCGACGAAGAGGCCGATCAGGACTGCGTTGGCGAGCGTGCCGGGCCCCACGCGAGCTCCGAGCAACCACGCGCCGGCGAGCACCACGAGCGCCACGGCGATGTTGGCTGTCCCGAACGAGAGCGGCGTGTGGCGGCTGACGCCCTGGTTCAGGACGTCCCACGGCGAGAGCCCCAACTCCGACTCGAGAGTGAGGACGATCCCGAATGCAAAGGCGAGGAGACCGCCGCCCAGAGCGAGCGAGCGGGCAACGACGCCCCCGCGGAGGATCGGCGCAGAGATCATGGCCGACGCGATCCCGAGACCGCGGTCACTGCCTGGCTGAACGCAGGACGAGGCATCGATCGCGCGTCGCCCGAACGGGCCGACTCACGTGCACGACACCCTTGGTGAGAAGCCTAGGGCAGACGTGACGGCTGCTCTCGCCCCAGCGAGCCACCGCGGGCGACTCGGGCCGCAGCCTTCCGGCGCCGGACACCGGGGACAGCCCTCACCGCGGCGACCCAGACGTAGATCGCAGTTGCGATCACGGCACCGAGACCGAGCAGCACGCGACGCACGATTCGCATGACCGCATCGTAGGCGACCGGTCCTCGGCATACTTGTGGAACATCGTACGAACGAGGAAAGGATGGCCGAGATGGCCAAGAAGCAGAGCGCAAAGCTCTCGGACACGTTCGAGACGCTCAAGCCGTACATCGACCGCGCGCTCACCGACCCCGAGTTCCGGGGGGACGTGAAGGATGCGCTCGAGGCGGCGCGGGAGCTCTATGGCCCCCTGTCGAAGTCGAACGGTGACCTCACGGCGACGGCGAAGCGCATGGCGTCCGACAAGAAGACGCAGAAGCAGCTCAAGCGCGCGATGGAAGACCTGCAGCGCGCGACCACCACTCTCAAGGGCAAGAAGAAGCGCAAGCATCGTGCTCGCAAGACGGTGCTGCTGGCCGGTGTGATCGTCGGCGCTCTGTACAACCCGTGGACTGGCCCGCAGACGCGCGACTGGCTGCTCGAGCGGATCGCCGGAGACGACGATCTTCAGCCGCTGGCGGACGCCGAGTTGGCCGAGGCGGTGGCCGAGGTCGAGGCCGAGGTCGAAGAGATCGCCGCAGAGGCAGAGGCAGAGGCCTAGAACGCCGCTCAGCGCCCCGAGGGCGCGGGCTGTTCCATGACAACGGCGCGTCCGAGCGCGCCAGGGACGAGACCGCTCCGAAGCGAGACGTCGTCGACCTCCAGGATCACCGCGCCGGCGGGCGGGGCGATACCTGCTACCTGCTCACCGGGGAGGTATCGGCGGCCCGTCGCGAAGGAGACGTCGTCGGCCCGTCGCCACGCGACGAGGAATGGGTACGGCGCCACGACGCCGTCGTAGCCGAGGGACAGGAGCTCGACCGGGTGGATCTCGAAGTGGAGGTGGGCGATGCCGCCCTCGGCGTCGCCCGTGTTGCCCATGAAGCCGAGCACGTCGCCTGCGCGAACGTTGGTTCCTTCGACAGCCAGTGGCGAGTACGCGGACAGATGGGCGTAGTAGAACTCGTTGCCGTCGGCGTCGCGGAGCCACAACCGCCACCCGCCGATCTCGTTCCACCCGACCGAGAACACGGTGCCGTCCGCGACGGCGAGCACGGGCGTGCCGAGGGGTCCGACGATGTCCTCACCGTGGTGCCAGCCCCCTTCGACGTTCGGCCTCGATGCACCGAACGAGTCTCCGAACGACGTCGGCCCGAACAGCGGGAACACGTAACCGCCACGCGAGAGCCGCACGGTGACATCCGGCGGGGCCTGTACGAGCTCGGGCGGAGCGCCGTCGATGCTGACGCCCGGCTCGCGCGGGCCCGGCGGCGGAGGCGGCGGCTTGGGCGGCGGCTTCGCGGCGGGCGGCGGAGGTGTCGCCGGTGCTGCGGGCGGCACCTTCACGAACGCCTCGGCGATGCCGATCTCGACCTCGGTGCCGGCGGGCAGACTGCCGTGCTCCGCCGAGAGCCTCACACGGAGACCCCTGACGGACGCCGAGCCCGAGCGTGCCTTGCCGCGACCGGTGGCGGCCGTCGTCGTGAGCACTTCGAGCGTCCCCCAGTCGGCGAGCGGCACACGCGTTCCCGCAGCCGCGCTGACCGGCTGACCCAGAACGACGAGCCCGTTCACCGCAGTGCCCGCCGTATCGGCGCTCGACCCGGCGGTGCCGGCAGCAACCGTGGCTCGCAGCGCGAGGGAGTCGGCCGTGATCTCGCCGCCGAACAGCGTGACCCCGAGCAGGTCGAGCGACGCGCGGCCGCTCGCCGACACACCCGGCTGGGCAGCTGCGGTCGCCGAAGCTGACCCGATGCGCACGACGGGACTCTCGGACGGGTATGCGAAGGTGCCGTTCTCGGTCGCGTTCGGCGGTGCCGCGAGCGCGATCCCCACGACTGCGGGCGCGCCGGGCACGACGATCCGCGCGACGATGGCGGTGGCCCGTGCCTCTGGCGTCGCCGGCGCCGCGAGTGAAGACCCCGTGGCGGCAACCACGGTTCCCGCCACGAGCAACCCGAGGAGGCGTCTCATGTCTCATCAGGGTAGCCGCGCACTGCACGCGTCGACCGCCACACGAGCTGGGCGGCCACCACGAGCAGCAGGACTCCGAAGAGCCGGCGCAGGAGATCCTCGTCGAGACGGGTCGCGATCCGCACGCCGACCTCGACGCCGGCGATCGACGCCACCCCCACCACGATCGCCGGTCGCAGTCGCAGGTTCCCGAACCGCGCCTGGCGCCAGACGCCGACGCCGGCCGTCGGGACGATGGCGAGCAGCGACGTCGCAGCGGCCTCCACCTGACCGAGACCGAGGGCGACGAGCGTCGGCACGAAGAGGATGCCCCCACCCACGCCGAAGACGCCGGACAGGAGCCCTGCCGCCGCCCCCAACGCCACAGCGAGAAGGATCGTCTGGGTGCTCATCCGGCGATCAACCAGATCCCGATCCCGGTCAGCAGCACCGCGAAGCCGAGCGTCAGCGACCGCCCGGACAACCGCTGTTGCAGGCTCGCTCCAGCGAACGCCGCGACGGCGGCCGGGATGCCGACGAGGAGCGCGTAGCCGACACGCACCTCGCCCCGCGCCGCGTACGCCGCGACGCCGGCGATCGCGGTGATCGCGATCGCGCCGAGCGAGGTCGCGGCCGCCTCCCGCGTCGAGAAGTGAACCAGCAGCACGAGCAGCGGGACGACCACGATTCCTCCGCCGACCCCGAACAGAGCACCGAAGAGACCCGCAACGAGGCCGACGGCGATCAGGCGGGCCACGGCGAGCCCCCGTCGACCGGGGGGCCTGTGACCCGATCTTCCGCTTCGGTCAGGCTCGGACGCACGGCTCTCTATCGTAGGGTCGTACCAGGATCGCGGAGCGCGGGAACTACGCGCTGGTGCTCGCCGGTGCGGTATCCGCGGCGGGTGCGAGCTCGCTACTGCGCACGAAGACCGCGATCGCGACCACGCCCACGGCAGCAACGGCGGCTCCGGCCCAGAAGGCGGCTGCGAAGCCGTCGACGAGCGCCTGCGCCTGCTCGGTGCCGCCCGCGACCGCGTCGGTGCTCACGTTCGTCGCGATCGCCGAGAGCGCGGCGATGCCGAGTGCGCCTCCGATCTGCTGGGACGTGTTGATCAGTCCCGACGCGAGACCGGCCTGGTCGTTGCTCACACCGGCGAGGGCCGCGATCGTCACGGGGACGAACACGAACGGCATACCGAGGCCGACGATCAGGAAGCCTGGGAAGAGGTCGGTCCAGTACGAGCCGTCCACCGAGACCTGTGTGAACGTGACGAGGCCGACGGTGAGCAGCGTCATGCCGATGAGCATGATCGGCTTCACGCCGCCGGCCTTGTTCACGAGCGCGGCTGCGACGTTCGCCCAGATGATCGCCGTGCCCGCCACTGCGAGGTAGCCGACGCCGGTCTCGAGCGGCGACAGGCCGAGCACCTGCTGCATGTAGAGCGTCAGCAACAGGAACATCGAGAAGAGCACGACGCCGAGCGCGAACCCCGTCACGTTCGCGCCGAACACGGTTCGAATTCGGAAGATCGACATCGGCACGAGGGGCTCTTCACGGCCGCGCTCCCACGCAAGGAACACGACGTGCAGGACCGCCGAGACACCGAACACGATCCACGTCGTCGCGGACGTCCAGCCCCAGTTGTTCGCCTGCGTGATGCCCAGCACGAGCACGACGAGCGCAGCCGTGATCAGCAGCGCACCAGGTGCATCGAACGTCTTGGTTCGGAGATCGCGGCTCTCCTGCACCCAGACGGGGGTGAGCACGAGGGCGACGAGACCGACCGGCACGTTGACGAAGAAGATCCACTCCCAGGCCAGGAGATCGGTGAGGATGCCACCGAGCAAGACCCCGGCGGCAGCACCGAAGCCGCCGGTGGCACCCCAGACGCCGAGCGCGATGTTCCGCTCGCGGCCTTCGACGAACATCGCCATCAGGATCGCCAGCGCGGCGGGGGAGAGGAGGGCGGCGCCGAGTCCCTGCAGCGCGCGTGCCGCGATCAACGACTCCTCCGACCACGACAGGCCGGCGAACAACGATGCCGCCGTGAAGACCGCGATGCCCGTGAAGAAGACGCGGCGGCGACCGAGGCGGTCGCCGAGGCGGCCGCCGAGCAACAGGAAGCCGCCGAAGATCAGCGCGTACGCGCTGATCACCCACTGCAGGTTCTCCTGCGAGACACCGAGGTCGACCTGGATCGACGGGAGCGCGACGTTCACGATCGCGATGTCGAGGATCACCATGAACTGCACGACGCAGATCAGGGCGAGGGCGAGCCACTTCGTCTTCGCGGATGGGGTCACGGTCGAGATCCTCCCTGTCGATTCACAGCCGTTCCACGGTCAACGAGATCCCGTGGAGATTTCGTCCCTCGGTCTACGCGAGCCTGGCCGCCTCACGGCGCAACACGTCCCACGCGCGACGGACGTCCGTCTCCGTCGTGCGTGCACTGCCAACGGCCAGGCGCAATGCCACGCGGCCGTTGAGCTTCGTGTGCGTGATGAAGATCTCACCGCTCGCGTTGACCGCCTCGAGCAGCGCGAGGTTGTCGTCGTCCGAGCCGTCGCGGCGGAAGCAGACGAGCGAGAACTCGCGCGGAGCGACGACCTCCCAGCCGCCGGCCTCATGCACCCACGTCTCGAAGAGCCCGGCGAGCCGGATCCCCTCGCGCACGTGCTCCTGGAGACCGTCGCGACCGAAGCAGCGGATCACCGTCCACAGCTTGAGCGCACGGAAGCGGCGACCGAGGGCCGGGCCGAAGTCGGACAGGTTCTCAGCCTCGTCACTCGTCCGCAGGTACTCCGGGACGAGTGTGAACGCCTCGCGGAACACGTCGGGACGACCCGTCCAGATCACCGAGCAGTCCATCGGCGTGAGGATCCACTTGTGGGGGTTGACCACGAGCGAGTCCGCGGCGGCGACGCCGTCCTGCGAGTCGCGTAGCTCGGGGCAGACCCACGACGCGCCCGCATACGCCGCGTCGACATGGAGCCAGACCCCGGCCGGCCGGCACAGGGCAGCGAGCTCGGCCACCGGGTCGACCGAGGTGACGGACGTGGTGCCCACGGTCGCCACGACGGCGGCGACATCCGCTCGTGCCAGCTCGGCCGCGACGGCGTCGGCATTGAGGCGGTAGACGTCGTCGGTCGGGAGGGGACGCGGCTCGAGGCCCAGCATGCGGGCCGCCTTCTCGACCGACGAATGGGCGTGCTCGGAGAAGACGACGGCTCTACCGCCGGTCGCATGTCGCGCGGCGACGAGCGCCGCGAGCGTCGACGTCGAGGCGGTGTCCTCGATGTGCCCGTGCCAGTGGTCGGGGAGCCCGAGCAGGTCGCGCAACCAGCCGACGACATGTGCCTCGAGCTCGGTGGCCGCCGGCGAGGAACGCCAGATGAACGCCACCTGATTCAACGTCGCCGAGAGAAGCTCGGCGAGGATGCCGGGCTCGGATGCCGTGACGGAGAAGTACGAGAAGAACCGCGGCGACTGCCAGTGGGTGAGCGCGGGCAGCAGAACCTCGTCGAGGTCGCGCAGCACGTCGGCGAACGGCTCCGGCTCGGTGGGGGCGTGTGCCGGCAGGCGCCGGCGAACGTCACCCGGTGAGACCTGGGCCAGCACCGGGTACTCGCCCACCCGCTCGAGGTAGCTTGCGGCCCAGTCGAGCGCCGCCGCACCGTCCCGGCGGAAGTCGAAGCCGGGGGGCGACGATCCACTCATCGCCGCATTCTCTCGATCTGCGCCCACGTGCGCGTGTTCAGCACCTGCTCGCGCGTGAGCCACGCGCGGCGTGCCTGGGCGACACCGAGCTCCGCGTACTCGAGCGACGCCACGGAATGGGCATCGGTGGTGACCGGCACGAGCACGCCGGCCTCCCCCGCGAGCCGCGCGTGGACATCACGGAGGTCGAGACGGTCCGGTTGCGAGTTGATCTCGAGCGCCGTCCCCGAGGCGGCTGCCGCCGCCACGACGCGCTCTGCGTCGATGGGGGCGCCGGCGGCGCGTGCGGGTTTGGAGAGCCGCCGGCCCGTGAGATGGCCGATGCAGTCGACATGCGGGTTGTCGATCGCCGCGAGGACGCGCTCGGTGGGGCTGCGATCGAACGACGTGTGCAGCGAGGCGATCACCCAGTCGAGCTGGGCGAGATCCTCGTCGTCGACGTCGAGCGCTCCGTCCGCCTTGATGTTCGCCTCGACACCGCGTAGCACGCGAAACGGTCGGAGTCGCGCGTCCACCTCGTCGATCTCGGCCCATTGCTGGTGCAGGCGGCCGTCGCGAAGGTAGTGGGAGTGGTCGGTGACCACGAGGAATCGGTAGCCGCGCCGGCGCGCGGCGCGCGCCATGTCCTCGATCGTGTCCTTCCCGTCCGCCGACCACGTCGAGTGGCTGTGCATCTCGCCGCGGAGATCGCCGTGCTCGACGAGCGACGGCAGGGTGCCGTTCCGCGCGGCCTGCAACTCCCCGGCGTTCTCGCGCAACTCGGGCGGGATCAAGGGGTACCCGAGGAAGCCGTAGAGCTCCTCTTCGGTCTCGAACGTGTGCGTCTCACCGGTGGCGGCGACGGTCACGCCGTACTCGGAGATCGAGAGCCCGCGCCGTACTGCGTCCTCGCGGAGGGCGATGTTGTGCTCCTTCGACCCTGTGAAGTGCTGGAGCAGGCTGCCGAGGCAGTCGGGTGGGACGACACGGAGATCGAGGCGGAGCCCTTGCTGGGTGACCACCGTCGCCTTCGTGTCTCCACGCGCCGCGACCTCGCCGACCCCGGGGAGCCCCACGAAGAAGGCGATCAACGCAGCTGGATCGGTCGCGGTCGCGATCACGTCGAGGTCGCGGAACGTCTCGCGGCGTCGCCGGATGCTTCCCGCCTCGGAGACCCGGACGGATGCTGGGTGGCTGGAGAGCGCGGTCACGACGTCCCGCACGACGGGAAGCCCGCGACCGAGCAGGCCCCGCCGCGGCTCGTCGGTCCCGCCACCGCCGGCGAGCGCCGCGAGGATCTTGCGCTCGGACGCTTCCCCCAGTCCGGAGAGGTTGCGCAGCCGACCCTGCTCCGCCGCGTCTCGGAGCTCCGCTGTGGTCGTCACACCAAGCTCCTGCCAGAGCCGCGCCGCCGTTCGCGGCCCCACCCCCGGGAGATGCAGGAATGTGGCGACGTCTGCCGGCACTGTCGCGCGACGCTTCGTGAGCGCAGCGATCTCGCCGGTCTCCACCGCCTCCACGATCTTTGCCTCGATCGTGCGGCCGATCCCCGGTAGCTCGATCGCCTCGCCCTGGAGCGCGAGCTGCGCGACCGAGATCGCGGTCTCGCGGATACGGGCGGCTGCGGTCCGGTACGCCCGGATGCGGAAGCCGTCCTCGCCGAGGATCTCGGACAGGTCGGCGAGGAGCTCGAGCTGCGCGGCCAGCTCGTCGTTCGAGGGAGTCCGCCGCGGCACGCCACGATCATAGGGGCGGGTCCGCCGGCCGACCGGGCGCTCGGGCACGATGACGATCGTGTCTCGCGCGGTCATCTGTCTCCCCACCTACAACGAGCACGAGAACCTCGAGCCGATGGTGCATGCGCTCGGCGACGTGCTCGACCCGACGCGAGACCTCGTGCTGGTGATCGACGACAACTCCCCCGACGGCACGGGCGCGTTGGCCGACCACCTCGCGGCCGAGCTGCCGTGGGTGGAGGTGCTGCATCGCGAGCGCAAGGAGGGGCTCGGGCCTGCCTACCTGGCCGGCTTCCGCCGTGCGCTCGAGACGGACGCAGAGCTCGTCCTGGAGGTCGACTGCGACTTCTCCCACGATCCCGCCGACGTGCCCCGGCTGATCGCAGCGTGCGAGAACGGCGCCGACCTCGCGCTCGGGTCGCGCTACGCGCCCGGTGGCTCCACCGCGAACTGGGGGCTCGTGCGAAGGCTCGTCTCACGTGGCGGGTCGTACTACGCGCGCGTGATCCTCGGCGTCGGCGTCCGCGACCTGACAGGCGGCTTCAAGTGCTTTCGGCGGGTCGTGCTCGAGAGCGTCGACCTCGACGACGTGACCGCTCGTGGGTATGCCTTCCAGATCGAGCTCACGTATCGTGCGCTCCGGCGAGGCTTCACCGTCGTCGAGCTCCCGATCTGCTTCGTCGACCGTGTTGTCGGTGGCTCGAAGATGAGCCGCGCGATCGTCGCCGAAGCCGTCTGGCGTGTGCCCGCGCTGCGGCTGCGGGCGCTTCGTGGGCGTCTCTAACCTGTACGTGTGACCTTCGTCGACACGACCGACGCGAGCTTCCCGGACGTGGTGCTGGCGAGCGACGTCCCGGTGATCGCGCACTTCACCGCGCCGGGCTGCCGCCCCTGCAAGGCGATCGAGCCGCATCTCGTGCAGATCGGGGAGGAAAACGAGGGTCGCGTGAAGCTGGCGCGGATCGACATCGACGCCAACCTCGACACGCCGGGGCGCTACGGCGTCATGTCGATCCCCACGGTGATCCTGTTCGCGGGCGGGGAGCCTCGCGCGACGCTCGTGGGCGCACAGCCGCGTCGTCGGTACGACGCGGCGTTCGCGCCCTATCTGTCGTGAGATGACCGCGCGCATGGTGGAGCCCGCTGTTGCCGACGCGCTGCTCGCCGCGATCGGTGCCCGCGACTACGAGGCAATTGCGGGGTGCTTCGCAGCGAAAGCACGGTTCCTCGTGCTCACGCCGAAGCCGCAGCTCCGAGACCACACCGGCCCGGCCGAGGCTGCAGAACGCTACCGCAAGTGGCTGGACGGTCTCGATCCGTTCGACGTGCTCGACGCGGGCCGCGAGGTGATCGCCGACCGCGTGCGCATCCGCTACCGCTTTCGCGGTCGCGACCCCGAGAGCGGCTGGCAGGAGAACGAGCACAGCGGCTACGCCCGGATCGACGGAGACGGCCGGATCGCTCTGCTCACCCTCACCTGCGCCGGCTTCCGGCCCGTGACCGCCCCGGCGTGACCGACACCGGCTCGGTGTGGGATGCGCTGCTCGACGGCGAGGAGGTCGCGTACCGAACGACCGAGCCCCCACGCGCCGCCCGCACCGACCCGCTTCCCTCTGACCTCGACCCGAGCGTGCGGGACGCCCTCGGACGTCTCGGGATCACGCAGCTCTATACGCATCAGGTCGAGACCTGGGAGGAGATCGCCCGCGGTCGCGACGTGATCGTCACCACCGGCACCGCGTCCGGCAAGTCGCTCGCGTACACGCTGCCGATCCTCGACGCCGTCGCTCGAAGGCGGCACGTGCGCGCCCTGTATCTCGCGCCCACGAAGGCACTCGCTCGCGACCAGGCGCGAGCGTTCGCCTCGTACGGCCTACCGGGTCTTCGCGTCGCTGTCTACGACGGGGACACGGAGATCGCACAGCGCTCCCAGCTCCGGCGCGAGGGGAACGTGATCCTCACGAACCCGGACATGCTGCACGTCGGGATTCTGCCTCACCACGACCGTTGGGGTGACGCCCTCCACAACCTCGAGATCGTGGTGGTGGACGAAGCGCACGTCTACCGCGGCGTGTTCGGAGCGCACGTGGCGAACGTCCTGCGGCGTCTGCGCCGACTCGCCGCCGCCTACGACGCCGCGCCTCGCTTCGTTCTTGCCTCGGCGACGATCGCGAACCCCGGCGCTCTCGCGGAGTCGCTCACCGGTCGCACGGCGACGGTGATCGACGGCGATGCGTCTCCCGCCGCCGAGCGCGAGGTCGTCGTGTGGAATCCCCCGCTGCTCGACCCCGCTCTCGGCACCCGCGCGAGCGCACTCGGCGAAGCATCCCGCCTCCTCGCCGGGCTCGTGGCGCGGGACCTGCGGACGATCTGCTTCACGAAGAGCAGGAAGGCGGCGGAGCTCGTCCATCGCTTCACGGCGGCACGGGTCGGCGGAGACCTCGCTCAACGGCTCGCGCCCTACCGGGCCGGCTACACACCGACGCAGCGTCGCGAGATCGAGCGTCGGCTCGTCGACGGCGAGCTGCTCGGCGTCACGGCAACGGACGCGTTGGAGCTCGGCATCGACATCGGGCAGCTCGACTGCGCCATCTCCGTCGGCTTTCCCGGCACGGTTGCGTCCCTCCGGCAGCAGTGGGGGCGCGCCGGCAGGCGCGATCGGGGCCTCGCAGTCCTCGTCGCGGGGGAGGATGCCCTCGACCAGTTCTTCGCACGTGAGCCGGACGCGCTGCTGCAACGGAGGGTCGAGGCGGCGATCGTCGACCACACGAATCCACGGATCCTCGACGCGCACGTCTGTGCCGCAGCCTACGAGGGCCCGATCCGTGAAGACGACGTCGCAACGCTCGGCGCCGCAGCCGTCTCCCGGGCCGCGCTGCTACCCGAGCTCGAGACGACGCCGGCCGGAGTCGTCTGGAAGGGTCGCGACAGCCCCGCGGCCCGACTGTCACTACGGTCCGGCGACACCGACGCCTTCGTCGTGATCGACGCGACGAGCGGTGATCTCCTCGGGCTGGTCGAGCGTGAGCGCGCGTACTCGACGATCCACGAGGGCGCCGTCTACCTCCATCTCGGAGCGCAGTACCTCGTGCGGTCACTCGACCTCGGCGAACGGACGGCCGTCGTCGAGCCGGCCGAGGTCGACTGGTACACGCAGGCCAAGAAGGAATCGGAGACGACGATCACCGACCGACAGCGGACGGAGCGAACAGCGGGCGTCGACCTCGACTTCGGTCGCATCGTCGTCACGGAAACGGTCGTCGCCTATCAACGCAAGGCGGTCGCCGACGGCGCGACGCTCGGCGTCCACCCCCTCGCGATGCCGGAAACGACGTTCGAAACGGAGGCGATCTGGTTCTCGCCCGACGACGCGCTGCTCGAGGGCATGGCGGAGCTGCCCGTGCTGCTCGGTGCGCTGCACGCAGCGGAGCACTCGCTGATCTCGCTGCTACCACTGTGGGCGATGTGCGACCGCTGGGACATCGGCGGGCTCTCCACCAACCTCCATCACCAGACCGGGCGTCCCACCGTCTTCGTCTACGACGGTCACGCCGGCGGTGCCGGCCTCGTGGAGCGTGGCTTCGCCTGCTTCGCAGGCTGGGTCGAGGACACGGCTCGGCTCGTCGCAGGATGCACGTGTCGTGACGGCTGCCCGTCGTGCGTCCAGTCCCCCAAGTGCGGGAACCTCAACGAGTCTCTCGACAAGGGCGCGGCAGCGACACTGTTGCAGCGGATGCACGCGGCTCGCTGAGCGCCGTCGCCTTGCAACCAGCACATCCCGCGCACCCCGACACAAAGCCGGCACGAGGCCGGCACACCTCCGTGACGGGATCCGTGTGACGATTCCGGAGGGGCTCTCGCGCCTCCCGGGGGGGCTTGCGTGGCGGAGCCTCGTCGAGTGGTTGGCGCACGCGGTGTCGATTGGGCGCCCACGCATTCGTCGTCAGGGTGGAACAATCACTCCGACCGAAGGAGCGGCCCGTGCAATACATGGCTCTCATCTATGCGGACGAGACCGCCTGGGAGGCGCATTCCGACGCCGGCCGGGCGAGCGTCCTGGAGCGCTACGGCTCGTTCGCGCGCGAAGCCCGTGAAGCGGGCGTGATGACGGGCGGCGGCGAGCTCGCTCCCACACGCGATGCGACCACGGTGCGCTTGCGGGAGGGGGACACGCTGGTCAGCGACGGCCCATACGCCGAGGTGAAGGAGGCGCTCGGCGGATACTTCCTGCTCGAGTGCGCGTCTCTCGACGAGGCGCTCGACTGGGCGGCTCGCATCCCGGCCGCCGAGCACGGCGCGGTCGAGGTCCGCCCGGTTCACGTCGACGAGGAGGCAGCGTGATGCGCTATGCGCTGCTCGTCTACAGCGACCAGTCCGCGTGGCACGACATCGGCGAGGAAGACGCCGCGCGCCTGCGAGCCGAGTCGATGCCGCGGTGGCTCGCCCTGTTCGAGGAGATGGGCAAGGCGGATCCCGGCGTGGCCGGTCACGAGTTGGCTTCCGCGGCCGACGCGAAGGTCGTCCGCGTGCGCGGCGGCCAGCGCATCGTCAGCGACGGCCCCTTCGCGGACACCAAGGAAGTGGTCGGAGGGCTCTTCCTGACGTCGCTCCCGGACCTGGATGAGGCGATCAGGATCGCCTCGCTCGTCCCTGCCGCCGAGCACGGCGCGGTCGAGGTACGCCCGCTCGTCGACCACGGTGGCGACGGCTGAGCGCGGTCGAGCGAGCCTACCGCGACGAATGGGCGCAGGCTGTCGCGATCCTCACGCGCGTCCTTGGCGACCTCCAGTTCGCCGAGGACGCCGTGCAGGATGCGTTCGCCGCGGCACTCGAACGGTGGCCACGCGACGGAGCCCCGCGGAATCCCGGCGCCTGGATCGTCACGGCCGCCCGCAACCGGGCGCTCGACCGCATCCGCCGCGAGCAGGTGTTCCGTCGCAAGACCGAGCTGATCGCGCAACTCGAACAGCTCCCGGCGGAGGACGACGACGTGTCAGCCATCCCCGACGACCGGCTCGCCCTCGTCTTCACATGTTGCCATCCGGCGCTCTCCGCCGAGGCGCAGGTTGCGCTCACACTCCGCGAGGTGTGCGGGTTGACCACCGGGGAGATAGCCGGTGCGTTCCTGGTGGCCGAGCCGGCGATGGCACAACGGCTCGTGCGCGCCAAGCGTCGGATCCGGGCGACCGGCATCCCTTTCCGCGTGCCCCCGGACCAGCTGCTTCCCGAGCGGCTACGCACGGTCCTCCGTGTCATCTACCTCGTCTTCAACGAAGGCTACGCGGCGAGCGGCGGCGGCAGGCTCATTCGGCACGACCTGTGTGCCGAGGCGATCAGGCTGTCGAAGCTGCTCTGCGTCCTCATGCCCGACGAGCCCGAGGCGTTCGGCCTCCTCGCGTTGCTGCTGCTCCACGACTCCCGCCGGGCCGCACGGATCGGCACCGACGGCGAGCTCGCGCTGCTCCACGAGCAGGATCGCTCGCTGTGGGACGAGCAGCAGATCGAGGAGGGGCTCGGCGTGCTCGAGCGGGCACGCCGGCTACGGCGTCCCGGGCCGTACCAGGTGCAGGCGGTGATCGCCGCGGGGCACGCTCAGGGCTCGTCGTGGGAAACGATCGCAGCGGCGTATGACGAGCTCGTGCTGCTCGACCCCACGCCGTTCGTGCGGCTGAATCGCGCGGTTGCGATCGCTCTCTCAGGCGACCTCAGCCGCGGTCTTGCGCTGCTCGACGAGCTGGACGAGCTCGACGAGTACCCCTACCTCCACGCAGCGCGTGCCGACCTGCTGCGCCGGGCCGGTCACACCGCCGCGGCGGCGGCAGAGTACCGGCGTGCGCTCGAGCAGACGGCGAACGACGCCGAGCGGCGCTTTCTCATCCGGCGGCTCGCCGAGACCGCTCCCGCCGGCTAGTCGAGGCAGCGGATCGCGGTAGCGACGGCCTCGGCGGGTGTCGTCGCCCGCGGCACGCCGTCCACCTCCGGACCGCCGTCGAGAATCACCACGGGGCGGCCGAGCCTCATTGCGAAGGCGATCTCGGTGACCGTTCCCCAGCTGCCGCCGACGGCGATCACAGCGTCGCCGGATGCCGCGACGGCCAGATTGCGCGCGTGCCCGACCCCCGTCACGATCACGTGGTCGGCCCACCGGTTGGCATCCGACCGGTGCTCTCCCGGAAGGATCGCGATCGTCGTTCCCCCTGCCGCCTTCGCGCCACGATGCGCCGCCGCCATCACCTCGCCCAGCCCGCCGGTGACGACGACGCAGCCACGCACCGCCAGCAGCCGGCCGATCTCCTCTGCGGCGCCCTCGTGCTCCGCCCCCGAGCCGATCACCGCAACCTGCAGCGCCACGCTGCGGATCGTACGACGCCGAGCCCCGCCGCGCAGACGCTCACCGCGACGCGGCGGCACGCAGCGCCGCACCGAGCGACTGCCGGACGGTGAGCACGCCGCCCGCGAGGTCGCCGTCCCGGGCCACGCGGTCGAGCACGGCATCCATCGTGAACGCGGCAGGGTCGAGCCCTTTGCGCACCTCGTCCCACGTCAACGGCGTCGAGACGGTCGCGCCCGCGCGTGGCCGCACCGAATAGACGGATGCGGTCGTGCGGCCAGCACCGTTCTGGTTCGCGTCGATCAGCACGCCGCGACGCTTGCTCCGCGTCCACGCCGTCGTGACGAGACCGGGGTGCGTCCGGGCAAGCGTGCCGGACACGATCGACGCGAACCGCCTCGCGTCCTCGTGCGTGTGCCGCCTCGAGATCGGCACGAGCACGTGCATCCCCTTCGAGCCGCTCGTCTTCGGGAAGCTCTCCAGGCCCATGAGCTCCAGTACCTCCTGCACGAGCAGCGCGACCTCGATCACGACATCGAAGCCGACGCCGTCCGCGGGGTCCAGATCGAGGACGACCCAGTCGGGGCGACGCGGGAGATCGGCCCTCGCTGTCCAGGTGTGGAGATCGATACAGCCCATGTTCACGACCCAGAGCAGCGCCAACAGGTCGTCGACGAGTGCGTACGAGATCGTCCGGGCTTCGCCGTCCCGCGTGGTGGCGGGCAGCGACGCCGAGCGCAGCCACGACGGCGCGTGCGACGGAACGTTCTTCTGGAAGAAGTGCTTGCCCTGCCAACCGTCCGGGTAGCGCTTCATCGTGAACGGCCGCCCCTTGAGGTGCGGTACGAGGACCGGCGCCACGGCACGGTAGTACGCGAGCACATCGCCCTTCGTGATGCCCTCCTCGGGCCAGAACAGCTTGTCGAGGTTCGACAGCTCGAGCTTTCGGCGACCACTGTGCACGACCGGGTCGAGCGGCGATCGCTCACGCCGAGCCTCCTCCGCACGCTTGTCATCCCGGAGACCCGTGAACACAGGCGCGCGGAGGCGGCCGCTCGCCGTCCACTCCTTGAACGAGACCTCCGCCACCAGCACGGGCTCGACCCAGTTGACGTCGCGTGCCGGCACGCGCGGCATGCGCGGTGGAGGAACGAACGGCGACGGCGTGCAGCGCAGGGGCTCGAGGAGCCGCACGAGCTCATCCGCTGTGTCCGCTGTGAACCCCGTGCCCACGTTTCCGACCCAGCGCAACCGGCCCCTTTCGAGCACGCCGAGGACAAGGGCTCCGAGCGTCCCCGCACGGGAGCCGCGGCCGCGTGTGTATCCGGCCACAACGCACTCCGTGGTTCGCCCGAGACTGAGCTTCCGCCAGTCGGGGCTACGCCTTCCCGAGCGATACTGCGACGTGCCGCGCTTCGCCATCACACCCTCCAGACCCTGCTCCTTCGCGGCTCGGAGGAGGGCCTCACCGTCCCCGAACACGGGCGAGAGAGCGATCTCCTCGCCGGAGCCGTCGACGAGCGCCTCAAGCCGTGCTCGGCGCTCGACGAGCGGAAGGTCGGCCACGGGCCGACCGTCGATCTCGAGTACGTCGAAGACGACGAGGACGTTTCCTGGGTCTCCTCGCTGCAGTGCGCCGAAGCTGGGGCGGCCCGCCGCGTCGAAGGAGCAGACCTCACCGTCGAGCACGGCGTCCGGCGAACGGATAGCCAGCGTCACCGCGCGTGCCAGGGAGGCGAAGCGCGGCGTCAGGTCGGTGCCGTTGCGACTCGACAGCGCGCACTCCCCCGAGCTCACGGTTGCGAGCGCACGGTACCCGTCCCACTTCGGCTCGAACAACCACCCAGGACCAGTCGGCAGCGTGGCGGACGGGGTTGCGAGCATCGGCCGGTACTGGCGTGCGGGCTCCGCATGACCGTCCTTCCGCACGAGCAGCCAGTTCGCGGCGTTGCCGTCCAGATGTGCCGGGACGAGCGTCCAGGTTCCGTCGAGCCGCTGCCCGTGCAACCGAACGGTGAGACCGCCGTCCCTCTTTTCCTCCACGAGCTCGTAGGTGCCTTCGTCCCAGATCTCGACCGAGCCGGCGCCGTACTCGCCCTCGGGAATCCGCCCCTCGAAGCGAGCGTAGTCGAGCGGATGATCCTCCACCTGCACCGCGAGGTGTCTCCGCCCCGGGTACAGCGGCACCCCCCTCGGAACCGCCCAGCTCGCCAGCGTTCCGTCCCGTTCGAGCCGTAGGTCGTAGTGCAGCCGCCTGGCCGCGTGCCGCTGGACGACGAAGATCGGCCCCTCGCCCGTCGAGCCTCCGCCGAACGGCTCCGGCGTCCTGTCCCGGCGACGCTTGCGACCGTACTCCTCCCGCGGCATGCCCCGATGATCCCATGGGAGGGCGTGTTCCTCACCTGGACACCACGCGTGCCAGATATCCCCTGCTGGCAAAGGATTTCGGACCGGGGATAAGCCTGTGGATAGTGTGGAGAGTCTGCTGAGTGTCAGGCCAGAACGCCCATTGCGCGGAACTTCGCGCGTCGCGCGCGCCTGAGGTCGTCCGGAGCCATGCCCTGCAGGTCTTCGAGATGTGACCCGACCGCCTCGCGGAGGAGAAGGGCCGCAGCGTCGGGGTCGGCGTGCGCCCCTTCCACCGGCTCTGGAACGATGCCGTCGATCACACCGAGTTGCAGGCAGTGAGCGGCGTCCGGTTTGAAGGCCGAGGCGGCCTTCTTCGCCTGCGCCGCGTCCCGCCACAGGATGGCTGCACATCCCTCGGGGGAGATCACCGAGTAGATGGCGTTCTCCTGCATCAGCACACGGTCTGCGACAGCGATCGCGACCGCGCCTCCCGATCCACCCTCCCCGATCACAACGGCCACCGTCGGGACGCCGAGCCGCGCCATCACGGTCTGCGAGCGGGCGATCGCCCCTCCCTGACCGTGTTGCTCCGCCGCAACACCCGGATATGCGCCCGGTGTGTCGATCAGGGTCACGACCGGGAAGCCGTGGCGATCCGCGAGGCCCATCACGCGCATTGCCTTGCGGTACCCCTCCGGGTAGGCCATGCCGAAGTTCCGACGTGTCCGCTCCTTGATGTCGCGGCCCTTCTGCTGGCCAACGACGGCGATGGTGCGGCCGTCCAGCCGGCCGATGCCTGCCACGATCGCGGCGTCGTCCATCCTCGAGCGGTCGCCCCGCAGCTCGAACCAGTCATCGAGGATCCGTTCGACGTAGTCGAGCGTATAGGGCCGCTCGGGGTGACGTGCGAGCTCGACGGAGTGCCAGATCTCCTCATCGGTCGTGTCGGAGCGAAGCCGGTCGAGCTGCCGCTGTAGCCGCTCGGTCTCCGCCGACAGCCTCGTGCCGCCGAGCAGTCGGACGCCTGACAGCTTCGCGAGGCGATCGCGGAGCCCGAGCTCGGCGTCAGTCGTCACGCGCCATCCCGAGGTTGGTCGTTCACGGGGTCGACGCTCCGAACAGGCGCAGAAGTTGCGCGAGCGTCGGGCGCAGGTCGTGGCGCTGCACGATCGCGTCCACGTGGCCGAAGCGGAGGTTCGACTCGGCACGGCCGAAGTCGTCTGGCAACTTCTCGCGGGTCGTCTGGGCCACCACGCGCGGGCCGGCGAAGGACATCAGCGCGCCCGGCTCGGCGAGCAAGACGTCTCCGAGGCTCGCGAAGCTCGCGAGCAGACCGCCCGTGGTCGGGTGCGCCAGGACGGAGATCAGGACGCCGCCCGCGTCATGGAAGTCCTCGACGACGCAGACGGTCTTCGGGAGCTGCATCAGCGAGAGGATCCCTTCCTGCATGCGAGCGCCGCCCGAGGCGGAGACCGAGACGAGCGGGACACCCACGTCGACCGCAGTCTCGCAAGCCAGGGCGAACTTCTCCCCTACGACGCTGCCCATGGAACCGCCCATGAACGCGAAGTCCATGACAGCTAACTGACACTCGAGGCCCTCGATCGACGCGCCGCCGGTGATCAGAGCGTCACCGAGACCGGTCGCCACTTCCGCCTCCGCAAGCCGCTCGACGTACGGCTTGAGATCGAAGAACGAGAGTGGATCGGCCGATCTGAGCTCGGCGTTCGACTCCTCGAAGCTCCCCGGATCGGCCAGCTGGGCCACTCGCTCCCGGCCGCGGACGGGGAAATGGTGGCTGCACTGTGCACAGACGTAGAGGTGCTGCTCGAGCTCCTCGACGCGATAGTGCGACCCGCACGACGGGCACGTGTTCGGGTGCGGCTTGCCGGCCCCTTCGGTCGGATCCGCCCGCTTGTGCTCGATGGAGACGTCGATACGGTCGGCGGCAGCCATCTGCGCCATCTTAGAACTCACCGCCTCTTTGACGTCCGGTGCAGAGCGAACGGTTGCAGGCCCGTGACCGTCGCTGCCGTAGCCGGATCCGCCTCCGGTGTGAGCCCGTGAGCACGAGCCGACCACCGGCGTGCCTCCGGACGCGAGGCTTGCAGAAGTCTCCGAGCAGTCGAGCGCGACATTCGCAGCACGACGTCAGGCACCGGGCCGCAGCTCCTTCTCCCAGACGACGCTCCGCCAGAAGACGTGCATGCCGACTCGCTCGTACAGGCGCGTGGCACCCGTCGGGCTCTCCGCGTCGACGCCGAGAGCTACGCGACGCTCGCCGCGCCTCCAGAGCTCCAGCATCGCCGTGCGCAGCAGCGCCTCGCCAACGCCGCGACTGCGCCAGGGGCGGCGGACGCCCAGCGTGTCGACGAAGCCCCAGTCGCCCATCCGCTTCCACGACGCGAGGATCGCGCCGGCGAGCTCGCCGTCCACTCGAGCAACCCACCAGAGCGTGCGGTCGACGTCGCGGCGCTTCTGCCAGGTCTCCTCCCACTCCTCCCACAGAACGTGGCGATGTTGCCAGTGATCCCGGAACGCCTCCTGGATCGCCGCGTGGGCGTCCCGGGCGTCGCGCGACTCGTCGTACGACTCGACGGCGACGCCTTCGACCGCGCTCGGCGGCTCCGGCTCTGTGTCGAGCTCGGCGACCATGCGCCAGAAGTGACGCACGGCCGTGTAGCCGTTCGCCTCGTAGAGACCGCGGGGGCCGTCCCCTCCCTCGGAGAGCAATGTCGCGTTCTGCAAGCTCACCCTGCAGACAGGATCGATCGTCGCCGCCTTCTCCCGGGCTCGCTGTTCGGTGAGGCGCAAGATCGTGCCGCCGACGCCGCGTCCCGTTGCTTTCGGGTGCACGTAGCCGTCGCCCATGAGCCTGCCCGCGCCTCGGTCGAAGAGCACCGCGTAGCCCGCGACGCGGCCGTTCAGCTCGATCACCCAGGCGTCGCGATCGCGATCGACCGTGCGCCAGTCCTCGCGGAGCTCGGCCTCCGTCCAGTCCGTGTCCCCGATCACCGCCTCGTCATGGGCCTGCACGAGAGCCAGAACGTCGGCGAAGTCGTCATCAACGGGGCGCCTGACCTCCATCGGCGTCAGCGTAGTCCCGCGCGCCGCGACCTGCGAGGCGCGGGGGCTCCGGTCCGAAGGCGTGCCCGTCGGGCTCTTGCGGCCGCGAGGCGGACGCCTTCACGGATCTGCCCCGTCGCAGACGGGGATCACCCGCGGAAAGATCACCGCCAGCGGCGGAAGACGATGCAGGCGTTGTGACCGCCGAAGCCGAACGAGTTGGAGAGACCGATCTCCACCTGCCGGTCCCGCGCCGTGTTCGGCACGTAGTCGAGGTCGCACTCCGGGTCGGGCACCTCGAGGTTGATCGTGGGCGGCAGGACGCCCCGCTCGAGCGCGAGAATGGTGAAGATCGCTTCCACCGCACCCGCCGCGCCGAGGCAATGGCCCGTCGCTCCCTTCGTGCCCGAGACAGGGGTGTTGTACGCGTTCTCCTCGCCAAGGGCGATCTTCAGCACTCGTGTCTCCGCCGAGTCCCCGACCGGGGTGGACGTCGCGTGCGCGTTGACGTAGCCGACGTCTTCCGCTGCAACACCCGCGTCGGCCAGCGCCATACGGATCGCCCGGGCGGGATTCTCGCCGGTCGGGTCGGGGTCGGACACGTGCGCTGCGTCGGACGAGAGGCCGTAGCCGAGCAGCTCGGCGTAGATCCGTGCTCCACGGTCCTGAGCGTGTTCCAGCTCCTCGAGCACGAGCACAGCGGCCGCCTCACCCATCACGAAGCCGTCGCGCTCGAGATCGAAGGGTCGGGACGCCCGGGCAGGATCGTCGTTGCGTCGGGAGATGGCCCGCATCGCGTTGAAGCCGGCGATCCCCACACGCGTCACGGGCGACTCGGTGCCCCCGCAGAACATCACGTCGGCGCGGCCGAGCCGGATGGCGTCGAGGCCGTCGCCGATGGCCATGTTCGACGCTGCGCACGCCGTGCACTCGGCGAGCAGTGGGCCGCGCGTGCCGAGCTCCATCGAGACCCATCCTGCAGCGAGGTTGGGGATGATCTGGACGATCGCGAACGGGCTCGTGCGATCGGGGCCTCGCGCGATCAGGGTGTCCATGCACGACTCGAACGACTTGAGCCCACCGATGCCGGTGGCCACGGCCGCGCCCACACGGTCGGCCTGTGGCGCGATCTCGACTCCGCTGCTGGCCTCGGCCTGCCTCGCTGCTGCGAGCACGAGCTGCGTGTAGCGGTCCATGCGCCGCGCCGACTTGTGGTCGATCCACTGAGTCGGCTCGAAGTCCTTGACCTCGCAGGCGAAGTGCACGCCGTAGTCGGTCGAATCGAATTGCGTGATCGGTCCGGCGCCGGATTCGCCCGCGATCAAGGATGCCCATGACGACTCGACGTCGTTCCCGAGGGGGGTGACCATCCCGAGGCCGGTGATGACGACCCGACGCCTGCCGTTCTCAGCGCTCATGCCGGCCACGCTACATGCCGAGGCCGCCGTCGACGAGCACAACGGCGCCGGTCACGAACGCGGCCATGTCCGAGCAGAGGAAGCGGACGGCGCCGGCCACGTCCTCCGGCTCACCGAGCCGGCCGAGGGGTGTCGCCTGCAGCATCGCCGCCGTCGCCTCGTCGGGCAGCACGTCGGTGAGCTGCGTCCGGACGTAGCCGGGAGCCACCACGTTCGCGCGGACGTTGCGGCTACCGAGCTCGCGCGCCAACGACTTCGTGAACCCGATGATTCCGGCCTTCGACGCCGCGTAGTTCGTCTGCCCCCAGTTGCCGCGGAGACCGACGATCGACGAGACGTTGACGATGGCGCCGGAGCGTCGCTTCATCATCGGCCGGCTGACGGCGCGGCACGTGTAGAAGATCGACGAGAGGTTCGTGTCGATCACGGTGCGCCAATCGTCGTCCGACATGCGCGCCAGCAGCCCGTCCCTCGTGAGCCCTGCGTTGTTGACGAGGATCTCGACGTCGCCGGCGGCGTCGACGAGCGCGCGCGCCGACTCTGGATCCGAGATGTCGGCCTGGACGGCTCGCCCCCCGATCTCGGCGGCGACTGCCTCGGCCTCTTCACGTCCGGAGTGGTAAGCGACCACGACCCCGGCGCCGGCCCGGGCGAGCTCGAGCGCGATGGCGCGGCCGATGCCGCGCGAGCCACCTGTGACGAGCGCGAGCTTGCCTTCGAGCGTGGCGAAGTCGCTCACCCGGCGAGCGCCTCCTTGGCCTTCTCGAGACTCGCCAAGTCGTTGACCGAAAACGTCCGCACCGACCGGTCGATGCGCTTGACGAGCCCGGAGAGCACGTTGCCGGGGCCGACCTCGACGAACGTCTCGACACCGTCGTGCACCAGCGCCCTGGCGGCCTGCGTGAAGCGCACGGGCGCCGTCAGCTGGTCGATCAGCAGCGCACCCAGTCGCTGCGCAGGCTCGATCTTCGCCGTCACGGTCGACATGAACGGCGCGATCGGGTCGCTGATGCGGACGCGGTCGACTGCGGGCTTGAGCCGGTCGGCGGCACGGGCCACGAGCGGGCTGTGGAACGCCCCCGACACCTTGAGTCGAATCGCTCGTCGAGCGCCGAGGCCTTCGGCCTCGGCGCAACACTCCTCCACAGCGTCGTTCTCGCCGGAGATCACGACCTGGCCGGGGCAGTTGTAGTTCGCGGGCCAGACGCCCAGGATCTTGCGGCAGAGCGTCTCGACCTGCTCGTCCTCGAGTCCGAGGATCGCAGCCATCGACCCTGGGTGGCGACGTGCCGCCTCAGCCATCGCCAGGCCGCGCTCGCGGACCAGCGCGATCGCCTCCGCCGTGTCGAGCGCCTCGACGGACGCCAGGGCCGCGAACTCGCCCACCGAATGGCCGACGACGACGTCCGGCTTGATCCCCTCGCGACGCAATGCGGCGAGAATGGCAAGGCTCGTGGCCACGAGCGCGGGCTGCTGCACCTCCGTGTCGACGAGCTCCTCGAGCGGAGCTTCGAAGCAGAGGTGTCTCAGGTCGAGGCCGGAGGCCTCGCTGCCGATCGCGTACAGCTCCATCGCCTCGGGCACGGCCTCTGCGATCTCGCGTCCCATCCCCTCGGCCAGCGAGCCCTGGCCGGGGAAGCAGAAAGCGACCTTGGACATCACGCTCCTCCTCGTGTTCTCTAGCGTCCCGCCGCTGCGGTCGCGTCCGTCCATTCAAGCAGCGCCGACCCCCACGTGAGGCCGGCACCCATGCCCGTCATCAGCACGAGCGAACCGTCGCGGAGCCGACCGTCGGTTCGCGCGTCGGCGAGCGCGAGCGGAATCGAGCCCGACGACGTGTTGCCGTAGCGATCGACGTTGACGACGGTGCGCTCTGCGTCGACGCCGAGCTTCCGCGACGCGTAGTCGATGATCCGCTTGTTCGCCTGGTGCGGCACATAGACGTCGACGTCGGCGATCTCCTTGTCGCACTGGTCGAGGATCGCCTCGGCCGACGAGACCATCACCCTCGTCGCGAACTTGAACACCTCGCGGCCGTTCATCTTCACCAGGCCGCCCGGATCGTCGAAGCGCCGGGAGCCGCTGCCCGGGAGGCGTAGGTGGTCGCCGCCCCCACCGTCCGCGCCGAGCTCGAAGCCGAGGAACCCGCCTCGCTGCACCGGCTCCATGACCACTGCGCCTGCGCCGTCGCCGAACAGCACGAGGGTCGAGCGGTCGTCCCAGTCGAGGATCTTGGAGAGAACGTCCCCGCCGACCACGAGCGCTCTCTTCGAGAGGCCCGACGCGAGCATCCCGTAGGCCTGCGCGATCGCGTAGACGAAACCGGTGCAGCCCGCGAGCAAGTCGTAGGCCGCAGCCTGCGGCATCCCCAGCGTGTCTGCGAGCAGCGCCGAGCTCGTCGGGAACATCATGTCGGGCGTGACGGTGGCGCAGATCAACAGGTCGACGTCGGCGGCGTCGAGCCGCGCCTCTGCGAGCGCCGCCTGCGCTGCTGGCAGGGCGATGTCGGTGAGCGCCTCGTCGTCGCTCGCGATGCGTCGCTCGCGGATGCCGGTGCGCTCCACGATCCATTCGTCCGACGTGTCGACGAACTTGGCGAGATCGTCGTTCGTGAAGACCTGGTCGGGCACATGGACACCGAGTCCGGTGATCCCGATCCGCCGCCCGTTGGCGGACCCGATCATCGTTCCACCGCGAACGTGAGCGTCCCGCGTGCCGCGAGCGCATCGCAGACGTGCGCCGTCGCCTTGCCTCGGCCGATGGGGCCGCGCACCTGCTCGATCTCGCACGTCAGCCTGAGCACGTCGCCCGGCTCGACGATCCGCTTGAAGCGACAGTCGTCGATGCCCGCGAAGAAGGCGATCCGGCCGCGGTTCTCCTCCTCGACGAGCACGGCCACCGCTCCAGCCTGCGCCATGGCCTCGACAATCAGCACGCCGGGCATGACCGGGCGGTCGGGGAAGTGACCCGGGAACCACCAGTCGTCGGCTCGCACCTCGCGTGTGGCGACGACCCGCCGGCCCGGGTCGAGCTCGATCACTTCGTCGATCAGGAGGAACGGTTCGCGGTGCGGGAGGATCTGCTCGATCACGTCCCGACCGAAGGGCGTCGTGATGTTCACGCCGAAGGCCCGGCTGCTTCCAGGAGCTCACGCAACCCTGCCCGCGCGCGGTGCGCGTAGCACTTCGCCGTTCCTACGGGCATACCCGACGCGTCGCTGATCTCGCGGAAGCTGTAGCCGAGCGCGTCGGCGAGCACGACGACGTTCGCCTGCGACGGTGGGAGCGAGGAAAGGCCGGCGCGCAGGTCGGCACGGAGCTCCGAGAGCTCCGCTTCGCGGGCGGGCGACGGGTCGGGGGACACCCTTGCGTCTTCCTCCAACAGCTCCCACCTCCGCGCGTTGCGGCGCTGTGCAACGTCCCGGCACGCGTTGACGGTGAGGCGGTGCAGCCAGGTCGTGAGCGCGGCCTCACCGCGGAATTGTCCGAGCTTCGTACACAGCGTCGCGAGCGTCTCCTGCGCTGCGTCGCGCGCGTCTTCCTCATCGGACAGGACGTGGCGCGCCGTTCGCGCAATGCGCGGCGCGTGCCGCTCGCAGAGCGCTGCCAGCGCCTGCCGGTCGCCGTCCTTTGCGCGGGTCACCAAGATCGGGTCACTGAGTCGCTCGTAGGCGAGCTGCTGGCCGGGCCGCAGCTCTCGTTCGATTCGACGGCGCTGGCGAAGCGGCGGTTGCACCCGGCGAGTCTACTCGCCGGCCCCGGCCGGCTAGCGCACGGACAGAGGCGCCGACACGTTCCCGGAGCCGTCACGGGCTACGACTCTCAGTGTGCGCACTGTCTTGACGCCAGGGATGACCACGGGTCCTGCCTCCGCGACCTTCATCCGTCGCCGCGACCCGTTCACGTTGACCACGAGGGCTGCGGGCTCGCTGACCGAGAGCTGCGGCGGCGTACGAGACAGCAGCCGCACCCGGGGCGGGGTGGTGTCGCTCGTGAACTCGAGAGCGCTGCGGATCGTGCCGACCGCGTCGGTGACCTCGAGGACTGCCGTGTACCGACCGTCGCGCAGACGGCCCCTTCGCTTGGCGCCATCCCAGCGCACCGTCCGCTGACCGGCGGCGAGAGTGCCGGTGAACGCCGTCGCCACCCACCTGTCGTCGCGGAACACTCGCAGTGTCACGGCGGCCTCCTGCGTGAGACCGAAGCGTACGGCAACGCGGTCTGCGAGGCCGTCGCCGTTGGGCGAGAAGACGGCCGGAGCGACGGACGCCGCCACGAGCGTTCTCGTCACGGACACCGGGATGCGGGCCTCCGCTTCGTCCCCGGCCGCCGACCTCGCCACGAGACGGATGGCGTAGCGACCGTCCGGCAGCCCGGCGCCGTCGAACTCCAACGTGTGCGTTCCGGCGCGCCGCCACCGTGGCGACTGCAGCTCGATGAGGTCGACGTCGGCTTCGTCGACGACCGTCGCGGCGACGGTTGCCGGCGCGGAGAGCGTGAACGTCACGGTTGAGACGTCGGTCTGGCCGTCGCCGTTCGGCGTGATCGTCTCCGGGTCGGCCGACGCCCCCAGGAACTCCAGCGGCAACTCCTCCGCCGGTACCCCGATCGTGCCCGACGCGGGTCTGGCCGAGCGAGCGCCGGTGCCGGCGGTGATCTTCCAGCTGTACTCGCGGCGCGGCAGGCCCGCCGAGTCCCAGGTCCAGTCGACCGCGTTCGACGAGCCTGTGCCGCGAGCCACTTCCCGGCCGCCGGCGGCCTTCACGACGACAGTCCAGGGCAGCGCCTCGGAAAGCCGCGCGCGAAAGCGCACGGCGGCCCCAGCGGTGCCCTCGACCGTCGGTGCGTACAGCTTCGGGCCTCCTGTCGCGGCAGTCCGTGTGGCCAACTCGCCGAGGCGGCTGTAGAGAGCGTCTCCGGGGCACACCGTGAACCCGGTATCGCGGTGCCCGGATACGACGCGGAGCTGCACCGGCACACCGGCCGGAAAGCGCTCGTTGCCGCCGGACGGGACCGTGAGCAGTCCGAGCGGGTCGACGTATGCGAGGTCGAGCCGCCACGCGAGCAGAGACGCCAGTGCCTGCTCGGCGGCGGCTGAGGGCGCGCCGGACGTGTACGTGCCGAGGAGCGCAACTCCGACCGACCCCGTGTTGAAGCCCTGCGCGTGCGCGCCGACGACGTTCTGATCGACGCCACCGAAACGACCTTCGTAGATCGTGCCGAAGCGGTCGACCAGGAAGTTGTAGCCGATGTCGTTCCACCCGTTCGAGCTGACATGGAAGTGCTGGATACCACGCACGATCGCGGCTGCTTGGGAGCGCGAGTAGCCGCTCGACCCCGCCGTGTGGTGGACGACGGCGTAGCGGATCTCGGCAGCCACCGTCGGCTCGCCTCTCCGGATCGACTCGTCGGCTCCCCAGCCTGCTCGCGGGACGATCGAGGGGGCTGCGGTGGAGGCGAGGGCGCGCAGCGGCACGCGGAGCTCGGGGCTGCGCACGAACGTCGCCCGCAGCGAGCGGACGTCACCGTGCGCTCGCAGACGGAGCCGGTCGGACGACCCGACCCACCACGGGTTGCCGATCGTCCAACCGACACCTCGCCGTCCTTCCGGGCTACCGGCGTCGGGCCTGTCCTCCCGCTCGGGCGCAGCGTCCTGCCACGGCGACCACGAGCCGACGGAGGAGCGCGTGCGTAGCTCCACACGGCCCGCTCCTCGCCAGCGCAGCCCCACCAGGTCGAACGTCGGTGGTGCCTCGACGTCTGTGACGACGCCGGCGGTCACTGCCACTCGCCGCGTCTCAGACGCGGCTAGCCCGGCTTGCGCGATGCCGGGAAGCGACAGCGCGACGAGGACAGCGGCTATCAGGGTGTGGGTTCTGGTCATGACCGGCGTCATCAGGGTGCCCCCGGCGCCCTTCGCCGGCAAGGGTGGACACCCCTCCCCTGATACTCTCCTTACAGACGTGAAGAGCGGGTTTTTGCGGGGTTTTTCGCTCCTCGTGGCCGCGCTCGGGGTGGCCCTCGTGCTCGGCGCCCCGGCCGCCGCGGCCGACACGCGCGTCCTGGTGGCGACGTTCGACAACGACGTCAACCCGGTCACGCAGGACTTCCTCCAGGACGCGATGGCCCGCGCGGTCGACGACGACTACGCAGCCTTCGTGATCGAGATGGACACGCCGGGCGGTCTCGCGTCGTCGATGCGAGAGATCGTGAAGAGCATCCTCGGGCTCCCGATCCCGGTGATCGTCTACGTGTCACCGTCCGGTTCCAGCGCGGACTCTGCGGGTGCCGTGATCGGGCAGGCGGCCGATGTGCTCGCGATGGCGCCTCAGACGAACATCGGCTCCTCGACGCCCATCTCCACCAGCGGCGAGGACCTCTCCGAGGATCTGAGGAAGAAGGTGGTCAACGACGCGGCCGCCTACGTGTCGGAGCTCGCACGAGAGCACGGGCGCAACGCCGAGGCCGCCGAGGCCATGGTTCGCGAGGCGGCCAACTACGGAGCGCGAGAAGCGCTCGCCGAGGGCGTGATCGACGACATCGCCGCCACGCTCCCCGATCTGCTCGAGAAGATCGACGGTCGCACGGTGACGCCCAAGGACCTCACGCTCGCCACGGCGGGCGCTGCGATCGACCGCGTCGAGATGTCCTTCTGGCAGCGAGCGCTCGACATCCTCATCGACCCCAACATCATCGCGCTGATGCTCTCGATCGGGCTGATCGGGATCGTCGTCGAGCTCTGGAACCCGGGGCTGATCTTCCCCGGCACCGTTGGCGCCGTCTCGCTGCTCGTCGCCCTGTACGGCCTGCAGGTCTTGCCGGTCTCGGTCGCGGGGGCGCTGTTGATGCTCCTCGCGGTCGCCTTCTTCGTCGCTGAGCTCTTCGTGCCCAGTCACGGCGCGCTCACCGTCGCCGGCGGCGTCATGTTCGTGATCGGTGCTCTGATGCTCTTCGATCCGGCGGGGGAGGCGTACCAGGTGTCATTGTGGGTCGCCATCGCGATCGCCGCGACTCTTTCGCTCGTGATCGGCGTCGGGCTGACGAAGGCAGCGGTCGCGCGTCGTCGTCCGCCCGAGGTCGACGTCCACCGCATGATCGGCGGGGAGGCCGAGGTTCGCCGGCAGGGATACGTTGCCGTTGGCGGCGAGTTGTGGCGGGCACGTACCATCGACGGTAGCCCGCTCGTGCCGGGTGACCGTGTCTCCGTCGAGTCCGTCGACGACGATCTCGAGCTCGTCGTCTCCGCATCTACGAACGAAAGGGGCTGAGGTGGCCGCACTCATCGCTGTTGCCGTCGTTGCCGTACTGCTGGCGCTGCTGCTCTCCGCGGCGGTGAAGGTCGCCCGCGAGTACGAGCGGGGTGTCGTCTTCCGCCTCGGCCGGCTTCTGCCGGAGCCGAAGGGGCCTGGGCTCTTCCTGCTGATCCCGGTGATCGACCGCATGGTCAAGGTCGATCTCCGCACGGTGACCCTGAACGTCCCCCCGCAGGAGGTGATCACGAAGGACAACGTCCCCGTCCGCGTCAACGCGGTGGCGTACTTCCGGATCATCGAACCGAAAGCGGCGATCGTCCAGGTCGAGAACTACATGGTCGCGACCTCGCAGATCTCGCAGACGACCCTTCGCTCGGTGCTCGGCCAGCACGTTCTCGACGAGCTGCTCTCGGAGCGAGACAAGATCAACGAGATCCTGCAGCGGATCATCGACGAAGCGACGTCGCCGTGGGGCATCAAGGTCTCGATCGTCGAGGTCAAGGATGTCGAGATCCCGCAGGACATGCAGCGCGCGATGGCGAGGCAGGCAGAGGCGGAGCGCGAGCGACGCGCCAAGGTGATCTCCGCAGAGGGCGAGTACCAGGCCTCCGAGCGGCTGAAGGACGCCGCTGCGGTGATGGCGCAGGAGCCCATCACGGTGCAGTTGCGCTACCTGCAGACGTTGCTCGAGATCGGGGGCGCCAACAACTCCACGATCGTCTTCCCGATCCCGATCGACATCCTCACCGCGCTCTCGAAGGTCGCGCAGGCGGACAGCGGCTAGCCGGCGGCGCCGGTCTCGACGCCCGGATCCTCTTCGTCCTCGGAGCCGACGACGGGGGCGAGGCTCGACACGTGCTCGCCTTCCCGGAGGCGCATCACGATCACGCCTTGGGTCGCGCGACCCGAGCGCTTGACGTCGTCGACGGCCATCTTGATCACGGTCCCGCCGTCGGAGATCAGCATCACCTGGTACCCCTCGCGGACCGTGCGGGCGCCGGCGAGCTTGCCCTTGCCCTCGACGAGCTGCGCCGTCTTCACGCCCAGCCCGCCCCGGCCCTTGACGGGGTACTCCGAGACCCTCGTTCGCTTGCCCCAGCCGTTCTCGGTGACGACGAGGAGCTCGGCGTCGTCCTTGGCGATGTCGACTTCGATCACCTCGTCACCCGCCCGCAGGCGCATACCCTGCACACCGGACGCAGGACGACCCATGGCACGGACATCCGTCTCGTGGAACCGGATCGCCTGACCCGCCCGTGACACCATCAGCACGTCCTCCTGGCCGGTCGAGAGGCGCACGCCCACGAGCTCGTCGTCGTCCCTGAGCTTGATGGCGATGATCCCGTCTGCCCTGAGCGGGGTGTTGTACTCGAGGAAGGCTGTCTTCTTCACAACACCGCGCTTGGTCGCGAAGACGAGGAACTGCGCCTCCTTGAAGTCACGTGTCGCGATCACTGCGCGGACGAGCTCGCCCTGGCGAAACGGGAGGAGGTTGACGATGGCGCGACCCTTCGACTGGCGCGACCCGAGCGGCAGCTCGTGCACCTTGAGCCGGTAGACCTTGCCCACGGTGGTGAAGAACAGGATGTAGTCATGTGTCGAGGCGACGAAGAGGTGCTCGATGTAGTCGTCGTCCTTGAGATCCATGCCCATCACGCCGATCCCGCCGCGGCGCTGCTCGCGGTACGCCGTCACCGGGAGCCGCTTGATGTAGCCAGACCGCGTGATCGCAATCACCATGTCCTCCTCGGCGATCATGTCCTCGAGCTCGAGCGAGTCCTCGCCGGCGACGATCTCGGATCGTCGCTCGTCCTTCTTGGCGTAGATCTCGCGGATCTCGAGAAGCTCCTCGCGGATGAGGCCGTCGATGAGGGCCGGGTCGCCGAGCAGCGACCGCAGCTCGGCGATCCTCTCCTGAAGGTCGCTGTACTCGTCCTCCACCCGCTTGCGCTCGAGACCCGTGAGCGCGCGGAGCCGGAGATCGAGGATCGCCTGCGCCTGCTCCTCCGAGAGCTCGAAGCGCTCCTGGAGCGCCGTGCGGGCGGCGTCCGTGTCGTCGGCGCCGCGGATCAGTGCGATCACTTCGTCGAGGTTGTCGAGCGCGATCAGGTACCCCTGCAGGACGTGGGCGCGGCGCTCGGCCTGTCGGAGCTCGTGCTTCGAGCGTCGGACGACGATCTCGCGCTGGTAGTCGAGGTAGTGGCGGATGAGCTCCAGCAGCGAGAGCGTGCGTGGCACGCCGTCGACGAGGGCGACGGCGTTGTAGCCGAACGTCGTCTGCAGGGCCGTGTGCTTGAACAGCTTGTTGAGCACGACCTGCGGAATGGCCTCGCGCTTCAGCTCGATCTGGATGCGCATCCCGGTGCGATCCGAGTGGTCGGCGAGATCGGAGATCTCGGTGAACACCTTCTCGTGGACGAGATCGGCGATCTTGCGGATCACGCCGGAGTCGCCGCCCTTCTTCACCCCGTACGGGAGCTCGGTGACGACGATCGCGCTCTTGCCGCCACGCAGTTCCTCGATATGCGCCCGCGCGCGCATCACGACGCGCCCGCGGCCCGTGCGGTACGCATCGCGGATCCCCGAACGGCCGACGATCAGTGCCCCGGTCGGGAAATCCGGCCCCTTCACGTGCGTCATCAGATCCTCGACGCTGGCGTCGGGCTTTTCGATGAGCTGCACGACCGCGTCGATCGTCTCGCCCAGGTGGTGGGGCGGAATGTTCGTCGCCATGCCCACTGCGATGCCGGAGGAGCCGTTGACGAGAAGGTTCGGGAACCGCGCCGGTAGCACCGATGGCTCGCGACGGGACTCGTCGTAGTTCGGGACGAAGTCGACCGTGTCCGCGTCGATGTCGCGCAGCAGCTCTGTCGCCAGCCGCGTGAGCCGACACTCGGTGTAGCGCATGGCGGCAGCCGGATCGTCGTCCACGGAGCCGAAGTTCCCCTGCCCGTCGACGAGCGGGTAGCGCAGCGAGAACGACTGCGCCATGCGCACGAGCGTGTCGTAGATCGCAGAGTCGGTGTGCGGGTGGTACTTCCCCATCACGTCCCCGACCACGCGGGCCGACTTCACATACGGCCGGTTCGGCTGCATTCCCGCCTCGTGCATCCCGAACAGCACACGGCGGTGGACGGGCTTGAGCCCATCACGGACGTCGGGCAGCGCGCGACCGACGATCACGCTCATCGCATAGTCGAGGTAGCTCGACCGCATCTCCTGCTCGAGCTCGCGCGGCTCGATGCGGCCGGCGCCGAGTGGCTCGACCAGCTCAGACATCGAGGAATCTCACGGTGGAGGCGTTCTGCTCGATGAAGAGACGGCGGGGCTCGACTGCGTCGCCCATCAGCATCGAGAACACCCGGTCTGCGGCGGCGGCGTCCTCCACGTCGACCCGTAGCAGCATGCGGCGCGCAGGATCCATCGTCGTCTCCCACAGCTGCTCCGGGTTCATCTCGCCGAGCCCCTTGAAGCGCGAGAGCTGTATCCCCTCCTTCGTCAGCTCTACGACCCGGTACCGGAGCTCGCCGAAGGTCGCGGCGCGCACCGACTTCTTGCCGAAGGTCAGCGTGAAGGGCGGATAGCCGATCATGTCGGCGACCTTCGCGTACGCGCGGCGGACATCGGCCAGGATCGGTGAGGACAGCATCGCGATCGGCAGCTCCACGAATCCGGCGGAGCCGGTCTCGGTCTCCACGACCTTGATCCGCAGCCGGTCGTCGCCACGCTCGGTGATCGTCAGCTCGTGGCCGTTCGCCTCGAGCGAGTCGAGCGAGGCCGCAGCCGCGTCGATCGACACCGCGTCGGTCTCGACGAGACCGTGCGCGAGCGCGAAGCCCGCGGCTCCCGGGAACTCGCTGGCGAGCTTCCTGCTCCAGGCCTCGAGCTTCTCCAGCTCGCGATCGAACTTCCAGAAGCGCGCCTCCGTGAGTAGCGACGAGGCGCCGTCGCGTGGCTCGACTCCGACATCCTTCACCCGCTCACGCATGAGCAGCTCCTCGAGCTGGTGGTCCTTCTCGAAGTAGAGCTCGCGGTTGCCGAGCTTCACGCGGTACAGCGGCGGCACGGCGATGAAGATGTGTCCGCGCTCGAACAGCTGCGGCATCGTCCGGTACAGGAACGTGAGCACGAGCGTGCGGATGTGCGCCCCGTCGACGTCCGCGTCGGTCATCACGATGATGCGGCCGTAGCGCAGGTTCTCGATCGAGAACTCGTCGCCGAAACCGGTGCCGATAGCGGTGATCATCGCCTGGATCTCCGTGTTGGAGAGCACCTTGTTGATGCGGTTCTTCTCGGAGTTGATGATCTTCCCGCGCAGGGGAAGGATCGCCTGGTACATGCGGTCGCGGGCCTGTTTTGCGGAGCCGCCTGCCGAGTCCCCTTCGACGATGTAGAGCTCGGCCGATTCGGGGTCCTTGATCGTGCAGTCGGCGAGCTTGCCCGGCAGCGCGGAGTTCTCGAGGGCGCTCTTGCGGCGCGTGAGCTCGCGGGCCTTGCGGGCCGCCTGCCTCGCCCGCGACGCCGAGAGTGCCTTGGTGATGATCTGGCGCGCCTCCGTCGGGTTCTCCTCGAGGAACTCGGCAAGACGCTGGTTGACCGTCGTCTTGACGAGGCTCTCGATCGGGGGGTTGCCCAGTTTCGTCTTCGTCTGCCCTTCGAACTGCGGATTGATGAGCTTCACGGAGATGACCGCCGCCAGGCCCTCGCGGACGTCCTCGCCCTCGAGGTTGTCCTCCTTGTCCTTGAGCAGGCCCTTCTCTCGTGCGTACTTGTTGAGCGTGCCGGTGAGCGCCGCCCGGAACCCCGAGAGGTGCGTTCCGCCCTCGGTCGTGTTGATGTTGTTGGCGAACGAGAACACCGACTCGACGTACGACGTGTTCCACTGCATCGCGAGCTCGAGGTGCCCGTCCTGGTTCTCCCCTTCGAGGTACACGACGTGCTTGTGAACCGTGTCCTTCGACTCGTTGACGTGCGTCACGAAGTCGCGGATCCCGCCCTCGTAGTGGAAGTCGTAGGTCTCCCCGCCCGCCCGCTCGTCGTGGAGCACGATCCGCAGGCCACGGGTGAGGAAGGCCGTTTCACGGAGGCGCTGCGCGAGCGTTCCGGCATTGAACTCCGTCTCGTCCAAGACCTCCGCGTCGGGGAGGAAGGCGATCGTCGTTCCCGTTTCGGCGGCCGAGCACTCGCCGATCGTCTCCATGTCGCCCTGCGGCACACCCCTCGCGAACTCCTGCCGGTAGATCCTGCCGTCACGGCAAACGGTCGCCGTCAGCCACTCCGAGAGGGCGTTGACGACGGAGATGCCGACGCCGTGGAGACCGCCGGAAACCTTGTAGCCGTCCCCGCCGAACTTCCCGCCGGCGTGGAGCTTCGTCAGCACGATCGTGAGAGCGGGGAGCTCCTGGTCGTCGACGGTGTCCACCGGGATCCCGCGGCCAGCGTCCCGGACGGTCATCGAGTTGTCCGGGTGGATGGTGACGTCGACGAGCTCGTTGTGCCCGGCGAGAGCCTCGTCGACCGCGTTGTCCACCACCTCGTGGGCGAGCTGGTGAAGGCCTCTCAACCCGGTCGAGCCGATGTACATGCCCGGCCGTAGCCGGACCGGCTCGAGTCCCTCCAGGACCGTGATGTCCTTGGCGGTGTAACTTGTCTCCGTCATAAGAAAAAAGCCCTGCAAAACAAGGGTTTTGCGGGCTGCGTACAGTCTATCAGACAGAGCGGTCGCGCGCGTGGGAGGCGAGGCTCGCTGCGGCTGCCCTGCGGATCAGCTCACGCAGTTCGTCGTCCTCGACATCCCGGGCGATCGCGGCGGCCTCCTCGGTCTCTTCGGGAGTCGGTGTCGGCTTCGCGCTCTCCGGCTCGGGTGCATCGGGCGGGCCGTGTTCCGGCACCGGGCCGGGGGTGAAACGGAGCGTATTCGGCGTGTCGACTCCCACCGTCGCCGCAAGCTGCGATCTGATCTCGTCGCCGAGTCGTCCGAGCTCGAACGCCCACGCCGCGGACGCGGTGTTCACGTGCAGCGTCCCGTCGCGGCCGATGCGGGCGGGCCAGGCGGCCCGGGCGATCGCGGGGCCGACCGCGGCCGGCCATGCGTCGACGACCTCTGCCAGTACGCCGGCGTCGGGTACGCCGGCGGCGTCGAGCGATCGGCGCACCTCGCGGTCGAGCCTATCCATCAGACCACCCGAACCTCGCCCGGGGTGACAGCCAGGAGCTGGGCGGGGGCGAGCGGCATCGACTCCGCGCCCGTGGCAGTGACGATCGCCTGCCCGGCGCGGCCGAGCTGCTCGCTCAGTACCCGGCGGCGCTCGCCGTCGAGCTCGGACAGCGCGTCGTCGAGGAGCACGAGAGGAGCGACATCCCCACGGGTGGACAGCAGGTCACCCTCGGCGAGGATCAGGGAGAGCACCGCCAGCCGCTGCTCTCCCTGCGAGCCGAGTGTGCGTAGGTCGCGGCCCGCGGCCCGGATCGCGAGCTCGTGCAGGTGCGGGCCGAGGCCGGTCGCGCCGCGCTCGGCGTCGCGATCGAGTCGCGCCTCGAGATCGGCGGCGGTTGGTGGCACTCCCTCGTACGAGAGCTCCGCCGACGCCAAGCCGAGCCGACCTGCCTGCTCGGCAAACGGGCCGTGGAGCAGCAGCGTGGCTTCGCAGCGAGCCTCGACCAGCTGCGCGCCGAGCCGGGCTACCTGGTCTGTCCACGGGGACAGCGACGCGCGGTCCGACAAGCCCAACGCGAGGCGGCGGAGGGCGGCATTTCGCTGGCCGAGTGCAGCGCCGTATTCGACCGGGAGCGTTGCCCGGGACGGGAAGAGCCGCGCCAACGAGCGGTCGAGGTACGCGCGGCGAACGGCCGGCCCGCTCTTGACGACTGCGAGTCGGTCCGGTGTGAAGACGAGCGTGGAGATCTCCGAGCGCAGCTGCTCCGCCGAGCGTATCGCCGCGCCGTTGAGCCGCGCCTTCTTCGGATCGTGCCGGCCGAGTGTCACCTCGACCGTTGTCGGTGTCGCGCCGCGGTGGCCCGCCAGGCTGACTCGCGCCCGATCTGCGTCGTGGCGGACGAGGTGGGCATCGTGACGCGTGCGTGGGCTGAAGCCCTGCGTCCCGACGTGAAGTGATTCCAGCAAGTTCGTCTTCCCGGCACCATTCGGCCCGGTGACCAAGACAAGGCCGGGCTCGAGTGCAAGCTCGAGCGCGGTGTAGGACCGGAACTCGCGGAGGGTGACCTCGTCGACGATCAGCCGGCGAGGCGAATCGGCATGATCAGGTACCAGAAGTCGTCGCCGTCGGCGGTCAACAGCCCTGGGCGAAGGGGGTTGATCAGCTTCAGCCGGACCGTGTCCGCGTGCACCGACTCGAGCCCTTCGCGCAGGAAGTCCGCGTTGAACCCGATCTCCAGCGGGTCGCCCGTGTAGGCGATCGGCAGTGCCTCAGACGTCTCGCCGACATCCTGGCTCTGTGCGGCGACGGTGAGTGCGCCGTCGGCGAAACGCAGCCGGAGCGGCGCGTTGCGCTGCGCCATCACCGCGGCCCGCCGCACGACGTCGAGCGCTTCGGCTCGCGGCAGCTCGAGTTCGAGCTCGAACGCCTCCGGCAGCAGCTGGCGGACGTTTGGGAACTGTCCGTCGATGCGCCGTGTCGTCAGCCAGACGTCGCCGATTCCGAAGATCACGTGGTTCTCGCTCACCCCGAGTTGGATGGTCTCCGCGGCGCCGGCGATGCGCGCGAGCTCCGTGAGAGCGCGCGCCGGGATGATCGCCTCGAGCTCGGGGCCGGCGCTGGCGAGGCGGGTCTCCTTGAGCGACAGCCGGTACGAGTCGGTGGCCGCCATTGTCAGCGTCTCGCCTTCGAAGCGCACCAGGATCCCGGTGAGCACTGGACGAGACTCGTCGCGTGACGCGGCGCGTGACACCCGCTCGATCGTGTCGAGCAGCGACGGAGCATCGACTTCTTGAAGAGCGACGTCGACCGTGGGTAGGCGCGGAAAGTCTTCGGCGGCAAACACGTTCAGCCGTGACGAGTAGGCGCCACTCGTCAGCGAAACCGATCCGTCCTCCGACCGATACCTCAGCTCGACCTCCGGTGCGGGGAGAAGGCGCGCGAGCTCGACGAGCATGCGCCCTGGGATCACAACAGAGCCGTCACCATCGAGCTCCGCCGGGATCGACGTTCGTAGCGAGAGCTCCATGTCCGTCGCGGAGAGCTCGATGCGACCCTCGCGCGCATCGAGCAAGACGCCGGACAGCACCTGTACTGCTCCTCGCGTGGAGACAGCCCGCGCGACGATTCCCAACCCGCCGACGAGCGCGTCCTTCGAACAGCGAACGGTGACGTCATGGCTGGTCACAGCGGTCTCGACTTCCATGGTTTCTTACCTATAAACCTTTCGTAGGAGTAGTAAGCAGTGTGGAGGATGGGGAAGACGACTTGGATCGCGCACCCACGCGGGTCTCGCGCCTGTTGAACGGCGTGCAAAGTTCTCCACCGGTCCCCCGGCCACACGATGCGGATACGACGACCGCGGCCGTCATCGTGTGCTCTTGATGCGCGCTGTGAGGTCCTGGACAAGGTTGTACACAGACCTGTCCTCACTGATCAGACGCGTGATCTTCGTCGTCGCATGGATGACGGTGGTGTGGTCCCGCCCGCCGAACTCCTTCCCGATCTTCGGCAGCGACGCGTCGGTCAGCTCTCGCGAGAGGTACATGGCGACTTGTCGCGGATACGCGACCGCCTGTGAGCGGCGAGGGCTGACCAACTCGACGACGCTCATCCCGAACCTGTCCGAGACCGCCTCTTGAATCAGGGCGATGGTCACTTCGGGTGCTGCGTCCCCGCCCGGGAATACATCACGCAGCACTTGCTCCGCCAGGTCGACGGTGAGATCGAGGCCCGTGAGCGACGAGAACGCCACCACCCGCGTGAGCGCGCCCTCGAGCTCTCGGATGTTGGTGGAGACACGCCCGGCAACGAAGGTCAGAACCTCGGGATCGGTCACCGCGATCGCATCGGTGGTGACCTTCTTGCGCAGGATCGCGATACGCGTTTCGAGATCGGGGGGCTGGATGTCGGTGATCAGCCCCCACTCGAAGCGAGAGCGAAGACGGTCCTCGAGCGTGGCGATCTCCTTCGGCGGCCGATCCGACGAGATCACGATCTGCCGCCCGGCCTCGTAGAGCGAGTTGAAGGTGTGGAAGAACTCCTCCTGGATCCGTTCCTTGCCCTCGAAGAACTGGATGTCATCGATGAGCAGCACGCCGTAGGTGCGGTACCGCTGCTTGAAGCCCTCGATGCGCTTGTCCCGCAACGAGTTGATGAAATCGTTCATGAACGTCTCGCTCGTGACATACCGTGTCGTGAGCCTTCGCGTGTGCTCGCTGACGTACGCACCGATCGCCTGGAGGAGATGCGTCTTGCCGAGACCGGTGCCGCCGTAGATGAACAGAGGATTGTACGCCTGGGCCGGCGCTTCGGCGACGGCCAGCGCCGCGGCATGGGCAAAGCGATTCGACGAGCCGATCACGAAGTTGTCGAACGTGTACTTCGGGTTTGCTCCCGGCTGGGTCTGCGGTGGCAGCTCCTGCGAGCGGTTGGGCGCGGGCTCCTCGACACCCGAGCCCGCCGCAGGCTCGGTGGGCTCGTCGGAGACCACGATCTGCACGCGAACGTCGCGACCGAGCGTGTCTCGTGCAGCGGCGTTGATGAAACCGAGGAAATGACCCTCGATCCACTCGCGTGTGAACCCGTTGGGAACGACGACAACGAACGCGTCCTGCCCGAGCTCGCCGGGGGCTGCCTCCGAGAACCACGTCGCGTACGTGGTCTCGTTGAGTGTCTCCCGGAGCCGCCGGGAAAGGTCTTGCCAAAGGCTTTCGGCGGTGGGCTCGACGGCGTGCTCCACGCGGGTTCGTGGCTCCTTCCGGGTCGGGAGAGCGGCGAGCATACCACCGCCGCGGCGACCGCTCCACCCCGCCCGCTGACCACCGACGCTGAGATTAAAGCCGCTATTTCCAGCGGTTTCTCAATCTCCACACGGTTATCCACACCTGTGGATACACGCGTGTCCGGTGCCAGCTCGGGCGACACTCAACACCCGGGTGCAGCGCTTTCGCGGGAGCGCGTCACGCAGCTGCCTGTGGAAAAGCCGTCTCAGCGCAGGCTTGTCTATACTCCGCGCTCGGCACGGCTCGGCCACACCGGCCCCGTCGCCTTCCCAGCACCGTGAAACGCACCTACCAGCCCAACGTTCGCCGCCGCAAGCGCAAGCACGGCTTCCGCGCTCGCATGTCGACCCGTGGAGGCCGTGCGATCCTCAAGCGCCGGCGCGCCAGGGGTCGGGCACGCCTCTCGGCCTGAGCGGGGGGACCGTGGAGCGCCGTCAGCGCCTGTCCCGCTCTCGGGACTTCGACACCGTGTACCGCAAGGGCCGGTCGGTCTCCACTCGCTACCTGACACTTCACGTGTTCCCGCGGGAAGACGACCCTGAAGGCACGCCGCGGCTCGGCCTCGCCGTCCCCAAGAAGGTTGGTAACGCCGTCGAGAGAAACCGCCTGAAGCGCCGTCTTCGCGAAGCCTGGCGTGCGCTCGGCGACGACGTCCAGGCGGGACGCGACTACGTCCTCGCGGCCCGGCCCGGCCTCGCCGAGCCCGCCTCCTCGCGCGGCAACGACTGGCTCGTCGAGCAGGTAGCGGAGGCGATCGCGAAGGTGAGCGCGTGAGAGGCCTCGGCGCGATCGGCGTCGCCGGTGTCTGGCTCTGGCGTCGGACCTTCGGGTTGCTCACGCCACCGGGCACGTGCAAGTACCACCCGTCGTGCTCGCAGTACGCAGCGGATGCGTTCCGCGAGTTCGGGCTCGCCCGCGGCGCAGTGCTCTCCGGCTGGCGCCTGCTTCGCTGCAACCCGTGGTCCCACGGCGGTGTCGACCACGCCACCGACCAGCGCCTCTTCGGGCGCGGCAGGAGCGCTGACGCGCGGTGATCGTCGGCGGTCTGCTCACGCCGATCGAGGACCTCCTCACCGCCGTTCTCGAGTGGTTCCACGTCTCGGCCGGGCTCAGCTGGTCCTGGTCGATCGTGGCGCTCGTCGTCTGCGTCCGGATGCTGCTCGTGCCCGTCACCGTGCGCCAGATCCACTCCATGCAGAACCTCCAGGCGCACATGCCGGAGATGAAGGAGATCCAGAAGCGCTGGAAGCACGACCGCCAGCGCCAGAACGAAGAGCTGATGAAGTTCTACAAGGTGAACAAGATCAACCCGGCGTCGTCGTGCCTGCCGATGGTCCTCCAGATCCCGATCTTCATCGCGCTCTTCTACGTCCTCCGCGACTTCGAGAAGGAAGTCTTCGTCAACTACCCGAGCTCGGCGCTCGACTTTCTCGGCCTCGTCGACATCACGCAGCCGACGAAGGACGGCTGGGGCCCGCTCCTCCTGGTGATCTACGTGATCAGCCAGCTGACGTCGTCGTACTACATGTCGGGGACGATGCAGAAGGCGCAGCGGATCCTGCTGATGGTGCTGCCGATCGTGTTCATCCCCTTCATCATCCAGTTCCCGACCGGGCTCATGATCTACTGGCTGACGACGAACCTGTGGACGACGGGCCAGGGCTTCGTCACACGGCAGATGATGCCGAAGCCGGATCCCACCTTGGCCAAGCCGACGCCGGCCGCGACGCAGAACAAGAAGAGCGCGGGGACGCCCGCGAAGTCCAAGAGCCCGCCCGCCGTCGACCAGAAGCGCCCTGAAGTGGCAGGCCCGCCCCGTCGGGTTCGCCGCAAGCGAGGCGGAGGCGGCCGGCGGTGAGCGAGGAGGTCTCGGTCGAGGCGACGGGCGAGACCGTCGGTGAGGCGAAGTGGGCTGCGCTCCGCGAGCTCGAGTCACTCGTTCCCGGCCTGGACCGGGACGCGGTTCGCTTTCAGGTCGTCACGGAAGGTGAACGGGGCCTGCTCGGGGTCGGTTTCACACCGGCCCAGGTCGTCGCCACCGCGCCCGCGGAGGAGCTACAGAGCGAGCCCGGCGTCGAGCCGGATGGCGACGACGCGGCCGTTGTCCAGGAGCTGCTCGACCGCACGATCGCTGCGCTCGAGCTGTCCGCCAGGGCGCGACTGCAGGAGCACGACGGCGAGTTGGTGGCGACCGTGTCCGGCGCCGACGTGAGCGTGCTCATCGGTCGGCACGGGCAGACGCTCGACGCCCTGCAGCAACTCGCGAACGCGGTCGCCCGCCGTGGCAGCGAGACCGCGCGCCGTGTCGTCGTCGACGGTGGTGGGTACCGACGACGACGCGGGGACGCGTTGACCGAGCTCGCCCGGCAGGGTGCGCAGCGCGCTGCGGCTTCCGGACGCCCCGTGGCGCTGGAGCCGATGAGCTCCTCCGAGCGTCGCGTCGTGCACGAGGCGCTCAAGGACGATCCCGAGGTGACGACCGGCAGCGAGGGGGCGGAGCCGAACCGCTACGTCGTGATCGTCCCTCGGCTCGCTGCGGACTGAGCGCCGTGTCGCCTCCGGAGGACGCCGCGTTGCTCGGCGTCCTCGACCGCTGGCTCGCAGCGGTCATCGCCACACCCGGGCTGACGGCCCTTCGCGACCCGGTCGAAGCGCGACGCGTGCTGCTCGAGGATGCGCTTCGGGGCGTCGATCTCGTCGCGGCGGTCGAGGGCCCGATCGTCGACGTCGGCTCGGGCGGCGGCACGCCGGGCATTCCGCTGGCCACCGCGCTCACCGACCGAGCGGTGACTCTGCTCGAAGCCGAGCGTCGCAAATGCGACTTCCTCGAGCAGTGGACGCGCGAGCTCGGGAACCTGTCTGTGATCTGGGGTCGCGCAGAGAAGCAGCCGCGAGAGGCGTTCGGCGTGGCAGTCGCCAAAGCCCTCGCAGAGCCTGTGGTCGCGGCCGAGTGGTGCCTCCCCCTCGTCCGGGAAGGAGGCGCGGCGATGCTCTGGGTCGGGCCGACTGCCGACCTCGATCGCGTCCGGGCGGCGGCCGGTCTCCTCTCCGCTCAGCTCGAGACGGCTGTTGACGGGATCCTCGTGCTCCGGAAGACGGGTCCCACACCGCCCGGATTCCCGCGGCGCCCGGGGATCGCCCGCAAGCGCCCACTGGCCTGACGCGGCGTCCGCCGCTGCCGGGAGAATGGTGATGTGCCCGCCCGGGTCTACGCGATCGCGAACCAGAAGGGCGGCGTCGGCAAGACGACGACCGCCGTCAATCTCGCCGCCTGCCTCGCCGAGGCAGGCGAGCCGACGCTGCTCCTCGACCTGGACCCGCAGGCGAACGCCAGCTCGGGGCTCGGCACGCGCGCCAACGGAACGTCGACGCTCGACCTGCTCGACGGGGCACCGCTCGCAGAGCTGGCCAAGACGTCGGGCTTCGCCAACCTCGATCTCGTCCCGGCAAAGCCGACGCTCGCCGCCGCCGCCGTTCACCTCTCGGCCCTCGAGGGCGGTGAGCGGTACCTCGCCGACGCGCTCGCCGGAGCGACCGACCCGTACTCCTTCGTGTTCCTCGACTGCCCGCCGTCCTTCGGCCCGCTGACCGTGAACGCGCTTGCCGCGGCGGACAGGGTGATCGTCCCGGTGCAGGCCGAGTACTACGCGCTCGAAGGTCTTTCACAGCTGCTCGGCTCGATCAACCTCGTCAAGGCCCAGCTCAATCCGCGCCTGGCCGTCGCCGGGATCCTGCTCACGATGGTCGACGTCAGGACCCGCCTTGCCGCCGACGTCGAGGCGGAGTTGCGTAGGCACTTCGGCGGGCTCGTCTTCACGACGACCGTGCCCCGCTCGATTCGACTTGCCGAGGCTCCGAGCCACGGTCTCCCCGCGATTGCCTACGACAGCCGCTCCGCCGGCGCGCAGGCCTACTGGAAGGTGGCGATGGAGCTTGTCGACCGTTCCTGACTCCCCACGCCGCGGCCTGGGCCGCGGGCTCGAGGTGCTGATCGGCGGCGCCGGTGACGCAGAGCTCCTGCACCTCCCGATCGAGGCGATCCACCCCAATCCGCGGCAGCCTCGCAAGCGCTTCGAGCCCGAGGCGACCGCCGGTCTCGCAGCCTCGATGCGTCATCAGGGCGTGCTGCAACCGGTGGTCGTTCGGCCGCGCGGCGAGGGGGGCTACGAGCTCGTCGCCGGCGAGCGACGGTGGAGAGCCGCCCGCGAGGCCGGGCTGCCGACGCTGCCCGCCGTCGTGCGCGAGACCGACGACCGCAACGCGCTCCTGCTCGGAGTGGTCGAGAACGTCGCACGGGAGGATCTCTCACCGGTCGAGGAAGCAAGAGCCTACGCATCGCTCATCGATGAGTTCGAGCTCTCCCTCGCCGAGGTCGCGAGCCACGTCGGCCGGTCGAAGCCCGCAGTGTCGAACCGCCTGCGCCTGCTCGAGCTCCCCGAGGAGGTCCTGTGGATGCTGGCGCGCGGAGAGCTGACCGAAGGGCACGGCCGCGCCGTGCTCGCCCTTCCAGACGACGACTCGCGTGTGACTCTCGCACGCAAGATCGCGCGTGACGGCATGACCGTCCGCGCGGCCGAGCAAGCCGCCCGCGAGGGCGGAGCGCGTCGCAAGCCGCGCCGCGCCACCGTGACCGCCGACCCGGCGCTCGCCGGCCGGGCCGCGCACGCGGCACACAGGCTTACGGGTCACCCGGCCCGCGTCATCGGCAGCCGCCTCGAGATCGAGTTTCGCGACGACACCGGCCTCGCCGAAGTGGTCGAGGCGCTCGAAGCGACCGGCAGCTGACGGTCAGGGCTTCGCTACACTCCGCCCCCCGAAAGCGGGCGATTAGCTCAGTCGGTTAGAGCGCCGCTCTGATAAGGCGGAGGTCCCTGGTTCGAATCCAGGATCGCCCACCTTTTCGCGCAGGTGGGGATCCGCGGGGGCGGATCCCCACCGCGCAGGATCCCTGAAGGCGTCGGCTTCGCCGCCGCGCCCCGAGGACAGGTTCGCCGGGATGCACGTCCGCGGGGGCGGATCCCCGCCGCTACACCCAGGCTGATCCCGGCCGTACTCTCGCTCCGGCGGCACGTGGATACACTGGAGGGCAGTGTCCATGCGCGAGATGTCCGTGTACGGCGTGAGCTTCGACCTCGCGAGCAAGCAGCCGATCGTGCTCCTGCGGACGACCGACGGCAACACGTTCCTCCCCATCTGGATCGGGCACTCGGAGGCCGCGGCGATCCTCATGAAGCTCCAGGCGTCAGCGCCGCCGCGTCCCCTGACGCACGACCTCGCCTGCTCGATCATCGACGCGCTCGACGGCGTCCTCGTCCGCGTCGCGGTCACCGAGCTCCGCGAGAACACGTTCTACGCGCGGATCACGCTCCGGCGCGACGGCGACGAGCTCGAGATCGACTCGCGCACGTCCGATGCAATCGCCCTTGCGCTCCGCGCGGACGCGTCGATCTGGGCCGCCGAGGAGGTGATCGAGGAGTCGGGTGTCGAGTTCGACGGAGACGAGCCCGAGCTCGAGCGCGGCGTCGCCACGCCCGCCTCGCTGAGCGACGTCGATCTCGGCGAGTTCCGCCGCTTCCTCGACAGCGTCTCGCCGGACGAGTTCAGGACGGAGGACGAGGAGGACGGAGAGGGGTAGCTCTCCGGGCGAGCTCACGTTTGACGAGCGCCAGCACGTCGTCGACCAGCTCGCCGAGGCCCTCCGCCGTCAGCGGTCCGCTGTTCGCAGCAGCGAGGGCGGCACGCAGCCGCAGCTCACGGTCGGGATCGATCTGATCGGCCCCAACGCGCTCCTTGACCCGCCAGAGCTCCTCCACGAGCCGCAGCCGCTCGTTCACGGCATCGAGGATCGACCGGTCGACGGCGTCGATCTGGCGTCGCAGCTCTGTGAGCGGATCCATCCCGCTCATGTTCCACCATCGACGATCGTTACGGCAGCGAGCAGCGCGATGCCGTTGAACATCGCGTGGAGCACCATCGCCGGGTACACGCTCTGCGTCCGCTGACGAACGATCGCGAGCACGACGCCGAAGAGAGCCAAGATCGGGAGCGCGACAACGAGGCCATGCGCGAGACCGAACGCGATCGACGTCACGACGACCGCCGCCGTGCTGCCCCACGCCGACCGGACGGCGGCGAAACCGAGCCCGCGATACGTCAACTCCTCGACCAGCGGCGCGACTGCTACCACGACGAGGAAGTTCGCCAGGAACGGCGCCGCCCTGTCGGGATCCCACTCGTCCGGCACGAGCCCCTGCTCCTCGCCCGCCTTGAGGAAGAGGTTGAGGAAGAAGCCTGCCACGATGATCGTCACGTAGCCGGCGGCGACGAGGCCGAGCGCACTCCGCCACGACGGTGGACGTCGCAGCCCGAGCACGGCTCTGTCTAGACCGCGGGCGAGGAAGAGCAGGAGCACGAAGATGACCCCGTACTGCACGACTCCTGCCACCGCGCTCGACCAGCGGTAGAGGAGGTCGTCGGGCGGGTCAGCCGCGTCGCTCAAGTTGGCCGCGTAGCTCAATGCGGCGAGAACGCCGACGAGGACGAACCACCCGAACAACCGCCCGCGCGGCACGTCGCCGGTCCCTCGCGAAGGACCCGGCCGAGCCGGCACCCGGCCAGGGTCGCCCGCGGGGGTGAGGACGTCCTCTGTCACGCGTCGCCGCTCACGCCACCCAGTACCACAGAGACCATCGAACCACGTTGACTGCGAGCGTCGCCGAGAGAACCGCGACCACCGCCACCCGCGCCGCTCGCGGCAGAGCGATCGTGCCTGCGGCGAGGAAGCAGGGAAAGGCAACGAGACACAGGCGAGGGAAGGAATAGAGCCCGCCGAGACGCTCCGACGGGAACGACATCGGAAGGGCCAGCACCACGGACGCGTACAGGCCGTACGGCGCGCCGAGCCGCCGCCACGCGAGCACGGCGAGCGGCACCATGACAGCCACGAACGTCAGGGCGACGAGGTTCCGGTCGACCAACGAGGCGTCCCGCACCGCCGCCACGATCCCCCCGACCGGCCCGAGGCTGCTCGGCGACCGCTCCCAGACCACGCGCTGCGCCTCGAGGAAGCCGAGCGGCTGACCGAGCCAAGCCCCGAGCAGCACGGGGTATGCCGCAAACACCGCGAGCGGGACGCCGAGGAGGGCAAGGTCGCGGCGCTGAGGACGACGCCAGGCGAAGACCGCGAGCGCCGGCAGCAACGCCACACCCTGCGCTCGTGTGAGCAACGCCGCGCCTGCCACCAGACAGGCCCAGCCGAGGCGGCCCTGCTCGGCGAGCAGGAACACGGCGACAGCGAGGGCGAGGAAGAGAGCTTCCGAATAGACGGCGCCCAGAAACAGCGAGGTCGGGAACACGGCGAGCAGGACGACGGCCCGCAACGCAGCAGCGTGGCCGACGACGCTCACACCGAGCCGGTGGAGCAACACGAAGGCGACGGCTCCGGCGGCGAGCGAGACCGCGATGCCCGCGACGAGCTCGTGCCCTGCCAGCAGCCGCCCGACTCCGCCTGTGAGCAACGGGTACAGCGGGAAGAACGCGGGTGTGCCGGACGGCCACGTGTAGCCGTCCTGGGCGATCCGGAGGAACCAATCGCTATCCCACCGCGCCCAGACGTCGACGGCGACGCCGAGCTCGTGGAGCCGCTCCGTGTCCCATCGCGCCCGAGCGGGGTTCGCGTGGCCCGCGAAGCTCACGGCCGTTGTACCAGCAACGATCGCGATCGCCGCGCGGCTCCAGAGGAACACGCGGATCGCCGGCGAGCGGTGGCCGCCATCGGTGCTCACGGTCGGCGATCATAGCCCCGCGCTGCCCGGGGGCACCCACAGCGGGGCGGCCCGGCGCGCGGCGGCTACCATCGCCGTCATGAGCCGGCCGCGCCGACGGCCCCCATCGCCGCCGAGCGACCAGGCCTTCCGGCGGTCGCGACGCCGCCGACGCCGGCGCCGTGGACCGCTGCTCGCCGCCGGTCTCACGGCCGCCGCACTCGCGCTCGCCGTCGGTATCGCGGCAGGCGCCGGTATCTACGCCTTCGGCACCGCATGTGACCTCGATGCTCTGCAACCGGTGAGCATCGGAGAGAACACGTTCGTCTACGCCTCCGACGGATCGCTGCTGGGAGCGATACCCGCCGAGCGGAATCGCGAGGTCGTGTCGCTCTCTCGAGTCAGCCCCTGGGTGCGAAAGGCGACCGTGGCCATCGAGGACAGGCGCTTCTTCGACCACGAAGGCGTCGACGCCGAGGGGATCGCCCGTGCCCTCGTCGCCGATCTACGCGCCGGCGAGGTCGTTCAGGGTGGCTCCACGATCACGCAGCAGCTCGTCCGCAACCTCTACATCTCGAACGAGCAAACCATTCGACGGAAGGTCAAAGAGGCGTGCCTCGCACTCAAGCTCGAGCAGGACTGGACGAAGACCCGGATCCTCCAGACGTATCTCAACCAGGTCTACTACGGGAACCTGGCCTACGGCATCGAGGCGGCCGCGCAGACGTACTTCGCCAAGCCCGCCAAGGAGCTTGCGCTTCCAGAGGCCGCCCTCCTCGCGGGGCTCACGCAAGCACCGTCCGCCTTCGACCCGTTCGTCGAGCCCGAGAAGGCTCTCGCCCGGCGCGCGCAGGTACTGCGGGCGATGCTCGAGGAGGGGATGATCACACCCGAGCGCCACGCTGCCGCGAGCGGCTCGGGCGATCTCGGGCTGCGCCCGGGCAAGCTGTTCCGCGAGATCCGCGAGCCGTACTTCTTCGGGTACGTCCGGGACCAGCTGATCGCCGAATACGGCGCCGAGACCGTGCGGTCGGGCGGGCTGCGGGTCTATACGACCATCGTCCCGCGCTGGCAGCGACTGGCACGCGAGGCGATCTCGGGAGTGCTCACGGAGAAGACAGACCCGGCCGCAGCGCTGATCTCGATCGATCCGAAGACCGGTGCGATCCGCGCGATGACAGCGGTCGTCCCCGGCCGTTCGGGCAACGAGTTCAACCTCGTCTCGCAGGCACGCCGGCAGCCCGGGTCGACGTTCAAGACGTTCGTGCTCACTGCCGCTGTCGACCGCGGCATCGACCCGACGAACACGTACTACGTGTCCGCTCCCTTCACCTACGACCCGGTCGAGCGCGGCTCGTGTGAGGACGGCTCCTGGTGGTGCGTGAAGACGTACGACTCGAGCTACTCGGGCTGGACCTCGATCCGCAGCGCGACGATTCGCTCCGACAACACCGTGTTCGCGCAGCTGACCCTCGACATCACACCGGAGGGGGTCGCAGAGGTTGCGACGAAGCTCGGTGTCCGCTCCGCGCTGGACGTCGACGGCGCGTACGTACCGTCGATGGGGCTCGGCACGATTGCCGTCTCCCCTCTCGACATGGCATCGGCCTACGCGACCCTCGCTGCCGGCGGTGTCTACGCCGAGCCCACCGCGATCAGGCGCGTCGTCCTCGCGAACGGCAACGAGGACAAGACCACGGGGTGGGGTACGCCGAAGCGCACGCGCGTGATCCCCGACGGTGTTGCCTGGGAAGTGACGAGGATCCTCGAGGAGAACGTCAGCTTCGGGACGGGAACCCGGGCGTCGCTCTCGCGGCCCGCCGCCGGCAAGACGGGAACGACAGACGAGCATGCCGACGCGTGGTTCGTCGGCTACACGCCGGACCTCGCGACAGCGGTGTGGATGGGGTACACGGGAGGCGAGATCCCGATGGACTCGGTGCACGGCATCTCCGTCTCCGGCGGCAGCTTCCCCGCCGAGATCTGGCGCTCGTTCATGGAGCCCGCGCTCGCCCGCCGTGCCGTGCGCTCCTTCCCTGCCTCGCCCGCGCAACCGGTCGACTGGCAGCCCTTCACGCGGGGCGAGTGGGCGCTCACCTATGACCCGTATGCCGAGACCGAGACGGCCGAGGAGGCGGACGAAGACGGAGCCGATGAGCCGGGCTCGACCGACGCACCGGACCTGACTCCGGGCCCCCTCCTGCCGTGAGCCGACCGACCGTGGCGCTCGCGGCGGGCGCCGGGGTCGCGCTGACCGTCCTCGCCGCCAGTCTCGCGGCGTCACGGACAGGCTCACCCGTGGCGGCTACGGCCGGTGGGACGCCGGCGGGAGGATCGGCCTGGCTCTTCCTCGTCCTCCTCGCAACGGCCTTCGCCGGATACGCGGCCGCTCTCTGGCTTCTTCGGCGATCCAAGGCCCGTGTCGCTGCCGCCGCCGTCGTGGCGCTGGTCGTTCAGCTCACGCCGCTCGCTGCGCCACTGCTCCTGTCGACAGACGCGTGGGCGTACTGGGGATACGGGTGGACGGCGGCCGAAAGCGGCGCGAACCCGTACAGCGTCCCGCCCGACGAGGTGCCCGCCAACCCGGCTCTCCCGTGGATGGGCGCGGAGTGGCGCGACACCACCACCGTCTACGGGCCGGCCTTCACGCTCGCATCGGAGCCGTTGGCCGCGGCCGCCGGCGACTCCGAGACGATCGCGGCGTGGCAGTACAAGAGCCTCGCCGCCGCGGCCGTCCTTGTCGCGGCGGCGCTTGCGGCCCGCGTCGCCCGCCGACGCGCGCTCGCGCTGGCGTTCGTGGGCTGGAACCCGCTACTCGCCGTTCACCTCGCCGGCGGAGGCCACAACGACGCGTGGGTGGGAGCGCTCGCAGTTGCGGCGGTCGCGCTGGCGTCGTCGCGCCGTGCGCAGGCGGCAGGTGCCGTGTGGGCGCTGGCGGTGCTCGTGAAGTGGGTGCCCGTGATCTTCCTCTTCCTCCACCTGCTCGAGCTCCGGGCACGTCGACAGCAAGCACCGCTGCTCGGTGTGGCGGTGGCGGGCGGCGCCCTGTTGACGCTTGCGACCGTCCGCTACGGGATCGACTGGCTGTCCGCCTTGGCGCCACTCGCCGAGCACGCCACCCGCGAGACGAGCTACGCGATCCCGGCGCGTCTCGAGAGCGCCGGCCTGCCGCGCGGCCTGGCGCTCGGGGCTGCGGCGACGGCTCTCGTTGTGGGCCTCGCGTGGCTGGCGAGGGGTGCGTCTCGCGGGCAAGCCCGGCTCGGCCTCAGCGCCTGCCTGGTGCTCGTGACGACGCCCTACCTCGCCGTCTGGTACCTGGCGTGGGCAGTCCCGCTTGCAGCAGCCGACGAGGACCGCGTCGCCAGAGCAGGCTGCCTCGCGCTCGGCGCGTACCTCCTGCCGCAGACGATCCCGCTCTGACGGCCGCCTCAGACCCGGCGGAACAGGAGCACGCCGTCATCCTGCGCCACGAGGCGGAATCGGCGGTCGGCGCGGAGTCGGCCGAGCGCTAGCCGGAGCCCCTCCGGGTCGACGGCGCGATCGAGCGTACTCGGCCGACGCTCGTCGACGGCAACCCAGAGGGCATCGCCGAGCAGCGGGAACGAGAGCACGCGCCTACGTGCGGAGAGGTGCGCGCCGAGCGTGTTGGTTGCGCTCACCGAATCGCCGGGGGGCACTCGAGCGAGCACGCGTTCCGCCGCCGCAGCGTGCCGGCCCACGACGTGCTCGGTCGTTGCCAGCTCCGAGCCGAAGGGCACGTGGCGCCAGACCGGCAGCGGCCCGAGCAGCACGCCGCCGAGGATGCACGTGACGACGACGACGCGCGGTAGGACAGGCGAGCTCGCAGTCCAGCGACGGCGGGCACGTGCCGCGCCGAGCACGGCGGCGGCGACGAAGACGGGGATGAGCGTCGCCGTGTAGTGGAAGTGGATCGACGTCTGCGTCGGTGCGCTCGAAAGCACGTTGAGCGCGAGCTCAGGCGTTGCGGCTAGAGCGAGGGGCGAGAGCAGGGGCAGCCCGGCCAGGGGCCACAGCAGATCGAGGGCGTAGCGCCCGTCGCGCGATTCAGTGCCCGCCTCGACGAACCCGCCGGGATCCTGCGTGAGCGTCTCCAACATCCCCGTCGGCGAACCTCCGACCGCCGTGTAGCGGTCGGAGAACGGGGATCCGCCACCCGGGGCGAAGTGCGGGACGATCACGGTGGACGCGACAAGCGCGACCGCGACGCCGGCGACCGCGATCACGAGGCCGGCGCGCCTGCGACCGCGGGCGACTGCGTACCAGATCCCGAGCGCGGCGACGGTGAGCCCCACGTGCTCCTTCGTGAGACAGGCAAGACCGGCGCAGGCGGCGAAGGCCAGCAGCCGGTCGGTATCGAGGAACCAGATCGCGAAGAGCAGCAGCGGCGCCGCGATCGCCACGGGGTGAAAGTCGTCGAGCACGAGCCACTGCGTCGCCGGGTAGAGAAGGTAGGCGAGCGCAAAGCCGAGCCCGACCCACTCGGAGCCGAGGTGCCTGCGGGCGAGGAGGAACGCCGGCACGGCGCCGAGGGAGACGAGGGCGGCCTGGGCGACGAGCATCGCCGCCGGATCGGGCCACAGCACCCACAACGGGACGAACGCGAGCAGGATCGGATCGAAATGGGCGCCGAGCCTCGACATCTGCTCGCCGCGCAGGTTCGTCACTTGCAGCAGGTCGCCGTGCGCCGACGACCACACGGCCTGCGCGAGGTTGCCCACGTCGAAACGACCGGTCCAGAACGCGAGGTGCTGCAGCACGGCAAGTGAGCCGAGCCCGACGATGAAGACGAGCACGGCGGCTGCCAGGAGGACGCGCGGTCGTGTCAACGGCCGGCGAGAAGCTGCTCGAGAAGCCCGCGCCAACGTGCGCCCAGCACGGCTTCACTCGCACGCGTCACGTAGGTCTCGCGCCCGGCATCGCCCATCGCCTCCGCGGCCTGCGCATCGTCGGCGAGCCGTTGCACTGCCGCGGCGAGGGCGCCCGCGTCATCGGCTGGCACGAGCAGGGCGTCGCCGCCCTCCGTCAGCAGCTCACGCGCAGCCGGCGTGTCCGCCGTGACCAGCGGCCGCCCGCACGCCAGTGCCTGAAAGGCCTTGTTCGGGATCACACGCGCAGCCTTGGCGCCGGCCCCGAAGATGCCTAGTGCGCACCCGGCCGCCTGATACGCGGCCGGGAGGCGCTCGTACTCGACCCACGGGTCCCACGCGACGTTCGGCGGGCGAGCAGCGAGTAGCGCCTCGAGCTGCCCGCTACCGACGATCCGGAACGGGATCTGCGGCACCAGACGGGCGGCGGCGAGGATCGTCTCCACCCCGTGCAGCGGGATCAGCTTGCCGACGAAGAGGGCATGGAACGGCTGAGCCGGCTGCCAGCCTGGCCGGAACAGGCGATCCTCTGCGCCTACGAGGCACACGGCCACCCGCTCGGCGGGAAGCCCGAAGGTCTCCCGGAAGAACTCGGCGTGCGCCTCCGTGTCGGCGACGATGAGGTCGGCGCGGCGGAAGGCGCTGCGATCAACGTGACGCAGGACGCCCGCAGCGGGTGTGCCGCGCCGGAACCGGCCTCGATCGCCGACGAGCGTGTCGTGCAGCGAGACGAGCGGATTGAAGACGATCGGTCTGCCACGCGCGACGCGACGCGCGGCGGACATGTCGAAGTGGCCCGGGTACCCGACGATGATCACGTCGGCCTCGGGCTCGTCCTCGCGCGCCAACCCACGCTCGGCGGCCGCGACCCGCACGAGCTGGCGTAGACCGAGCGACCAGTTCGCGCGTCGGCCCCAGAGCTGCCGGTGGCGTTCCAGCACGGTCACGCCGGCGTCCGTGAGGCACGAGATGACCTGAGCGTTGCGCGGGTACCCGCGATCGTACGTCCCGAAGTAGAGAACGTTCACGTGCGCTGCTACCGCAGGATCTCGGCGACCAGCCGGCCCGCGGGATCGCCCTCGGCCACGCGCTCCTCATGGTGGCTGGTGACGAGCTCGGAGATCAGGCCCAACGAGAGAAACTGCACGCCGACGACGAGCAGCAGCACGCCGAGCGTGAGCAGCGGACGGTGACCGATCGCCTCGCCGGCGAGCTTGAGCACGGTGAGGTAGGCGAGAAGACCGACGCCGATCACCGACAGGAGCAGGCCGACACCGCCGAAGAGATGGAGCGGCCGGTAGCGGTAGCGACCCATGAACGTGACGGTGAGCAGGTCGAGGAAGCCACGGACGTAGCGCTCCATCCCGTAGCGCGAGCGACCGTGCGGCCGCAGACGGTGATTCACAGGGAGCTCGGCGACCCGGTAGCCGCGGTAGTGCGCCAGCACCGGCAGATAGCGATGGAGCTCTCCGTAGAGGCGCATGCCGCGAACGACCTCGACGCGGAGCGCCTTGAGCCCGCAGTTCATGTCGTGAAGACGCAGTCCCGAGAGCCGACCGGCGACAGTGTTGAACACATACGAAGGGATACGGCGCGTCAGCGGATCGCGGCGGCGGGTCTTCCAGCCGCAGACGACATCGAACCCCTCGTCCAGCTGGGCGAGGAGCCGCGGGATGTCGGCGGGGTCGTCCTGCAGGTCACCGTCGATGGTGACGACGACGTCCCCCGTCGCCTCGCGGAACCCGGCGTCGAGGGCCGCAGCCTTCCCGCACGCCCGGCGGAGCCGTACAGCGCGCACCGAGCCCGCCCGCGCGTGCAGTCGGGTCAGCGCGGCGAACGTCCCGTCGCTCGACCCGTCGTCGACGAACACGATCTCCCACGGGCGTCCGTCTCGCCCGAGGGCCGCCTCGAGCTCGTCGTAGAGCGGCTCGACGGTGTGCTCCTCGTCACGGATTGGAACGACGACCGAGATCACGACGCGAGGGTACCCCGTCAGGCCGCGGGGGGCGTATAGCGTTGACCGTGATGACCACGCTGCTCGGTGTCGACGAAGCATTGGCGCGCGTGCTCGCGCGTGCGCAGCCCTTGGCCGCGGAGCGTGTGGCGCTCCGCGCCGCCGCCGGCCGTGTCCTGGCCGCCTCGGCTCGCGCCGTCGTCGACCTGCCTCCGTTCCGCAGCTCGGCGATGGACGGCTTTGCGGTCCGGGCGGAGGACTGCCCGGGTGTGCTCCCGGTAGAGATCCGGATCCCAGCCGGCAGGCCGGCGCCACGCTCGCTCGCTCCGGGTGAGGCGATGGGCATCGCCACAGGCGGTGTCGTGCCCGACGGAGCAGACAGCGTGATCCCGCTCGAGCTCGTCACAGACCGCGGCGACCGGATCGAGGTCCCGAACGGAACGCCGCTCGACGCGAACATCCGTGGCGTGGGCGGCGACATCGGACGCGGCGACGCGGTCGTCGAGCCCGGCGTCGTGCTCGGCGCAGCGCAGATTGCAGCGCTCGCCGCGTCCGGGGTCGCCGCCGTCGACTGCGCACGACGTCCGGTCGTCGCGGTGCTGGCCACCGGCACGGAGCTCCGGAGCCCCGGCGAGCAGCTGCGCCCAGGCGAGATCTACGAGTCGAACGGCGTCATGCTCGCGGCGGAGCTGCGTCGCGCCGGGGCGACGATCGCCGGTCCACACGTTGTCCCCGACGCCCCGGTCGCGCACACGGAGGCTCTCGAGAACGCTCTCTCCGCGGATGTCGTGGTCACCTCTGGCGGTGTCTCCGTCGGCCCGCACGATCTCGTGCGCAGTGTCGCGGCGTCGCTCGGCGTCGAAGAGGTGTTCTGGGGGGTCGCCGTCCGCCCGGGCAAGCCGCTGTCCTTTGCCGTGCGCGGAGCTACGCTCGTGTTCGGGTTGCCGGGAAACCCCGTGTCGTCGTTGGTTGGCGCAGTCCTCTTCGTCCGGCCGGCACTACTCGCGCTCCAGGGAGCGCGCGACCCCGGCCCCGCCTACCGCGGCGGCGCTCTGACCGAGGAGGTTCGCTGCAGTCCGCACCGCGAGGACTTCGTCAGGGCTCGTGTCGACAGGTCCGGCGACGGCGATCGTCTGACGCCACTGGCGAAGCAGGAATCGCACATGATCGCCCGCGCCGCAGCCGCGGATGCACTCGTGAGGATCCCACGCGGCGACGCGCCCCTCCCGTCAGGCACCCCGGTGCGCTACTTGGAGCTCGCGGGCTCCGGGTAGCTGCCACCGACGAGCGCGGCGAGCTGCGTCGCGGCGGCGGCCCACACGAGGAACGCCAGAGACGCGAGCCAGGGAACGATGCCCGACGTCACGAGCCCGAGCGCGTAGACCGGCGCCCGCAAGCCGAGATCGAGCTGTTCGGCGAGCACAACGACCGCCAGCACGGGCCCGAGGAGCCCGAGCCCGAGCAACACGTCCGAGATCCAGGCCGGCCGCTTCACCGTGAGCGGGAGCCAGAGCCACGTGTAGAGCGACGGGAGCACGAACACGAGCGCATACGGGTTGACGAGCGCGACCGTGACCGCCGCTGCGCCGATCGCGAGAAAGGCGACCGCGAAGCCGGTCAACTGCTCCTCCTCCGTCAAGGGTGCGTCGTGGCCGTGTCGGATCCTCGAGGCGAGCCACACCGCCGCCAGCACCGTGATCGCTGCCACGGCGAGCGCCGTGCCCGGCCACTCGTTCACCGGGGGGCCGTCGGGGACAGGTGCAGCTGACGAATCCAACGGGAAGAGACCGGCGAGTGCGGCGACGGCAACGAGCGCTGCCACGCCCAGCCACACGGCAAGGCGGAACCGGAGTGCCCGCCAGGGTGGCGCGAGTGAGAGCCGCCGCCGGCGAAGCCGGACAAGCAGGTCGAGCACGACGACGACGAACGGGATCAGCGCAGTGATGTACACGGCAGCGATGGCCCAGCCGCGGGCGCCCCCGCCCCGTCCGTACAGATAGGCGGTCGTCGTGTCCCCGGCCAGGCGTATTCCCGCGTCGAGAGAGGCAATTGTGGCTTCGGCGGCCCGCCCGAGCCGTGTGAAGGTGCGCGCATCGAGTGTGTCGGCGATCGGATCGGACCTCGTCGCCACGTCGGGCGCGGTGGAGAGGCGGATGGCCGAGCGCCCGTTGGCGAGGAAGACCGCCTGCTCGCCGTAGCCGAACGGCAGACCGAGGTTGACGAGCTGCGTCAGCCACCCGGGCATCACCGGCGGCGCACCCGTCTCGTCCTCGAGGCGCGCGGCGAACGTGCGCACGAGCACGGGAGTCGGGGAACGCGACAGAGTCGACGAGAGCTCGAGCCGCGGGCTCGCGCGGCCGCCGATCCCGTCGAGCGAGATCGTTGCGACCGCGCGCCGCGCAAGGGCCGACGTGCGCGCGAAGCGAGCAGCGCCGAGGGAGCCGAACGCCCCACCGTCGGTCGAGACGAACACGAGCGTGTGGACGGGGGTGGGCCGCCGCGCCACGGTCCCCGTGCGCGCGTACGCGCTCTCGAGCACGAGGAGCGCCGCGGTGCCGGACGCATTGTCGTTGGCCCCGGCCTCCAACGCTCTGTTGTCTCTGTGGGCAACGACGACGAGTGTCTTGCCGGACGTCCCAGGGACCACCGTGACCAGGTTGAGCAGAAGGCGCGGCCCGATCCCGGGCACGTCCTCCGTCCACCGCTCGGCGCGGGCCTCGAGACCGTAGAGGTGGAGCTTCTCCTCGTACCACCGCGCCGCACCGGCGGCGCCGAGAGATCCAGGCTCCCGGTTCGGGTAGTCACGGGCGAGCTCGGTCGCGAGCTGGAGTGCCGTCTCTCCGTCGAAGGCGGGTGGCAGCGCCGGGCGGGGCAGCGAACCGGCGGGCACGAGCGTGATCACGAGCAGAAGGAGAGGCGCGACGAGCAGGAGCGAGGTCGTCCGCGCGAGCCGCACGTTGAGCGGCCGGTCGACTGGGCCGCGGCGCGGCCGCCTCCCTCGGATGCGGGGCCGTGCCGGCACCATGCGCGCGCGCTAGTCTAGGCGAAATCCCTGCGTACAGGCGCCCCACGGCAGCCCTCGGGCTCGGGGCGACCGGATGCGCCGGGTCTGAGAGACCCACCCACATGCCAGCGGACACGTCCACGATCCTCCTCGTCGACGACGAGGATTCAATCCAGACCCTCCTCACGTACCCGTTGGAGCGCGAGGGCTATCGCGTCGTGCAGGCGCGCGCTGGCGACGAGGCGTTGGAGCGCTTCGCCGAGGAGGAGATCGACCTCGTCGTGCTCGACCTGATGCTGCCACGCGTGGACGGTCTCGAGGTCTGTCGTCGGCTGCGGGCCGAGAGCACGGTGCCGATCATCATGCTGACGGCCCGCGACGACGAGCTCGACAAGGTGCTCGGTCTCGAGCTCGGGGCCGATGACTACATCACCAAGCCGTTCTCGATCAGGGAGTTTCGCAGCCGCGTCCGCGCCCTGCTGCGCCGCGCGGCCACCCCGCACCTCGCCTCGCGTCGAGACGAGGTGATCGACCGCGGCGATGTCGTGATCGACATGCCACGCCGGACTGTTGCCGTTCGTGGCGGGCCTGTCCAACTGACGTTCGTCGAATTCGAGCTGCTCGCGCTGCTCGCGGGCAACCCCGGTGTCGTCTTCTCCCGCCGGCAGCTGCTGGAGAAGATCCGCGGCAGCGCCGACTACCGCGAGCCTCGGACCATCGACGTGCACGTGCGGCATCTCCGCGAGAAGATCGAGCAGGACCCGCGAGAGCCCGAGCTGATCCTCACCGTTCGGGGTGCCGGGTACCGCTTCCGAGACGAATGACGATTCCCGGCGGCATCCGCGCGAGGCTCGTGCTCGCGCTCGTGCTCATCGTCGGTGTGGCCCAACTCGCCGCGTACCTGATGGTCGTTCCATCTCTGGAGCGCCGTCTCGTCGACGCGAAGCTCGACCAGATGCAGAAGGACGCGGCCACGCTGGCGACTGCACTTGCGACCCGTGACGTGACCGACACGATCGGGCTCGACAGCTTCGTCAACGGGGCGGCGTCGACGTTCGACGCACGCGTGACGGTGCTCGGCGCGTTCGGCCCGCCGCTCCAACTCTCGGCGATCGCCGACTCCGCCGGCGGCGGCGCGGCAACGCTCGTCGGCGACCCGATCGCTCTCGAATCGGCGGGCACGGGCGCACGCGTGCGCGGCAGGCTCGAGCGGGCGGGCAACAGCTACGCGGAGGTCGCCGTCCCGCTGTTTCCCTCGGCAGGCGTGATGGTGCTCTCGTCCTCCCTCGGTGACCAGTTGGCGACCGTCCGCCTCGTGGAGCGCAGCATCGCCCTCGCGACGGTCGTCGCCGCCGCGATCGCCCTGATCCTGGGGACAGCTGCGGCCGCTGTCCACGCCCGCCGCATCCGGCGGCTGGAGCGTGCGGCGAACCGCATTGCCGTCGGGCACTTCGACGAGCCGGTTGTCGACGTCGGCGACGACGAGCTGGGGCAGCTCGCGGAGGCGTTCGACCGCATGCGCGTCCAGCTCCGTCAGCTCGACAACGCGCGCAAGGAGTTCGTCGCGAACGCTTCGCATGAGCTGCGGACGCCACTCTTCTCGCTCGCCGGCTTCCTGGAGCTGCTCGCGGACGAGGACCTCGATGACGAGACGCGCCAGCGGTTTCTCGCGACGACGCGCGAGCAGGTCGATCGGCTCAGCCGACTGGCTGGTGAGCTGCTCGACCTCTCGCGCATCGATGCCGGCCGGCTCCGCATCGAGCGGGAAGACGTGAGCCTGACGGAGGTGGCCACCCTTCTCGCCGAAGAGCTGCAGCCGGTCTCCGCGCAGAGGTCGCACGTGTTGACCGTCGACGCGCCCGACGACGTGTGGGCGATCGCGGACGAGGAGCGGGTGCTCCAGGTGGTGCGTGCGCTTGCGGTCAACGCGATCGTGCACACACCCGAGGGGAGCCACGTCACTCTGTGCGCCCGTCACGACGGGACGCGGGCGATCTTCTCGGTCACCGACGACGGTCCGGGCATTCCGCCCGACCACGTCGAGCGGATCTTCGACCGCTTCTACCGAGGTGACGCGACGACGACCTCCGGTAGCGGGCTCGGGCTGGCGATCGCGCGTGAGCTCGCGGAGTGCATGGAGGGGGCGGTGAGCGTGACCACGCGGCCCGGGAGAAGCGTGTTCACGCTCTCGCTCCCAGCCTCGACGGTGCCCGAGCTGCCCCGGCAGCCCGCCGCCGTTTTCACGTGAAAACACCCCGTGCGTGATGACGGGGCGCGGCTACAGTGAGACGCGATGCGCCTCTCCACGACCGTTGCTGCCGTGGCCGCCGCCGCCGTACTCGGCGCGCTGGCCGGTGTGCTGCTCGCAGACCGGGCCGGTCTCGTCGAGGGCGTGACGACGGTGTCGGTGGCGGCACCCGAGCTCGCGCCGGCGACCGCACAACCGGCGCAGGATGTTACGACGTCCTCGGGATTCGACCCGGAGGGGATCTACGCGAGCCGTTCGGGCGGCGTCGTCACGATCTACGCCGACCTCGGCCCGGACGGACAGTCGCAGGGCTCAGGCTTCGTCGTCGACGGGCGGGGGACGATCCTCACGAACGCGCACGTGATCACCAACGTGTCCTCGTCGACGGATGTTCGCGGCGCGGGGGCGGTGTTCGTCGAGTACGTCGACGGAGATCGTGTGCCCGCCGAGATCGTCGGCTGGGACCTGTTCAACGACATCGGCGTGATCCGTGCCGATCCCGGGGATCACGCGATCCAACCGGTGCCGCTCGGGGACTCGTCACGCGTGCGTGTGGGCCAGCCCGTGGCCGCGATCGGGAGCCCGTTCGGGAACCAGAGCTCGCTCGCGGTCGGAGTCGTCGCGGCGACGGGACGCTCGATCGACTCGCTCACGTCTCGTTACGCGGTCTCCGACGCGATCCAGATCGACGCGCCGATCAACCGCGGCAACTCCGGGGGCCCTCTCTTCGACGCGCGTGGCCATGTGATCGGGATCAATGCGCAAATCCGCTCCGACTCGGGCACGGCCGAAGGGGTCGGCTTCGCGATCCCTATCAACGTCGCCAAGCGGGCCCTCGACCAACTCGCGCGTACGGGCGAGGTGGTCTACGCATACATCGGAATCACGTCGCAGAGCGTGACGCCCGGGCTCGCGAAGCGCTTCGGGCTCGGCGTCGGCCGCGGCGCGCTCGTCGTCATCGTCGAGCCGGACACGCCCGCCGAGCGAGCCAAGATTGCCGCCGGGACCCGGGCCGAGGTCTACAACGGCCTGCGCGTCACGCTCGGCGGCGACGTGATCGTCGCGATCGACGGCAAGCCGGTGAAGAGCGCCGACGACGTCTCGCGGATCGTGACCGACGAGCTGCTCCCGGGGCAGAAGGTTGCCTTTGACGTGATCCGCGACGGTGACAAGCCGGTCACGCTGCAGGTGACGCTCGGCCGACGGCCGGCGCAGCCGTCTTCTTGACAGGAGCGGCGACCGGCGAACGCCGCCGTCTACGATGCGCTCGTGCGCGCCACGCCTGACCTCGCCCACGGCGAGCTCGCTCCGGTCAACCCGGCGACGCTCGAGGTCGTGGGTCGCGTTCCGGTGACGCCGCCGGAGGCGCTCGGCGAGATCCTCGCGGAGGCGCGGCTCGCGCAGGAGGCGTGGGCCCGGCAGCCGCTGGCGGAGCGCAGTCGGCTGCTGCGTCGCGTCGTGCGCGTCGTCCTCGCGGCACAGGACGAGATCGTGACGAGCATCGTCGCGGAGACGGGCAAGCCGCTCGTCGAGGCACTGACCGCCGACGTGTTCGTGTCGCTCGACAACGCGGCGTGGCTCGCCGGTCACGCGCCCGGAGTGCTTCGCGCCGAGCGGGTACGGTTCCCCCAGCCGCATCTCCTGCACAAGCGGGGGCACATGCGCTACGCGCCGGTTGGTGTCGTGGCCGTGATCTCGCCGTGGAACTTCCCCTTCGGCGTGCCGTTCACCCAGACCGCGACGGCCGTTGCTGCCGGAAACGCTGTCGTGCTCAAGCCGTCCGAGCTGACACCGCTCACCGGCGCCTTGATCGAAGAGGTGTTTCGCCGCGCGGGTGCCCCGCCCGGTCTCGTCCGCGTCGTGCAGGGCAGCGGTGCGACCGCCGGGGACGCTCTCGTCGGCCATCGGGGCGTCCACGCCGTGCTGTTCACGGGGTCGACGAGCGCGGGCCGGATCGTCGCGCAGCGGGCCGCCGAGCGGCTCTGTCCGGCAACGCTCGAGCTCGGGGGCAAGGACCCGATGCTCGTTCTCGACGACGCCGATCTCGAACGCACCGTCGAGGGCGCTCTCTGGGCGTCGTTCACGAACTGCGGGCAGGTGTGCTCCGGTGTCGAGCGGATCTACGTCGCGGAGAGCCTCTACGAGTCGTTCCTGGAGCGCTTCGCCGCTCGGGCGGAAACGCTTCGGATCGGCCGCGGGGACGATCCTCGGACGGAGCTCGGCCCCCTTGTCTCCGAAGCGCAACGGTCGAAGGTCGAGACGCTGGTCGCCGACGCCGTCGAGCATGGCGCCGAGCTCGTCGTGGGAGGGAAGAGACCCCAGCTCGCGCTGCCCGGCTGGTTCTACGAGCCCACCGTGTTGGCGGCCGAGCCCGAGCGCGCGCGGATCCGGCAGGAGGAGATCTTCGGCCCGGCCGTCACCGTTTGCAAGATGGACAACGACGCGGAGGGTATTCGCCGGGCCAACGACTCGCAGTTCGCCCTCGGCGCCAGCGTGTGGACGGGGAGCCGCGAGCGCGGCGCTCGGGTCGCCGCATCTCTCGAGGCGGGGTCCGTGTGGATCAACGATCACGCCTACTCGTACGGCGCATGTCAGGCCCCCTGGGGAGGGCGGAGGGACTCCGGTCACGGCCGCACACATTCGAAGCACGGCCTGTACGCGGTTTCGCACATCACGTTCACCGACGCGGACAGCGGCCGCTTGCACCCGCCGTGGTGGTACCCGTACTCCGAAGCGGTGGGCGACGGTTTTCGCGGCGCCCTGGGGCTGCTCTACGGCGACGGCCTCGGCGCTCGGGTCCGCGCGGCCCGTCAGCACCGAAAGGGCCTCGCTCGACTCGCGAAGAGGACGTTCCTGCGATGAGCGACTTCTCCCACGTCGACGAGGAGACCGGCGAGGTCCGGATGGTGGACGTCGGGAACAAGCCCCAGGCCCGGCGACGGGCGGTGGCCCAGGCCACAGTGCACATGGCACCGGAGACCTCGTCGCGCCTGCGATCGCTCCCCAAAGGCGACGCCCTGGCGACCGCCCAGGTCGCCGGGATCATGGCGGCCAAGCGGACGAGCGACCTCGTCCCGCTGTGTCATCCGCTGCCGCTTTCGGTCGTGGACGTGAGCCTGACGATCGGTGGTGAAGGTGTCCGGATCGAGGCGACCGCAGAGACCACCGCGCAGACCGGCGTCGAGATGGAGGCCTTGACCGCAGCCGCCGTCGCCGCGCTCACGGTCTACGACATGGCGAAGGCGATCGACAAGGCAATGGTGGTGTCGGACCTCCGAGTCGTCGAGAAGACGAAGCACGAGCTCACGTGAGGGCGGCCGTGCTCACGGTGTCGGACGGCGTGCACCACGGCGTGCGCGACGACCGCAGCGGGGACCTGCTGGCGGAGCTCCTGCAGGGGGAGGGCTTCGACGTCGTCAGGCGGGTGGTCCCCGACGAGGCGGACGAGATCGCCCCTGCGCTGGTCGAGCTGGCCGCTGCCGCACGGGTCGTGCTCACGACCGGGGGCACGGGCTTCGCGCCACGGGACGTGACACCGGAGGCGACGCGGACGGTGCTCGACCGTGACGCGCCGGGCATCGCGGAGGCGATCAGGGCGGACGCGCTTGCACGCACGCCGCACGCGCTGCTCTCGCGCGGCGCCGCGGGTCTCCGCGGCGGCTCGTTGATCGTCAACCTGCCGGGCTCGCCGGGCGGCTGCAGGGACGGCTTCGCGGTCCTGCAACCGGCACTCGCTCACGGTCTCGAGCTTGCCGCGGGCGATCAGGCCACACCGCATCGTCAGACGTGAGCGCCCACGCAGCGTCCCTCCCCCGTCGCCTGTCGCGGCTCGTACGGCTGGAGCACACGGTCTTCGCGCTCCCGTTCGCGTACGTGGGCGCGCTGCTCGCGGTGGGCGGATGGCCGGGTGTCGCCGCCATGGCGTGGATCACGGTGGCGATGGCCGGCGCACGCACGCTTGCCATGGCGCTGAATCGGCTCGTGGACGCGGAGATCGACGCGCACAACCCGCGCACCGCGTCGCGGGAGCTGCCAGCCGGTGCTCTCAGCCGCGCGCAGGTCGCGGCTCTCTCCGCCGTTGCCCTCGGCACCTACTTCGTCGCGGTCTTCCAACTCGATGCGATCGTGCGCTGGCTGTGGCCCATCCCGGTCGCGATGTTCGTCGTCTACCCGTACCTGAAGCGCATCACGTGGCTCTGCCATCTGTGGCTCGGTGCCTGTCTCGGCCTCGCGCCGGTCGGCGCCTGGCTCGCAGTCAGCGGTGCGGCGCCGTGGCAGACATGGTTGCTCGGCCTCGCGGTCGGACTCTGGGTCGCGGGGTTCGATCTGTTCTATTCCCTGTTCGACCTCGAGCACGACAGGTCGAGCGGGCTCCACTCCTGGGCGACGCGGTTCGGCGAGCACGGCGTGTTCGCCGGGGCACGGCTGATGCACGGGGTGGCGGTCGCGGCGCTCGCCGCCGTCGGCGCTGGGCTATCCGTCGGTCCCTGGTACTGGGCGGGCGTGGTGGTTGTGGCGCTCCTCCTCGTCTACGAGCACCGTCTCGTTCGCCCCGGCGACCTCCGCCGCCTCGACGCAGCGTTCTTCACCGTCAACGGCCTGATCTCCGTGGTCTTCTGCGGCTTCGTCGCCCTCGACACGTTGCTCTGATTCCCCGACGCCCGACCGGTGTGGGGGCACCGGGCCCGTCCCGCCCACAGCACAGATCTGACACAGAGACGACCCACCTCCGTGACGGGATCCCCGCTACCGTGATATCAGGGACCTGGGGGGTCCCCTGGGGGTGGTTGTCGACCCGGCGGCCGATCGGCCGGTTGACCGGGAGCGAAGGCGAGGGCGCGGCGTGATCAGTGCGGTGGACGTGGAGAAGCGGTACGGGCGCCGCCGCGCGCTGCGGCCGGTGTCGTTCGGGCTCGGCGCCGGTGGGTTCCTCGTCGTCACGGGCCCGAACGGCTCGGGGAAGACGACGCTGCTGCGCCTCCTGTCCGGGTTGGCCGCACCGACCCGCGGCTCCCTCACAGTGGACGCGGACCGCGCCCGGCTCGGATACCTGGGGCACGAGTCGCTCCTCTACAGGGAGCTGACCGCCCTCGAGAACCTCGACCTCTTCGGGCGGCTGTATCGCGTCCCCGAGCGGCGCGAGCGGATCGGCATGTTGCTCGAGCGCCTCGGGCTCTGGGATGTGCGCGGTGAGCGGGTGGCGTCGTACTCCCGGGGCATGCGACAGCGGCTGGCGCTCTGCCGGACGCTGCTTCACGACACGGATCTGCTCGTGCTCGACGAGCCGTTCACCGCGCTCGACGATGACGGCGCTGCCCTCCTCGACGGCGAGCTCGCCCGCGTGGTGGGCACGCGAGCCGTTGTCCTTGCGACGCACGATCCCGGCCGTCTCGCGAGCATCGCGAGCGATCGCCTCGAGCTGGTCGCGGCATGAGCGGCTACGTCGGCGACGTCGTCGCGCTCGCACGGAAGGATCTCCGGTTGGAGTTGCGGGCCCGCGACACGCTGCCGGCGATGCTGCTCTTCGTTGTCTCGGCGCTCGTCGTGTTCCATTTCGCACTCCCGCAGGACGCCGGCGAGACTGCAGCGTACGGTCTGCTGTGGGTCGCGCTGGTGTTCACGGCCCTCCTCGGTCTTGCCCGCGCCTGGGTGCCCGAGCGGGAGGACTCCGCCCTCGAAGGGCTCGTCCTCGCCACCGCCGACCGAAGCGCCATCTGGCTGGCGAAGACGCTGGCCGCTCTCGTCTTCCTCGGAGCGGCCGAGGTCGTCGCCTTGCCCGCGTTCGCGCTCCTCTTCGTCCCGCTCGACGCCGCCGCCGTGCTCGGGGTCGCGCTCGCCAGCGTCGGCATCTGCGTCGTCGGCTCGCTGGCCTCAGCGATGGCGGCGGCGGGCCGTGGCCGCGAGGTCGTGCTCCCACTGCTCGTGTTGCCGCTCTCGATCCCGCTCGTCGTCGGCGGCGTCGGCGCCAGCATCTCGCCACAGCCGGGGACCTACTTGCTGTTCCTCGTCGTCTACGACGTCCTCTTCGCCATACTCTCCTGGGCGTCGTTCGAGTACGTCGTCACCGAATAGGACACACCCGTGCGAGTCAGCCTCCCGACGCTCTCCCTATGCACGATCGCCCTCATCACAGCCGCCGTGACGATGGTCTTCTTCGTCGCCCCTGTCGACGCCGATCAGGGGATCTCGCAGAAGATCTTCTACTTCCACGTGCCGATCGCGCTCACGGCGTACACCCTGTTCGGTCTCGGCGCGTGGAAGGCGCTCCGTCTGTTGTGGACACGAGGGGAGCGCTACGACCTGGAGAGCTACACGGCAATCCATCAAGGCACGATCTTCGGCGCACTCACCTTGATCACGGGCGCGATCTGGGCGAAGGCGTCGTGGGGGGTCTGGTGGACGTGGAGCTCGAACCAGCTCGTCCTGTTCCTGGTGCTCTTCCTCTTCTACTGCGCGTACTTCATGTTGCGGTTCTCGATCGAAGCGGGCCCGCGACGCGAGCGGATATCCGCGGTGTACGCGCTGTTCGGCGTCGCGTTGATCCCGGTCAGCTTCTTTGCGATCCGTCTCGCCAACGACTTCATCCACCCCACGGTGTTCACGCGTGAGGGCCCGCAGATGACCGGAACGATGTTCGCGGCCTTCTGCGTCTCGTGGATCGCGATCGTGGCGCTCGCACTGCTCATGTACAGCGTCGAGTTGGCGGGCAAGCGCACGGATGCGCACCTGCGAGAGCTTCGGGAGGTTCTGACGCCGTGAGCGCCGCCGAGAAGTACGTCGCAGCCGCATACGGCATCGTCTTCCTGTTCGTCCTGGTCTGGGTGGCGATCATCGCCACGAAGCTCGCGCGCCTCGAGCGCGAGTCCGAGGAGCTCGCCGGCCGTGCGCGGGAGCAGCGCTCAACCGATGGCTGAGCTCCTCGTCTGGCCTGCGCTCATCGCCTACAGCGAAGCCACGGTTGCCTACGCAGGCGAGTTGCGTGGCGGAAGGTTCACCGGCCGCTTCGGCATCTGGGGCGTTCGAGTGGGCTGGCTCGCGCAGACCGCCCTCCTCGTCGTCCAGGTGCTCGCGAGCGACGGGTTCCCATGGTCGACCTGGGCGGGCGCTCTCAACCTCTTCTCCTGGCTCGTCGTGAGTGCGTACCTGATCTGGGGCTGCACGCCGAGGTATCGCATGCTCGGGCTGGTCGTGATGCCCGTCGCGACGCTCCTGCTCCTGCTCGCCTGGGCCGGCGGCGGGACGGCGATCGACCAGGTTGCCGACGCCGGGGCGACGCTGGCCGTCCACGCTGCACTGATGCTGGCGGGATTTGCAGCATTCACGGTGTCCGGCGGGATGGCGGCTCTCTACCTTTGGGAGGAACGCCGTCTCAAGCGTCGTGACGCCCGGGTGTTGCGCTTGCGGCTCCCGCCGTTGGCTGCGCTCGACCGCCTCTCCGCCCGCGTCACGCTCGCGGGCCTCTGCTTCCTGACCGCCGGAATCGTCGTCGGCGTGACGACGCTCGACCGCGCGGACATCGACACTGCCATGCTCGTCACAGTCGCGGCCTGGGCGCTCTATGTGACGTTCCTGGTTCTGCGCCGCGAGGTCGGCCTGAGCGGTCGACGCGCGGCGTGGTGGCTCCTCGCAGGCCTCGTCCTCGTGGGCGTCGTCCTCCCGATCACCCACTTCGCAGGATGAGAGGGTGCCTGTCGTGAAGCTCGCTCTCGTCGGTGTCTCGCACCACCAGGCTCCTGTGGAGCTGCGCGAGCGTGTGGCGGTCGATCTCGACGCCGCAGGACGCCTGGCCTCGCTGCTCGCCGATGGCTGCGAGGGTGTGGTGCTCTCGACGTGCAACCGGACCGAGCTCTACCTTGCCACCGACGGCGATGTCGAGCTCGAGGGACGCGCAGTCGACACGCTGCTCGACCTCGCCGGTGGTGACGCCCCGGCGCTCGAGCCGGTCATCTACCGGCTGCACGACGAGTCAGCGGCTCTGCACCTCTTCCGCGTTGCAGCAGGTCTCGATTCGCTCGTCCCGGGGGAGGGCGAGATTCTCGGCCAGGTCAGAGACGCGTACGAGGCTGGTGCGACCGGCGCGCACCTCGATCGCCTGTTTCGCATGGCGCTCCACGCGGGTCGCCGCGCCCGCGTCGAGACGGCCGTGGGCGAGAGTCCGGCATCTGTTCCGGCTGCGGCCGCGGCACTCGCCCAGCAGGTGTTCGACGATCTCCACGGCCGGCAAGTCGTTCTCGTCGGCGCGGGCAGGATGAGCGAGCTCACGGCGCGGAATCTCCGTTCGCGAGGCGCGTCTGTGTCTGTCGTCGCGAACCGGTCTTCGGCGCACGGAGAAGAGCTCGCCACGCGGCTCGACGCGCGCGCGGTCGGACTGGACGCTCTCGTCGGCGAGTTGGGAACCGCGGACGTCGTCGTCGCGTCGACGAGCGCCCCCACTTTCGTCGTCACCGGCGAGGAGACGGTCGAGGCGCTGCGGATGCGCCGAGGCCGCCCGATCCTGTTCGTCGACCTGGCGGTTCCGCGGGACGTCGACCCGGCTCTTGCCTCCGTTGACGGGTGCTTCGTCTACGACGTCGACGACCTCGAGGCGGTCGTGGACGCCTCGCTCACGGGGCGCCGTGCCGAAGCGGCGCGTGCAGAGGAGATCGTTGCGGCCGAGGCCGACCGGTTCCGGGAGTGGCAGGCGTCACTGGACGTCGTGCCGGCGATCGCCTCGCTACGAGCCCGTGCCGAGGAGATCCGTTCTGCCGAGCTGGCAAAGGCCGAGGGCCGGTTGGAGCGGTTGCCCGAGAGCGATCGCAGGCTCGTCGAGGCGATGACGGCGCAGATCGTCAACAAGCTTCTCCATCTGCCCACCGTGCGCATGAAAGAGGCAGCGGCCGCCGCGGACGGGGTCGTCTATGCTGAGGTCGTGCGGCACCTGTTCGGGCTCGGAGAGGAGGAACAGCCGTGACGCGGCCGGTTTCCTCGGCGCGGCCGCTGCCGCTTCAGGTGCCGACGGCCTTCGTCCGCATCCGTCCTCGCTCGAGACGGCTGTGCGGAGAGTCGCGCACCACACCACGGCGCACGTGTCGTGCTGCTTCGGGTCGGCTCTCGCGGTAGCAGGCTGGCGCTGACCCAGGCGACGCACGCGGCAGATGCGTTGCGTCGTCCCGGGTTCGAAATCGCGCTGGTACCCATCACGACGGCTGGCGACCGGGATCGCACACGGCCGTTCGGCGACATCGGTGAGCGCGGGATCTTCGTCAAGGAGCTCGAAGAGGCCCTGCTCGAGCAACGGATCGACGTCGCCGTCCACTCCGCGAAGGACATGACCTCGACCGACACCGCCGGGCTCGTCGTCGGGGCCTATCCGGCGCGGGAGGACGCACGCGATGCGCTCTGCGGCGCGGCGTCGCTGCGTCCGGGGATGCGTGTCGGCACCGCGTCGGCGAGGCGGCGGGCCCAGCTGCTCGCGGTCGAGCCCGGCCTGTCGATCGAGCCCCTGCGCGGGAACATCGACACGCGGTTGCGGAAGCGCGGCGAGCGTGGCCTGGACGCCGTTGTCCTCGCCGCCTGTGGTCTCGACCGCCTCGGACTGTCCGTCGAGGCGACTCACCGCTTCGACACGGACGTGATGCTGCCCGAGGCCGGCCAGGGCGCCTTGGCGCTGCAGGTGCGCGAGGGTGACGAGCATCTCGTCGGGCCCGCCGACGACGGCGAGACCCGGTGGCGCGTCGAGCGCGAGAGGCGCTGCATCGCCCTCATCGGCAGTGGCTGCCTGTCCCCGGTCGCCGCTCACGACGACGGGCAGGTGCTGACGGCGCTCGTTGCCGACGAGGACGGCAGGTGGGTGGAGCGTCGCAGCGCAGCCGATCCGGAGACGGTCGTCGAGGCGCTCCGGCCGTTCCTGCCGTGAGCGCGCGGGGCGGTCAGCCGTCGCACGCCCGTCGCACAGTTGGCTCACGATCGGCACGGTCCCGTCACACCGAGCGCCGTATCGTTGACAACCCCGCGGGTGGGTGGGGGCTAGGGATGGGACCAGCATGGCGCGCCTTCTGCTGACGCGTCCTGCGGGTCAGGAGGCGGAGCTTGCCGAGTTGCTCCGACGGGCAGGGCACTCGGTCGTGCACGTCCCGCTGATCGCGATCGAACCGCTCGCTGACGAGCCCATCGACGTCGCCGGCTACGACTGGGTCGTGATCACGAGCGTCAACGGTGCGCGAGAGCTCAGGCGCCGCGCGGTGGGCGCAATGCCGCGCGTGGCGGCAATCGGCGCGGCAACGGCCCGCGCGTTCGGCGCCGCCGACCTCGTACCACGCGTCTCGACGCAGGAGGGGCTGCTGGCCGAGCTGCCCCGCCCGGCGGGGCGTGTGCTCTTCGCAGCTGCCGAATCCGCTCGCCGGGTCCTGGCGGACGAGCTCGACGCCGACGTGGTGGCTCTCTACCGGACACGCGAGCTCGGTGTCGCCGAGCTGCCGCCGGTCGATCTGGCGATCCTCGCCTCGCCGTCGGCCGCGCGCGCACTCGCGCGAGCCGGCGGTACGGTTGACGCGGTGACGATCGGGCCTGAGACGAGTCGAGCTGCGCGTGGAGCCGGCATCGTCGTGGCCGCGGAAGCCACGACCCACGACCTGGCAGGCCTGGTCGAGGCTGTGGCCGCGGCGGTAGCCGGACGCTGACCCCGATCGTCTACGCTCGGCGGGATGGTCATCTGCTTCCTCACCGACTTCGGTCTGAGCGACGACTTCGTCGGCACCTGCCACGGCGTCATCAAGCGGATCGCACCCGGCGCCGAGGTGATCGACATCACGCACGGGATCCCGCCACAGGCGGTACTGCAGGGAGCGCTCGTCCTCGCCAACACGCTCCCGTACATGCCCCTCGGCGTCCACCTCGCCGTCGTCGACCCTGGTGTCGGCGGCGTTCGCCGCCCCGTCGCTCTTCGTGACAACGACGGCCGCCTGTTCGTGGGCCCCGACAACGGGCTGCTGCTCCCTGCTGCCGAACGCGCCGGGATCGCAGACGTACGAGAGATCGCGAACCCTGCCTATGCGCTCGACTCGATCTCGCGAACGTTCCACGGCCGCGACCTGTTCGCACCGGCGGCTGCGCACCTGGCCCGCGGCGTCGACCTGGCTGAGCTGGGCCCGCCGCTCGCCAGCGACGCGCTCGTGCGTCTCGAGTTGCCCGAGCCTGTCTTCTCGGGGGATGCGGTGGATGGCACCCTGCTGTACGTCGACAGTTTTGGCAACATCGCCCTGAACCTCACGCGTGAGGACGTCGAGCGAATCGGCGTCAGTTCCGGCATGCGCGTCGAACTGGAGGTTGCGGGCCAGCGCTACTTCGCGATCGCCGCGCGCGCCTTCGCCGACGCTCGCGCCGGCGACGTCATCCTGTACGAGGACAGCTACCGGAACATGTCGGTGGCGGTGTCCAACGGCAGCGCCGCGTCACTGCTCCACGCCGATGTCGGTCACCGGATCCGCATCCGCCGCGCTTGACCGCATCCGCGGCCGGGCGTATGGTCGAAGTACCAGAGGCGTTCGCGGCGCGGTCAGCCGGCCCGGACGCCTCTTCTTCGTGCTGAGCTAGTCTCGCTGCGATCCGGGGCTGCGGCGTGCGAAGAAGCACTGCCCGACGAACGAGAGGACCGTGGTGCCGACCCCGCTCTCGAGGGTCATGCGCGCGACCACGGTGCCCCGCTCCGGCCGCCGCCGTGACGGCCGTGCCTCGACGACCTCGCCCCGCCCTGTCAGCACGTCGCCCGGGCGCACGGGATGCAGCCAGCGCACTTCGTCCACACCCGGCGACCCAAGCGCGACGCTCGTCGCCAGTACCGCGTCGTGCCACAGCCGCATCAGGATCGCGCAGCTGTGCCAGCCGCTCGCAATCAATCCGCCGAACGGCGAGTCGCGCGCCGCACCCGGGTCGACGTGGAACGGCTGCGGGTCGAACTGCCGACCGAACGCGACGATCTCCTCCGTCGTGATCTCGTGGCGGCCCAGTTCGAAGACCCTGCCGGGTATGAAGTCCTCGAAATGGAGCAGGTCGGCCGGGGCTGGAGAGAAAGTCGTCATCGTCGGCGCGGCTCCGGCGCCCTCGCGCAGCGGCTGACGAGCCGCTGCCTGGAGGATCGCCGTCGTGCAGGCGAGTGGCGAGGGCCGGACTCGAACCGGCGACACCCCGGTTTTCAGCCGAGTGCTCTACCAGCTGAGCTACCTCGCCGCGGAGAAGGAGTGTAGCGACGGTGCTTGGTGGGTCGTGAGGTCGTTGGTCGGAGGGGGTTCGTGGGGGAACCAGGGGCTCCCCCACGTGATCATCTACCCTCGCGGCTATGAGCCCGCCGCGGATGGTCCAGGTCATCGGTGCCCCTCTCGACCTCGGGCAGAGCAGGCGCGGCGTCGACATGGGGCCGTCGGCGCTCCGCTCGGCCGGTCTCGAGGAGCGACTGACCACGATTGGCTTCGGCGTCGTCGATCGCGGCAACATCTCTACGCGCGAGCCGGAGGCCCTCGCGGTCGGCGACATCCGTGCGCGCTATCTCTCGGAGATCCTCGAGACCTGTGTCGTGCTCTCCGAAACCGTGGCGGAAGCACGCCGGGCCGACGCCGTTCCTGTCGTCCTCGGTGGCGATCACTCCGTCGCGATCGGCACACTCTCCGGCCTTGCAGCCGCCTCCGGCCAGTGTGGCGGCCTGATCTGGATCGACGCGCACGGGGATCTCAACCGCCCCGAGACGAGCCCGTCCGGGAACGTGCACGGGATGCCGCTGGCGGCCGCCCTCGGTCTCGCCGGCGAGTCGCTGTCCCACCCGCGGCTGGCGTTGCCCGCGGTCGACCCTGCGCGCGTCGCGCTCGTCGGCGTCCGCGAGCTCGACCCGGACGAGCGCACGCTCGTTCGCTCGACCGGGGTCCGCGTGTACACGATGAGCGAGATCGACCGCATCGGCATCGAGCGCGCCGTCACCGAGTCGCTCGCGCGCGTCGCCGGTTCCGGCTTCGTTCACGTCTCGTTGGACATGGATGCGCTCGACCCGGAGGTGGCGCCCGGTGTCGGCACCCCCGTGCGGGGCGGGCTCACCTATCGCGAGGCGCACCTCGCGTGCGAGCTGGTCGCGGAGTCCGGGCTCGTCGGCTCACTCGAGGTGGTCGAGGTCAACCCCATTCTCGACCGCGAGAACACGACCGCAGCGACCGCGGTGGAGCTCGTCGCCAGCGCCCTGGGCAAGACGATCCTGTAGCGCTTCGTCGTCCGGGGCTCGCGTCGAGTCGCGGCGAGGCTAGACCACAGGCTTGACGGCCAGCACCACCCGGGTGACACCCGGGATCGAGAGGCCGTCGGCCGTCGCGAATGTGGCGAGCGACGTCTCAACCCGCCGCCGTACCTCGACGAGCTCGTCGTCGGTCACCCGTCCCACCCACTCACGGAGCGTGCTCGAGAGGTCGAGTGTGGAGTCCCAGAAGCTGGCCGTTGACGGTGCACGCCACGCCACGGCGACTTCCTCGTCGACGGCGACCTCGAGTCCCGCGGTGCGCACCGTCTGCAGCAGTTGCGATCGGTCACCGAGGCGGAACGGGCCCGGAGCATCGGGGTCGGGTGGCTCGAGCAACCCCATCGAGACGAGCGCTCGCCCGACGATCGTGGCCCACGGGTTGCGGTCGCTCTCGGCCCACACGGCGAGCGAGACACGGCCACCTGGCCGAAGGACGCGCACCGCCTCCACGAGACCCGCCGCTGGCTCGGGCAGCAGCATGTATCCCCAGCGACACACGATCCCGTCGAGCGAGCCCGCCGCGACGTCGAGGTTCGTCGCGTCCAGCACGCGATGGTCGATCCCGTGAATGTCGCGGCGTTCCGCCTCGCGTCGGGCGGCGTCCACCATCCCGGGCACGAAGTCGGACTGGATCAGCGACCCGTCGCGAAGCAGGGCTGCGACTGCCAGGCCGACCTCCCCGTTGCCGCAGGCGACCTCGAGGATCGCCTCGCCGGGCTGTGGGTCGAGCAACTCGACGAGCCGGGACGTGACGGGAGCGCCGACGGCGGCGATCAGGTCACGCTGGCGCTCCCAGCCGGGGGCCGCCGACGTCCAGGAGGCGTACTCGTCGTCCCGGGCGCGGTCGGTCACCCTGTCGTCGCGGCGAACTGCGGGATCACGGAGCTTCCGTAGGCCGCGAGCGTCTCCTCCTGGCCGTGCGTCATCAGGTAGATGGAGAAGTGGTCGACCCCGATTGCCTCCAGCTCACGGAGCTTCGCCATGATCTGGTCGGTATCGCCCAGCACCGAGAAGCGATCACAGATCTCGTCCGTGACGAACTCGCCGTGCGCCGCCCCGACGCGTGAGTGGTCGTTGTAGTCGTAGAACTTCCGTGCCTGGACGAAGTCGGTGAGGGCGGTCGGGATCGTCGAGCCGTCGGCGCCGTAGCGCTCGATCAGGTCCATCACGTGGTTCGAGACCATCGCCGGGAACCACCGCGTCTGCTCGCGCCCGTCCTCGATCGACCCCACGTGGCTCGGGGCGCAGACGATGCACTTGAGCTCCGCCGGGTCGCGGCCGGCCTCTGTGGCGGCCGCTCGTGCCGTCGCCATGATCCACTGGATGATCTCCGGGTCGGCGAGCTGGATGATCACGCCATCGCCGACGCGGCCTGCCACGCCGAGCGCGCGCGGTCCGTACCCGGCGACCCACAGCGGGATCGGCGGCAGTTCGGGACGGACCCACTTCAACTGCAGGTCCTTGTCGTTCCAGTGCACCTCCTCGCCGTTCATGAACGGCTTGATCATGCGCAGGGCCTCCTCGAACTCGGCCACCCGCACGGGCTTCTGCCCGATGTACCGCCGCGCCGAGTCGCCACGCCCGATCCCCATCACCATGCGCCCGTCCGAGATGTCGTGCAGGGTCGCGTAGAGGCTGGCGACCACGGTCGGCTCGCGCGTCCCCGGATTGGTCACCAGGTGGCCGAACTTCATCGTCGACGTCGCCTGAGCCGCCATCGTCAACAACGGGAACGAGTCTTGCCAGAGGACGTGGGAGTCGTACGTCCACCCGATCTCGAAGCCGTGACTCTCGGCGAGCGCCATCAGCTCGACGAGGCGGGTTGCCGGTGGGTCGGGGAGAACGGTGACGCCGAAGCTGAGTGGCATGCGTAGCTCGCTTTCGCTCGGGAGAGCCAATTATCCGCTTTCCGGATGTCCGAGTGCCAGAACGGGCCGCCCTGCGGTCTGGCGCCGGCGCGGTGACGGCGGCTCAGCCCTGCGCGGCTGCGACGTGCGCGAGCGTCTTGTCGGCGAGCCGATCGAGCGCGGCGACCGAAAGCTCGATGTGCTCCGCGTGCGTGTCCTCGAGCTTCGTGTGCGAGAGACCGCGCAGGCTCTGAACGAACATCATCACGGTCGGCACCCCGGCCCGGGCCACCTCGGCGGCGTCGTGCAGCGGCCCGGAGGGAAGCCGATGCGACGACCCTGCGACCTCGGCGATCGCCTCGTCGCAGAGCTCGATCAGCGTCGTCGTCGAAGAGGATCGGCTGGATGTTCCAGAGGCGCTCCCAGTCGACGTCGATCCTCTCCTCCTCCGCGAACCCGCGAGACAGCTCCTGCGCGCGCCCGCGAGCATCGTCGCCAACGCCTCCGCTTCGAGGTGCCGCTGGTCGAGCAGCTGCTCCGCCGTCTCCACGACCGACGTGACGATGCCCGGCTTGCAGACGACCCCGCCGGACGTGCAGACGGCACCACCGCCCGTGCTCACGGGCGATGTCACGGATCGCGAGCGCGAGTTTCGCCGCGCCGGCGAGAGCGTCGCGGCGCTCCGCCATCGGCGTCGACCCTGCATGGGCCGCCTGCCCCGTCCAGGTGACCCGCCAGCGCTCCACGCCGAACGTGCCGAGCACGACCCCGAGCGGTAGCTCGAGCGACTCGAGCACGGGACCCTGCTCGATGTGCAGCTCGAGATAGGCAGCGGCGCTCGCGAGCTGTGCGTTCGCCTCGAGCGCGCGGTCGAGATCGACTCCGAAAGCGCCGACTGCGTCGGATAGCGAGATGCCGTCGCGATCCGTGAGCCGCCGCAGCTCGTCCTGGTCGGCCATCGAGCCGGCTGCTGCCGACGAGCCGAAGAGCGACCGTCCGAAGCGTGCGCCCTCCTCGTCGGCCCAGTCGACGAGCCGGACGGTGACGGGCGGCGTGCCTTCGTCGGCGATCCGGCGCAGCACCTCCACGCCTGCGAGGACGTTGAGGCAGCCGTCGAGCCAGCCGCCGTTCGGGACGGAGTCCATGTGGCCGCCGATCAGGACGGCACGCTCCGACGCGCCTCGCAGCGTGTACCAGTCGTTGCCCGCCGCGTCGCGCTCTACCTCGAGCGGCAGGTCGGCCAGGAGCTCGGCCAGCCAGGCGCGTGCCTGTGCCCACGTCTCGGTCCACGCGACTCGTTGCGCGCCGTTCTCGTCGCCGGTCGAGCTCCCGGAGCTCCTTCAACTGCGCAACGACACGTGACGGCTCGAGAGCCACGCTACGACCCTACACCGTCAACGCCCTCGGCCCGCTCGAGTGCCTCGACGAAGCGCTCGAGCGCCCGCTGTCGCAGCCGCGAGTCCTCGATCTCGGCCAGCAGTCGCTCGATCTCGTCCGGGGTCGGCTCGTCGTCCTCGGGCTCGACCTCGTCGCCCAACCCGGCGAAGGGATCCTCCCACTCGTCGACCACGTCGTCGCTCTCGACCTCGTCGCCGAGGATGTCGCGCACGATGTCGGCGTCCTCGGGCTCCATCCGGGCGAATGCGTCGCGGTCGACCCGGGCGCGCTCCTCCTCGAGCACGGTCTCGTCGATCTGGTCGCGCAGCGCGGCCTCGCGGTCGCGCTCGAACTCGAGCGCATCGAGCGCCTCGCGCCGACGGCGTTCCCGTGCGATGGCGTCGCGATCCACGGCGCAAGGATAATCGCGACATGGCCGCGCCTCGCAGTTCACCCCGCGCGGTGCTCACGGGGGCGACGGCCGCGCAGGCCTCGGTCTCGTTCGTCAACTTCGGCCTGCCCGCGATCGGGCCGAGGCTGCGCACGGACTTCTCACTCAGCCTGCTGGAGCTCGGGGCGGTCCTGACGGCAGGACTGCTCGGCTCCGGTGTCGCGTTGATCGCCGCCGGAGTCGCCGTCGACCGGTACGGTGCGCGCGCCTCGATGCTGTTCGGCACCGCCGTCGGCACCACGGGTCTCGTGGTCGCCGCCCTCGCGTCGACCACGGGGCCCCTACTCGGAGGGCTGTTCGTGTTCGGCATCGGCACGGCGGTCGTGCCCGTCGCCGGTGCGGGAGCGCTCTTCCGATCGTTCCCCCCCGGCCGGCGTGGCTGGGCTCTCGGCGTCCGGCAGACGGCGGTGCCGCTCGGCGGCACCATCGCAGCCGTCGCGTTTCCGGTGCTCTACGCCGCCGGAGCCATTCGGGCAACGTTTCTCACGACCGCTGTGGCGGTCGGGATCACAGGGGTGTGGTTTGCGCTGATCGCCGGCGACGATCGTCCACAGCGCGCAAGGCCGGTGCCGCGACCCTTCCGGAGCATCCTCACGGCACCCGGTATGCAGAGGCTTCTGCTCGTCGCGGCCTGCTACATCGTCGTCCTGCAGGCACTGCTCTCGTACATCGTGCCCGCGATCCGGGATGCCGGCTATTCGGCGTTGACCGCCTCGGTCGCGTACTTCGCGATCAACGTCACGGCGATGCTGGCTCGGATCGCGTGGGGGCGCGTGGCCGACACGGGCGAGGGCACGCGCCGCGTCCGCACACTCGTCGAGGTCGGATTCGTGGCGTGCGGGGGCGCGCTCGTGTTCGCGCTGGCGCTGCACGTCGGTCCGGCCACCATCGTGGCGGCGGCCGTGCTCTTCGGTATCGGAGCCCTCGGCTGGAACGCGCTCGTCTACGTCAGTGCGGGCGAGCGGGCGAGCCCCGAGCTCGCCGCCCGCTCGGTCGCCGTCGCTGCGACCGTCGTGTTCGTGATCTCGGGTGTAGCGACACCGCTGCTCGGCGCGCTCGCCGACGTGGCCGGCTGGGATGGGTTGTGGCTGACCGCAGCTGCGGTCGCCGCCGTGGGTGCCGTGCTGGCACTACGTCTCCCCAACGTCGAGCTCTCGTCGCCGTCGATCACACCGGATCGCGCGTGAGAGCGAACACGACGACGAGGTTCCGCGGCAGCGCTATCCGGAACTGGTCGAGTACGGGGCGCGTTCCCTCCACGTCGAAGCAGGCGACCCCGTCAAAGGCGAGCGCCTCGCGCTCGCCTGCCTCGGCCAAGCGCGCGATTCGTGCCTGCCCGCCCGCGCTGGTGAGCGCTTCCGAGGCCACCGGCCACGCCTCGTCGAGCAGGTCAAGGGCTGCGAGCGACCGGTAGAGGCTCGGCACGTGCGCTGTCCCGTAGAGCGCGCGGATCTCGGCGTATAGAGGATGCTCGGCGCGGGATTCGGGGACGGTCGCCTCCGGCGGCGCCTCGCCCGCGGCGACCCCGAGGGGCGGCGGCGGGTGCAGCGTAAGCCGCCCGTCCAGGGCGAGCCCGAGCGACGAGACGACGAGCAACATCCCAGGCAGCTCTGCGGCGAACGGGGTCACCGCCTCCGAGAGCGCACGCGTGCTCCTGCCGCCCCCGGGTGCCCGGGCCGCCGCCCGGAGACGGCCCGTAGAGGCTTCGAAGCGGGGGTCGTCGACGAGTGCGCGGGCATGCACCCAGGCGCGCTCGAGCGTCGGCGGATCTGCGGCGAGCGCCTTGAAGATCGCGGGTGTGAAGGCCATCCGCCGCCGGATGTCGGTGAACACCGCGGCAGCGAGGCCGGTCGCCTCGTCCTCGTGCCGGAGCGGGAAGGGCGTGGTGGTCATCGCCATAGTGTGGCGGGTCGGGCGATGCCGAGTTGCCTCGCGAAATCGCATGATGTATACGAATGCGATGGAGCACGAGCCTCTCTCGCGGGCCGCGGCGCGGGTTTCCGGCACCGACAGTGATGTCGACGATGCTTCTGCACGTTGTATGGTCGACCGGGTGGAGGAGATCTTCAGCGGGCATCCGCCGCTGGCACGGACGGCGTCAGCGGCGGCCACGGAGTTGATCCGGGAGGCGATCGTCGACGGCCGGCTCGGCCCCGGGCAGCGGCTCAAGGAGGTCCAGCTGGCGCAGGAGCTCGGGATCAGCCGCACACCGATCCGGGAGGCACTTCTGCTCCTCCAGGCGGAGGGTCTCGTCGACGCGTCTCCGAATCGTGGCTCGACCGTGCGCGCCTACGACGTGCATGAGCTCGAGGACGTCTACGAGCTCCGGGCGCTCCTCGAGGGGCACGCGGCGCGGCGCGCTGCAGCGAGAATCGGCCAGATCGAGCTCGCTGAGCTGCGCGGAAGCTGCCAGCGATTCGAGGAGATCGTCGACGATGCCGACTTGCCGGGTCGCGTCACCGAGCTCGTGAAGGAGAACGGTCTCTTCCACGAGATGATCCTCGACGCGTGTGGCAGCGACCGGCTCGCCACGATGGTGCGCCAGCTGATCCTGACCCCACTCGTCTACAAGTCGTACATCTGGTACTCGCCGGAGCAGGCTCGCCTGTCACTCCACGCGCACGCGCAGCTCGTGAAGGCGCTGGAGCAGGGGGATGCGGGACGGGCGGACGCGATCATGCGCGAGCACGTGTTTCAGGCCCGCGACGTGCTGCTCGGGCACCTGGGGACGGAGTCCTTCGCGTGAGCGCCGCGCCACGCGCGGAAGCGCCCGAGCCCGCGGGAGCCCACGGCCCACTCACGGGCGTCCGCGTCGTCGAGCTGGGCCAGCTGCTGGCCGGCCCGTTCACCGGGAGGCTGCTCGGCGATATGGGCGCAGAGATCATCAAGGTCGAGGCGCCTGGGAAGCCGGACCCGATCCGCGACTGGGGCAAGGCGCGGTACCGCGGACGCTCACTGTGGTGGCCGGTGCAGTCGCGGAACAAGAAATGCATCACGCTCAACCTGCGGCACGAGCGGGGCCAGGAGCTGCTGCTCGAGCTGGCGAAGCACGCCGACGTCCTCGTCGAGAACTTTCGACCCGGAACGCTCGAGCGGTGGAATCTCGGCTACGAGCAGCTGAGCGAGGTGAACCCGCGGCTCGTTCTCGCCAGGGTCTCCGGCTACGGGCAGACCGGGCCGTATGCCGATCGCGCCGGCTTCGCGTCGGTATCCGAGGCGATGGGCGGCATCCGCCACATCAACGGATTTCCCGATCAGCCGCCGCCTCGCATGCACCTCTCGCTCGGCGACTCCCTCGCCGGGATGTTCGCGGCGCAGGGAATCCTTGCCGCGCTGTACTGGCGCGACGCGCTCGGAGGCGGCGTCGGCCAGGTCGTCGACGTCTCCCTGATGGAGGCGTCGTTCGCGTTGCTCGAGAGCACCGTGCCGGAGTACGATCGTCTCGGCATCGTTCGCGGCCCGCAGGGGACGAACCTCAAGGGGATCGCTCCGTCGAACATCTTCAAGTCCTCCGACGACAAGTGGATCGTGATCGCGGCCAACGCGGACAACGTGTTCCGCAGGCTCTGTGGCGCGATGGGACGCCCGGAGCTGGCCGACGACCCCCGCTATGCGACGCATCTCGCCCGGGGCGACAACCAGGACGAGCTCGAGGGGATCGTTGCCGAATGGGCGCTACAGCACACCGCCAAGGAGATCGACGATGTCCTCAACGCTGCGGGCGTGATCTGCGGGCCGATCTATACGATCGCGGACATCTTCGATGATCCGCAGTTCCAGGCCCGCGACATGCTCCTGCGGCACGAGGACCCGGAGTTCGGCGAGTACATCGGGCCGGGCATCGTGCCGAAGCTGTCCCGTACGCCGGGCGCTGTGCGTTGGTCGGCGACGTGGAAAGAAGGCAGCCACAACCAAGAGATCTACGGCGGGCTGCTCGGCCTCTCCGACGACGACATCGCCGCGCTGCGGGAAGAAGGCGTCCTGTGAGTCGTCCTGTGTCAGCCGGTGCTGCGTCGTTGGCTGGCCCCGGCCGCGCCAGCGGCCGCTTCAGGGGTTGTCGCGAGCACGGATCTGCCCCTGCAGATTCGTGCTCTGCGGGGCAGGAAGGCGTCCTGTGACCGCCGTTACGATCTGCGACGTCGCGCCCCGGGATGGCCTGCAGAACGACGACATGATCCTCGACGCGGCGACGCGCGCCGAGCTCGTGAACCGGCTCGCCGCGACCGGAGTCCCACGCATCGAGGCGGTCAGCTTCGTCAACCCGGCTCGCGTCCCGCAGATGGCGGACGCCGAAGCCGTCGTGGCCGGGATCGAGCGCCGGGACGGGGTCGTGTACGCGGGGTTGGCGCTGAACGACCGCGGCTACGACCGACTTCACGAGACGACGCTCGACGAAGCCCACTTCGCCTTCGCCGTGAGCGAGGAGTTCAACCAGCGGAACGCCGGAACGGGGACGGAGAGCTCGGTCCAGGCAGGCGAGCGGATCGTCGCCCGCGCCCGGGAGGACGGAACCCGGGTCACGGCGACGCTCGGCACGGCGTTCGGGTGCCCGTTCGCAGGCGCGATCGACCCGGGTGTCGTGATCGAGCTCGCCGCACGGTTCGTCGAGGCCGGCGCCGACGAGATCGTGTTCGCCGACACGGTCGGTGTCGCCGTGCCTCGCCAGGTGAGGCACCTCGTCGGTGAGGGCGTGACGCTCGGCATCCCCGTGGGTGTCCATCTGCACAACACGCGGAACACGGGGATCGCGAACGCCCTGGTCGCGGTCGAGGCCGGCGCCACCGTGCTCGATGCCTCGGTCGGTGGCATCGGCGGCTGCCCGTTCGCGCCGCGCGCGACCGGGAACATCTGCACCGAGGACCTCGTGTACCTGCTGCACGGAGAGGGCGTCGAGACAGGCGTCGACCTCGGCGCGCTGATCGAGGTCGCGACATGGCTCGAAGGCGTCCTCGGACGGGAGCTCGAGGGCATGGTCTACAGGGCCGGCGCGTTCGCGCCGGTGGCCGGATAACGAGAGACACAGCGAGCAGAAGGAGAACCGAGATGGCGTACAGGCTCGGGGTCGACGTCGGAGGCACGTTCACCGACCTCTTCCTCGTCAGTGACTCGGGCGGGGGCGCACAGTTCCGTGTGAAGACCCCGTCGACGCCCACGGACCCCTCCGAGGGTGTTCTGCAAGGCGTCGCGAGGATCTGTAGCGAGGCGGGGATCGAGGTCGCTGACCTCCGCAACATCCTCCACGGCACGACGGTCGCCACGAACGCCGTGCTGGAGTCGAAGGGCGCACGCGTCGGGCTGATCACGACGACGGGCTTCAAGCAGATCCTGCACCTGGCGCGCTCGCAGACGCCGGGGCCGTTGGCCGGGTGGATCATCATGATCAAGCCCGACCCTCCCGCCTCGCTGGCGGACACCCGCGAGGCGGTCGAGCGCATGGACGCACGAGGTGCCACGCTCGTGCCGGTGGACGAGGCGCAGGTGGAGTCGATCGTGCGCGAGCTCGTGGAGTCGGGTGTCGAGTCGCTCACCGTCGGGCTCATCAACTCGTACGTCAATCCGGCGCACGAGGAGCAGATCGGCGCGGTCGTGGAGCGGCTCTACCCGGGCTTCCCCGTCACGCTCTCCGCGCACGTGCTGCCCGAGTTCCGCGAGTACGAGCGTACGCTGACGGCCTGTATGAACTCGTACGTGCGGCCGAAGGTCGCCGACTACGTCACGCACCTGCAGTCTGAGCTGCAGGGCGTCGGTGCGAAGGCCGAGGTCAACATCCTGCGCTCCGACGCGGGTCTGATGACGACGACGGAGGCGACGCGGAACCCGATCTACGGAATCCTCTCGGGCCCTTCGGGTGGAGTGGCCGGCGCGCTCTACGTTGCCCGGAAGGCGGGCTTCGAGAACATCCTCACCTTCGACATGGGTGGGACCTCGACCGACGTCGCGCTGTGCCAGAACGGTGAGCCCACGATCGGGCGGGAGACCACGATCGGCCACTTCCGGATCAAGGTGCCCTCGGTCAACGTGCATACGGTCGGCGCGGGCGGCGGCTCGATCGCCCACGTCCCCGAGCTGACGAAAGCACTGCGCGTCGGACCGCAGTCGGCAGGTGCCGACCCGGGCCCCGCGGCGTACGGTCGTGGTGGCGACGAGCCGACGGTGACCGACGCCAACGTTGTGCTCGGGCATCTTCCACCGCAGCTCTTGGGCGGTGAGATGCAGCTCGACACGGCCGCCGCGCGGGCCGCGGTGCAGAAGGTCGCGGACGCGATGGGTCTGCCGAGCGCGGAGGACGCGGCGGAGGGCGTTCTCGCCATCGTCAACGAGAACATGGCGGGCGCGCTTCGCCTCGTCTCGGTGCAGCGCGGTCACGACCCGCGCGAGTTCGCGCTCATCGCCTACGGCGGCGCGGGCCCGCTCCATGCGAACGCGGTCGCCGAGATCATGGGCTCCTTCCCCGTGCTCGTACCGCCTGCACCGGGGCTTCTGTGCGCTATCGGCGACCTCGTGGCGGACTTCCGCGACGAGTTCGCCCAGACCTACATCCGAGTGCTTCCGGACGCGGAACAGGAGGAGGTGGCCGCGATCCTCGAGGGCCTCGGCGAACGTGCCAAGGCGTTCCTCGACGGTGAGGGCATCGAGGCCGACCGCCAGCAGATCGCGTATTCGGCGGACATGCGCTACCACCGGCAGGGATACGAGATCCCCGTCACGATCGACCCGACGGACATCCGTGACAACGGCCTGGAGGGCCTCGACGAGCGCTTCGACGTGCTCCACGAGCAGCTCTACGGGTTCCGCATGCACGACACGCTGTCCGAGATCGTCAACCTCCGCGCCGTCGGCTCGGGCGTCGTGCCCAAGCCCGAGCTGCCCGTGGGGGAGATCGGCAGCGAAGACGCCGCAGGCGCGGTGGCCGACGAGCACGCGATCACCTTCAAGGGGGAGCAGGTGCCCACGAAGATCTACGACCGCGCGAAGCTCGCGCCGGGCATGCGCTTCGACGGCCCGGCGATCGTGACCGAGTTCGACTCGACGACAGTCGTCCTCCCCGGCTACGCGGCCGAGGTGGACGTGAACTACAACATCCTGATCAACCCGAGGACGTGAGGACGGAGATGGCGACGACACACGACGAGCTTCGGATCGCAGAGATCCCGACGGACATCGACGTCGATCCGGTCACGCTCGACATCATCGAGGGCGCCTTGAAGAGCGCCCGCTTCGAGATGGACGCAGTGCTCTTCCGCTCCGCGATGAGCCCCGTCATCCGCGAGCAGCACGACGAGTTCCCGATGATCACCGACCCGCGCGGTCGCATGGTCGTCGGGCAGTTCGGGGCCTACATCAACGAGATGATGGAGGAGTGGGACCGGGGCGTGTACCCGGGTGACGTGATCCTCACGTCCGACCCGTTCAAGTGCTCCGCCTCGATCTCGCACACGAACGACTGGCTCGTGCTCGTGCCGATCTTCTACGAGGACGAGCTCGTCGGCTGGTCGAGCCAGTTCGGGCACCAGATGGACGCCGGCGGCCCGCTCCCCGGGTCGCTGCCGACCGGCGCCCGGACGATCTTCGAGGAGGGGATCATCATCCCTCCGCTCAAGATCATCGAGCGGGGCGTTCCGCAGGAGGACGTCCTGCGGCTGATCTTCAACAACGTCCGGCTGCCGGAGATGAACCGGGCCGACCTGTTTGCGATCGTGGCCGGTTGTCGCGCGGGCGAGAAGCGCGTCATGGAGCTGTGCGATCGCTTCGGCAAGGGCACGTACCTCGCCGCGTTGCAGGCCCTGCTCGATCGGACCTACGAGGCGATGAGGACACTGATCCTCGTCGCCATCCCCGAGACGCCGCAGACGTTCATCGACTACATCGACGACGACGGGCTCGGCAACGGCCCGTTCAAGATGCAGCTGACGATCTGGCGGGAGGGCGACCAGGCCTTCTTCGACTGGACGGGTACGGATCCACAGGCGCTCGGGCCGGTGAACTTCTACCTCTCCGAGGGCATGTTCAAGATGTTCATCGGGATCTACCTGATCATGGTCAACGATCCCCAGATCCTCTTCAACGACGGCTTCTACCCGCTGCTGCACGTCGTGATGCCGGAGGGGAGCCTGCTCAGCCCGCGGTACCCGTCGGCGCTCGGCTGCCGGACGCACGCGCTCGCCCGGCTCTTCGACGTGCTCGGCGGCGCCCTCGTCAAGCAGGCGCCCGAGCTGAACACGGCCTCTGGCTACGGCACGAGCCCGTACATGCTCTATTCGGGCTGGGACGACGCCGGCGAGTTCTTCTACTCGATGGAGATCCTCTACGGTGGGATCCCGGGCAGACCCATCGGTGACGGGATGGACGGCCACTCGTGGTGGCCGCTGTTCGAGAACATCCCCACCGAGTACCTCGAGGCGTACTACCCGCTGCGGATCGACGGCTACACGACCGTCGCCGACTCGGGTGGCCCTGGCTTCCATCGCGGTGGCAACGGCGTCGAGAAGCGGTACGTCTATCTCGAGCCGGGCGAGGTCTCGATCCACGACGATCGCTGGCTGACGCGGCCGTGGGGCGTGCTCGGAGGATGGCCCGGCGCGCGCTCCTCGAAGCTGCTGCGCCGCGCCGACGGCACCGAGCAGGTGCTGCCGTCGAAGTGCGACAACGTCGTCGTCGAGCCGGGCGACATGCTCGTCTACCGCACGGCGGGAGGCGGCGGGTGGAAGGACCGTCTCGACCGGCCTGCCGAGAACGTCGCCCGCGACGTCTCGTACGGTCTCGTGAGCGCGGAGTTCGCCAAGCAGGGATACGGCGTCGTGCTCGCCGAGGACGGCTCCGTGGAGGAGGCGGCGACCGAGGCCGAGCGGGCCCGTCAGCGCGAGGAGCGCGGCGAGGCGCTGGCGTTCGACTTCGGGCCCTCGCTCGAGGACGTGATCGCGAACTGCGTCGAGGAGACGGGGCTGGAGCCACCGGTGCCGGCGGTGCCACTCCGCTGGTCACCGCTCGAGCCCGGCGACGAGGCGCTGGCCCGCGTCCGCGCGGGTGACGGAGTGCCGGCGCCGTCCTGATCCAACGGGGCCGAGGGGCGGGCGATCTCGGCCCGCTCCCCGGCCCCGACCGAGAGTACGCCCGCGCATGCGAGCGGAGAGCCGATCCGCGCTAGTTGCCTGTGCGGGCGCGGTGCTTGCAGCCGGGCCAACAGCAGGGGCGCCGCTGGCCCTCCTCCAACTCCTCCTGCGTTCGCCGGATCCGGCACGCTCGGGTGGTCTCCTGCTTGGCATCCTCGACCCAGCAGATGAACTCGTTCCGGGCCAACGGCGTGATGTCGTTCCACGCGTCGCGCGCCGGCGCGCTGGACAGCAGTGCCTCACGGAGGTCCGTGGGCAGTTCGTGCACCACGCCACCAGGAAGGCTCTGGCCGCTCATCCACATACCGTACTCATGCGGCCGACCGCTCAAGCGGGCCACAGGGTCAGGTCTTGCATTCACGCACGCCGCTGTCGGATTGCATGAGCCGACCCCACGTGCGGTACGGTCGGGACGTGCGCTTCGAGGGATTCCACGGCCGGGCGGGCTTCGGCCGGCGCCCTGCCCTCGTCGTGATCGACGTCAACCGCGGTTTCACCGACCCCGAATCGCCTCTCGTCTGCGATCTCGACGAGGTCGTCGTCGCGATCGGCCGGCTGCTCGAGGTGTTCCGTGAGCAGGGACTCCCCGTGGCCTACACGACGGTCTCCTACGACGAGGCGGCGAAGCAGTCAGCCGCGGCGTTCATCGACAAGATCCCGGCGCTGCTCGCGCTGGAGGCCGGCAGCCGCTGGGTCGAGATCGACCCACGCATCACGCCGCTGCCAACCGAGCCGGTGTTCAACAAGCTGTGGGCGTCGGCGTTCTTCGGGACGCCGTTTGCGAGCTTTCTCGCCGCGCACGGGTGCGACAGCCTCGTGGTGACGGGTGCGTCCACCTCCGGCTGTGTGCGCGCGACGGTGCTCGACGCTCTCCAGCACGGCTACAGGCCGGTCGTCCCACGTGAGGCGGTTGGTGATCGCAACCCCGAGGCCCACGCCGCGAACCTCTACGACATCGACACGAAGTACGGCGACGTCGTCTCGCTCGAGGAGGCGCTCGTCGCGCTCTCGGTGGCCGGGGTGAGCCCTTGATCGTCCGTGACGCCGGCGACACCTGGCAGGTCGTGTTGCAGACCGACCACGCCGATCTCGCGGCGGAGCTCGCCCGGGCATGGGCGGAGCGCGGCCCGCGCCACGACTCGGTCGTGGTGGCAGCCGAGCGTCACGACGACGGCTGGGCGGTCTGGGAGGCGTCGCCGCTGGTCGACGCGTCCGGGGCCCCGGTCACGTTCCTCGACGTCCAGGTGCCCGCGCACCTCGCGTTCTACCGGGCCGGGATCGCGGCTATCTCGGACGAGGACGCGTACGCGGGGCTGCTCGTCTCCATGCACGGCGCGGGGATCTACCAGCAGCGTTACGGCGAGGATCCGGGGCTGGTGCTCACGCATGCCGCCGAGGAGGCGCGGCTCGTGGAGGCGTTCGTCGCCGAGCAGGAGGGCGGGTTCGCGGCGCGCATGGCGAGCGCCGGTGTTGACGACGACCTGCGCATGGCGGACTACCGTCGTCTTCAGGCATACGACCGCCTCTCGCTCGCGTTCTGCATGCGTGCATGGGACGAGCCGGGCGAGCCCGTTCGAGATCGGCGCCCTCCGACTCGACCCGCTCGGGCAGTGGCGGGCACGCGTCACGCCGTGGCCCTTCTCGGAGCCCGCCCTACAGCTCTCGCTGCTGCGGCGTCTCGTGCCGAAACGCCCGTGGACGCAGGCGGAGTTCCGCGACGCTTTCGGCGAGCTCCCGGTGGAGTGCGTCGAGATCGTCGTCGAGCGCTGAGCCTCAGTCGTCGAGGATGCCGACCGCGCGCACCGGTGAACCGTACGCGGTTTCCAGCCTGAGCGGAAACCCGCAGAAGGAGAAGCGCCGTCCCACGACCTCTTTGAGGTTGTTGAGGTTCTCGTAGTGCGTGAGGCTCCGCTCGGCGCAGGCTCGGTGGGTCGGGTACTCGTCGGTCAGGTACACGAGGTCCGGCGAGATCGTCTCGACACCGAAGATCTTCACCCCGCGGTCGGCCATCCAGTGCACTGCCTCGGCGGAGATGCCGCAGAAGCCGTCGAGAAACGCCGGCGTCCCGACCGTTCGGTTGTAGTGGTCGGAGCAGAAGACGAGGATGTCGCCTTCGCGCAGCTCTTGGCCGCTGTCGGCGACGGCTGCCTCGACCTCGGCGGCGGTCACGTCGTGGCCCTTTCCGTACGTGCGCACGTCGACGCAGATCGCCTCGCCGCAGAAGGTGTCGAGCGGCATCTCCGCGATCGCGACCCCGGTCGGGTCGTAGTGGCCGAAGGCGTCGACGTGCGTGGCAGCGTGATTCGAGGTGATGATCACCTCCGCCGAGAAGGACGGGCGTCCGGGCTCGGCGTCGGTGTGCTGGATGTGACGGAGGATCTGCGTCGGGGGGAAGAACGGATGCAGCTGGCTCTCACGGGAGAGCGGCTGGGACAGATCGATCACGCGACGCGCCATGACTACTCCTTTCCTGCCATCTCTCGGCAGACCTGGACGATTCGTGGGATCAGGACGTCGACGATCCGCTCGCCGGTCTCGACGCTCGCGCGGGTCGCGTCGCCGACCACACCCGAGGCGCTGATGTCGCGGAGCATGTCCATCGGCACGACGACCTTCGGCCCGGCATGGCGCATCCCGTACTGCCCGTACGAGGTCCACGGAAGCCCCGCGTCCTTGACCGCCTGGCCCCGGTCCCAGGCGTCGCGCGACGCCTTCTCCATCTGCACGCGCTGCCCGAGCGCGAGCGCGAGTGACGTCTCTGCTTCCTCCGCATGGATCATGGGGCCCTCGATCTCGGCGAGCGCGTCCGCCGCGAGGTCCCACCACTGGGCGAGGAACACGCGCTGCCCGGTCTGCTCGAAGTAGTGGTTGACGGCGACAGTGAGTGCCGCGATGTTGCCGCCGTGCCCGTTGACGGCCACGAGGTTTCGGAAGCCATGGTGTGCGAGCGAGTCGCAGACCTCGCGAAAGACCTGCAGGAACGTCGTCGTCTGCAGGCGCATGCTCCCTGGGAACTGCATGTGGTACCAGGAGAGCGTCACGTTGAGCGTGGGGGCGACGAGGATGCTCACCCCCTGCTCCTCCGCCAGGGCGGCCGCCCGCTCGGACAGCGTGCGCGCGATCAGACAGTCGGTGTCGAGCGGCATGTGCGGCCCGTGCTGCTCCGTCGTCCCGATCGGGATCAGCACGGCGTCGACACCCTGCTCGATCCGCGCGTGCACTTCCTCCCACGTCATTCGCTCGATGAAGTGCTCGGCCATCCGTCCTCCGTTCTCCGCTCGGCGCCCGGGGTGCGTGGCGACCTTCCCGGCCACCCTACCGCCTTGTCCTCCGCGAGACATTCGGGAGATACTGCGAGCGTCAGGGGCACCGATGCGAGGCGGGTGAGAGCACATGGAAGGGATGATCGAGGTCAACGGCGTCAACCTGTGGCACCGGATCACGGGTGAGGGTGAGCCCGTCGTGCAGATCCACGGTGCGGGCTTCGGGCACTACAACCTCGACCCCGTCACACCGCTGATCGCCGAGGCTGGCTTCCGGGTCGTCGACTACGACCAGCGCGGCTACGGCGCATCGGACAAGCCGCTCCAGCACTACGACATGGAGGTGTTCGCCGACGATCTCGTCGGCCCTCATGGACGCGCTCGAGATCGAGCGAGCCCACGTCCACGGCACGTCGATGGGCGGGCATGGTGGCGATCGTGGTCGCCGGCAAGTACCCGGAGCGGACGCACTCGGTCGTGATCAACTGCGCCGCCGCGAAGCTCGGTCGCATGGGCCGGCTGATCTTCAAGAACTGGATCGACATCGCGAACATGGACCCGGACGGGCCGGGGAGCAGGCTGCTCGCCGAGCTGATCGCGTGGCAGGCGGTGAACAAGCGCTTCCTCGAGACGCCCGACGGCGAGGGTATCGCGGATGTCTGCCAGCAGATCCTGCGCGACTCCAACCGGCGTGAGGTCTTCACCGCCGTCTGCCAGGCGATGAACGACATGGATCTGACGCCGTGGCTGCCGAGGATCACGTCGCCGGCGCTCGTGCTCGGCGGCGACGAGGACCTCGATGACGCCGTGGGACCAGGGGCCGAACGGTGTCGGCCAGCAGGGCATCCACGAGGGCATCGCCGGCTCCGAGAAGCACGTGATCGCCGGTGCCGGGCACTCGACGATCTTCGACGCCACCGAGGAGCACGGCCGCGTCGTGGTCGACTTCCTGCGGCGGCACCCGATGTCGGGCTGACGCCCGCACCATGCCGGCTGTCGAGGAGTACGGGATCGAGCCGATCCCGTCCGAGCTGCGCACGGTCGGCTGGCGCGACCTGTTCGCGATCAACTTTACGTTCTTCCTCAACCCCGTCATGTACGTGCTCGGGGCGCTGGCGGTCGTCGACGGCGGTCTCCCACTCCCGTGGGCGGTCGCTGCGATGGTGCTCGGGCAGGCTCTCGCCTACGCGGCGCTCGTCGTCGTCGCCCAGCCGGGAGTCGACGACGGCCTCCCCGGCCAGGTGGCGATGCGCGCGTGGCTCGGGTACTGGGGTGCACGGCTCCTCAGCTCGCCCTACCGGATCGTCGCCGCCAGCTACTGGTTCGCGGCGCAGGCCCTGACCGCCGCGCTCGGCTTCCAGGCGATCCTGCTCGGCTCACGGGGGATCGCTACCCGCTCGTCCCGATGGCGCTCGTGCTCGCGGTCTTCCACGCCCTGCTCGCCGTGATCGGCTTCGACGTCACGCGGTGGCTGCTCCGGATCGTCCTGCCCGTATCGCTCGTCTTCACCGCGTTGCTGATCGCCCTCTTCGTCACGTCCGATGACCCGGCCTACGCACTGCGTCGGGTGCTCGACTCGCCGGACCAGTCGCTCACCTGGGTCGGCTTCGCGACGTATGTGACCGTGATGTGCGGAGCGTCGCTGACCCTCGTCACGAGCGTCGCCGACTACTGCCGCTACACGCCGACCCGGCGCGACATGCGCATCGGCTACGCGGGCTCCGCGCTCGCCGCGGCTGCGGTCACCACCTTCGTCGGCGGCTACGCAGCCGCGGCGACCGGCGAGGTCAACCCGTTTGTCGCCGTCGCCGAGGTGACGTCGGTGACCGCCCTGCTCGTGCTCATGTTGGCGGCGATCGTCGTCCAGGGCATCGCCGCTAACGTCACGAACGTCTACACGGCAGGTCTCTCGGTCGTGAACACCGTGCCGCGCCTCGGCCGTGTGCGGGCGACCGTCGCTGCAGCCGCCCTCGCCGTCGCGCTCTCGGCGTTCCCCGACTTCATCGACCGGGCGCAGCACTGGATCACGCATCTCGGCAACCTCGGGGCGCCGCTCGCCGGTGTCGTGCTCGCCGACTACGTGATCGTGCAGAGGATGCGGATCGACGTCCCGGCGCTCTTCCACGCCAAGGGGCGCTACGCCTACATAGGAGGGCTCAACGTCTCTGCGGTGCTGGCGGTCGGTGTCGGGGCCGTCGCCTACTACGCCGTTCCCGACAGCTGGCTGAAGGTCGTCTGGGGCGTCTGCGTGGGAGCCGCTGCGTATCTGCTGCTCGAGCGTCTGTCGCGGCCGTGGGCACGCGCAGCCGCCGCCCGTCGCGGGGCCGCACAGCCCGACGGTGACTTGTGACCGACCCTAGTTGACTCTGCTTCTGGGGGCTTGTATACAACAACTCACTGGCTGAGACGTCACAGTCAGTAGGGAGGCGAATCCCGCACCCCAGGGTGGCGCGAACAGCACTCCGGCCGAGAGTCGGGGGCGAAAGGAGCGGCGAATGAGCAAATTCGGCGAGTCGGATTTCAATCCGCAGGAATACGCCGATCAGCTCGGCTACACGGACGAGCTGACACGCAACGACTTCACGGAGTCCAAGGCTATTCGCGCCGAGACACCCGAGCAGAGGCGGCTGTCACGTCGCGACATGCTCGTCAAGGGTGGTGTCGGCGCCGCGGCGCTCACAGGGCTCGGCGCGATGGCCGGCCGGGCGTCCGCAGCTCCTGGGGCCGCCGGGAAGTACACAGGCACGCTCAACGTGATCACCCTCACCGTCGAGTGGCCCCCGGGTGCCGAGGAGCAGGCAGAGAAGGACCTGGGCGTCAAGTTCAACGTCCAGGCGATGGGGACGAACGCGCAGGTGCAGAAGTCGATCACCGACCCGAAGAGCATCGACGTCGGTGGTCTCTACAACTACCAGTACTTCCAGATCTGGCCGACCGGGAATTTCCAGCCGGTCGACACGCGCAAGCTGAAGCACTGGAAGGCGAATTACCCCGTCTTCACACGCGGGCGTGTCCGACCGAACAACAAGAAGGCGACGTACGGCGACGGCAACGCGCCGTTCCGCACGATCTTCGTCGACCCTGACCGCTCCACCGGGCTCCCGCTGACGAAGCAGGGCCCGAGGACGAACAAGCAGATCGTCCAGTGGGTCAACGAGAAGACAGGAAAGCCGTACCCCGGCAAGGCGATGCCGCGGTACGTCCTCGGCCCGCCGGCCCACTTCAACATGGACTCGATGGGCTACAACGGCGACGAGCTGAACAAGCCGCCGAACCAGGTCAGCTGGGCGGAGCTCCTGAACTCGAAATGGAGGGGCCGCGTCGCGCTCCTCAACGACCCGGGCATCCTCACGCAGGACGCCGGTCTGGCCGTTGCGGCGCTCGGGCTGATGAAGTTCAAGGACACGGGCAACATGACCAAGGCCGAGATGGATCGGCTCTTCAAGATCCTCGGCACGTACAAGAAGAACGGCCACTTCCGGGCGTTCTGGGCGACCTTCAACGAGTCGGTCAACCTGATGGCCTCGAAGGAGGTCGTGATCGAGTCGATGTGGTCACCCGCAGTCGCGCTGCTCGTCGCTCAGGGCGTGAACTGCCGCTACGCGGCGCCGAAGGAGGGCTTCCGCGGCTGGTGCAGCGCGACGGGCATCCCGAAGCACGTGACCGGCGACAAGCTCCAGGCGGTGTACGACTACATCAACTGGATGCAGGACGGCTGGCTCGGCGCCCTGATCATGCGGCAGGGGTACTACATCGCCAACGGCGCGAAGCTGCTGCCGTGGATCAAGAGCTCGGCCGGCAAGGCAGCCGGGTTCGACCCCGCCGAGTACGACTTCTGGTATCAGGGGAAGCGTGCTGCCAAGGACCTCCCGGGAATCACCGGTCAGGTCGGCGACGTGAAGAAGGGGTCGTTCCGCGACGGCGGTGCGTTCCTCAACCGCTCGGCGAAGTACGCCACCTGGAACTCGTTCTTCACGAACAACGTGTACCAGGTCAAGAAGGTGAACGAGTTCCTCTCCTAGCGATGGGAGACTCGACATCTGCAGCGATCTCGGAGGGGGCGGCCACCGCCCCCTCCGAGTCGAAGTCCGGCGGGCTCGACCTGATCGGGCTGACAAAGGTCTTCCCCGGCGGCACGGTCGCCGTCGATGACGTCAACCTCCACGTCGACCACGGGGAGTACGTCGTCCTGCTCGGCCCCTCCGGGTGTGGGAAGACGACGACGCTCCGCATGATCGGCGGGCACGAGTTCCCGTCCAACGGGGACATCGTGCTCGACGGCCAGTCGCTCGTCGCGCTCGAGCCGGACAAGCGACCGACCACGACGGTGTTCCAGCACTTCGCGCTGTTCCCGCACCGATCGGTGCTCGACAACGTCGAGTTCGGTCTGAAGATGCACGGCGTGGGCAAGACCGAGCGCCGCGCCGAGGCGATGGCCGCGCTCGAGATGGTGGGTCTGGAGACGCTGGCCGACCGCAAGCCGCGGGCGCTCTCAGGTGGTCAGCAGCAGCGGGTCGCGCTCGCGCGCGTTCTCGTGACCAAGCCGAAGGCGCTGCTGCTCGACGAGCCGCTCGGCGACCTCGACAGGCTGCTCCAGCTTCGGATGCGCGTCGAGCTCCGCGCGCTCCAACGCCAGCTGGGGCTGATGTTCATCCACGTCACGCACAACCAGGAAGAGGCGCTTTCGATGGCCGACCGGATCGTCGTCATGAACGACGCGCGGATCCAGCAGGTCGCCGATCCCCTCACAATCGCAACGAAGCCGCAGAACGAGCTCGTCGCCCGCTTCATGGGCGACAACAACATCGTTCGTGGCAAGGTCGCCGAGCACACGGGCGGCAGGCTCGTCGTGGTGAGCGCCGGCGGCGTACGTGCCAGCGTCCGCGTGACGGGCGACGCGCCGGCCGTGGGGGCTGCTGCCGACCTCGCCGTGCGTGCGGCCGCCGTTCGCGTGACCGAGGCCGACGGCTCGGCGGCGTCGCTCAACGCAGCGGACTGCGAGGTGATGTTCGTCGAGTTCCTCGGTGACCTCGTGAAGCTGCACCTCGAGGCCGCGGGCGAGAGGATGCTGGCCAAGGTTCCGGGTGACCAGTACCCGAGCTTGAGAGGGCGCGAAGGAGACACGCTCCGGGTCACCTGGGAGGAGGAGGATGTCCAGCTCCTCGAGTCGTGAGCCGCTGGTCACGGGGTCCGAGGAGGCCCACGCACACGGGAGCGGTGGGCAGCGGAAGGAGCGCGGGCACGGCCTGATCACGTTCCTTTGGGGACTGCCGGGCTACCTGTGGCTCTCGTTCTTCCTACTCGCCCCGCTCGTCTTCATCCTCCTCGTCAGCTTCTGGACCTACGAGCAGGGCGCGAGGTCGGGCTTCGTCGAGGACTGGACGCTGCAGAACTACACCGAGCTGTTCGGCGACGAGACGTACTGGCGCAACATGCTGTCGAGCTTCATGACGTCGGTGATCGCCGTCGTCGCGTGCCTCGTGCTGGGGTTCCCGGTGGCGTACTTCCTCGCGCTCAAGGTGAAGAACCTCCGCAACCAGATCGCGCTGTTCATCATCGCGCTGGCCCCTTTCTGGACAAGCTACCTCACTCGCGCGATCGCCTGGACCTACCCGCTGATGGGTCGTGAGGGCGGGGTCAATCAGGTGCTGCGCAAGGTCGGCATCGTCGACAACCCGATCGACGCTCTCGGCTTCTCGACACTCTCGGTGCGGCTCGCGATGATCCAGCTCTACATCCTGTTCATGATCACGCCGCTGTTCTTCGCCCTGGCCCAGGTCGACCGCAGCGCGATCGAGGCGGCGCGCGACCTCGGTGGCAGCTGGTGGCGCACGTTCCGCGAGGTGATCCTGCCGCAGACGATGCCGGGCGTGGTGATCGGCTCCATCTTCATCTTCGTGCTCACGATGGGCGAGTACGGCACGGTCCGCGTGATCGGCGGCAACAAGATCTCGTCGGTCGGCACGATCGTCCAGTCCAAGGTCGAGATCGGCATCCAGTACCCGCAGGGCTCGGCCTCCGCCGTTCTGCTCGTGCTCGCCCTGCTCGTCGGCGTCTTCGTGATCACGCGGTTCGCCAACCTGCGCGAGGAGCTCTGAGATGGCTGCGGCGGGTGAAGCGGTGACGGCACAGCGCGTGATCAAGCCGCCGAGGCGCACCGACTGGAGCAAGTGGATCCTCGGCGTCTACTTCTTCCTCTTCCTCGGGTTCCTCTACTTGCCGATGATCCTGATGGGCGTGCTCTCGTTCCAGGGCAACTTCGGCGCCCTCACGTGGCCGTTCCGCGGTCCGGTGAGCCTGCACTGGTGGAGCTCGCTCTTCGACTCGTCGGTGATCGGGTCGCATGCCGACGACATCAGTACCGCCGGGCGCAACTCGTTGTGGGTGAGCCTGGCCGCGGGCGCCATCGTCGCCTTCCTCTCCTTCACTCTCTCGGTGGCGTTCAGGCGCAACTTCCGTGGCTCGTCGGTGGCGTTCTACCTGATCCTGCTCGCGCTGATGACACCAGGCTTCCTGCTTGCGGTCGGCACACAGCTGTTCTGGTCGTTCATGGACCAGCCGACGTCGATCTGGAAGACGTCTCTCGGCGCCAACGTGATCTGGGGCATCCCCTTCGGGTTCCTCGTGATGCTCGCCGTGTGGAACCGGTACGACGACAGCGTGGAGGAGGCGGCCCGCGATCTCGGTGCCAACAAGACGCGCACGTTCCGCGAGGTCACTCTCCCCCTCGTCTGGACCGGGATCTTCGGGTCATTCCTCTTCGGCGCCACGCTCACGTGGAACGACTACGACCGCTCGATCCTCTTCCAGATCTCCTCCACCGACACGCTGCCGCTCACGATCGGGGGTCTCACCTTCACCGGTGCGATTCGGCCGGATCTCTACGCCCTCGGCACCGCGACGACGGTCGCCTCGATCCTCGTCGTGCTCACCTTCCTCGTGGTTGCGTCGCTCGTGATCAAGCTGCGCGGAGGCGGTGCGGGGCGTGTGCACCGCATCGAGGAGGAGTTCGGCGAGGAGCCTGGCGGCGCGATCCGCGTCCGCTCGGTCGGCTCGACCGAGAAGTAGGTCGTCGTGAGCGAGGTCGTGGTCGTGTCCACGGGCGGCACGATTGCGATGCGCCCGGACCCCGCCACGGGAAAGCTCGTACCGGCTGTCTCGGGAGACGAGCTCGTAGCGATGCTCGACTGGCCGGAGGCGCCGGCGCTCTCGCTCGACGACGCAGTCCACGTTCCGAGCTTCGACATCCACGGTCCGCTCGCACTGTCGCTCGCCCGTCGTGTTGTCGGCCACGCCACATCGGGGAGGCCGACTGTCGTCACACATGGCACGGACACGATGGAGGAGACCGCGTACCTCGTCGATCTGTTGCTACCGGGCTCGGCGGCGCCCGTCGTGTTCACCGGGGCGCAGCGGGGCGCGGAGCAGCGTGACGCCGATGGCCCGCGGAACCTCCGGGACGCGATCACGGCTGCTGTGTCCCCGAGGTCGAGCGGGAGGGGTGCGCTGATCGCCTTCGCGGGTGAGGTGCACGCGGCCAGGGAGGCTCGGAAGGTGCACACGAGCGCGCTGCAAGCGTTCGCGTCACCCGGGTACGGCCCGGTCGGGCACGTCGACGCGGGAGACGTCCGCTATGCGCGCACCCCCGACCGGCCGCCGTCGCTGCCCGTGCCGGACGAGCTCGCGCCCGTCGACCTGATCCGCCTGTACGCCGGCAGTGACGCACGGTTCGTGCGTGCGGCGATGGAGACCGGCGCACGGGCGATCGTGCTCGAGGGCACGGGTCGTGGCAACGCGAACGACCAGGTGGTCGCGGGCGTTCGTGATGCAGTCGAGGCAGGCGTCCCCGTGGCCGTGTGCAGCCGCTGTTTCGAGGGTCGGGTGGAGCCCGTGTACGGGCGCGGCGGGGGCCGCGACCTGGCAGACGCGGGCGCGCTGTTCGCCGACGACCTCGCCGGCCCGAAGGTGCGCGTGCTCCTCCAGGTCGCCCTCGGCGCAGGGCTCGACCCGGCAGCGGCGCTTGCCGCGGCAGCGGGTTGAGCGTGGGGGTGGGCCGGACCTGCCCGGCCCACCCCCACGCCGAGTTACTGCCGCGGGTTGCGCTTGGCGAAGTCGTCGGCGATCTCGTCGAACGTCGCCCAGCGCACGCCGGCGTGGCCGTTGATGTGCTCGATGATCCGCTCGTGCATCGCGAGCACCGCCGGCCGGCCACTCACGTCGGGGTGGATCGTCATCGTGAACACCGCATAGTCGTACTCGCGGTAGACCCAGTCGAACTGATCCATCCAGAGCTGCTCGATGTCACGCGGGTTGACGAAGCCGTGGCTGTTCGGCGCCGTCTTGATGAACATCATCGGCGGCAGGTCGTCGAGGTACCAGCTGGCGGGGATCTCGATCAGGTCGGTCTCCTCGCCGCGCTGCAACGGGACCATCCACTCCTCGGCCTTCTTCGAGTAGTCGATCTTCGTCCACGAGTCGCCCACGCGGACGTAGTAGGGGTGGAAGTCGTCGTGCATCAACGAGTGGTCGTACTTGATGCCCCGTTCGAGCAGCAGCTCGTTGGTGACGGTCGAGAACTCCCACCACGGGGCCACGTACCCGGTCGGGCGCTTGCCCGAGACCTGCTCCACGAGCCCGATGCACTTGTCGAGGATCGCGGTCTCCTGCGCGCGCGTCATCGCGATCGGGTTCTCGTGCGAGTAGCCGTGAATCCCGATCTCGTGCCCGCCCGCGACGACGAGCGCCGTCTCCTCCGGGAACGTCTCGATCGAGTGCCCCGGGATGAACCATGTCGTCTTCAGCCCGTGCCGGTCGAACAGGTTCAGGAGCCGGCGTGTGCCCACCTCGCCTGCAAAGAGCCCACGCGAGATGTCATCCGGCGAGTTCTCGCCCCCGTAGGAGCCGAGCCAGCCTGCGACTGCGTCGACGTCGACGCCGTAGGCGACAAAGATCTCCTTGGCCATCGTTCCGCACCTCCCCTTCTCGGTGGCAAGCCTGGTACAAGGAATCTAGATGTGTTCGCTCTGCGGCGTCATGGCGAAGGAGCACTGGGCGGAGCAGGGGGACGATCGGCGCGCGCGTGTCTTTCGCGCGACGGCGCTCAACCGGGTGCTCGACCATTTCGGTCTCTCCGTCCAGGCGTGGGCGGGGAGCACATACGTCCTGCGCGACCGCAAGGGCGGGACAGCCGTCGTCGGTGACCTCGGCGCTGTCTGGGTTGAGGCCGAGCGGCTGCTCGGGCGCCCACTCGACCCGCTCGCCCCCGACCTCGTGGCCGCGCTCGAAGCGTGAAGACGCCCGTCGTCCTGGTCACGGGGTTCCTGGGGAGCGGCAAGACCACGCTCATCTCGCATCTCCTCACCCACCCCGACCTCGGCGAGACTGCGGTGATCGTGAACGAGCTGGGCGAGGTGGGAATCGACCACCATCTCCTGCGTCGGGTCGACGAGCGCACCGTCCTGCTCGCGAACGGCTGCGTCTGCTGCACGCTCCGCGACGATCTGGCCACCGAGCTCCGCGACCTACTCGACCGCCGGGACGCCGGCGAGATCCCCCGGTTCGGCCGCGTCGTCGTCGAGACGACCGGCATCGCCGACCCGACACCGATCGTCAACACCCTGCTCTCCGACCCGCTCGTCCCGCACCACTACGAGCTGGAGACCGTGATCGCCACGGTCGACGGCCAGCATGGGCTGCGGGGCGAGGAGTCGGTGAAGCAGGTTGCCGCGGCGGATACGCTCGTCGTCACGAAGCCGGATCTCTCCACCCCCGACCGGCTCGACGAGCTCGAGCGCCGGCTCGCGGCCCTCAACCCGACAGCGCCGTCGCTGCGAGTTCGGGACGGGGCCGTCGAGCCGTCCACGCTCCTCGAGCGCCGCCACCACGGGCACGCCCTCGACGGGGTCGCCGGCTCGACCGGGGCTCACGCGCACGACGGCGACGTGACCGCGGTCGTGCTCGACCTCGACGGGACGCTCGACTGGACCGCGTTCGGCATCTGGCTGACGATGCTGCTGGCCGCTCGCGGCACGGACGTGCTGCGCGTGAAGGGTCTCCTCGACGTGGGAGGGCCGGGGCCGCTGCTCGTCAACTGCGTGCAGCACGCGGTGCATCCACCAGTCCATCTCGAAGAGTGGCCGGACGCCGACCGCCGCTCACGGCTCGTCGTGATCGGCCGCGACCTCGATCGTGGTGAGCTCGAGCGGTCACTCCGCGCCTTCGACCGCGCCGCGCGGGCCTAGATGGTTGATCGGTAATTCAGGCACTCAACCGTCTAGTGCGGCGTCTCATAACGTTTGACGGGAAACGAGGCGGGACCTCGGCGCTCGACGTCGAATCGGGACGCATACGACCCAGGGAGGTGTCGATGCGTCCCCCGGAGGTGTTCGTACGCGAGCTTGCTCCGCACGAGGGGCAGCGGCTGAAGCGGCTCTCGAAGCGGGCCAAGCATGCCTCGACGCGGCAGCGGGCCTCGATGCTGCTGGCTTCGAACACGCTGATGAGCGTTCCCCAGATCGCGCGCATGTGGATGACGGACGAGGAGCACGTGCGCAGGGTGATCCACGACTTCAACGAGCGTGGGTTCGACTCTCTGCGCCCTCGCTTCGGGGGCGGGCGACCCCGCCGGATTCAGAGTGACGACGAGCAGCGGATCGTCGCCTTGGCCGGCGCCCGTCCCGATTCGCTCGGGGTGCCCTTCACGCGCTGGAGCCTTTCGAAGCTCTCCCGCTACCTTCAAGGGCAGGGGATCTCGGTCTCGCCCGCCCATCTCGGCAGGATCCTTCACCGCAACGGGATCTCGCTGCAGCGCACCCGCTCCTGGAAGCAGAGCCCCGATCCCGACTACAAGCAGAAAGCGGCTCGCATCCTCGCCCTCTACCGCGAGCGACCCGCAAACGGTGTCGTGATCAGCTTCGACGAGAAGGGGCCGGAGAGCCTGCGCCCCCAGCACGGGCGTGGCTGGACGCGCCGCGGCCGTCCCGAGCGACACCGGGGCACCTTCAACCGCCGCCACGGAGTCCGCTACCTGCTGGGAGCCCTCGAGGTCCACGGCGACTATCTGCGCATCCGGCCCAGGCCGCGCCGTGACGGCGCCTCCACACTCGAGTGCATGCGCCAGATCCGGCTCGCCTACCCCAAGCGGCTGCGCATCTACTGGATCCAGGACGGCCTCTCCTGCCACTGGACGCCCGCCGTCCGCGCCTACGCCGAGCAAAACAACATCGAGCTCGTGCCCACCCCCACCTACGCCAGCTACCTCAACCGCATCGAGGCGACCTTCGGGGCGCTCGACGAGTTCGTGTGCAAGAACGCCGACTACCTCGACTGGGACGCCTTCGGCTACGCGCTCGCCGAGCACGTCCGCCACCGCAACAGCCCCACCGAGCGCGCGCGCCGCCAGCTCGAAGCCACCCGGCGACGCAAACACCGCACCGCGAAAGCCACGAACACGCTCAAGCTCGCCGCCTGAACGATGAGCCAATTTCCCGTGCAACGTTACGAGAGGCCGCACTAGGTCACGTCGACGATCGTCGCCCGGCTGACGGCAGCGAGATCTGCGGCACGCAGCTCGAGCGTTGCAGTTGCCCGACCCGAGCCGCAGAGCACGAGCTCCCGGTCGAGGACACGGCGGTCGAGCAGCACTGAGACGTCGCTCGAGTCTACGAGCGGGCAGACACCGCCGGGCTCGAGGCCCAGCTCGCCCCGGACACGCTCTGGTGCGAGCGTGGCGAGGCGGTCGCGCGAGACCCCGAGCGCCCGCGCCAGTGGTCCGTAGCGCAGCCGGTCGCTTCCGCGCAGCGCGACGAGCGCGACCCGCCCGTCAGCGTCGAAGGCGAGTGTCTTCACGTGCGCCTCGGCTGGGAAGGGCAGCGCGTCGAGGATCTCTGCCACCGTCGCCACCGGCTCGTGGTCGTGTACCACGTACGAGACGCCGGCGGCATCGAGGATCTCCACCGGCGAGCGCATGCCGAGAACCTAGCGGTCGATGAGAGCGATACCCCGCGGCCGCGAAGCGGACGCCTTCAGGGGTTGTCGCGATCGGGAATCCGCTTGGCGGATTCTCGATCTGCGGGGTTAGTAGCTGCGCGGCATGCCGAGCACGTGCTGGCCGAGGTACGCGAGGATCAGGTTGTTCGACACGGGCGCGACCTTGTACAGCCGGGTCTCGCGGAACTTCCGCTCCACGTCGTACTCCTCCGCGAAGCCGAAGCCGCCGTGCGTGTCGAGGCAGGCGTTGGCCGCGGCCCACGACGCGTCGGCCGCGAGCAACTTCGCCGTGTTGGCCTCCGGGCCGCAGGGAAGCCCCTGCTCGAACAGCCATGCGGCCTTGTAGCGCATCAGGTCGGCGGCCTCGAGCTGGGCGTGCGCCTGCGCGATCGGGAACTGGACGCCCTGGTTCGCGCCGATCGGCCGCCCGAAGACCACCCGCTCGCTGGCGTAGGCCTTCGCCTTCTCCACGAACCAATGGCCGTCGCCGATGCACTCTGCCGCGATCAGCACACGCTCCGCGTTCATGCCGTCGAGGATGTAGCGAAAGCCGAGCCCCTCCTCGCCGACGAGGTCATCGTCGCGTACGACGACGCCGTCGAGGAAGATCTCCGTCGTCGCGTGGTTCATCAGCGTCCTGATCGGCCGGATCGTCATCGTCCCGTCGGCAAGGGCACGCTTCATGTCCACGAGGAACGTCGAGAGCCCGAGGGTCTTCTTCTCCACGTCCTCGGCCGGCGTCGTGCGCGCCAGCAGGAGCATGAGGTCGGAGTGCAGTGCACGTGACGTCCAGATCTTCTGGCCGTGCACGAGCCACCCACCCTCGGTGCGTGTCGCGGTCGTGGAGATGCTCGTCGTGTCGGAGCCGGCGGTGGGCTCTGTCACCCCGAACGCCTGCAGGCGGAGCTCCCCGGCCGCGAGTTGCGGCAGCACCCGTTGCTTCTGCTCCTCGGAGCCGTGCCGGAGGATCGTGCCCATGATGTACATCTGGGCGTGGCAGGCGCCGGCGTTGCCCCCCGACGCGTTGATCTCCTCCAGGATCACGCTCGCAGCCGTGATCGACAGACCGGCACCTCCGTACTCCTCCGGGATCAGCGCCGCGAGCCACCCGGCGTCCGTGAGCGCCTGCACGAACTCCTCCGGGTAGCGGTCCGGTTCGAGCTCGCGCCAGTACTCGCCCGGGAAGCGGGCGCACAGCTCGCGGACGGCGGCCCTGATCTCGGCGAGCTCCTCTGGTAGTGAGAAGTCCACGTCAGGCCCCGGCGCGTTCGAGCAGTCTGCGGGCGATGATCAGCTGCTGGATCTCGTTCGATCCTTCGCCGATCAGGAGGAGCGGCGCGTCGCGGTAGTAGCGCTCCGGCCGGTACTCGAGCGAGTACCCGTAGCCGCCGTGGATCCGCATGCAGTCTAGGGCGTTGTCCTGTGCCGCCTCGGTGGCGAAGTACTTCGCCATGCCAGCCTCGAGGTCGGCGCGCACGCCGGAGGCCTTCTTCCGCGCGGCCTCGATCGTGAGTAGCCGTGCCGCTTCCGCCCGGGTCGCCATCTTCGCGATCATCAGCTGGACCGCCTGGTGGTGCCCGATCGGCTTGCCGAACGCCTCCCGCTCCGTCGCGTAGCGGATCGCGTCGTCGAGCGCGGCCTTGGCGACGCCGACGCCGCGCGCGGCCACGTTCACCCGGCCGACTTCGATGCCGCTCATGAAGTACTTGAAGCCGAGCCCCACGCCGTCGTCGCCGCCGAGCACGCTCGCGGCCGGGGTGCGGAACCCGTCGAACGCCAACTCGGTCGACTCGACGCCCTTGTACCCGAGCTTGCGGAGCCCCGGCATCGGGATCTGGAGCCCCGGCGGGCTCGTCTCCGGCTCCTTCTCGACGATGAACCCGGTCATGCCGGTGTGCGCCGGCTCCGCCGCGGGGTCGGTCTTCGCGAGCAGCATCACGATGCCCGAGCGCCAGCCGTTCGTCACCCACATCTTCTGACCGGTGATCACGTAGTGGTCGCCGTCGCGCAGGGCGACCGTGCGGATCGACTGGACGTCGGAGCCGGCGTGCGGCTCGGTCATCGAGAACGACGACCGGAGCTCGCCGCTCGCCAGGCGCGGGAGGAAGCGGCTTCGTTGCTCGTCGGTGCCGTGCAGGCGGATCATCGTCGCCGCGATGAAGGAGCCGTTGAGGATGCCGGAGAGCGTCACCCAGCCACGTGACAGCTCCATCACGATCAGCGCATACGTGTCGAGCCCGAGCCCGAGGCCTCCGTACTCCTCCGGGATGGTCGTGCCGAAGAGACCCATCTCGCGCATCGTCTCCACGAGCGTCTCCGGGTACTCGTCGGCGTGCTCGAGATCGGAGGCGACCGGAACGACGTCACGGTCGACGAACGCGCGTACCGCCGCGACGATCTCTTCCTGCTCGGCCGTGTATCCCGTGTGACTCATACGGCGACGCCCTCGCGTACGACGAGCGGGGCGAGTGCTGCAGTGAGGTCGTCGTGGCGCTCGAGCGACAGGATCGCCTCCTCGAGTGCGACGAGTTCCGGCTCGGCGAGCGCCAGCGACGCGTTCTCGCGGAACTTCGCCCGGACCTCGTCCACGCTGAGCGGGTTCTCGGGTGCGCCGGCCTGGTGTGGGAAGTCGGCTTCGAGCAGCGTGCCGTCCACGAGGCGAACCGTGGTCGCTCCGGGGAACGCCTGCGGGTACGTCGGGTACTCCCGGGTCTCGTAGCGCACCTTCGCGGCCACCTCGAGCACCGCCGGGTCGGTGATCGCGTCGTCCGTGAAGTCCGAGACTGCGACATGGCCGCGCACGAGCATCGAGGCAACCGAGTACTGCAGCGAGAACTTGCCCTCGTACTCGGAGCGCGGCGCGATCTTCTGCGCGGCGGGCTCGAGCACGAGCGACACACCGGCCGCCGGCACTGCGACCACGACCTCGTCGATCTCGCCAGGCTCGAGGATCCTGCCGTCGAGCGCCTGCGCGGCGGCGCCGAGCGAGCCGTGCATGAAGTGGCATACCGGGTACGGCTTGTACGCGATGCGAGGGGTCTCCCAGCGCTCGCCGAGATCGGCGAGCTGGCCGGCGATGTCGACCTCTCCCTGCTCGGCGCCGAGGAACGCGTGGTAGAGCCCGAACTTGCCCTCCAGCACGGACTGTGGCCCGATGGCCCCGTGCGCGGCCAGCCGGCTCGCGACGTACGCGCCGTGGGCCGCCCACGCGGGATGCATCGGCTTCGTCGGTGTCCCGTCCTCGAGATAGGCGAAGAGGCCCGACGCGAACGAGCCCGCGATTCCGAGCGCACGCGTCGTCGCGCCTGCGTCCGCTCCGGCGATGCGGGAGACGGCGGCGACGCCGCCGAAGATGCCGCAGATCGCCGTCGGGTGGAAGCCCCGCTTGTGGAATGCGCCGGGCGCCGCCATGCCGATGCGGCACGTGACCTCGTTGCCGGCCACGATCGCCGCGAGCACCTCCGTGCCGCTGGCGGCGGCCAGCTCCCCCGCTGCCAGCGCAACGGGGGTGACAACGGCGGAGACATGGCTGACCGAGTCCGAGTGCGTGTCGTCGAAGTCGAGCCCGTGACACAGCATCGCGTTGGCGAACGCGGCGTTCGCGGCGGGTAGCCGCCCCTCGGCGCCGATCACCGTGGCCTGTGGCTCGCCGCCGAGCTCGGCCATCGTCGCGCGGCCCTCGCCGGCGATGCCCTCCGCGTGCGCCGCCAAGCCGCAGCCGAGCACGTCGAGCGCGTGGAGCTTCGCGTGCTCGAGGACGTCGGGGGGGATGTCGTCGGTGGTGAGCGTGGTCGCCCAGGAGGCGATCGTCTCGGCAGCCGTGGTCATGTGTGCCTCCTTCGGTGTCTTCGGTGCGTCACACCGTCCAACTCGCCTCGGTGTGCGGGAACGTGTCCGACACCTCGGCCGCGTCGCGCTTGTAGACCATGAACGTCCGCCGGTACTCGATCACGACCTCCTGCCGCTGGTTGATCCCGCGGCAGCGCATCGAGACGATGCCGACGCTTGGATTCGAGGCCGACTCGCGACATTCGAGGATCTCGCTCTCGGCCCACAGCGTGTCGCCCTCGAACACCGGCTTGGGCAGCGAGATGTCCGTCCAGGCGAGGTTCGCAGCGGCGTTCTCGCTCGTGTCGGGCACCGTGAGACCGGTGACCACTGCGAGCGTGAAGGCGCTGTTGACGAGCGGTTGGCCGAAGCGCGTACCGGCGGCGAACGGCTCGCTGAAGTGCATCGGGTTCGTATTCATCGTGAGACATGTGAACCAGATGTTGTCGGTGCGCGTGATCGTGCGGCCGAACCGGCTGCGAAACACGTCGCCGACTTCGAAGTCCTCGTAGAACCGCCCGCGCCACTCTTTCGGCGCGGGTGCTTGCTCACTCGACATGCAACACGCTCCTCTTTGCATTGGCGAGCACGCGGCGTGCGCGCTCGACGACGGGCAGGTCGATCATCTCTCCGTCCAGGGCAACGGCCCCTTGTCCCGCCGCCGCCGCCCGCTCGTACGCGGCAACCACCGCCTGCGCCCGGGCGACCTCGTCCTGTGACGGGGTGAACGCCTCGTTCACGACCGCAACCTGCGCAGGATGGATGCAGGCCTTGCCGCGAAAGCCGAGCGACCGTGCGAGCAGGCAGTCGCGCTCCAGGCCGTCGAGGTCGCGGGTGTCGACCCAGACCTGGTCGACCGGCGGCCGGATCCCGGCGGCTGCGGAGTCGACGACGAGCGTCGAGCGCGCGTGCAGCAACTCGTGGCCGTCGGCACGCGGCTCGAGCCCCAACTCCAGGCCGAGATCGACCGCACCGAGGACCAGCGTCGCCACACCGGGCGTGGAGGCGAGTGCGTGCGCACGGCGTAGCCCGTCGGCCGTCTCGACGATGGCGACCACCGGAAGCCCGAGCTGCGTCGTCCGCGCTGCGGCTTCGGGTGTCGCCTTCGGCAGCACGATGCCGTCGAGGCCGATCGCCGCGAGTGACGAGATGTCGTCGTCGAACCAGGGAGTACCGACCGCGTTGACGCGGACGAGCCGAAGGCTCTCGCTGCTGCCGCCCATCGTGCCGCCGACGAGTGAGCGCGCCCGCTCCTTCTCGTCCGGCAGCACGGCGTCCTCGAGATCTGCGATCACGGCATCGGCACCCGCATCGAGCGCTTTGGACAGCTTGCGGTCGTCGCTTCCGGGCGCGAACAGGAACGAGCGGGCACTGGCGAGCGACGGCATCGAATTGACAGAATCGCCAATGTCAGACATAAACACAAGTCCGACGTCCACGAAACGAGAGAGGTGTGCCGTGAGAGCGGTCGTCTTCCACGAGTTCGGCCAGTCCGATGTCCTGCAGGTCGAGGAGCTCCCGGATCCGACAGCGGGTCCCGGCGAGGTCGTGATCGACGTCACCGCCAGCGCGCTCAACCATCTCGACGTCGACGTCCGCGTAGGCACATCCCGTTTCCCCGTCGAGCCTCCACACGTCCCCGGTGTCGAGCCGGTGGGACGGATCTCCGAGGTCGGCAGCGGTGTCGAGGGCTGGCAGGTCGGTGACCGCGTCGCCGCGTACCTGATCGCCACGTGCGGAGCGTGCATCTACTGCCGCACCGGCCGCGAGTCGCTCTGCGAGGCGCCTGCGTGGTTCATCGGCATGGGCTCCGGCGGCGCGTACGCGGAGAAGGTGAACTGTAAGCCGTCCCAGCTCATCCGGATTCCGGACGGCGTCGGCGACGTCGAGGCGGCAGCGGGGCACATAGCGTTTGCCACGGCCTGGCACATGCTGATCACCCGGGCGCGGATCCAGCCCGGGGAGACCGTCCTCATCAACTCCGTCGGCAGCGGCATCGGGTCGGCCGCGGTGCAGATCGCCAAGCACGCGGGCGCGTTCGTGATCGGGAACTCGAGCCGGGACGACAAGCTCGAGCAGGCAGCCGCGCTCGGTCTCGACGTCGGCATCAACTACACGACGCACGACGTCGTGGAGGAGGTGATGAACGTCACCGACGGCCGGGGTGTCGACGTCGTCTACGAGCACGTCGGCGGGGAGCTCTTCCAGAAGGGCCTCGACTCGCTGACCAAGGACGGACGCCTCGTGATCTGCGGCGGCCACGGTGGGGAGGTCGTCCCCTTCGACATCATCCCGTTCTTCCGGCGGCAGCTGTCGGTGATCGGCTCGTTCGTATTCACGCGCGCCGAGGTTGAGAAGTGCTTCCGCCTGATCGAGCAGGGCGCGCTGAAGCCCCAGATCGCGGCCACGTTCCCGCTCGAGCAGGTCAGGGAGGCGACCGAGTTGCTGGAGAGCCGCGCTTTCTTCGGCAAGATCGTGCTCACCACGGGAGGTGGGGCATGAAACGCATCGGGGTGGACGTCGGCGGAACCTTCACCGACCTCATCTACGTCGACGACGAGTCGGGCACCGTGCTCGTCCACAAGCTGCCGACGACGCCCGACGACCCGTCACAGGGAACGGTGCAAGGGATCCGCGAGCTGACGGCCGACGCGAACGCGGATCTGGCGGCGCTCGACCAGGTGTTCCACGGCACCACGATCGCGACGAACATCGTGATCGAGCACAACGGCGCGACGGTCGGCCTGATCACGACGGAGGGCTACCGCGACATCCTGCACATCGCCCGGCACAAGAAGCCGCTCAACTTCTCGAACTACCAGGACCTCCCCTGGCAGCGGTACCCGATCGTACGTCGCCGTTACCGGCTGACGGTGCCAGAGCGCATCTCTCGTGACGGGACGGTGCTCGTCCCGCTCGATGAGGAGCAGGCGCGGACCCAGGTGCGCCGCCTCAAGGAGGCCGGCGTCGAGTCCGTCGCGGTGTGCTTCCTCTTCTCGTTCCTGAACCCGGAGCACGAGCGGCGCGTCGGCGAGATCGTCCGCGAGGAGTTCCCCGACGCCTTCCTCTCCGTCTCGTCCGAGGTGCTGCCCCAGTACCGGGAGTACGAGCGCTTCTCGACCGTCTGCCTGAATGCCTACGTCGGCCCGAAGGTGGCGAGCTACGTGGGAAGGCTGGAGAGCGAGCTGCGCGAGCTCGGTGTGCGCACGGGCCTCCACCTGATGACGTCGGCGAGCGGCGTGGCCACACCCGAGGCCGCGGTGCAGCGCCCCGTCAACCTGCTCATGTCGGGCCCGGTCGCCGGTGTCGTCGGCGGTATCTGGGCGGGCAAGCAGGCCGGTTACGACAACGTGATCACGCTCGATGTCGGCGGCACCTCGGCAGACATCGGCCTGGCGCAGGACGGTCGGCTGCGGATGAAGCACCTGCTCGACACGCGGGTGGGCCCCTACCAGGCGATGATCCCGATGGTCGACGTCGACACGATCGGTGCCGGTGGCGGCTCGATCGCGTACGTCGACCAGGGCGGCATCTTCCGCGTCGGCCCGCGCTCGGCGGGCGCCGACCCGGGACCCGCCGCCTACGATCGCGGCGGCACCGAGCCGACCGCGACCGACGCGATGGTCAACCTCGGCTGGCTGCAGCCGGAGGCGTTCCTCGGTGGCGGCATGAGCCTCCGCGCCGACCTTGCCCGCCGCGCCTTCGAGGAAGGCCCGGCGCAGGCGCTCGGGATGTCGGTCGAGGAGGCGTCGATGGGCGCCGTGCAGATCCTCACGCACTCGATGGTGCAGTCGATCGAGGAGAACTCGGTGCGCAAGGGCTACGACCCACGCGACTTCGCCCTCGTCGCCGCGGGGGGAGCGGGACCGCTGTTCGCGGCCCAGATTGCGCTCGAGGTCGGCACTCCGTACGTGCTCGTACCGCCCTACCCCGGCGTCACGGCGGCCATGGGGCTCCTGGCCACGGACATGGTGTACGAGGAGGTGTCGACGACCTACCAGCGTCTTTCGGCGCTCGATCGCCCGGCGGTACAGGAGCTGTTCGAGCAGCTCGAGGGCAAGGTCCGCGCGCAGCTCGAGGAGGACGGCATGACCGCCGAGCAGATCGTGATCCATCGCATCGCGGACTGCCGCTACCTCGGCCAGGGGTACGAGCTGCGTGTCGACGTTCCCGCCGGGGCGATCGACGACGCATGGGCGGAGCGCGTCCGCAGCGACTTCCACGACATCCACGAGCGCGAGTACTCCCGTCGCTTCGAGGAGTCCGACATCGAGCTCCCGAACGTTCGTGTGCGTGGGGTCGGGTTGATGCCCCCGCTCGAGACGACCGAGGTCGAGGCCGGAGGCGAGTCGCCGGACGAGGCACTGCGTCACGAGGGCGAGGCCTGGTTCCACGTCGACGGAGCGCTCCAGCGCCTGGCCACGCGCTCGTACGAGCGTGCAGCCCTCGAGGCGGGGAACCGGCTCGCAGGTCCGGCGATCGTCAACCAGTACGACACGACGACGGTGATCCCGCCCGGGATGGAAGCGCGCGTCGATCGGTTCGGCAACATCGTCATCGAGGTGGCCGCGTCGGCCGAGGCGAGAGCGCTCGCCGCGGCGACGAACGCAGTCACGAGTGAGAGCTAGAAGGGAGTCGGCATGTCAGTGACCGAATACGAAGTCGGCAGGCAGCCCGGCCCCCCGACCCGCCCGCGGGTGGAGGTCGACCCGATCACGCTCAGGGTGCTCGGCGGCGCGTTCCACGCGATCGCGAAGGAGATGGCGGGTGTGCTCTTCCGGATGAGCTACTCGTCGATCATTCGCGAGTCGGAAGATCTCGGGGCGGGGATCTTCGACGCCCAGGGCCGCGAGCTCTGCGAATCGGACTCGACGCCGATGCACATCGGCTCGCTGCCCTGGTACATCCGCGGCTTCCTGCACCGGCTCGGTGACGACATCTCCGAAGGGGACGTGATCGTCCACAACCACCCCTACCTGGGCGCCTCGCACTCCCCGGACATCGCCGTGGCGGTGCCGATCTTCCACGAGGGGGAGCTGCTCGGCTTCGCGGCCGTCACCGCACACGTCCTCGACGTCGGCGGCTCCTTCCCGGGGATCAACGCCGACGCGTTCGACGTCTACGCGGAGGCGAAGCTCTACAACGGCCTGCGCTGGTACCGCGACGGCGTCATGAACCTCGACGTCGACCGCATGATCTTCGACAACGTCCGCACCGAGACGATGAACCGCGGTGACATGAACGCCATGCTCGCCGCCTGCCAGCTCGGGCGCGATCGCTTCCTGAGGCTCGTCCAGCGGTACGGCGCCGACGTGGTGATGAGCTCCGCGTACGACTGGATGGACTACTCGGAGCGGATGCTGCGCGCCGAGATCGCGAAGATCCCGGACGGCGAGTACGGGCCGATCGTGGGCTGGCTCGACGACGACGCGCGCAATCGCGGCGTACGGCTGCGGGTCGAGACCAGGGTGATCGTGGAGGGAGACGAGATCACGATCGACCTCACCGGCTCGAACCCGGAGGTGCCGACCGGGTTCAACGTGCCGTTCGAGGGGTCGCTGCTCGTGGGCGCGTACTACGCGGTACGCACGATCCTGCTCGACGAGGTCATGTTCCCCGAGCATGTGCCTCAGAACGACGGGGTGTTCAGACCCGTGCAGGTGATCGCGCCAAAGGGGACGATCTTCAATCCGACCTTCCCGCGTGCGTGCTTCTCGCGCTTCACCCAGGTGCAGCGGGTCGTCGACAACACGATCCTCGCGCTGGCCGACGCGCTGCCCGACAAGGTGACGGCGGGCAACTCGGCGGGCATCCACTTCTGTGCCTACTCCGGCTTCGACGAGTCGGCGGGCGAGTACTGGCTGTACCTGGAGGTGAACGAGGGCTCGTACGGCGGCCGGCACGGCAAGGACGCGATGGACTCCGTCGACAACCTGATGGCGAACACGCGCAACAACCCGATCGAGGAGCTCGACATGCGCTTCCCGGTTCGGTGCGACCAGTACGAGCTCCGACCCGAGCCTGCGGCGCCCGGGAAGTGGCGCGGTGGCATCGGCATCATCCGACGCAACCGGTTCCTCGTGGACGGGGTGTACTCCTGCGAGGGCGACCGGCAGACCGATCCGCCGCTCGGCATCTTCGGCGGGTGGAACGGGCTGGTCGCCTCGTGCCGGCGGAACCCCGACACTCCACGCGAGGAGGCTCTTCACGCGAAGGTCACCGGCATCCCGTTCGCGGCTGGGGAGTTCATCGAGTTCCGTGAGCCCAATGCCGCGGGCTACGGTGATCCACTCGATCGCGAGCCACACCTCGTCCGCGAGGACGTGCTCGACGACTTCACGACGACCGAGCTCGCGGAGGACGCGTACGGCGTCGTGTTCCGCGACGAGCGCTCCCTCGAGATCGACGAGGAGGCGACGGCGTCGCTCCGCGCGGAGCTGCGGGAGCGGCCGCGCTTCACGTCGCTGACCGACTACTACGTCGACCGCGGTCTGCCACCGTCGTCGTCCCCGACCTCGCTCGCGGGGAACCGGGAGTTCGGGATCGAGTAGGAAGACGTGGGCGACCCAGCGGAGGCAGACGCCGAGACCGCCGACGTTCGTCCCGGCACGCCCTCGCCCGGTTCGAAGCAGGGGGTCGCCGTGCGCCGTGTGCGCAAGGCGTACGAGCAGGTGGCCGACCAGCTCCGCGAGCTGGTGATGACCGGCGAGCTGACACCCGGGCAACGTCTCCCCAGCGAATCGGTGCTCGCGACCGATTTCGGCGTCAGCCGCGCGACGATTCGCGAGGCGCTGCGCGTGCTGGCCGCACAGAGCCTGATCCGCACGTCGAAAGGGGCGACCGGAGGGAGCTTCGTGACGCTCCCGACGGTCGACTACATCTCGTCGTTCGTGCATGCGAACGTGAACCTGCTCACGGAGACGAAGCTCGTCACGCTCGAGGAGCTGCTCGAGGCACGCGAGCTCGTGGAGGTGCCGGCGGCGCGGCTGGCGGCGGTCCGGCGCACCGACGAGGACGTCGAGCGACTCCGCGCGACCGTGCCCGACGATGCGCAGCGTCTCGACACGTCGGAGGAGTTCACCCACAACGCCGAGTTCCACTCGTGCATGCTCGACGCGAGCCGCAACACGCTGCTCACCGTGTCGGCGCAGCCCATCTTCTCGGTGCTGCAGACGAACCTCGCGCGCTCGACGCTCGGACGGCAGTTCCACCGCGCCATCCACGCGCACCACCTGAAGATCCTCGAGGCAGTCGAGGCCGGCGACCCCGATGGAGCCGAGGCGGAGATGCGTGACCATCTCGAGTTCCTGCGCCCGTGGTACGAGAAGGCGTGGAAGCGCGCTGCGTCGGGGCGCGCGCGGAAGTGAGCCGATGCTGATCGGCGTCCAGGGGAGCGGGCAGCTCACCACTCGCCCCCCCGACCCGGGTCGCTATCGGGCCGTTGCCGAGCTCGCGGAGGAGCTCGGGTACGACTCCATCTGGGCCGGCGAGCACCTCTCGTTCCACAACCCGATCCTCGACCTCGGTGTCGCGCTCGCCACGTTCGCCGCCGTGACGAAGAGGATCCGGCTGGGCGCCGGCGTGGTGCTGCTGCCGTTGCGGCACCCCAGCCTCGTCGCCAAGCAGGCGGCGTCGCTCGACTACGTCTCGGGCGGGAGGCTCCTGCTCGGGCTCGGCGTCGGTGGCGAGGGCGCGGGCGACTTCGAGGCAGCGGGCGTCCCGATCGGGGAGCGCGGGGCGCGGGCAGACGAGGGGATCGCCGCGCTGCGGCTGCTCCTGATCGAGCGTCCCGCGTCGTTCTCGGGGCGTTTCTTCCGCTTCGAGAACGTGTCGATCGAGCCGGGCCCGGCGCATCCGGCAGGTCCGCCGCTGCTTGTCGGCGGTCGCTCGGAGGCTGCGCTGCGCCGTGCCGGCACGCTGGGCGACGGGTGGTTGCCATACCTCGTCTCGCCCAGACGGTACGCGGCCGGTGTCGCCGCCGTGCGCGGCCACGCCACTGAGGCGGATCGCGACCCTGACACCCTCGAGCACGTCCTCGTCGCGTTCGCGCTCGTCGACGAGGACGGCGAGCGTGCCCGGGAGCTCGCCCGGGTGCATCTCTCCCAGCGGTACGGGATGGCGTTCGAGCGACACCACGTGGAGCGCCTGTGCGTCGTGGGCACGCCGGAGGAGTGTGGCGAGCGGGTTCGGGAGTACGCGGCCGCCGGTGTGACCCATCTCTCGTTCAACCCCGCGGTCGACGAGGACGGCTTCCTCGAGCAGGTGACGTTGCTCCACGGCGTCGCGGCGGGGCTGCGGAGCACGACGGCGTGACGCTGCCGCTCGCCGACGTCCGGATCGTCGCGGTCGAGCAGTTCGGCGCCGGCCCGTGGGGCACGCTCCAACTCGCCGATCTCGGCGCCGAGATCGTCAAGATCGAGGATCCCGGGTCGGCCGGGGACGTCGGCCGGTACGTGCCTCCGTTCCAGGAAGGTGAGGACTCGCTGTTCTTCGAGACCTTCAACCGCGGCAAGAAGAGCGTGTCGCTCGATCTGCGGCATCCCGCGGCTGAAGCGGTGCTGCACGACCTCGTGCGAGCCTGCGACGGGGTCTACTCGAACCTGCGCGGCGACCAACCCCGCAAGCTCGGGCTCACGTACGACCAGCTTCGGCACGTCAACCCACTCATCGTCTGCTGCTCGCTCTCCGGCTTCGGCATGACCGGCCCGCGCGCCGCGGAAGGCGGCTACGACTACATGATGCAGGGCCTCGCGGGCTGGCAGAGCCTGACCGGCGACCCCGACAGCCCACCCACGAAGTCGGGTCTTTCGCTCGTCGATCTCTCCGGCGGCTACGCGTCGGCGATCGCCATGCTCGCGGGGATCTGGCGCGCGCGGCGCGACGGCGAGGGGTGCGACTGCGACGTGTCCCTGTTCGAGACCGCGCTGCACGAGCTCATGTACATCGGCCCCTGGGCGGCGACGCACGGCTATGTACCACCGCGGCGCCCGGGCTCGGCGCACCCGACGATCGTGCCCTTCCAGAACTTCGAGGCCGCCGACGGCTGGTTCGTGGTCGGCGCCGCCAAGCAGAAGTTCTGGGAGACGCTCTGCGACGTGATCGGCCTGCCCGAGCTGCGCGATGACCAGCGGTTCGCGACGATGGCCGGCCGCAACGAGCACCGCGACGTGCTCGTGCCGATCCTGCAGGACGCGTTTCGTCGTCGGCCCGTGGACGAATGGGTGACGGCGCTGGTCGAGGCCGGTGTTCCCGCCTCGCGGATCAACACCGTCGAGGAGGCGCTCGTCGATCCGCAGACGCTCGCCAGGGAGGACGTCGTCGAGCACGATCACCCGGCGCTCGGGCGGGTGCGCACGATCCGGACGCCGCTCCGGCTCGAGGACCGCGACGGCACGTCGCTGGAGCGCCCGCCGGTGCGCGGCCCGCGTCGCGGGGAGCACACGGCCGAAGTGCTCGGAGCCCTCTGCGGGTACACGCCCGAGCGCATCCGAGAGCTGGCGGAAGACGGCGTCTTCGGGGACGTGGAGCTGTGACGACGGGGCTCGCAGGGAGAACGGCGATCGTGACCGGCGCGGCGGCGGGCATCGGGCGCGAGATCGCACGTGCTCTCAGCGCCGAGGGCGCGTCCGTGGTCGTTGTCGACCGGGACGGGGTCGGTGCCGCTCGCGTCGCTGCACAGCTGTCCACCGACGCCGCGCCGTGCGCCGGTGTCACAGCCGACGTCAGCGTCGAAGGTGACGTCGAGCGGCTTGTCGAAGAGACGCTGTCGCGGTTCGGCCGGATCGACGTGCTCGTCAACAACGCGGGCATCGCCTCGTCGTCGCCGCTCGTCGTCACGGAGCTCGCTGAGTGGAACCGGGTTCTCGCCGTCGACCTCACCGGCGTGTTCCTGTGCTCGCGCGCGGTGACGCCGACGATGATCGCTCAGGGGCACGGGGCGATCGTCAACATCGGCTCGCAGCTGGGCCTCCGGGGCGCGCCGAACCTTGCCGCCTACTGCGCGGCCAAGGCGGGGGTGCACGGGCTCACGAAGGCACTCGCGCGCGAGCTCGCACCGCACGGCATCAGGGTGAACGCCGTCGCGCCAGGGCCGGTGGACACGGACATACTCGCCGACGTCGATCCCGAGACGATGGCGGGAATCCTCGGGGAGATCCCGCTCGGGCGCGTCGCCCGTGTCGAGGAGATCGCGCCCGTCGTCGTCCTGCTCGCGTCGGAAGGCGGCGCGTACTTCACCGGTTCGGTCGTCAACGTCTCCGGCGGGCACGTGATGTGAGCACGTCCAGAGACCTCACGGGGTACGGAGCACACCCGCCCGATCCGCGGTGGCCCGGGCGCGCGCGGGTGGCGCTGAGCTTCGTCCTCAACTACGAGGAGGGCGGTGAGCAGACCCCGCTCGACGGCGACCCCGCGTCCGAGGCGTTCCTGCACGAGGTGGTCGGCGCTCCGCCCACGGTCGGCCGCCGCAACCTGAACACCGAGTCGATGTTCGAGTACGGCAGCCGCGCCGGGTTCTGGCGCGTCCACCGCCTGTTCACGGCGCACGACGTGCCGCTGACGGTGTACGCCGTGGGACAGGCGCTCGAGCGGAATCCCGATGCCGCACGAGCGATGGTCGACGCGGGCTGGGAGGTGGCGAGTCACGGCTGGCGGTGGATCGACTACCTCGACGTCTCGGAGGAGGACGAGCGCGCGCACATCCGGCGTGCGATCGACGCGATCGAGGCGTCCTGTGGTGTCCGACCCGTCGGCTGGTACACGGGTCGTGTGTCGGAGAGCACCCGGCGGCTCGTCGTCGAGGAGGGTGGTTTCCTCTACGACTCGGACTCGTACGCCGACGATCTCCCGTACTGGCTCGACGTCGACGGCCGCGACCACCTCGTGATCCCCTACGCGCTCGACACGAACGACTTCAAGTTCCTGCTCGTCAACGGCTTCGTCACCGGAGCCGACTTCTATCGCTACCTGGTGGACGCGATCGACCAGCTACGGGAGGAGGGTGGCAGGATGCTCTCCGTCGGGCTCCATTGCCGCATCGTCGGCCGACCGGGTCGCGCTCGCGCGCTCGATCGCTTCCTCGCCTACGTGGGCTCGCTGGACGACGTCTGGGTGACCACGCGCGCCGAGATCGCGCGGCACTGGCACGCGACGCACCCGTCGCCGCGCGCCGACGGCGGGCGTCCCCCGAACCCGCAGTGAAGATCGCCGTCGTCGGCGCGGGCGCGATGGGCTCGGTCTACGCCGGGCTGCTCGGCAGTGCCGGCAACGAGGTATGGGTGGTCGACCCCTGGACAGAGCACATCGCGGCGATCGACGAGCACGGGCTTCGCGTCGAGGGGGCGAGCGGCGATCGCGTGGTGCCGATCGGAGCAACCTCCGAGCCCGCGGACGTGGGCCTCGTGGATCTCGTCGTGATCGCGACGAAGGCGATGGACGTCGGCGCTGCAGCACGGGCCGCCGGGCCACTCGTCGGGAGCAGCACCGTCGTTCTGCCCATCCAGAACGGCCTCGGCTCCGCCGACGTGGCGGCCGGCGTGCTGGGTGAGGAGAGGGTCGTCGCCGGTGTGGCCGGTGGCTTCGGCGCATCGATCGTCGGGCCCGGCCACGTCCACCATCACGGCATGGAGCTCGTGCGGCTCGGTGAGCGACACGGGCCGGCCACCGCGCGCATCGACCGGATCGCGGACGCCTGGCGCGACGCTGGATTCACCGTGGAGACGTGCGACGACGTGGACAGGCTCGTCTGGGAGAAGCTGATCTGCAACGTGTGCTTCAGCGGCACGTGCACGGTGCTCGGAATCACGATCGGCGAGGTGATCGACGACGCAGACGCGTGGTCGGTGGCGTCGCGCTGTGCGGTCGAGGCCTACGACGTCGCCGTGGCGAGCGGAGTCGACCTCGAGCTGGACGATCCGGTCGCCCACGTGGCGGCCTTCGGCGAGCGGCTGCGCGACGCCCGTCCGTCGATGCTGCTCGACCGGCTCGCCGGTCGGCCGTGCGAGATCGACGTGATCAACGGCGCGATCCCGCCCCGGGCGACGGCACTTGGTCTGCAGGCACCAGCGAACGCGATCGTCGCGGCGCTCGTGAGGGCCGGCGAGCCGTCTTGACCGGCGCAGAGCTGGAATCGCCGAGCCGATTCCAGCTCGCGCAAAGATCCCTGAAGGCGGCCGCCCGCGGCCGCAAACCAGCGGCTCCCGCAGGCGGCGCCTGGTGGCGGGGCTAGGCCAGCGCGTCCTTGAAGAACGCCGACACGATGCGCACGGCGTCGGCCGGGCACTCCAGCAGGTCGGCGTGCCCGATGTCGGGGAACTCGTGCGTCGTGATGTTGGCGTTCATCGCCGCCATCTTGCGCGCACCGAGCCCGGAGGGTGCCAGCTCCGGCGGGCAGAGGATGTCGTACGTCCCGTTCGTCATCAGCAGAGGTCGGGAGATGCCGTCGACGAGCGGCGTCAGGTCCATCTCCTCCATCGCGATGCACGCCTGGCGCACGGTGTACGGGTCGTTCCAGCCGATCACCGCGCGCACGAGGTCGAACGTGTCCTTGCCCTCGTCGCTCTCGAGGAACTTGGCACCCACCGCCTGCGTGGTCACGTGGTCGGAGAAGTCGTCCCACGGCATCGACTCGGCCATGCGGCGCCAGACGCGGAACAGCGTGCGACGGTATACGTCCGGCTTCGCGAAGGCGACGTCGGCGCACGCTGCGATCACGCGATCCGGGTGCATCGCCGCGAAAGCGATCGCGATCATGCCGCCCATCGACGTCCCGTGGACGAGCACGCGCTCGAGGCCCAGCGCGTCGAGTAGTCGCGCGCCGTCGTCGGCCCACAGCTCGATCGTGTACTGGTCGCGCGGATGGTCGGACGCGCCGTAGCCGCGCGCGTCGAACGAGAGCAGCCTGAAGCCGTTGTCACGGAACCCGTCGTTGACCGCACCGAAGTTGTGCCTCCCGAAGAGGCCGCCGCCGAACTGGATCACGACCGGGCCGTCCTCCGGGCCGGTCAGCTCGTAGTACAGGCGTGTGCCCTCGTCGATCTGCGCGTGCGGCATGGCGGCCTCCTGCTCGCGATAATGACAGAGTGGAGAAGTCTGACTTATTCAGGCACGAGCTGCCACGCGAGACCGGAGGCACATGCCGCCGGTTCGACGGGCGCGCTCAGTCCCAGCTGCGACCGACGCGGTCCCAGGCGACGTCGCTCGGGAGCCACTCGGTGTTGATGCGCGACAGCAGGCGCTCGACGTCCTCCGAGGCGCACGAGGGGCACGGTGGAGCCGGCTTGGTCGAGAGCGACAGAAACTCCTCGTATCGCTCCCCACACGCTGTGCACCGGTATTCGTAGATGGGCATGTCCTCCGAGTCTAGCCACGTGCCCTCGCTCGAGCAGCTGCGAGCCGCAGCGAGGGTGCACGGCGTCGAGCCGACGGACGCAGATCTCGTGGTCGTGCAGGGTTTCCTCGACACGATCCTGCCGCGCTCCGTGAGATCGAGGAGCGGCAGGGAGGCGCTGTGCCGCCAGCGGGTCTCTTCCTCCCGGAGCCGGACGCGGCATGACCATCGCCGCGCTCGCCGCGAGCATCCGCTCCGGGAACGTCTCGGCGCACGAAGCGGTGGCGGCTGCGCTGGAGCGGATCGAGTCGCTCGACGGCGGGATCAACTCGTTCATCAGCGTCCGTGCCGAGGAGGCGTTGGCCGAGGCCCACGCCCTCGAGACGGTCACCGAGCGCGGGCCCCTGTACGGCGTGCCGCTCGCGGTGAAGGACGTGATCGACGTCGCCGGCGCCCGCACGACAGCGGGCTCTGGCATCCTCGCCGACAACGTGGCCACCGAGGACGCGGCGGTTGTCGCCCGGCTTCGTCGCGCCGGGGCGATCGTCGTGGGAAAGCTCAACACGCACGAGTTCGCCTGGGGCGCGACCACCACCAGCCCGCATTTCGGTCCCGCGCGCAACCCGTGGGACACGACCCGTATCTGCGGCGGCTCCAGCGGGGGGAGCGGCGCCGCAGTCGCAGCAGACTTCCTTCCTGGTGCGCTCGGCACCGACACGGGCGGCTCCGTACGCATCCCCGCGTGTCTCTGCGGAGTCACCGGGGTCCGCCCGTCGACCGGGCGCGTCCCGAACCGCGGCGTCGTCCCCGTCTCGTGGACGTTCGACACCGTCGGTCCGCTCGCCCGCACGGCGGAGGACTGCGCCCTGCTGCTGCAGGCGATCGCCGGCCGGGATCGCGCCGACCCGACGACGGTCGACGCACCCGTCCCACCGTACGTCGACCTGCTCGCCGGGGGCGTCGACGGGCTCCGGGTCGGGATCGTGTCGCATCTGTTCGAGGGTGCGATCGACCCCCGTGTCGCGGCCGCCGTCGAGGCGGCGGTCGGGGAACTGGCGGCGCTGGGCGCCCGGACGGAGCAAGTCGATGCAGGCTTCCTGCGCGAGACCGAGGTCGTGCAGCAGCTGATCATGCTGCCGGAGGCGGCGGCGGCCCACCTGCCGTGGCTGCGCACCCGTCTCGAGGAGTACGGCGACGACGTCCGCGGTCGGCTGCTCGCGGGGCTGCTCCTACCGGGGACAGCCGGCGTCACCGGCCAGGTGGCCCGCCGCCGGCTCTACGCGGCTGCGCTGCCGTTCTTCGAGCGATTCGACCTGCTCGTCGCCCCGCAGATGCCGATCGTCGCGCCGCGGATCGGCGAAGACGCGGTCGTCGCCGGCGACACGACGCTGCCCTACCGGCTCTCGCTGATCCCGTACAACTCGCCGTGGAGTTGTCTCGGCTTGCCGGTGGCGAGCGTCCCGTGTGGTCTCGTCGACGGGCTCCCGGTCGGGATGGCGCTCGTCGGGCGCCGACTCGACGAGGCGACCGTCCTCCGCGCGGCCCACACGCTTCAGCAGGCCACCGACTGGCACACCCTGCTGCCGCCCGATCTCGCTTGACGCCGTGACGCGCGAAGTCGTATACACCACACAGAGCCTCACGAAAGGGGAGTGACAGCCATGTCCGTGCTCATCAAGGGTGGGCGGATCATCACCGCGGCCGACGACTACGTCGCCGACATCTACATCGAGAACGGCAGCGTCTCCATGATCGGGACGTCGCTCGACGTGACAGCGGAGAAGACGATCGACGCCACCGGGAAGATCGTGTTCCCCGGCGCGATCGACCCGCACACGCACATCGAGATGTTCTTCGGCGGCACGACCACGTGCGACGACTTCACGTCGGGCACGACGGCCGCCGCGTTCGGCGGTACGACGACGCTGATCGACTTCTGCGTGCAGACGCCGGGCGACACGTTCGCGCAGGCGCTCGAGAAGTACCACGAGAAGATCGAGCGCTGCCCGCCGGTGATCGACGTCGGCTTCCACATCGCCGTCACCGACCTGCACACGGGCGGAACGCTCGAGGACCTCGCGAAGCTCCCGGACGAGGGCGTCACCTCGTACAAGCTGTTCATGGCCTACAAGGGCGCCGTCATGGTCGACGACGAGACGCTGTTCAAGGTCATGCAGACCGCGCACGAGACGGGCGGCCTGGTGATGGTGCACGCCGAGAACGGCGACGCGATCGACATCATCGTCAAGGAGACGGTCGCGGCCGGCAACACCGAGCCGGTCTGGCACGCCCGGAGCCGCCCGATGGAGACGGAGGCGGAGGCGACGAACCGCGCGATCCAGCTCGCGCGCGTCGCGGACGCACCGCTCTATGTCGTCCACGTCTCCTGTCAACCGGCGGTCGAGCCGATCGCGCTCGCGCGCGAGAAGGGCTGGAAGGCCTGGGGCGAGACGTGCACGCAGTACCTGTTCGTCGACGACACGGCACTCGAGAAGCCGAACTTCGAGGGTGCGAAGTACATCTACACGCCGCCGCCGCGCCCGAAGGAGCATCAGGAGCACCTCTGGAAGGCGCTCGGCTCTGATGTTCTCTCCGCCGTCTCGACCGACCACTGCCCGTTCAACTGGCCGGAGCAGAAGGGCATCAACGGTGAGGAGTTCCAGGTCGTGCCGAACGGCGGCCCCGGCATCGAGAACCGGCTGCACATGCTCTGGACGTACGGTGTCTCGACCGGTCGCATCACGCCGAACCGCTTCGTCGAGCTGGTCTCCACGAACGTCGCGAAGCTCTTCGGGCTGTACCCGCGCAAGGGCACGATCGCTCCTGGTTCCGACGCCGACATCGTCGTCTGGGACCCCGAGAAGAAGCTCACGATCTCCGCGGCCACGCACCACACGAACGTGAACTACAACCTCTTCGAGGGCACCGAGGTCACGGGCGCCCCGGAGGTCGTGCTCGTTCGCGGCCAGGTGATCGTGGAGAACGACGAGCTCGTCGGGAAGCCCGGCGACGGGCAGTTCGTCAAGCGCGCGCGCTTCGGCGAGGAGCTCCTGCCGGCGGTCAAGGCGGTGACGTGATGTCGGACGAGCAGGCCCGCGACGTCTATGCGAAGGCCGGGCTCGGGCAGGGCGTGACCATGGGTGAGCATCCCGCGGTGCTCGTGATCGACTTCTCGTGCGGATTCACCGACGCCGAGTGTGCGCTCGGGTCGGAGTTGACCGCAGAGGTCGAAGCGACACGCCGGGTGCTCGACGCCGCCCGTGCGAAGGGCCTGCCGGTGGTCTTCACGACGATCGGCTTCGAGCCGAGCCTCAAGGACGGCGGTCTCTGGATGCAGAAGGTGCCGTCGCTCGCCGACCTGCAGATGGGTGGCAGGTGGGTCGAGATCGATCCGCGGCTCGATCCGCGCGACGACGAGACGGTGATCGTGAAGAAGGGAGCCTCGGGCTTCTTCGGCACGAACCTCGCCTCGGTGCTCGTGACGCAGAAGGCCGACTCGGTGATCCTCTGCGGCGCGACGACGAGCGGCTGCATCCGGGCGACGGCGATCGACCTGCTGCAGTACGGCTGGCCCACGATGGTGCCGCGCGAGTGCGTCGGCGACCGCGCCCAGGCGCCGCACGAGGCGAACCTGTTCGACATCCAGGCGAAGTACGCCGACGTCGTGTCAGTGGAGGAGGCGCTCTCCTACCTGGAGGGAGTCCCGGGGAAGGTCGGCGCGGCAGCGTGAGCCATACACCATCCGGTTCGTCGGTCGCAGACACCGGCCGCGCCAGCGGCCGCTTCAGGGGTTGTCGCGATCGAGAATCCGCTTGGCGGGTTCTCGATCTGCGGGGCCGGGTGGCGTGACACACCGCATCGCCCTGCTTCCCGGAGACGGGGTGGGGCTGGAGGTGATGGCGGAGGCCCGGCGCGTCGTCGATGCGCTGGGCCTCTCGCTCGAGTGGACGGAGCTCCCCTGGGGGAGCGCCTGGTACCACGAGCACGGCGCGATGATGCCGCCCGACGCGCTCGACGTGCTCTCCGGCCACGACGCCGTCCTGATGGGCGCGATCGGCGACCCGTCCGTCTCCGACGACGTGTCGCTGTGGGGGTCGATCCTCCACATCCGCCAGCGCCTCGACCTGTGGGCGAACGTGCGGCCGGCGCGGCTGCTGGAAGGGATTCCCTGCCCGCTCGCCGGCCGCGGCCCTGCCGACGTGGACATGCTCTTCGTGCGCGAGAACACCGAGGGTGAGTACTCGGGGGTCGGCGGTCGCGCCCACCAAGCGCTCCCGTCGGAGGTCGCCATCGAGACGAGCGTGTTCACGCGCGCAGGGGTCGAGCGGGTCGTCCGGCACGCCTTCGCGCTGGCCGAAGCCCGCCGCGGGCTGCTCACGAGCGCGACGAAGTCGAACGCGTCGCGCTTCGGGTACGTGCTGTGGGACGAGATCGTGGAGGACGTGGCGGTCGAGCATCCGGGCGTGCGCGTCGAGCGGGTGCTCGTTGACGCCCTCGCCGCTCGCATGGTGCGCGACCCCGGCTCGCTCGACGTCGTCGTGGCGTCGAACCTGTTCGCGGACATCCTCACCGATCTCGCCGCCGCGATCCAGGGCGGCATGGGCATGGCTGCGAGCGCGAACCTGGCGCCCGGCGCCAGCGTTCCGGGCCTGTTCGAGCCCGTGCACGGCTCGGCGCCCGACATCGCCGGGCAGGGCGTCGCCAACCCGGCCGGCGCGATCTGGAGCGCGTCTCTCATGCTCGACCACCTGGGTGAGAACGATGCGGCCGCAGCGGTGCTGCGGGCGCTCGAGACCGTGTGCCGCGACGGCCCGCGTACCCGGGACGTCGGCGGCGTCGCGACGACCGCCCAGGTGGGGGCGGCCGTCGCAGCGGCGCTGGGTTGACGTGACGCGGCGCGTTGGCGTCCCGTCTTTTCGGAGTTGGCCGGCGTAGATCGGTTGGGGCAGCGCCAGCCGCTGCTACTTCGCCGGCCCCCAGTCGGGATGGCTGTCCCACTTGGCGGTGCGGGTGAGCTGACGGATCTTGGTGCCGTCGCTTCGCATCACCCAGAGGTCGGGCAAGCCTGCGCGACCGGTGCGCGCGAAGACGATCCACCTGCCGTCGGGCGAGAACGAGGACGACAGCACCTTGAGCTTGCTGTTGAAGCGCGTCAGCCGCGTCAGGCCCGTTCCGTCCGGGCGGACGGTGTAGAGGTCGCCGAAGAAGTCGTCGGCCTTCGAGCGGAAGAGGATTCGGCTGCTGTCGGGCGACCAGTCGGGATGATCCCCGGCGTCGAGGGCCCAGGGCGTGACTCGCTTCGCCTCGCCGCTTGCGAGCTCCAGGACGAAGACGGCACCCCGGCCACGAGGCGCGGCGGTGCCGTTCCAGCGCCGGAACGCGATCCGGTTCCCGTCCGGAGACCACACCGGCTGGTTGTCCTCGAACTGGTGCTTCTTCGGATGGGTTAGCTGGACGCGGCCCGAGCCGTCCGCGTTCACGACCGCGATGGCAAAGTAGTCGATCAAGGTCTCGCCGGCGATCTGCTCGAGGCCCCCGTATGGATTCCCGAACGCGATCCGGCGGCCGTCGGGCGACCAGGCCGGGGCGGTCGCCTCGCAGATCTGGCCGGCGGTGACACCGGGTGGGCAGCCGGGGTCTATCCGACGGAGGTCGGAGCCGTCCGGCCGGACGCTCCAGATCTCGTACGGCTTGTCCTCGAACTCCCGCGAGAACACGATCCGCGACTTGTCGGCCGACCAGTCAGGTGCCACATCGCTGGCGCCGGCGGGCGGGCGCGTGACGCGTCGTTCACCCTTCCCGTTCACGCCGATCGTGAAGATCGAGCCGTTGCTTGCGTCTCCTCCGCTCCCCGCGGTCGCGTAGCGGGTGAATGCGATCAGACCGTTCGTCCCGGGCGGCGTCGCGTCCGCCGTGCCGATCAGAGGGCAGATGGCGATCGCTACGGCCACGAGAGCGAGCGTTCGCCTACGGAATGACTGGGCCTTGACGGACATGTGCGTCCTCCCTTCTCGGGCGAAGATCACAGGTTGGCAGTGACCGCTGGCATCGGCTCGACGCGCGCCGATGGAGCCGGGCGAGCGCCGCCTCGCGCGAGCACGAGACCGGTCACGACGAACCACAGGAGCATCACGATGAGTGCGACGAAGTCGGCGTACGGGATGAACAGCGCGACGCCGAGGACGAGGGCCGTCCAGCCCAGCACTCGCCGAACGCCGGTGCTCGGGATCAGCAGCCCGGCCGCGCCGAGCATCATCACGCCGAACCCGGCGTTGAAGGCGATCCAGGTCGCGCCGTCGAGGGAGTTCAGGGCCAGCACCGCGTCCGACGCGACCTCGTCCTGCGTGGCCGCGTCGAACGCCGCGAAGTGGATCGCCGCGGTAGCGAGGATCGCGCCTCCCGCGAGGATTCCGCCGGCGTTCGCCACCTGTCCCCACAGCGAGCCTTGCTCGTCCCGCGGCGTGGCCGTGCGGCCGAGACCGAGCGCGAAGAGGACGAGAAACGGAACGGTCGCGGCGAAGAGGAACGACGAGATGAGCGTGCGGGCTTCGTTGTCGGCGTAGAACGAGACGATGTCCGCCGCCGTGTCGCCCGGCTCGGGGGTGCCACCGCCGACGCCGAGCGTCAGCGCGACGAGGCCGACGAACGCGACGCCGCAGAGCGGCAGCAGCTTTCTGGAAGCCATGGTCTCTTCTCCCTCACTGGATGTCGAAGTACGGATGGCATGAGGGTGCGCCATCGCAGCCGTCGGCACATCGGCGCGGGCACTGGAATCCATCTCGGTGCTGGCACCCATTGCGGAATCGTGCGCAGAGGCGAAAGATGTCGTCCATGAGCGGGTTTCGGATCGCCGCCTGGGTCGCCGCCGTCGCCAATGTGGCTTTCCTCGCACTCGAGCTCGCCCGCATCGCGGGGGGGCAGGTCGACTGGATGCCGGTGTGGTTCACGCCGTTCCTCGTCGCCGCGTTCCTCGCACCGTCAGGGGTCGGGCTCCTGATCGCGAACCGGCAGCCACGCAACGTGATCGCCTGGATCCTGCTGCTCGGCCCGCTGGCGCTGACCGCGCAGGTGCCGCTGACGCTTCTCCTCGGCGAGGGCTGGGGCCTGCAGATGGACAGGGCGACCTGGCCGCTGCTCTACGCCTGGCCGATCGCGATCGCGTTCGTCTTCCCGGAGGCCCGCCTGCTCTCGCCGCGCTGGCGCTGGGTGGCCGGGCTCACGGCCTGCTCCTTCATCGGCTTCGTCATCCTCGCGATGCTCGATCCGTCGCCGTTCTACGGCGACGACGCGTCCGTGCCGAATCCCTTGGCCGGCAACGCCGTCGGCGAGTCGCTCGGCGTCGGAGTCTCGGGCTGGGGCCTCTGGGTCGGCATGCTCGCGGGGCTGTTCGCGGGCGCGTACGCGATCCGGCTGCGACTGCGCCGCTCCGGCGGAGTCGAGCGCCTGCAGATCCTGTGGCTCGCGTGGGCGGCGTCGCTCGTCCCGATCGCCCTCGTTCTGTGCTTCCTGTCCGGGCTGCTGGGCTACGCGCTCGACATCACGATCATCGACTGGATCGTGTTCCCGCTCCTCCTGGGGATCTGGGTCGCCATGGCGGGGGCTGTCGGAGCAGCGGTCACGCGCCACGGGCTCTATGCGATCGAGAAGCTCGTCAACCGTACGTTCGTCTACATCGTGCTGACAGCGCTGCTCGTCACGGTCTACGCCCTGATCGCGATCGGGCTCGGTGTCCTCGTCGGGCGCGAATCGCCCTGGGTGATAGCGCTCGCCACCCTCGTGGTCGCGCTCGCCTTCCGCCCGCTCCGCGCGCGCATCCAGGATCTCGTCGACTGGCGCTACCGGCGCGCCCGCTACGAGGGCGTGCGTCTCGTGCAGGGGTTCGAGGAGGAGGTACGCGAGGGGCACCGCGCGCCGGAGGAGATCTGCGTCGTGCTCGCCGAGGCGCTCAAGGATCCGACCGCCGAGCTCTTCTTCTGGATTCCTGAGATCGGCGAGTACGCTGATCCGACGGCGGAGATCGTCGCCGCGCTGCCGCGCGACGAGCGGGAGCAGCGCGAGATCCACCGCGACGGCGCGCGCACGGCTCTCCTGCTGCACGACCCTGCCTTACACGAGCAGCACGACCTGCTCGGCGGTGTGCTCGCGGCGTCGGCGCTGTCGATCGAGATGGCGCGACTCCGCGTGGAGGTCAGGCTGCAGCTCGCGGAGGTCGCAGCCTCGCGCTCGCGGATCGTCGAGGCCGGCTACGAGGAGCGCAGGCGCCTCGAGCGGGACCTGCACGACGGGGCGCAGCAGCGCCTCGTCTCGCTCGGCGTGCAGCTCCGGCGGCTGCAGATGGCGCTGCCGGGCGGAGCGGAGATCCTCTCGCCGTCGCTGGATCAGGCGGTTGCAGAAGTCGGTGCTGCGATCGCCGACCTGCGCCAGATCGCCGCCGGCGTGCGGCCCGCGCGGCTCGACGACGGTCTCGCCGCCGCGCTCCGGGACCTGGCTCGATCGGCGCCCGTCCCCGTGGCCGTCGATGCTCCCGGCGAGCGGGTGGCGGCGAGCGTGGAGGCGGCGGCGTACTTCGTCGCCTGCGAGGCGCTCACGAACGCCGTCAAGCACGGCTCGCCGTCGCAGGTGGGGATGCGGGCCGTGCGTGAGAACGGCAGCCTGCGCATCACCGTGTTCGACGACGGCGTGGGCGGCGCCGTGATCCGTCGCGGCTCGGGCCTCGCGGGGCTCCGTGACCGCGTTGCCGCCCACGGCGGTACGCTCGAGGTCGTGAGCCCGGTCGGCGGCGGCACACGCATCGAGGTGGCGCTCCCGTGCGAGTCGTAATCGCCGAGGACGCCGTGCTCCTGCGGGAGGGTCTGGCCGGCCTGCTCGAGGACGCCGGGCACACCGTCCTCGCTCGCGTCGGCGATGCCGAGGCGCTGCTCGCCGTGGTGGCGGAGCACCAGCCCGACCTCGCGATCGTCGACGTGCGCATGCCGCCGACCTACGAGGACGAGGGCCTGCGTGCCGCGGTCGAGATCCGCCGCCTGCACCCCGATACCGCGGTCCTCGTCCTCTCCCAGCACGTCGAGGGCCGCTACGCCGTCGAGCTCGTGGGCTCGGGCGGCGGGTTCGGCTATCTGCTCAAGGACCGCGTGCTCGACGTGGGCGAGTTCCTCGACGCGGCGCAACGCGTCAGCGGCGGCGGTTCGGCGCTCGATCCCGAGGTGGTGAAGCAACTGCTCGCCCACGGACGGGAGGACGACGCGCTCGCCGGGCTCACCCCCCGCGAGCGCGAGGTGCTCGCGCTCGTCGCGGAGGGGCGGACCAACGCGAGCATCGCGAAGCAGCTGTGGCTGACCGAGAAGACGGTCGAGACCCACGTGCGGTCGATCCTCGGCAAGCTCGACCTCCCGCTCGACGGCGACACCCACAGGCGCGTGCTGGCCGTCGTCACCTACCTGCGCGCCTCGGCCGTCTAGCCTCACCGGAGGATCCCGACCAGGACGCCCCCGCAGACCACGAGCACGGCGGCCAGGATCGTGCGGCGGCCGATCGCCTCGACCGCGCCGAGGAAGACAGCTGCGAATCCGATCGCCCACAGGGACTGCGTCGCGTTGAGGGGCGCGACGATACTGACGCGGCCCCGGTCGAACGCGACGATCAGGCACACGTAGGCGAGCCCGAGGGTCACTCCCGCCGGCCAGAAAGCGCGAGCGGCAAGGCCGAGGGAGGACCCGGACGCGGTCGCGGCGTGCGAGCCCCAGGTAGAGGGCCACGACGACAGCCGCGCCCAGCAGCGAGACTGCCGCCGCGACGACCGCGGGCGCCTCGACGTCCTGCGCCGCCCAGCGCACTGCGTTGTCGCGGATCGCGAACAGCACTGCACAGCCGATCGCGAACAGCGCTCCGATGCGGCGAAACGCGGCGGGGCGAGCCCGCTCGCCCGCCAGCACCGTGCCGCCGGCGACGACGAGGACGGTCGCGACCACGAGCAAGGGTCGAAACGGCTCGTCCAGCAGGATCAGGGCGAGCGCGACCGAGAGCAGCGGCGCGACGCCGATCAGGATCGCCGCGCGTGACGGGCCGGCGTCGCGCACCGCCAGGATGAAGAGGATCTGCGAGGCGCCCGGCACGAGCGCGCCGATCGCGAAGAACACCCAGAGCTCACTCCAGGACTCGACGTCACCGAGCGTCGGCACGGCGAGGGCCCAGGCGACGAGCGCACCGACGCCGAGGATCACGACCGCACCGACCTCCGGATCCGCCCCGCGTCGCAACGCGAGCCGCACCGTGACGGCGAGCAGACCGAAGAGCGCGCCGGCGAGCGCACCGAGAACCACGGCACTCATGGTTCGACTACGGTCCCTCGGTGGCGACGACGGCGAACGTGCTCACCGGGGGATCATCGTCCACGTGAGCGCGCCGTGAGCGGCCGAGCCGTCGGTGCCGGCAGCGCAGTCGGATTTGCTGCCGGCTGGAACATCGCCGACACGGGATCGGTGGCCGACGAGTTGGCGGGCGACTACGGGGTCGGGCTCGCCACGATCGGGCTGTTCACCACGGCCCTGTTCGTGACGCATCTGCTCATGCAGGTGCCGGCCGGTCGCCTCAGTGATCGGTTCGGCCCCGCGCGGGTCTGCGCTGCCGGGCTGGTGGTGCTCTCCGTCTGCAATGCAATCGCGCTGGCTGCGCCCGAGCCATGGCTTGCCATCGTTGCCCGCACGGCGATGGGTGCGGGCACGGCGCTCGCCTTCATCGGGGGTAGTGATTACGTCAGGGCAACCGGAGGCTCACCGTTCGCGCAGGGGCTCTATGGGGGCGTCGCCACCGCCGGTGGCGGCGCGGCGCTCGCCGTCGTCCCGCTGCTCGTGGGACCGCTCGGCTGGCGGGCGCCCTTCGCCAGCGCCATCGTCGTCGCCGGCGTAGCCGCCGTCGTGCTCGCCCTGGGGCCCACAGTCGACATCGTGAGGAAAGCCGTCGGCTCGGCGACTCCGATGCGGACGCTCGCCCGCGACGGGAGCATGGTGCGGCTGGCGGTGCTGTTCGCGGCATCGTTCGGCCTCAGCGTGGTGATCGGCAACTGGGTGGTGACGCTGCTCGAGGAGACGGCTGGGCTCGCCGCCGGCGCAGCGGGAGGCGTGGGAGCTGCGACGTTGGCCCTCGGCATCGTCTCGCGCCCGCTCGGCGGCTGGGTCCTCAGGGCCCACCCGGAAAGAATGGGTCAGGCGATCGCGGCCAGCGCCCTGGCCGGTGCCGTCGGTCTGCTCGCCCTCACGTCCGGCTCGGTCGCGGTCGCGCTCGCCGGATCGTGCATCGTCGGCCTGGCCGCCGGGATCCCGTTCTCGGCCTGCTTCACACGTGCCGCCGCTCTGCACCCCGGGAGCCCCGGCGCCGCAATCGGGTTCGTCAATGCGGCCGGCGCCCTCACGGTGCTCGTGGGGACGCCGCTCGCCGGAGCCGCTTTTGCCCACGAAGCCGGCGTCGCCGCCTTCCTCGTGATGGGCGGGCTGTGGGTGGCGAGCCTGCTCGCGCTGCCGGGCGCTCTCAGCCGGCCAGCGCCGCGATCGCGCCCAGGATGATCTCGGCCGCGAGCGCCGCGTCGGCAGGGTCGGCGTTTTCGGCCGGGTGGTGGCTGATGCCGTCCACGCACGGCACGAAGACCATCGCACTCGGCACGCGGTCGGCGACGCACATCGTGTCGTGGGCCGCGCCCGAGTGCATGCGCACGTACGGTTCGCCGGTGGCCGCAGCGGCGGCGTCGAGCGCGTCCACGATCCGGCCGTCGAGTGGTGTGGGGGGGAGCGTCTGCCGCCGCCTGAACTCGGCCTGCATGCCGCGGTCGGCGGCGGCCCGCACCGCGAACGCCGCGATGTCGTCCGCGACACCGTGGTATGCCTCCTCGATCGGCCCGCGGATGTCGAGCGAGAAGCGGACACCAGCAGCGATCGCGTTGATCAGCCCGGGGTCGACCTCGATCTCGCCCACCGTGCCCACCGTCCCCTGACCGGCCGCGGTCGCGAGTCGCTCGAGCTCGAGCACCGTCTCTGCGAGCACCGTGGTCGGGTCGAGACGGAGATCCATCGGTGTCGCGCCGGCGTGGTCGCCGCGGCCCTCCACGAAGACATCGGCGTGCACGTAGCCGGCGATCGTGTGCACGAGCCCGATGCGGTTCCCCGTGTCCTGCAGCACCCGCGCCTGCTCGATATGCATCTCGATCCAGCCGGTGACGTCGTCGAGAGCGTAGATCGACTCACGCCAGCGCTCCGGCTCGTAGCCGGCTTCCTCGGCGTGCTCCCAGAAGCTGCGTCCGTCGTCGAGCGCTCGGAACGACTCGCGCAGCTCCTCCTCGGTGACGCGCTGCAGCATGATCCGGCTGCCGAGCAGCATCTGGCCGAAGCCCGACCCCTCCTCCTCGAGGAAGGAGATCAGCTGCAACGGCAGGTCGAGTGAGTGCTCTGCGTTGAGCCGGCACACCTCGAGCGCCGTGACGACTCCCATCGTGCCGTCGTACTTGCCGCCGTTGCGATTGGAGTCGCAGTGGGAGCCGATCCCGAACACGGGCTCGCCGGGCGGGCGGTTGCGCGCGATCAGCGTCCCCACCGAGTCCTCCGTCACCGTGAAGCCGAGCTCCTCGAGCGCTGTGGTGAAGTAGTCGAGCGTGTTGCGGTAGGCGGGTGTGTACGCGTAGCGGCGGATCGCCTCGCTCGACACCGTGTAGTCGGCGCCGGCGAGCGTCTCGATGTCGCGCTCGATGCGCCGAGCGCTCGCTTCCCGGTCGACCGTTGCCTGCGCGGCCATGCCACGACCATACACCGCCGGCAGCCGTCGTTCGAGCAGAGGGGCCTCGGACGACCGAGTAGGATGAGCCGATGCCGCGCGTCGAGTTGATCGACCCCGACACCGCGCCGCCGGAGACGAAGGCGGCCTACGACGAGATCCGTGCCGATTGGGGCGGGATGCTCTTCACCGATTGGCGGCCCCTCGGGCTCAGTCCGCAGATCATGGTCGCCGTGCACAAGCTGTTCTTCCGGCTGCAGGGAGAGCACGGCGGCAGCCTCACGGACGTGCTGGACAAGGAGCTCGTCGCGATCAAGACGTCGTACATGAACGGCTGCGACTACTGCCTCGGCCACAACGTCGACTTCGGTCAGCAGGTGGGGCTCACGCTCGAGCAGATCCAGGCGGCCGTCTCCCCGGGCTACGCCGCCAGCGACGAGCTCACCGACAAGCAGAAGGCGTTGATGCGCTGGACCGAGGCGGTGACGCGCAACACGGCCGAGGAAGACGACGAGGCGTTCGCCGCGCTCAAGGAGCACTACTCCGACGCCGAGGTCGCGGAGCTGACCCTGATGTCGGGACTCTTCAACATGTGGAATCGGTTCACGCGGGCGATGCACATCGAGCTCGAGCCGGCCGAGGAGCGCCAGCTCACCGCGTGTCTGGCGCGGACGACACCGATCTCTCCCTCGACGAGGTAGCTGCAGGTCCGTGGCGGAGAGCTGGCGCAACCGCAAGACCCTGATCCTCGGCCGCACCGACATGATGGGGCTGCTCGCGCCCGCGGAGTACGTCGACTGCGTCGAGCACGCCTTCCGCATGCACGGGCTCGGCCGGGTCTACATGGAGCCGAAGGGCCACATCGTGCTCGACCGCTACAAGGGCGAGTGGGAGGTGATGCCGTCCTGGATCGAAGAGCCGGAGGCAGCGGCGTGCAAGTGGGTCTCGATCCGCGAGGACAACGCGCAGTACGACCTCCCGGCCGTGTTCTCGATCCTCGTCTACACCGACCCCGTGACCGGGTTCCCGCTGGCGATCTGTGACGGCTCGTACCACACGCTGATGCGTACGGGAGCGTCCGCGGCCGTGTCGGCGAAGTGGCTCGCACGACCCGACTCACGCGTGCTCGCCGTCCTCGGCACCGGGAGCGTCGGCGAGGGGACGCTCGCAACGTGCGACACCGTCTTCCCGTGGGACGAGGTGCGGGTCTGGAGCCGCACGCAGGAGTCCGTCGACCGCTTCGTCGCCGAGCAGGCGCCGCGCTTTCCGCATCTGCGTTTCGTCGGCACCACCGACGTGCGCACGGCAGTCGAGGGAGCCGATGTGATCGTGACAGGCACGCATGCCCGCGGGTGGATCGTCGACGACGCGTGGGTGAAGCCGGGTGCGCATCTCGCCGCGCTCGGCGCCGACCTGGAAGGAGAGCAGGAGCTGCACCCCGGTCTGCTCCAGCGCGGCCGCGTCTTCGTCGACGACATCCGCCAGTGCGTACCGGACGGCGAGATCAACGTCCCGTTGCGAGAGGGGCTGATCACGATGGACGACATCGCCGGCGAGATCGGCAAGGTGATCTGCGGTGAGTTGACGGGACGCGAGAACGACGAGCAGATCACCGTGTTCGACTCGACGGGGATCGCGCTGCAGGATTCGGCCACCGTCCCGCTCGAGGTCGAGCGGGCCCGTGAGGCCGGCGTCGGCATCGAGAAGAAGATGATCTCGACGTGACGCCCGCGCTCGAGCTCTACTGGCATCCGGCCTGAGCGAGCTGCGCTGCGGCCAGGGAGTTCCTTGGCGTGCACGCGGTTCCGTTCGACTCCGTCAACGTACGCGACGACGGGGAGGGAGAGCGCCGCTGGCGTGAGGCCGGCAGCCCGATCGTGCCGTCACTGGTCGTCGATGGTGAAGCGATGCCGATCCTCCACGTCTCGCAGCTCGCTGCCGCGCTCGGGCTGCCGCCCCCCGAGGCTGCTCCCGGTGCGCGTCTCGCGGCCGACACGGCCGACCTGCTGCGCGCGTGGCTCGACCAGCTGCGCCCACTGCCATGGCCGGTGCTGGTCGAGCCAACCCCGTCGCGCGGCCGGTCGCTCCGCAACCTCACGGTCAACGTCTTCCACCCCTTCACGCTCCTGCCGGCCGCCTGGGACGGTTGCGGCTTCCCGTGGGACCCGGAGGAGGACGAGGCACGGCAGCTCGGGCTCAAGACGGCCGCGGACGTGGTCGCGTTCGCCCAGTCGATCCACGAGTCGTGGAGCGCGTTCCTCGGCGGCGCCGATGATCTCGACAGGCCGGGTCTCGTCGTTCCCTCGCCGAGAGGAGCGCTCGAGTGGCTCGCGCTGCTCGACCACCAGCGCTGGCACGCAGCGTTCCACTACCGGCAGTTGATCGCGTTCCTCGGTACCCGAGGTGACCCACGACCGCCCGCGCTCTCCCTCGACCTGCTCGAAGGGCTCGACCTCCCGGACGACGTGTTCTAGCGCGCTACCACGGCAGTGCGGGCTCGCCCGCCGTCCAGCCGCCGTCCACCGGCAGCACGACTCCTGTGATCGCGCTGGCGAGAGGGCTCGCAAGGAACACGATCGCGGCGGCGATCTCGTCGGCCTCGAGGATGCGCCCGAGCGGGATACGCTTCGTCGCTGCCTCCGTGAACACCTCGTTCTCGAAGAACGCGGCGGTCATCGGCGTCATCGTGAAGCCGGGGGCGACGGCGTTCGCGCGAACCCCGTGCTCGGCCCAGTCGATCGCCAGGGAGCGGGTCAACGCGGCGACGGCCCCCTTCGCCGCCGTGTAGGCGGCCTGCTGGGGCAGCGAGACGAGGGCGGCCTGCGAGGCGACGTTGACGACGGCGCCGCGCCGGGCTCGGAGCAGCGGGCCGAAGGCCTGGCAGGCGTTGACGGTGCCGATCACGTTGACCTCGTACGCCCGCCGGAAGTCGTCGGCGGGAAGCTCGTCGACCGGCAGGTTCTGCGTCAGGATCCCGGCGGCGTTGACGAGCACGTCGAGCCCGCCGTGGTCGGACGTGAGCTGGCGTGCGAGCGCATCCAGCGCGGCTCGGTCGGTGACGTCGACCGGGTCGTCGTCGCCGAGATCGACGACTGTGACGATCGCGCCGCTCGCCGCCAGCAGCCGGCAACACGCGCCACCGATCCCCGAGGCACCACCCGTGACGACCGCGACGCTTCCCTCGAGGCCATCGATCACCGAGAGGAGCTCCCTGTGAAGACGTCGAGCGGGCAGAGAGCCGAGACGAGCGGGTACGGCACGTCGACCACTTCCGACAGGTGGAGGTCGACGCACGCCGAGCTCAGGCAGTAGGCGGCCGGCCGCGCCAGGCCGTGCTCCGCTTCCAACCAGCCGATCATCGCGAGCAGAGCGGCGCGGGCCGCGGCGGTCAGGTCCATCCCGTCGTGCTCGGGGATCCCCGTCGTGGCGAAGTACTCACGTCCGGGCTGTGCCGGCGAGACGTAGGCCGGGAAGCTCGGCACCCAGCTCGGCGTCTTGCGCAGTTCGAAACGCACCGTCACTTCGGCAGCGATCTCGATCCCGGTGCCGCAGACCTCGCCGTCACCCTGTGCGAAGTGGACGTCGCCCGCGGAGAAGAGCGCACCCGGCACGTGGACGGGGAGAAGCAGCGTCGATCCGGCGACGAGGCGCCGAATGTCGATGTTGCCGCCGTTCTCCCGGGGCGGGATGGTGCGCAGCCCGGAGGCGGCGAGGGGTGGGTAGGCGCTCTCCGGCTCCGGGTCGGCGACAGGGCCGCCAGCCGCGCGGATCGCCTCCTCGCGGGCGCGCTGGTGCTCCATCAGCTCGTGCGACGGCGCTACTCCCATCACCCCCGCGTGGACGACAGCCGGGACCGCGACACCCGGAAGCTCTGCCGAGCGTGCGTGGGAGCCGTCGAGCTCCCAGCCGACGAGGAACGGCTCGGGAAACAGGTCGGCGAGGAGGCCGAAGCCCGGGATCACGCAGTTGACGCCGAAGTCGGGTGTCTCGTAACGGACGATGTGCACCTCGAGCACGTCGCCGGGCTCCGCGTCCTCGACGGCGATCGGACCGGTCAGCGGGTGACCGAGCCCGATGTCGAGCTGTCCGCAGTCTGCATGGGTGCTCGCGCGCGTGAGCTGGCCGTCGAGCCCATCGCGCGTCCCGAGCGTGATCTCGTCACCCGTCCGTACCGATGCCACCGGCACGAGATCGGGATGCCAGCGGTTGTGCCCCCTATCGGCTGTGACCCTCACAGCAGCTCCCGCAACTGCTGCGCCGCTACCGTCGCAGTGGCGATCTCTTCCGCGCTCCAGGTACGTGGTGCCCCGAGCTGGTGCACGGAGAGGATCGCCTCCAGGCGGCCGTCGAGCTCGATCGGCGTCACGATCTGTGCGGCGAGCCCGCCGTAGGCGACGAGCATGCGCTGGAACGCCGGGTCGGCGTAGGCGCTCGCGCAGTCGTCCTGGACGACCTGCCGGCCGCTCTGCAGCTCGAGTACCACAGGCTGGGTGGGCAGGTGCACGGAGCGCTCCTCGCGCAGCGACCCCACACCGGGCGCAAGCGCCTCCTCGACGACGGGGAAGGGGTCGTCGCCAGGGACGTCGCGTCGCAGCGTGACCCGGCTCGCTCCGGCGGCGGCGAGCAGGTCCTCGAGCACCGCGTGGGCAGAAACCATCACCGCCGATCATGACACGACGCTTGTGCGGCACGCGCATTCGTCGGCGGTGAGCCGCGCTGGTACGCTCAGCGCGCGTGGCGGAAGTCCTCGTTCTCAACGCGAGCTACGAGCCGCTCAACACCTGTACGGTGCGGCGGGCGCACGTGCTCGTGGACAAGCAGAAGGCCGAGGTCGTCGAGCACGGTGACGAGCCGCTCCGCTCGGCCAGTGAGTCCTTTCTCCGGCCGCTCGTGATCCGGCTGCTCCAGTACGTGCGCGTGCCGAGAACGGTCAAGCGGCGCATCTCACGCCGGGTGCTCTTCGCCCGTGACGGCTGGCGGTGCGTCTACTGCGGAACGGCGAGCGGGCGCCTGACGCTCGACCATGTGGTACCCCGCTCGCGCGGCGGGGATTCGAGCTGGGAGAACGTCGTCACCGCCTGTTCTCCGTGCAACCTACGCAAGGCCGACAAGACGCCTGAGGAGGCGAGCCTGTCACTCGCGCGGCCGCCGCGCGCGCCGGCCCCCGTGTTGTTCATCCGCCTGGCTCTCCATCGCGTACCGGAGATCTGGGCCCCGTACCTGCCCGGCGTCGACGCCGGGCTCGCGACCGAGGCCGCCTGACCCGCGATCGACTCTACGCGGCGACCGTCGTCGCGCCCTCGTCCTCGAGATCGGCCCGGTAGGAGCCGAATACCCGGAGGTACGCGGTCTCGCCCCGCATGTCGCGGAGGGCTGCGCGGACGTCGTCGTCGAGGGGGTGCCCCCCGAGCACCGCGTCGAAGCGGTAGCGCCAGGGCGTCTGCGGGATCGGTCGCGAGACGAGCTGCACCATGTCGATGTCGCGGCGGGCGAGCGGCTCGATCGCCCGGTGCAGTGCTGCAGGGCGGTGGTCGGTGACGAACGAGAACGCCGTGCGCCACGCGCCGTGACGCCGGTCGAGGCGCGTGTAGGGAGCGAGGGCGGCGAAGCGCGTGAATGCCTCCGGATGGTCGCCGACGTCGTCGGCGAGGACGACGAGACGATTCAGCCTCGCCGCCCGTGAGCTGGCGATCGCGACCACGCCCGGGTCGCCGAGCGCCGCGACGGCGGCCGCCGCATCCCCCGTCGTCGCCGACGAGATGGCCGTCGCCCACGGCATCGCCGCGAGCAGCTTCCGGCACTGGTCGAGCGCCACCGGGTGCGAGTGGATCTCGCGCACGTCCTCGAGGGGCAGCTCCTGCGTGCCGACGAGGCAGTGGTTGATCGCCAGGATCGCCTCGGCCACGATCGAGAGCGGCGAGTCGAAGAGCAGATCGTGCGTCTCGTTGACGGGGCCGGCGAGCGAGCTCTCGATCGGCAGCACGCCGAACGTGCAGTCGCCCGTCGCCACCGCACCGACGACGTCCGCGAACGACCGGAGCGGCACGAGTCGCGCCGCGGGGAACAGCCGATCGCAGGCTGCAGCGCTGTGGGCTCCTTCTCGACCCGGATATGCAACGGTCAGTTCGTTCGAGGTCATGCGGTTCGCCTTTCGCGTGGACGGAAGTACCGCCGCGGTGGTCAGCTAGCCGGCGAGGGCGGAAGAAGGCGCCGGCTAGCGCACAAAGGCGAAGCCGAGAAACGCGAACCCGAAGACGGTCTGAGGTAGCGCGTTCCGCATGGTCGCTACAGGGTAGGGGTCGCGTCGAGCGCGCGCAACACCGCGTCGGTCGCCTCGCGAGTGGAAGCGCGCCCGCCGAGGTCAGGCGTCGGTGCCTCGAGCAGCGCGCGATCGATCGCCTGCTCGAGCGCGCCGGCATCATCGTCACGTCCGAGCGCATGACGCAGCAGGAGCGCGGTCGAGCGCAGCATCGCCGCCGGGTTGGCGACGCCCTGGCCCGCGATCTGCGGTGCGGAGCCGTGGACGGGCTCGAAGATCCCGGGGCCGTCGTCACCGAGGCTTGCCGAGGCGGCCAGGCCGAGCCCGCCGGTCACCGCCGCGGCGACGTCCGAGAGGATGTCGCCGAAGGTGTTCTCGGTGAGCACGACGTCGATCGAGCCGGGGTCGGCGACGATCGTCATTGCGAACGAGTCGACGAGGGCATGGTCGAGCGGCACGTCGGCGTAGTCGGTCGCACCCAGTTCCGACACGACGTCACGCCAGAGGCGCGAGGTGTGCAGCACGTTGACCTTGTCGACCGACGTGACCCGTCCGGCGCGCTCGCGCGCGATCTCGAACCCGCGTCGTGCGATCCTCTCCACCTCGGGCTGCGTGTACTCGCACGTGTCGAACCAGGTGCCGTCGTCGCGCGTCCCCTTGGTGCCGAAGTACAGCCCGCCCGTGAGCTCGCGGACGATGATCATGTCGATCCCCTCTGCCCGCGCCGGGCGGAGGTTCGCGTAGACGCCGAGCTCCTTGCGCAGCGCGAGCAGCCCCTGCTCGGGTCGCACGGGAGCGCCCTCGAGCTCGGGGAGACCGACGGCTCCGAGGAGCACCGCGTCGGCCGCGGTGCACGCTGCGAGGGTCTCCTCGGGGAGGGGCGTTCCCTGAGCGAGGATCGCGCCGCCGCCGAAGGCATGGTCGGAGTGCCCGATGCCGAGTGCGTCGAGCACGCGGATCGCCTCGGCCGCGACCTCCGGTCCGATCCCGTCGCCGGCGAGCACGGCGACCCGCGTCACGCGATGCCCCGGGAGACCTCGTAGGCGGTGATCGCGTCCTCCTGTTGGAGTGTGAGCCCGATCTCGTCGAGCCCGTGCAGGAGGCGGTGGCGGACGTCGGCGTCGACGTCGAAGGGAATCTCGCGACCGTCCGGGGCGACGACCACGCGTCGCTCGAGGTCGACCGTGATCTCGGATCCCGTGTCGAGGTTCACCGACTCCATCAGGCGCTTCACCTCGTCTTCGGGTAGATCGACGACCAGCAGTCCGACCTTCGAGGCGTTCGTACGGAAGATGTCGCCGAACGACGGTGCCAGCACGACGCCGAAGCCGTAGTCGGAGAGTGCCCATGCGGCGTGCTCGCGCGACGATCCGCATCCGAAGTTGCGGCCCGCGAGGAGCACGCGAGCGCCCGCGAACTCCGGGCGGTCGAGCGGGAAGCCCGGGGTCGGGTTGCCCTGCTCGTCGTGTCGCTGGTCGTAGAAGAGGAACGCGCCGTAACCCGTGCGGTCGATCCGCTTGAGGAACTGCTTGGGGATGATCTGGTCGGTGTCGACGTCGGGGCGGTCGAGCACTGCGACGCGGCCGGTCTCGCGGACGAACGGCTTCACGAGGCCACCTCCTCGCCGTCGAGGGAGCGGACGTCGACGAAATGGCCGTGCAGCGCGGCCGCCGCCGCCATCTGCGGGCTCACGAGGTGCGTCCTGCCACCGCGACCCTGGCGTCCCTCGAAGTTGCGGTTCGACGTGGACGCGCACCGCTCGCCGGGTTGCAGGACGTCAGGGTTCATGCCCAGGCACATCGAGCAGCCTGCGAGCCGCCACTCGAACCCCGCGTCGGCGAAGATGCGGTCGAGCCCCTCCTCCTCCGCCTGGGCGCGCACCTTGGCCGATCCGGGCACGACGAGGGCCGTCACGGTTGGCGCAACGGTGCGACCGGCGACGATGGTCGCTGCGGCACGGAGATCCTCGATGCGCGAGTTGGTGCACGAGCCGACGAAGACCCGGTCGACCGTGATGTCCTCGATCGGCGTCCCGGGCTGCAGGCCCATGTAGTCGAGGGCACGTTCGGCGGCGATCCGGTCGTCGCCTTCGAGGTCGGCCGGGTCGGGCACGCGACCCGTGACCGGGACGACCATGCCCGGGTTCGTACCCCACGTCACCTGTGGTGCGAGCGACGTCACGTCGACCTCGTGGCGGACGTCGAAAGCAGCCCCCGGGTCGGTTGGAAGTGCGCGCCAGCGGTCGAGCGCGTCCTCCCAGTCGCGGCCGGTCGGCGCCTGCGGGCGCCTCTCGAGATAGGCGAACGTCGCGTCGTCGGGTGCGACCATTCCGGCCCGCGCGCCCCACTCGATCGACATGTTGCACAGAGTCATGCGGCCCTCGACCGAGAACCCACGGATCGCCTCGCCGGCGTACTCGACGACGTGACCGACGCCTCCGTCGACTCCCAGTTGCCCGATCGTCCCCAGCGCGACGTCCTTGGGGGTCAGCCCGAGTGGCAGCTCGCCGACGTACTCGACGAGCATCGTCCGCGGTCGTCGCTGCGACAGCGTCTGCGTGGCGAGCACGTGCTCGACCTCGGACGTGCCGATGCCGAAGGCGAGTGCGCCGAACGCGCCGTGCGTGGACGTGTGGCTGTCGCCGCAGACGATCGTGAGCCCGGGCTGTGTGAGCCCGAGCTCCGGACCGATCACGTGCACGATTCCCTCGGAGCCCGAGCCGGTGGCGTGGAGCTCGATTCCGAACTCCTCGCAGTTGCGCCGGAGCGCGCCGAGCTGTGCTTTCGCCATCGGATCCGTCACCGGGCCGGGCGTTGTCGGCACGTTGTGATCCATCGTCGCCAGCGTCAGCTCGCGCCGGCGCACGCCTCGACCGGCCAGGCGCAGGCCGTCGAACGCCTGGGGCGACGTCACCTCGTGCACGAGGTGGAGGTCGATGTACAGCAGCGCGGGCTCGCCCTCGGGCTCGACGACGACGTGCTCCTCCCACACCTTCTCGAACAGCGTGCGGCTCATGTGGGCAAGGCTACCGAGGAGCGCTCGCCACGGCGAGGCGTGCACGAGGTGTCAGACACCGGGAGCCTGTCAAGACCCTTTCGCGCCTTCTTCGTGTCAACTCGTCCACGGATCAGGGCTCGGCGTTCGGTGGACACGTCCTAAACGGAGAATTCGGTGTCAGACACCGAGTGGCTGTCGAGGGGCATCCGTGCCGGGTGTGGGTCGGTTCGTCCACAGGCGTGTCGGGGCGGTCAGGCGGCGGGGATCGCTTCCACGAACGCCTCGGCGTCCGCTTCGATGTGCACCGGCCGGTACGTGTGCGCGACCGCCTGCGGTGTCTTCAACCCGTCGCCTGTGACGAGCAGCACCACGCGGGAGCGAGCGTCGACTTCGCCCGCCGCGATCGCCGCTCGTAGCGCGCCGAGCGTGACCCCCGTCGCCGTCTCGCCGAACACACCGGTGGTCGAGGCGAGCAGCGCCATGTTCTCCCCGACCTGATCTTCGGGAACGGCATGGATCGAGCCGCCGGTCTCGCGGGCAGTGGCGACGGCGAAGTCTCCATCAGCGGGGCTGCCGATGGCGAGAGATCGCGCGATCGTGTCGGGTCGCACCGGCTGCACCGGCTGTCCCTCGCGAAACGCCCTCGCGACCGGCTCGCAGCCCTCCGCCTGACCGCCGACAAGGCGTGGTCGCTCACCGTCGACGAGCCCGAGCGAGAGCAACTCGCCGAACCCCTGCCCGACCTTGTGGAACAACGCACCCGACGCGATCGGGATCGCGACCACGTCCGGGAGCGTCCAGCCGAGCTGCTCGGCGAGCTCGTACGCGAGCGTCTTGGAGCCTTCCGCGTAGTACGAGCGGAGGTTGACGTTGACGAAACCCCAGTCGAGCTCGAACGAGAGCTCCACGGACAGGCGGGAGCAGTGGTCGTACGTGCCGTCGACCGCGTAGATGGTCGGGCCGTAGACGGCTGCGGCTGCGAGCTTCTCGGGCTCGAGATCCGCGGGGACAAAGACCGCGGCATTCATCCCTTCGGCAGCTGCGCGCGCGGCGACGGCACCGGCGAGGTTGCCCGTGGACGAGCAGGACAGCGTCTCGAGCCCGGCCTCCTGAGCCTTGCGCGCAGCGACGGCGACGACACGGTCCTTGAAGGAATGCGTGGGGTTGGCGGTGTCGAGCTTGAGCCAGAGCTCCGCGATGCCGATCTCGGCCGCGAGCCTCGGGGCGGGTACGAGCGGCGTGAAGCCCGGAGCCAGCCGGGCCTCGTCGGGGGCCTCCACGGGGAGCAGATCCGCGTAGCGCCAGATCGAGGCCGGCCCGGCCGCGATCCGCTCTCGCGTAACAGTTGCTCGCAGCGTGTCCCAGTCGTAGACCGGGTCGAGCGGGCCGAAGCAGCGTGAGCACGTGCCGATCACCGTCAGCTCGTGCTCGGTGCCGCAGACGCGACAGGAAAGGGATTGGGCGGGCATTTCGTCGACCTCCTTCGTCTCGCTCGACATCCGTCCGGGTTTGGCACCGTGCCCTCTCACGAGGGTGGTTGCCGAGGCGTCACAGGGCCGGTCCCTCAGCCTCTCTCGATGCGGAGCGGGACGAGTCCCGCTTCCGGGATGGAGCGTACCCGATCTCAGTCGGAGACGGGTGGCTGGCGGGCTACGCCGACTCGTAGCGCGACAGGGTCACGGCTCCCTGCGAGGCCGACGAGACGAGCGTCGCGTAGTTCGCGAGCACGCCGCGCCGATAGCGCGGCGCGGGCTCGACCCAGTCGGCGAGCCGTGCCGCGATCGCGTCGTCGGAGAGCTCGACCTCGACGACGTGGCGATCCACGTCGATCACCACGATGTCGCCCTCGCGCAGCGCGGCGAGTGGCCCTCGCTTCGAGGCCTCGGGTGCGACGTGCCCGACCATGAACCCGTGCGTTGCGCCGGAGAACCTGCCGTCAGTGACGAGCGCCACCGACTCCGAGAGCCCTTCACCGACGATCGCCGCCGTCACGTGAAGCATCTCCCGCATCCCAGGCCCGCCATGCGGGCCCTCGTAGCGGATCACGACGACGTCGCCCGCGACAATCTGCCCCGCCTTCACGGCGGCGAACGTGTCCTCCTCCGAGTCGAAGACGCGGGCAGGCCCCCGGTGGACCGTGCGGTCGTGACCGGCGAGCTTCACGGCGCAGCCGTCGGGTGCGAGGTTCCCGTAGAGGACGGCGACGCCGCCACGTGCCTTCAGCGGTGTCTCGATGGGCACGACGACCGTCTGGCCCTCGGTCTCCGCGGCGCCATCGGCGATCTCTCCGAGCGTACGCCCATCCACGGTGTTCGCGTCCACGTGCAGCAGACCCGCTTTCTTCAGCTCACGGGCGACGAGCTCGACGCCGCCGGCCTTGTACATGTCGGTCGCGTGCCATCGGCCCCACGGCTTCATGTCGGCGATGATCGGCGTTCGCGCCGAGACGCGCTCGAAGTCGTCGAGCGTGAAGTCGACCCCGAAGTCGCGGGCGATGGCGACGATGTGAAGCGCGCCGTTGGTCGAGCCGCCCGTGGCGGCGACAGAAGCCACCGCGTTCTCGAACGACTCCTTGGTCACCAGCGAGCGGGGTGTCACATTGTCGCGGACGAGCTGCACGGCGAGGCGCCCGGCCTCGTAGGCTGCCTCCTCGCGGGCGCGATGCATCGCCGGGATGCCATTCGTCCCGAACGGCGAGAGCCCGAGGAAGTCGAGGATCGTCGACATCGTGTTGGCGGTGAACTGTCCGCCGCAGGCGCCCGCGCCGGGACAGGCGGCCGACTCGAGCTCGTGCAGGTCTTCGGCCGTGATGTGCCCGGCGGCATACGCGCCGATGCCCTCGTAGACGTCGCCGACGGAGACCTCGCGCTGGTGGTACAGGCCCGGTGCGATCGAGCCCGAGTAGGAGACGATGGCTGGGATGTCCAGCCGACCGACGGCCATCGCGGCGCCGGGGTTCGTCTTGTCGCAGGCGACGAGGCAGACGAGCCCGTCGAACAGGTGGCCCCGCGCGACGAGCTCGATCGAGTCTGCGATCACCTCGCGCGAGACGAGCGACGCACGCATCCCGGATGTCCCCATCGACACTCCGTCGGAGACCGCAACGGTGTTGAACTCCATCGGTGTGCCACCTGCGTCGCGGACGCCGCGCTTGACGTGTACAGCGAGATCCCGCTGATTGAGGTTGCACGGCATCGTCTCGATCCACGTGGTGCCGACGCCGACGATCGGCTTCGCGAGGTCCTCGTCGGTGAGGCCGGTCGCCTTGAGCATGGCGCGGGCGCCTGCGCGGTCGGGTCCATCGGTGAGCGCCGCCGAGTGCCGCTTGCTCGGGTCGGAGGGCTGGTCGTAGGGCGTGCTCACGGGTCTCCTCTCTCGATCGGGGCGTCGTCGCGACGACACCACTCGCTGAACGAACCGGGGTACAGGCGAGCATCTTGCCGTCCTGCGAGCACGAGCCGCTGAACGAGGACGCAGGCAGTGACCCCGGAACCGCAGTAGGCCGCAACGTCGGTTACGTCCACGGCATCGGCGGGGAGCGCGTCCTCGAAGTACGCGTTGCGGGCGCCCGGGATGCGTCCGGCAACGGGATCGAGCGGCTCCACGTCGCCGCGCCAGCGCTCGCGCGAACGTGCGTCGTAGAGGACGAGGCTCTCGTCGTCGAGTCTCGTCAGGATCTCGTCGATCTCGACCACGTCGTCGGAGCGCACGTGCGCCACGAACTCAGGCGGCGACGCCGGCACCGGGCTGTCCCCGTCGACGAGCGGTCCCGCATATGTCCTCAGGTCGAGGGTCCCGCATGCGTCGTGACCCAGGTGGCGTAGCAGCCACCAGCAGCGCGCGGCCCATCCGGTCCCGTCGTCGAACGCGAGCACGAAGGTGTTCTCGCCGATTCCGGCGCGCCGGAACGTCTCCGTCAGCGCCTCCGTCTCAGGAAGAGGGTGCCGCCCGCGTCGCACGTCTCCGATCTCGCCGGTGAGGTCTGCCTCCGGATCGAGGTGGACCGCGCCCGGGACGTGCCCCGCCGCGTACGCGCCGCGCGGCCGGCAGTCCACGAGCGCGATCAACCTAGCGCCCCGCGCGTCGCTACGGTGAGCGGCACGACCTCGTGCTGGGGGAAACGGTCGGCGAGCTCTGCGCTGGTCGCTGCGGAATCGCCGGTCCAGACCATCACCGACGGGCCGGAGCCGGACAGCGTCGCGCCCCGTGCGCCCAGCGGCAGCCGCTCTCGTATCTGCTCGAGGATCTTCGAGGGCCGGTACGGCTCGTGCAGGCGGTCGGTGAGCGCGGCAGCGAACAGGTCGGCGTCGCCCGTGGCGAGCGAGGCACCGAGCAACGCCGCCCGGCCGGCGGTCACCGCCGCGTCCGCGTGCGGGACGACATCCGGGAGCGCGTGACGCGACAGCGCCGTGCGCACGCGCATGGCGGGGATCACGACGACCGGGAAGAGTGGGAGTGAGTCGCCGATGCGAGCGATGCGTCGCTCCCACGTGAGCGTGACGCCGCCCACGAGTGCAGGGGCGAGATTGTCGGCGTGACTCTCGAACTCGAGGCCGATCGCGAGCAAGTCCTCCGCCGCGGCGTCCGGGGCGGCGGCGGCGAGCCCGAGGGCGATGGCAGACGCCGACGAGCCGAGCCCGCGTTCGAGCGGAATCCGGTTGACGAGCCTGAACCGCTTGCCTGCGGGATCCGCGAGCCGCGCGTAGGCCTTGACGGCGAGGTTCGTCTCGTCCGCCGGCAGCTCGTCCGCGCCGACGCCCTCCACGACGACGCCCGAGCCGTCGGTCACCTCGAGCTCGTTCCACAGCTCGAGCGCGACACCGACGCAGTCGAACCCGGGCCCGAGGTTCGCCGACGATGCAGGCGCGCGGAAGATCATGACGCCGCCGCCTCGGCGATCGCATCGGGCGACGGGTCGCACTGCACCGGTGGCGGCGCGTGCTGCTCAGCCGCCGTCACGTCCTTCAACCCGTGACCCGTCAGCGTGAGCACGACACGCGCTCCCTGGACGGCGCCGGTGGCCAGAGCGGCGAGACCCGCAGCCGAGGACGGCTCGCAGAAGATGCCCTCGAGCGATCCCAGATCACGCCAGGCGCTGACGATGGCGTCGTCCGACACAGCCACGACCTCCGCGCCCGCTTCGCGCACCGCCTCCGCGTGCACGGGCTCGCCGATGCGGATCGCGGAGGCCAGTGTGTGGCGGCGATCGACGGACTCGGCGGAGACGATGCGCGCGCCAAGCCCGAGCTCCCTGATCGCCTGGGCGTATGCCGACGTGTTGCCGCCGCCTCCGTAGGGGATCACGAACGCGTCGGGGGCGTCGCCGAGCTCCTCCACGATCTCGTACACCGCCGTCTTTTGCCCTTCGCGCCGGTACGGGTTGAGCGAGTTGACCAGCACATGTGTGCCACGGCGCGCGAGCTCCTGGGCCGATGCGAGCGCTTCGTCGAACTCGCCGCGTACCTCGAGCACCGTCGCGCCGAGCATCCGGGTCTGCGCCGCCTTGGCACCGCTGACCGCGCCGGCCGGGACGAGCACGAGCGCCTGCAGCCCGGCGCGGGCCGCATACGCCGCCGCTGACGCGGCCGTGTTGCCGGTCGACGCGCAGATCACCGCCTCGGCGCCCTCTTCCACCGCCTTGGAGACGGCAACGGTCATGCCGCGGTCCTTGTAGCTCCCGGTCGGATTGCCACCCTCCCATTTGAGCCACACCTCGCACCCATAGCGCTCGGAGAGGCGTGGCGCGGGGAGCAACGGCGTCGATCCCTCGCCGAGAGTGACCACGGGTGTGGCGTCGCTGACGGGGAGGGCGTGCCGAAAGCGGTCGATCAGCGACGGAGCCACTACGCCCTTCTACCACCAACCCGCACACCCCGTGGTGTCAGCCGCCAGCAACTGCCTCTGTGGCAAAGCCGCTGGTCCTTCGGGTTCTGCGGCCGCGAAGCGGACGCCTTTAGGGGTGTTGCGCGTTGTGGATCCGTCTTTGCGGATCCACGGCTTGCGCGGGAAGCCTCGGGTTCTGCGGCCGCGAAGCGGACGCCTTTAGGGGTGTTGCGCGTTGTGGATCCGTCTTTGCGGATCCACGGCTTGCGCGGGAAGCCTGGGGTTCTGCGGCCGCGAAGCGGACGCCTTTAGGGGTGTTGCGCGTTGTGGATCCGTCTTTGCGGATCCACGGCTTGCGCGGGAAGCCTGGGTTCTGCGGCCGCGAAGCGGACGCCTTTAGGGGTGTTGCGCGTTGTGGATCCGTCTTTGCGGATCCACGGCTTGCGCGGGAAGCCTGGGGTTCTGCGGCCGCGAAGCGGACGCCTTTAGGGGTTTCTTGTGCGTCACGAATCCGCTTCTGCGGATTCGTGACCTGCGCAGACGAAGCTACGCCCAACCGAGGTCGTCGACGCCGCGATCGGAGACGACCGGGAGCGCCGTGGCCGTGCCACGGGACTCCGGAAGCGCTCGGATCGCCGCGAGCGCACGCTCGACGCCTCCCTGTCGCGCCTCGTGCGTGACGACGTGCAGTACCGCATGTCCCTCGGCCGGCTGCTGCACGAGCCGGGCCACCGAGACGCTCTCGGCGGCGAGCTCCTGCGCGAGCCGAGCGAGCACGCCGGCGCGGTCTTCGACCTCGAGGCGGAGATACCAGGGCGAGGTCAGCTCACCTGCCGGCAGCTGGCCCAACTCGCGCCAGACAGGGTCGTTCTGCAGGAAGCCGGTCCCGGTGGTGCCGACGATCGACACCATGTCGGCGACCACGGCGGACGCGGTCTCGATGCCGCCCGCCCCCGGTCCCTCGAGCATGATCTCGCGGATCGCGTCGCCCTGGAGCATCACGGCGTTGAACGCGCCGTCGACGGCCGCGAGTGGGTGGTGCGTGTCGACGAGCGTCGGCCCGACCCGCACGTCCACCTTCGTCTCGACGAGCGTCGCCCGCGCCACGAGCTTGACGTGCATCTCCATGGCACGAGCCGCCGCGACATGCTCGCGCGTCACTCCTTCGATCCCTTCCACGTCGACCCACTCGACGGGCACACGGGAACCGAAGGCGACGGTGGCGAGGATCGCGGTCTTGGCGGCGGCATCGAGACCGCCCACGTCCTCCGCCGGGTCCGCCTCCGCGTAGCCGAGACGCTGCGCCTCGGCGAGCGCTTCGGCGTACGTCTGGCCCCCCTCCATCGCGGAGAGGATGAAGTTCGTCGTCCCGTTCACGATCCCGAGCACGCGGTGGACGTTCGTGACGACGAGCGACTCGCGGAGCACCTTGATCACCGGGATCGCCGCACACACGCTCGCCTCGAAGCGGAGCTGCACACCACCGGTGGCGGCGGCGTCGAACAGCTCGGGGCCGCGTCGCGCGAGGAGCTGCTTGTTGGCGGTGACGACCGGGGTCCCCGAGCGCAGGAGCTCGAGCACGTAGTCCCCTGCCGGCTCGAGGCCGCCCATCACCTCGGCCACGAGACGAATCTGCGGGTCGTCGCGAATCGCCGCGATATCGGCGGTGAGCACGTCGTCGCCCGGAGTGAAGCTGCGCGGACGACCCGGGTCGCGGACGAGTGCCCGCACGACGCGGAGGCGGTGCCCGGTAGCCCGCTCGATCTCGTCGCCCTGTTCCTCGAGCAGCCGGTGCACGGCGGCACCGACCGTCCCGTACCCGAGGAGAGCGACCGGGACGTCTACGGCCTGGCCCGTCACGCGTCCCCGGCGCGGTGCATGAGGGAGCGCAGCTCGGCGCCGACCTTCTCGAGCGTCGTCGCCGCGGCCTCGGCGCGCATGGCGGCGAGACGCGTCTCGCCGCCGTCCATGTCCTCGATCCACTCCCGCGCGAACGCACCCGACTGGATGTCTTGGAGGATGCCGCGCATCTCGTCGCGCACGTGCTCGTCGATCACGCGGCGCCCACGCGTGTAGTCGCCGAACTCCGCGGTGTCGGAGCACGACCAGCGCATGTGGGAGAGACCGCCTTCCCAGATCAGGTCGACGATCAGCTTCAGCTCGTGCAGGCATTCGTAGTACGCCACCTCTGGCTGGTAACCGGCCTCGACGAGCGTCTCGAAGCCGGCGCGGATCAGCTCGGCGGTGCCGCCGCAGAGCACAGCCTGCTCGCCGAAGAGGTCGGTCTCGGTCTCCTCCTTGAACGTCGTCTCGAGGATGCCGGCGCGCCCGGCGCCGATCCCGGTCGCGTAGGCGAGCGCGAGGTCGCGGGCGCCGCCGCTCGCGTCGCGCTCCACGGCGATCAGGGCCGGTGTGCCGTACCCCTCTGTGAACAGGCGCCGGACGATGTGACCGGGCCCTTTCGGGGCGACCATGATCACGTCGTGGGCCCCGCCGGGGGCGACGCGGCCGTAGAGGACGTTGAAGCCGTGTGCGAAGAGTACGGCCGCGCCCGGATCGATGGCCGGCGCGATCGACTCCTCCCAGACCTGCTTCTGTACCTGGTCGGGGAGCAGGATCGAGACGAGCTGCGCACCGCGTACGGCGTCGTCGACCGTGGCCACGGGGACACCTGCAGCCTCCGCCTCGGCCCAGGAGCCGGACCCCTCACGCAGGCCCACTTCGACCCGGACGCCCGAGTCGCGGAGGTTGAGGGCGTGGGCGTGGCCCTGGCTGCCGTAGCCGATCACCGCCACCTTGCCCTGGAGCAGGGAGAGGTCGCCGCCGGAGAGGATGGTCGCCATGCGTAGTCCTTTCGTCGTCAGGTCGCTGAATCGTATGGAGGTCGGCGAGGTGGCGTCGGTGTGGCCGTCGTCGCGCTCGCGGGTCGTCTGCAGTTCAGTTGATCGCTGCCAGCCGCGGTCCCTGTCCGCGCTTGGTCGAGGCTCGTGACATCCCCACCCGGCCCGTGCGGACGAGCTCGCGTACGCCGTGTGGGCGGCAGAGCTCGTGGAACGAGTCGAGCTCCTCGGGTGTGCCCACCAGCTCGAGCACGACGGCGTCCGGGCCGAGGTCGAGTACGCGCGCGGCGAGGGCCTCGGCCGTGGTCACGAGCTCTGCCCGACGTTCGGGCGAAGCGCTGACCTTGATCACCATCAACTCGCGCTCGACGGCCTCGCCGGGCACCAGCTCGGTGACGCGCAGGACGTTCACGAGCTTGTGGATCTGCTTCTCGATCTGCTCGAGCGTGTGTTGCGCGCAGTCGACGCGCAGCGTGATGCACGAGACGCCTGGACGCTCGGTCGGGCCGACCGCGAGTGAGTCGATGTTGAAGCCCCGTCGGGCGAACATCGTCGTGATCCGGGTCAGCGCGCCGGGCCGGTCTTCGACGATCACCGAGATCGTGTGCTTCACGACGCCGCCTCCACGCCCGTCGTCTCCTCCCACTCGATCATGTCCACGGCGGCCGCGCCGGCCGGGATCATCGGGAAGCACTGCTCCGCAGGATCGACGTGGACGTCGACGACGACCGTGCGGCCGAGACCGAGCGCCTCCTCGAGCGCCGGGCGCAGCCCGTCCTCCTCGGTCACGGTGATGCCGACCGCACCGTACGCCTCCGCCAGCCGGGCGTAATCGGGGACCGCGCGGGTCAGGTGCACGTGCGACCGGCGGCCCTCGAAGAACATGTCCTGCCACTGCGTGACCATCCCCAGGTGCTCGTTGTTGACGATCACGACCACGATCGGGAAGTCCTCGAGCACCGCGGTCGCGAGCTCCTGGCAGGTCATCTGGAAGCATCCGTCGCCATCGACGCAGACGACGGTTGCCTCGGGCCGTGCCGCTTTGGCGCCGATCGCCGCCGGGATGCCGTAGCCCATGGTGCCGAGGCCCCCGGAGCTGATGAACGAGCGAGGGCGCTCGGACAGCACGTACTGCATCGCCCACATCTGGTGCTGCCCGACCCCCGTCGTGACGATCACGTCCTCGCCCGCGGTCAGCGCCTGAAGCTGCTCGGTCACGAGCTGTGGCTTGATCACGCCCGCGCGCGAGCCGTAGCGGAAGGGGAACTCCTCGCGCCAATCGGCAATGCGTGCAAGCCACTTCTCCGGTGCAGGCGCGCCTTCCTCGCGGAGACGGCCGACCTCGCGTGCCAGTTCGTGGACAGCCTTCTTGAGCGGCCCGACGACCGGGATGTCGGCTCCGCGCAGCTTCGAGATCTCGGCGGCGTCCACGTCGAGATGGACGACGGTGGCGCCGGGGGCGAAGGCGGAGAGCTTGCCCGTGACGCGGTCGTCGAAGCGCGCGCCGACCGCGACGAGCACGTCGCAGGAGTTCATGGCCAGGTTCGACCACTTCGCGCCGTGCATCCCGGGCCAACCGAAATGGAGCTCGTGTGTCTCGGGGAACGCGCCCTTCCCCATCAACGTCGTGATCACCGGGAGCCGGCCGGCCTCGGCCAGGTGACGGAGCTCAGCGCACGCGTCAGCGTTGATCGTGCCGCCGCCCACGTAGAGGACGGGCTTCTCGGCGGTGGCGATCACGCGTGCTGCCTCTCGGATCTGCAGCGGATGCACCTTCGTCGGTGGCTTCCAGCCGGGCAGGTCGACGGTGTCGGGGTACGCGAAGTCGAGCTCCGCCTCCTGCACGTCGCGGGGGATGTCGATGAGCACCGGGCCGCAACGTCCTGTGCGTGCGATGTGGAAGGCGGCCCTGATCACGCCGGGGATGTCGCGTGCCTCCTGGACGAGCCAGGAGTGCTTGACGACGGGCATCGTGATGCCCGTGATGTCGCATTCCTGGAACGCGTCGGTTCCGATGAGGGTCGAGCGCACCTGCCCCGTGATGCAAACCAACGGGGTGGAGTCCATCCACGCATCGGCGATGGGTGTCACGAGGTTCGTCGCGCCTGGGCCCGACGTCGCGATCGCGACTCCGACCCGACCCGACGCGCGCGCGTAGCCCTGGGCCATGTGCCCCGCGCCCTGCTCGTGCCGGGCGAGGATGTGCCGCACCGTCGTGCCGCGCGCCATGGCGTCGTAGGTCGGCATGATCGCGCCGCCGGGGATGCCGAACATCACCTCGACCGCTTCCGCCTCGAGCGAGCGGAGGACGGCGTCTGCGCCGCGCATCTTCACCGCGGCACCCCGAGCGCGAACTCGGTGTCTCGGCGGGCGCTCGGCAGCAGGCCGAGCACGGCATCGACGAACTCGCCCGTGGTTGCGGCCACGCCGGATCCTGCCATGTCGGCGGTGTGCCGTGACGAGACGAGCGTCGCGGCGAGCGACTCCTCGAGCGCCACGGCGGCGCTTCTGCGTCCGAGCCCTTCGTCGAGCAGGAGCGCGGACGCGACGAGCATCTCGCTCGGGTTCGCGATGCCCTGGCCTGCGATGTCGAAGGCATGCCCGTGCTTGGGGCCGAAGAGACCCGGCCCTGTGGGCGACAGGTATCCCGTCGCAGCGAGGTGGTGGCGCCCGCCGAGCGCTGGGGCCCCGGCGACCGCGTCGGCCACCCCCTGCTCGACGGCGACGAGCTCGAGCGAGCCGGGGTTGCGCACGAGCAGGGCGATTGCGTCGGCGAGCTTCACATGTCGTACGCCCACGCCGTCGTGGCGTGCTGCGTGCCTCTCCACACAGTCGCGCCAACCGGCAGAGACCCCGACCGACACGAGCCGGCCACCGCGGGCGCGTGCTGCAGCGAAGGCGTGCTCGAGCGTGAGATCCTCGGCCCCGTCGTGCAGCGGAGAGAATGTCGTCAGCGATGTGCCCCCGTCCGCGAGGAGGCGGGTGACCCGGACGGAGAGGTCGAGCTCGGCCATCACTCCACCGAGCGCCGGGGCCGTGGCGCCGGCGACGAGCACCGCGTCGGCAGCCCGCGTCGCCGACCGTGTCGAGGCCGGTAGCGGGTGACCAGCCCGCTGCAGCGCGACACCGTCGAAGGGCGGGTGCACCTCGTCGATGCTGAAGCCGTGCTGGCGCGAGACCTGTGCGAGCGCGCGGCTCGCGGCGGCGGTCACCTCGGGGCCGATGCCGTGACCGGCGAGGCAGGCGACGACGTACGTGCGCCGGGGGGTCATCGCTCGTCCGTCCCCGGGTGGGCGCAGCGCACACCGGCGTGCGGCCCGCCACCGCCCGGGAACCTGCTGGTTGTGTGCCTGGATCGTGTCACTGACTCTCCTTCGCTCGGTCGCCCCGTAGGCGTACCGGTGGTGTCGTCTCGGTCGGTGTGTGCGCCTGCGGGAGGCGCGTGAGCGACAATTCCCCCCTAGCGGGGGAGAATGAGAATCAGCTCGAGGCCGCCACCGACGGATACCGCGAGGCGCGGATCGCTACTGAGGCGTCGGTACGGCGTACAGCTGCATCGGAGCGTCCAGTGTGCCGACGAACGGGCCCACTGTCAACGATGTGCGCGGCTGTCCCGGCGGCGCTTGCCTGATGGGCGCTCGGCGTCTACGATCGATTCTCGATGGTTTCGGCGACCGCGGACATGAACGTACGCCCGGCGGGCATTCCCCCGTTCGCGTTTGCCGCCCCGCACGCGCGCTAGCCGGCGACACCCTCTCGCCCCGCCGGTCTAGCAAAGCGAAAGCTGGCGAGAGACCACCACTACCTCGATGAACCGAGAAAGGCGCGACACCGCGACGTGAGCCGCAACCACCTCCTGCATGACACGACGGACGAGCGCGATGCCTGTGGCATCGGCCTGGTCGCGGACACGCGTGGCAGGCCGTCGCGCGAGATCCTCGATCGGGCGCTCGCGGGTCTCGCAGCGGTTTCGCACCGCGGCGCCTGGGCGGCCGACGGAGTCACGGGGGACGGGGCGGGGCTGCTGTTGCCGATCGCGCCGGCGCTCACCGGCATGGAGGGCGCCGGTGTTGCCATGTGCTTCCTGCGCGACGCGTGGCTCCGCCACGTCGTCGAGGAGGCATGTCGTGCCGAGGGGCTCGAGCCGGCCGGCTGGCGCGACGTCCCGCACGAGGTCGCGGCGCTCGGCTCCACCGCGACCGCCCGTATGCCGCGAATCGCGCAGCTCGTGCTCGCTCCGTGTCCTCACGACGACGCCGAGCTCCGCGCCCACCGCGCCCGACGCCGCGCCGAGGCGTTCGAGGGCGTGTACGTCGCGTCGCTCTCGTTCAGCACCGTCACGTACAAGGCGCTGTGCGCGGCGACGCAGCTGGCGGCCTTCTACGGCGATCTTCGCGACCCGGAGCACTCCGTCGCGTGGGCGATCTTCCATCAGCGCTTCTCCACGAACACCGAGCCGAGCTGGGAGCGGGCCCAGCCGTTCCGGCTGCTCTGCCACAACGGCGAGATCAACACGATCGACGGGAACGTGTCGTGGATGGAGGCCCGCGAGCTGGCGCTGGGATCGGAGGAGCTGCTGGCGCCGGCGCTCGATCCCGGCGGCTCAGACTCGGCGCTCCTCGACAATGCTCTCGAGCTGCTCGTGCGCCGGGGGAAGGACATTCGCGAGGCGGTGGCGATGCTCGTGCCACCCGCCTGGCAGAACGACGAGCGCATCCCGGACGACGTGCGGGCGCTCCATCGGTATCACTCCCTCCTCGTCGAGCCGTGGGATGGCCCCGCCGGCCTCGTCTACTCGGACGGGCGTGTGTGCGGAGCTGCGCTCGACAGGAACGGCCTTCGGCCGCTGCGTGTGGCGCTCGCAGGCGACGTTGTCGCCGTCTCGTCCGAGGCGGGCGCGATCCCGCTGCCGGAGGGAGTCCCGGTTCGGCGAGCGCGCCTCGGCCCCGGTCAGCAGCTGTCGGTCGACCCCGAGCACGGCGTTCTCTTCGACGGCGAGCTGAAGCGCTCGCTCGCGGCGCGCCATCCGTACGGCACGTGGGTCGACGCGAGCATCCGCCGAGCCGAGGTCGGCGATCCCTCGCCGGCGCCGGAGGCCGGCCTCGCCGCGCGCCACGCCCTGTTCGGCTACACGCGCGAGGAGCTGAGTCTCATGCTCCGTCCCATCGCCCAGACGGGCCACGACCCGGTGTACTCGATGGGCGACGACGCGGCGCTCGCCCCGCTCGCGGGGCGAGCGCGTCCGCTTGCCTCCTACTTCCGCCAGCGGTTCGCCCAGGTCACGAACCCGGCCATCGACCACTACCGCGAGCGGATGGTGATGTCGGTGGCGACTCTCCTCGGCCCACGGGCTGCGACCGACGCGGCGGGGCCCGTGCCCGAGCTTCTCGTGCTCCCCTCGTTCCTGCTCACGCCGCACGGCCTGGGCGAGCTCGCGCCCCCGACCGTCGACGCCACGTTCACCGCGTCCGAGTTCCTCGCTGACGGTGTCGAGCGGGTCGCGGACGAGTGCGTCGCGCTCGCGGAGCAAGGGGCATCCCTCGTCTGCGTCAGCGACGCGGCGGCCGGCGGCGAGCGGGCTCCCATCCCGTCGCTGCTCGCGGTGGCCGCAGCGCACGGCCGCCTCGTCGAGCGAGGCCTGCGCACGAGCTGCTCGCTCATCGTCGAGTCGGACGAGCCGCGGGACACGCATATGGTGGCGACACTGCTCGGCTTCGGCGCAGACGCCGTCTGCCCGCGCCTGGCGCTCGACTCGGTCGCTCTGCTTGCCGCGAGCGACAAGGTGGGCGGCGATCGCCCGTCGCCGGAGGAGGCGCAGCGTCGACTGCTGGCCGCGTTCGAGGACGGCGTGCTCAAGGTGATGGCGAAGATGGGTATCTCGGACGTCGCCAGCTACCGGGGTGCGCGGCTGTTCGAGGCGGTTGGGCTCGACCGCAGGCTGTGCCGGCGGTTCTTCGGCGGCATTCCCTCCGCCGTCGGCGGCATCGGCCTCGACCGGCTCGAGCGCGAAGCGCTCGACCGGCTGGCGGCCTCGCAGCTCGAGCGCGTCGAGTTGGAGAACCCGGGCTTCTACAAGTTCCGCAAGGGTGGAGAGCCGCACGCGACGACTCCGGAGGTCGTCTCGGCGCTACAGGAGAGCGTGACGGCTGCCCACGCGTTGCGGCAGGCGGTGAAGGGGCAGCGCTCCGAGCTGTACACACGGTTCGCCGAGCTGGTCAACGGGCGAGAGCCGATGGAGCTCCGCGACCTCCTCGATCTCACATCGGCAGGGCCTGCGCTCTCCCTCGACGAGGTGGAGCCGGTGGAGTCGATCGTCCGGCGCTTCTCGGGCGGGGCGATGTCGCACGGCGCGCTCTCCGCCGAGGCGCACGAGACGATCGCGATGGCGCTCAACCGGCTCGGCGCCCGTTCGAACTGTGGTGAAGGCGGCGAGGACGCGGCCCGCTACCGGACGCATCGCAACTCGGCGATCAAACAGATTGCGTCCGGCCGCTTCGGGGTCACGGCCGAGTACGCGGCGTTCGCGGACGAGCTACAGATCAAGGTGGCACAGGGCTCGAAGCCCGGCGAGGGCGGCCAGATCCCTGCCCACAAGGTGACGCGGGAGATCGCGCGCCTGCGCGGCACGCAGCCCGGCGTGTCGCTGATCTCTCCTCCGCCGCATCACGACATCTACTCGATCGAGGATCTCGCGCAGCTGATCTTCGATCTGCGCGAGGTGAACCCGGAGGCAGACATCTCCGTCAAGCTCGTCGCCGAGGCAGGGGTCGGTGTGATCGCGGCCGGCGTGGCGAAGGCCCATGCCGACGTCGTGCACATTGCCGGCGCCGACGGTGGGACGGGTGCGAGCCCGCTCCCTTCGATCAAGCACGCTGGCGGCCCCTGGGAGCTCGGCCTCGCCGAGACGCAGCAGGCCCTCGTCGCGAACGGGCTACGGGGTCGGGTGCGCATCCGCGTCGACGGCGGCTTCAAGACCGGTCGCGACGTCGTTGTAGCGGCGCTGCTCGGCGCCGACGAGTTCTCGTTCGGCACGGCTCTGCTCCTCGCCGAGGGGTGCCTGATGGTCCGGTCCTGTCACTTGGACACGTGCCCCGTCGGGATCGCGAGCCAGCGGCCCGAGTTGCGCGCGAAGTTCGCAGGCACGCCGGAGATGGTGGAGGCCTATCTCCGCTTCGTCGCCCAGGAGGTGCGGGAGATCCTCGCCTCGCTCGGGCTCCGCTCGATCGACGCGGCGGTGGGCCGGGTCGACCTCCTGCGCCAGCGGCGAACCGGAGACGTTTCGGCTGACTCGCTCGACCTCACACGGATGCTGGCCCGTGCCGGTGACGGCCACGCTCGCTACGCGCGGCAGCCGGTGCCCCACACGCCCGATCGACTGGGAGCGCTTCTGCATGCAGCGGGTCGTGAGGCGATCGACGACGCCCGGCTGGTCGAGTCGGGGTATGCGATCACCAATGCGGACCGGGCGATCGGCGCGCGACTCTCGGGCGAGATCGCGAAGGCGACCGGCGCCGAGCCGCCCGCAGGCCGTGTTCGTGCGCGCTTCGAGGGCGCCGCCGGCCAGAGCTTCGGCGCCTTCCTCGTCGCCGGCGTAGAGCTCCAGCTCACGGGGGAGGCGAACGACTACGTCGGCAAGTCGATGAGCGGCGGGCGCATGGTGATCGCCCCACCACCCGACGACGCCGGCGATCCCTGCCTGATCGGCAACACCGCGCTCTACGGGGCGACCGGCGGGGCGCTCTTCTGTGCAGGCGCGGCCGGCGAGCGGTTCGCCGTCCGCAACTCGGGCGCGGAGGCGGTGGTAGAGGGCGTCGGTGACCACGCATGCGAGTACATGACGCGGGGCACCGTCGTCGTGCTCGGTCCGCACGGGCGCAATCTCGGCGCGGGGATGACGGGCGGCGAGGCCTTTCTGCTCGATCCCGACGCCGGCCTCGTCAACAGCGAGCTGGTCGATCTCGTCGAGCTCGAGCCCGATGACGAGGAGCGCCTCGTCCGCCTCCTGGAACGGCACGTGCGCGCCACGAGCTCTCCTCGCGCGGCGGAGCTGCTCGCGGCGCCGGGTGCGCTCGTCGGGCGGTTCCGGCGGCTCGTACCGCGCACGCTGACCGGCGAGTCCGGGGCAGAGATCGACGAGAGACTCACCGCGTAGTGCATATCCCGCGGATTTGATGCATACTATGCAGACGATGGCCTACGTCACGATCATCGGCGCGTCCGGTTACACGGGGCAGGAGACCCTCGACCGAGTCCTGTGGCACCCGTCCCTCGAGCTGTACGCGATCGGCTCGGACTCACTCGCGGGTCGAGACGCCGTGGCGCTCGACCCCAGGCTCAACCGCAACGGTGGCCGCCGTGTCCCCCGGTTCATCACGAACGATGCGGCGCTGGCCTGCGACGCGGATGTGACCTTCGTCTGCCTCTCGCACGAGGAGGCGGCCGCGCTGGAGCCCAGGCCGAGTGGCGTCGTCGTCGATCTATCCGGTGCCCACCGGCTCCGCGACGCGTCGCTGTACGAGGCGTGGTACGGGTTCAGCCATCCGCGGCCGGACGAGCTCGACGGCTGGGTCTACGGGCTGCCCGAGCTCGTCGACGTCGAAGGCCGGCTCGTCGCCAACCCCGGGTGCTACGCGACGGCCACGCTGCTGGCGCTCGGCCCGATCCGCGAGCATGTCGACCCGGCGACCGTCGTCGTCGACGCCAAATCGGGGATGACGGGCGCCGGCCGCACCCTCAAGGAGGCGAGCCATGCGGGCTTCGTGCTCGAGAACCTGTCGCCCTACCGTGTCGGCTCGCACCAGCACGTGCCGGAGATGGCGCAGCTGCTCGGCTTCCCCATCTCGTTCACGCCTCATCTCCTGCCGGTGCGCCGCGGGCTCCTCGCCACGTGTTACGTGCACTCGACCGGTGCCGACCTTCGCGCGCTGCTCGCGGAGCACTACGCCGACAGCCACGTCGTCAGCGTCCTGCCGGAGGGCGTGGTACCCGAGCTCGGGCGCGTCCAGGGAACGGACGCTGCCGAGATCGGTGTGTTCGACGACCGCTTCACCGGGCGCACGATCGTGATCTGCGCGCTCGACAACCTGGGCAAGGGCGCGGCGGGACAGGCCGTGCAGAACGTCAACCGCCTCTTCGGGCTCCCAGACACGGCGGGGCTCCGGTTGCCCGGGGTTCTCGTCTAGCGCGGACCCATGTCGATCACCGCTCCCACCGGCTTCGCTGCCGCGGGCGTCGCCGCCGGCATCCGCCCGTCCGGGAAGCCCGACCTCGCTCTCGTCCGCTCCGTCCCTCCCGCGGTGGGAGCCGCGATGTGGACCGAGAATCGCGTGCAGGCCGCCCCTGTGGTGGTCTCCCGGCGACATCTGGCGCTTGCCGAGCCGCAGGCGATCGTGATCAACGCCGGGACGGCGAACGCGGCGACCGGCGCCGACGGTGTGACCGCAGCCGAAGCGACCGCGGCCGCTGTCGCAGACGAGTTGGGGCTGGCCGTAGAGCAGGTGGTCGTGCTCTCAACGGGCGTGATCGGTGTGCCGTTGCCGATGGAGCGGATGCTGCCGGGTGTGCGAGCCGCGGCCCTGGCGCTTTCCGCGGACGGCGGGGACGAGGCCGCAGCGGCGATCCTCACCACCGACTCGGGCCCGAAGACGGCGGTCGCCAGCGGTGACGGGTGGACGGTCGGAGGCATGGCCAAGGGCGCCGGGATGATCCATCCGCAACTCGCGACGATGCTGGCCGTGATCACCACCGACTACCCGCTCGTGGCCGGGGAGGCCGATCGGTTCCTCCGCCCCGCCGTTCAGTCGAGCTTCAACCGGATCTCGGTCGACGGCGACTGCTCGACGAACGACGCGGTCGTGCTGCTCGCCAACGGCGCCAGCGGCGTCTCCCGGAGCGCAGAGTCCGACGCGGAGTTCGCCGGCGTCCTCGCCGCAGTCTGCGCAGACCTGGCGCGGATGATCGTCGCCGACGGCGAGGGGGCAACTGTCGTGCTCGAGATCGCCGTCTCTGGAGCTGCGAGCAGCGATCAGGCCGACGCGATCGCCCGGCGCGTGGCGACGTCGCCCCTCGTGAAGACGGCGGCGTTCGGCCGTGACCCCAACTGGGGCCGCGTGCTGGCGGCGGCCGGCTCGGCTCCGTGGAACGGGGGCTTCGCGGAGCTCGACCCCGATCGGCTCACTGTCTCCTTCGACGGGGTCACCGTGTTCGCGAGCGGTGCTCCGACCGGGCTCGTGCCAACGCTTGGTGGGACGTCGTGCCGCGTCGAGCTCGCGCTCGGGCTCGGAGAGGGCGACGCGTCGTACCTCGCATCCGACCTCACCTACGACTACGTGCGGATCAATGCGGAGTACACGACGTGAGGGTCGTGCTCAAGCTCGGCGGTCGCATCGCCGGCGACGCAGCCCGGCAGGCGATCGAGCTTCGCGACGACGGCCACGAGGTGGTCGTCGTTCATGGTGCAGGCCCGCAGATCACTGCGGAGATGGAGCGCCGCGGGATCTCACCGACGTTCGTCCACGGGCGCAGGGTGACGACGCCCGAGGTGCTGGAGGTGGTGCGCGACTCGCTACTCGCCGTCAACGCTGTCGTGTGCGCGGCTCTCGGCCCCGACGCGGTCGGGCTCGCCGGCGACGAGATCGGGCTCGCTGCCGAGCAGGTGGCCGAGCTCGGGCTCGTGGGCGCGCCGCTACCGTCGGCGCCGGCGGCCGTGTTGGACGCTCTCGCGCGCGGCTCGATCCCCGTCGTCGCGCCGCTGGCGGAGGGCCCGCTGAACGTGAACGCGGACGAGGCCGCTGCCTCGCTCGCGGTGGGGCTCCGCGCCGATCGGATCCTCTTCGTCTCCGACGTTCCCGGAGTCCTGGTCGACGACGACGTCGTGCCCACGCTGCGCGCCGACGAGGCCGAGGACATGCTCGTCGCCGGCCGCTTCGAAGGCGGGATCGTGCCGAAGCTCGTGGCGGCGATCGTGGCCGCGCGCGGTGGTGTGCGCACCTCCATCGGCGCCACCGAGGTCGTTGCGTGACCCCGGGGCCGCAATACCGCCGCACATCCCCGCCAAGTGACGATCAGTTACAAGGCAACGCCGCTCTGCGTGATCGTGTGCTGCCCACCTATGCGCGAGCCGATCTGACGATCGTTCGCGGCGACGGCTGCCGGGTGTGGGACGACGCGGGCCGCTCGTACCTCGACTTCGTCGCAGGCATCGCCGTCGTCGGGCTGGGGCACACCCATCCGGCCGTGACGGAGGCCGCTCGGGCGCAGCTCGACAGGCTCTGGCACGCGTCCAACCTCTACTGGACCGAGCCCATGCTCCAACTCGCGGATCTGCTCTCGGGGCGGCTCGGCGGCGCCAGGGCGTTCTTCTGCAACTCGGGGGCAGAGGCGAACGAGGCCGCGCTCAAGTACGCGCGCAAGGCTACGGGGAGACCGCGCATCGTCGCTCTCGACGGTGGCTTTCACGGGCGTACATTCGGCGCGCTCTCCGCCACCGGCCAGCCCGGTAAGTGGGAGGGCTTCGGCCCGCTGCTGCCCGGGGTCACCTTCGCGGCGCCGAACGACGTGGAGGCGCTGGAGCGTGCGATCTCGCCGGGCGGGGATCTCGCGCTCGTGCTGCTCGAGCCCGTGCTCGGGGAGGGTGGCGTGATCCCTCTCACCGAGGAGTTCGTGGGCGCGGCCGCCGAAATCGCCCGCGAGGTCGGGGCGCTGCTCTGCTTGGACGAGGTGCAGACGGGCATGGGCCGCACAGGACGCTTCTTCGCGCACGAGGAGCTCGGGCTCGAGCCCGACCTCGTGACGCTTGCCAAGGGTCTCGGCAACGGCCTGCCCATCGGCGCCCTGCTCGTCGCCGATCGAGCGATAGACGGCCTCCAGCCGGGTGATCACGGCTCGACCTTCGGCGGCAACCCTGTCGCCGCAGCCGCCGCGTGCGCCGTCGTCGAGGCGATCGACGACGGCATGCTCGTCAACGTTCGCGAGCGCGGCGACCAGCTGACGCTGGGTCTGCGCGGTCTTCCCGGTGTGCGGGAGGTACGCGGCCGCGGGCTGCTGATCGGGGCCGTCCTCGACCGCGACGCTGCATCTGTTGTCGACGCCTGCCGCGCTGCGGGGCTGCTCGTGCTCTCGGCCGGGCTGGACGTGCTGCGCTTCACGCCGCCGCTGATCGTGACCGCAGAGGATGTGGACGAGGCCGTCGCGGTCGTTGCCGAGTGTCTCAACTAGTGCATACCTTGCTACGGTGGCGCATAGTATGAATCGGCGCGAGCGACAGCAGGCCGTCCTCCGGCTCGTCGAGGAGCGTGCCATCTCCACCCAGGCCGAGCTCGCGGCCGCCCTGCACGAGGAGGGTCACGACGTCGTACAGACGACGGTCTCCCGTGACGTCGCCGAGCTCGGTCTCGTCAAGGTGCGAGCGCCGTCGGGTCGTCTCGTCTATGCAGCGCCCGGCACCAGCGACGCGGATCGCATGCGGGCGATCGCGGCTGCGATGCGCCGCTACGCACTGGGTGTCGAGTCCGCAGGCCCGTTCGTGGTCGTGACCACGCCTTCCGGCTACGCATCCGCGCTCGCGCAGGCGATCGACGAGGGCCGGCATCCGGCCATCGCGGGCACGCTTGCCGGCGACAACACGATCTTCGTCGTCCCGCGTGACGGCGTCGGGACGCCCGACGGGCTGCGGGATGAACTGGGCGGACACCTGCACGACGGCGCTGCCTAGAATCTCTGGCATGTCGCTCTGGGCTGGACGCGTCGAGGGCTCGGTCGATCCTGCGGTGTGGGAGTTCCTCCGCTCGGATGACGCCGAGCTCCTCCCGTACGACTGCGAGGCGACCGCCGAGCATGCGCAGCGGCTGCACGCTGCCGGCCTGCTCAGTGACGAGGAGCTCGCCGAGGTGGAGTCGCGGCTCGCGGAGCTGGCACAGGATCCGTCCTCCTACGCCGAGGGCGACGAGGACGTGCACACGGCCATCGAGCGCGGGCTCGGCGAGGTGGGTCGCAAGGTGCACGCCGGTCGCTCACGCAACGACCAGGTCGCGGCTGCCCTTCGCCTGTACGTGCTCGATGCCTGCGCCGAGGCCCGCGAGGAGATCGACGCGCTCGCGCTCGTGATCCTCTCGTTCGCCGAGAGCGAGAGCTCGACCTTGATGCCCGGGTATACGCACCTGCAGCGCGGCCAGCCGGTCACGCTCGGTCACCACCTGCTTGCCTGGGTGGAGATGCTCGACCGCGATCGCGGCCGCTTTGCCCACGCTGCGGAGGCGGCCGCGGAGAGCCCGCTCGGCGCGGGCGCCCTCGCGGGCTCGACGCTCGGGCTCCCGGCGCCGGCAGGGCAGATGCGGAACTCGATCGACGCCGTCGCCGATCGGGACTTCGCGCTCGACTACCTGTACGCGGCCGCGGTGCTGTTCGCGCACCTGTCACGGGTCGGTGAGGAGATCGTGCTCTGGTCGAGCACCGAGTTCGGGTTCGCGCGTCTGCCGGAGACCGCGGCGACCGGCTCGTCGATGATGCCGCAGAAGCTGAACCCGGACGTCGCCGAGCTCACCCGTGGCAAGGCGGGCACGGCGATCGGCCGGCTCACAGGGCTGCTCGCAACCGTGAAGGGGCTGCCACTCGCGTACGACCGCGACCTGCAGGAGGACAAGACGCCCGTGTTCGCGGCGCGACGCGACGTCCGGCTGGCGCTACAGGCGCTGACTGTCCTCTGCAGCGGGCTCGAGGTCGATCGCGAGCGGCTCGCCGGTGCAGCCGGCGATCCGCTGCTGCTCGCCACCGACGCGGCGGAGTCCCTCGTGCGCGAGGGCGTCCCGTTCCGCGAAGCCCACGAGCAGGTGGCGGCGTCCGTACGCGACGGCTCGTTCGTGGCGGCGGGGACGGCCGCCGAGAGCGTCGCCGCGCGCGACGGTGTCGGGCCGGGGGGCATCACGGACGCGATCGCAGACCTCCGCCGCCGCTTCGGCGACAACCTCTGACCCCAACCACGGCCCGTCGACATCCGTTGGGGCTCGGTGTGACGCCGCGTGCGGCGGCGGCGTATGTGAGGTGACACCGACCCCACCGGAGGACATCCCATGAAGCGCATCGTCATCGCCGCCCTGCTCTTGCTCGCCGCAGCAGCCTTCGCCGGCGTTCTCGGCCCGCAAAGCGCCGGAGCGGAGGAAGCAGCACCCACCACCGACACGGTCAGCGTGTCCGGCACCGGCTCGGTGGCTGCCGCTCCGGACACGGCCGAGATTTCGGCGGGCGTCGAGACCCTTGGTGCCACGGCCCGCGCCGCGCTCGACGCGAACTCCGCTGCCATGCGGAAGGTGATCGACGCCATCGGCGACGCGGGAGGCAAGGACGTGACCACCCAGACCGTCTCGCTCTCGCCGCGTACCGACGAGGAGGGGAAGGCAGACGGCTTCGTCGCGTCCAACACGGTCCTGGCGAGCACGAGCCTGGACGACGCAGGCGCGCTGATCGACGCGGCCGTCACCGCCGGCGCGAACACCGTTTGGGGGCCATCGCTGTCGCGCAGCGACGTGGAGAAGCTGTACCGGCGGGCGCTGGAGAAGGCCGTCGCGGACGCGAAGGCGAAAGCAGACGTGCTCGCCGGGGCGACGAGCCGCACCGTCGGCCGCGTCGTGGCCATCGTCGAAGGCGGCGCCACCCCGGGCCCGCTGTACGACAAGCTCGGCGCTGCGGCGGAGTCGTCTGTCCCGATCGTCTCCGGACCGCAGGACACGACCGCCACCGTGAGCGTCACGTACGAGCTTCGCTGATCTGCCGCACGGTGTCGCCTACCCCGGGGCCGGTGCCGCCGCCGGCTCGGGCGTCGGCCCCCGAGCCGAATGCGTCGCCGGGGCGCCGTGCCCGTGCTCGGTGCCGTACCCGCCGGGGACGGGGATGTAGAACTCGGGGTAGCCCCACATGCCGTGCTCCGAGACGTCGAGCCCCGCCGACTCCACCGCGGGATCTGCGCGGATGCCGATCGTCACCTTCATCACCCAGAGGATCCCGAACGAGGCGGCGAACGTGAACGTGCCCACGGCGACGAGGCCGAGTGCCTGCACGCCGAGCTGGTGTGCGCCGCCTCCGTAGACGAGCCCGCCCTGGCCCCAGTCGAGCCGCTCCGCGAGCGCAGGCACCGAGAGGAAGCCGAGCGAGAGCGTGCCCCAGACCCCGGCCATGCCGTGCGCCGCCAGTGCACCCACCGGATCGTCGAGGCCGACGCGCTCGACAAGAAGCACACCGAGCACGACGATCGCGCCCGCAACGAGCCCGATCACGATCGCAGCCCATGGCGCCACGAATGCGCACGCGGCGGTGATGGCGACGAGCGCCCCGATCGCACCGTTCAGCATCATCGAGAGGTCGGGTTTGCGGATCACGATCCAGGCCGTGACCATCGCCCCGATCACGCCCGCGGCCGCCGCGAGGTTCGTATTGAGCGCGACGTACGCGAAGAAGCCGACGCCGCCGTAGTCCACGCTCAGAGTCGATCCCGGGTTGAAGCCGAACCACCCGAACCAGAGGATGAACACGCCGAGCGTCGTGTAGGCCATGTTGTGCCCCGGGATCGCCTGCGGCCGTCCGCCCACGAACTTGCCGATCCGGGGGCCGAGCAGCAATGCGCCCGCCAAGCCGGCGAGCGCGCCCTGGTAGTGGACGACGGTCGACCCGGCGAAGTCCTGCATGCCGAGCCCGAACAGCCAGCCGTCGCCGCTCCAGATCCAGTGGGCGACGACGGAGTAGACGAGCGTGTAGGTGACACCGAACGCGAGGTACACCCACAGGCGCGCGCGCTCCGCCATCGCGCCCCACACGATCGCGAGCGAGACGGCCGCGAACGCCGTCTGGAAGAGCAGCGCCGCGGCCGCCGGGATCGAGCCGAACCACGAGAACGGCGAGCGGCCGACGGCCAACAGCTCCTCGACCGAGGGGAAGAAGCCGCTGCCCCCGACGAGGCCGTTGCCGCCGTCCCCGAAGGCGAGGCCAAAGCCGACGAGGTAGAAGACGATCGCCGCGATTCCGAGCACGAGCGCGTTCTTCGCGGCGATGTGGCCGACGTTCTTCATCCGGGTCAGCCCCGCCTCGAGGAAGGCGAAGCCCGCCTGCATGAAGAGGACGAGTACGGCGGCGAGCACGACCCAGAGCGTGCTGGCCGCGAGTCCGAGCTCGGCGTTGCTCATGTCCGCTCCACCTCCTCGAGGCGTCGTCCGGTGCGGTGATGGGTGACGTTGACGACCGGCGACGCCCAGCAGATGCCGTCGCCGTTGACGTGCCCCGTCTTCGCCGCGTCGACGATCGCGTCGATCACGCCGTCGGCGATCTCGTCGCCAACGACGAACGTCAGGTGTGCCTTCGGTAGAAACCGTGACTCGAACACGCGCCCGCGGTACTCGTGTGTGATCCCGCGTTCGCGCCCGTGGCCTACGGCCTCGATCACCGTGACCCCGACGTGCCCGGTGTGTTCCTCCACGGCCTCCATCACCGTCTCCACCCTGTCGCGTACGACGACTGCCTCGACCTTCATCACCGGCCTCGCCTCCCTCAACCGTAGGACCACGAAGAAACGCCCCACCTCCCCGAGGGAGATGAGGCGCCATTGCCTCGGCGGAGCCGTCGTCGGCCCTGCCGTCGGCCACCGTAGCGGGCTGGCACCGGCGGCGCAACCCTGCTAGCGTGCGCGCCGCGATGTTGCTCCACGTCTAGGACACCTGTTGCTGCGGCCCACCCGGGCCCGCTTTCTCTCGCACCGTTCTCGACGCGCAGTACAAGGAGCACCGCATGACCGATCTCGAACTCGTACCCGTCGATCGCCACGCTGGCGTGGCCGCCGTCGCCCTCTCCGACCTCGGGAAGGACTTCCGCCGGCGTGGGAAGCGCGAGGGCTCCGGCGCCGCACTGGACGGCGTCACCCTCACCGTCGAGCGAGGCGAGTGCGTCGCCGTGCTCGGGCAGAACGGTTCCGGCAAGTCGACGGTCGTTCGCGTCCTCGCAACGCTCCTGCTCGCCGATCGTGGCAGCGCCACCGTCTTCGGATACGACGTCGTCGCCGAAGCGAAGGCCGTGCGGCGGCTCGTCAACCGTGTCTCGGTCGAGGCTTCGTTCTTCAAGAAGCTCTCTGCCTCCGAAAACCTCCATTACGCCGCCCGCTTCTACGGGATGACGGCGGGGCAGACCCGCGGACGCATCCCAGAGATCCTCGAGCGCGTGGGCTTCCCGGCCGCACGTCGCGGCGAGCCGATGGAGAACCTCTCCCGGGGGATGCAGCAGAAGGTCGCGCTCGCGCGGGCGCTGCTCACGTCCCCGGTGCTCCTGCTCCTCGACGAGCCGACCACGGGTCTCGACCCACGCTCGAAGCTCGAGGTGCAGTCGTTCGTTCGAGAGGTACGGGAGGCGCACGACGCGACGATCCTGCTCTGCACACACGACCTGACCGAGGCGGAGGCGCTCGCCGATCGCGTCGGGATCCTCGACCGCGGCCGGCTGCTGTGCCTCGAGCCCGTGGACGAGCTGAGGCGGCGTTACAGCGCGGCGACACTCGAGGAGGCGTTCTTCACGGCGACCGGGCGGGAGTTCGACGACGAGCGCCCCGACGAGGAGGCGAAGACATGAGGGCTGTAGCCCTGACCATGAAGCACGAGCTGATCGGGCTCGGCGGCGTCGTCGAGCGCAATGTGTATCTCACCCGCCGCTACATCTGGTGGGACCTCGCGTTCTTCGGATGGACGGTCGCAAACACGCTGACGATCGTCTTCATCGCGAAGGGGTTCGAGGCGACCGGTGGCCAGATCGATGTCGAGCGTGCGACGACGACCCTGCTGATCGGCGCTGTCGTGTGGGCGTATCTCGGGATCATCTTCGAGTTCATCACCGAGACGGTCGCCTGGGAGCGCTGGGAGGGCACGATCGAATACACGTTCATGGCCCCGCTCTCCCGCGCCATGCACCTCGGCGGCACCGGTGTCTTCTCGGTGATCTACGGGCTCCTGCGCGCGGTGCTGCTGTTCGTCGTGGTCGCGCTGTTCTTCGACCAGGCGCTGGAGGGCGCGAACTTCGGGGCCGCGCTCGTGATCCTGGTCGTGGCATCGGTTTCCTTCTTCGGCATCGGGATCATGACTGCGGTGCTGCCCCTGCTCTCGCCGGAGAAAGGTGCGCAGCTCGGGTTCGTCACCCAAGGACTGCTGCTCGTCGTCTCGGGCGTCTACTACCCGGTGTCCGTGCTGCCTGACTGGATGGAGTGGCTCTCGACGATCTCGCCGGCGACCTATGCCCTCGATGGCATACGCGCGGCGATCCTCGACGGCGCATCTCTCTCCTCGCTCTGGCACGACATCTGGCCGCTGATCGTGATCGGGGTCGCCTCGATCCCGCTCGGGCTGTGGGTGTTCTCCCTCGGCGAACGCCACGCCAAGCGCCGCGGGAAGCTGAAGAGGAGCGGCTGATGGAGATCAGCGAGCTCACGACCGACGCCGATCTCGTCGCCTGGGCGGGCGTGATCGAGGAGGTCGAGGGGGTCCGCCGGACGCTCGACGACATGCGACGCTACGTCGCTCGCGACGCATGGGCCTACCGTGTTGCCGTGCTCGACGGAGCAGCGGTGGGCGCGCTCGTCGCCGGCCCGTCCGACCTCGAGGGACGCGTGTTCGTCGCCATCCGGGTCGTCCCGCTGGCACGGCGCCGCGGCGTCGGCAGGCGGCTCCTCGAAGACGCGTTGACGCACGCAGTGGCACTCGGCCGCGCCACCCTGACGAGTCAGGTGAGGACCGCGGACGACGGCTCTGTCGCCTTCACACGCGCCTTCGGCTTCGAGGAGTGGCTGCAGGAGGTCGAGCTCGTCCGTGAGCTGTGGGGCGGCGAGGAGGAACCGACGCTTCCCCACACGTTCTCGGCCGTGCCCGTCGCGGAACACCCAGAGCTGCTCGACGTGGCCTGGGAGCTCTGCCGGGACGGCTACGCGGACATGCCGCTGGGAGCCTCGCTCGAGCTGACGCGTGAGCGCCTGCTCGAGGAGGAGGTGACGGGCCCGCGCATCATCGGCGACCTCACGCTCATCCTTCTCGACGGCGACAGACCGGTCGCCTTCGCCGGCCTTGCCCGCTTGGGCGCCGACGGCACCGCTGCCGAGAACGGCCTCACGGCCGTGGCGCGCGATCGGCGCGGACAGGGGCTCGGCACACTGCTCAAGGAGGTGCAGGCGGCACGGGCCGCCCGCTCCGGTATCCGTCGGCTCGTCACGTACACGCAGGAGGGCAACGACGCGATGCGAGCGGTCAACGAGCGGCTCGGCTACGTCGAGCAGCCGGGTTGGTCGATGGTGGCCGCTCCGCTCGAGACGGTGACGGCGCGGCTCAACGCGACGCCGTGACACGCGTCGCCCCCGTCCCGTGGTTTCTCTTCACGGAGGGCGCCCTCTCCGCGCTGCTCGCGGGAACGTTCACGATCGTCGGCGTCTACTACGTGTCCGAGGTCGGCCTCGACCCCCTGCAACTCGTCCTGATCGGGACGGTGATGGAGGTCGTGGCCTTCGTCTTCGAGATCCCGACCGGCGTCGTCGCCGACACGTACTCGCGACGTGCCTCGCTGATCGTCGGCTGGGCGCTCCACGGCGCGACCTTCGTGGTGATCGGGCTGGTCCCGTCGTACGAGGCGATCCTCGCCGCCTCCGCGCTCTCTGGAGTCGCGTTTACGTTCGAGAGTGGCGCGTACGAGGCCTGGATCACGGATGAGGTAGGCGCTGAGAAGGTTGGCCCCGTCTTCGTCCGTGGTGCGCGCGTGAGCTACGTCGGCGCGATCGGCGGCATCGCGGCCGGTGTGGGTGTGGCTGCCTGGTTCGACCTGCGGACGGCAATCGTCGCCGGCGGGCTGTTCGGTCTCTCGATCGCGGTCGCCGGGCTCTTCCTGATGCCCGAGACGGGGTTCCGGCGCACCCCGAAGGACGAACGGGAGGGCTGGGGTGCCGTTCTCGGCACCGCGGCGGCAGGCTTTCGACTCGTCCGGGCGCAGCGGCTCCTGCTGCTGATGATGGCCATCGCATTCTTTGCCGGCATGTCGTCCGAGGCGCTCGACCGGCTGTGGCAGGCGCACTTCCTGCGAGACATCGGCCTGCCGTCGCTCGGCTCGCTCGACCCGATCTGGTGGTTCGCGGTCTTTCGTGTCGGAGAGCTTCTGCTCGGTCTTGCCGGGACGACCTTCCTGCTTCGGCGCATCCAGTCCGGCAGAACGCCGCGCCTGGCGCGGACGCTGCTCTGGCTGACCGCCGTGCAGGTTCTCGCGATCGTCCTCTTCGGCCTGGCGGCGGGCCTGCTGGTGGGGCTGCTCGGCTTCTGGCTGTACAACCTCATGCGTCAGGTGGCGCAGCCGCTGTTCATGACGTGGCTGAACCAGAGCATCCCGGACTCCAGCGTTCGCGCGACGGTGATCTCGATGTCCGGGCAGGTGGATGCGGTCGGTCAAGCGGGCGGTGGGCCGCTGATCGGGGCGCTCGGCAACGTGTTCGGCATCCGCGTCGCGATGCTGGCCAGTGCCGCCGTGCTCACGCCGGCACTGGCCCTGTTCGCCCGCGCGGGGCGCCACCACCAGCCTGTAGCGGGAGCCGTCGCACCCGCGGCCACAGCGTCCGTCGCGGACCGCTAGGATGACACGGTCATTCGAGGCGACGCAGCCTCGGGCGCTTGTGCGCCCGAGGCTTTTTTCGTTTTCAGGAGGGAGAACACATGGCACGACCGAGAACGACAGCCGGCAAGAGCAGCGCGCTCGTCAAGAGCCGCCACCGCGCGACCTCGACTCTCGCCTCGCGGCGGGCGGTGCTGAAGCGCATCAGGGAGGAGGGCATCGACCACGTTCTCTTCTGGTTCACCGACCTCGAGGGGCACTGCAAGAGCTTCGCGATCACGCCGTCGGAGATGGAGGACGCGCTCAACGACGGGATGGGGTTCGACGGGTCGTCGATCACGGGCTTCAACGCGATCGAGGAGTCGGACATGGTCGCGATCCCCGACCCTGCGACCTTCCAGGTCATGCCGCGGCCGATCGACGAGCACGGGCACGCACTCGGTGCCAAGGTGGCGCGACTGATCTGCGACGTCGTCCGGCCGGACGGCACACCGTACGAGGGTGACCCCCGCTACGTGCTCCGCCTGGCGCTCGACCGGATGCGGAAGCTCGGCTTCGACGCCTTCAACGTCGGTCCCGAGCTCGAGTACTTCCTCTTCGAGGACGCCGACGGCACGAAGACGCTCGACGAGGGCGGCTACTTCGCGATGACCGCGCAGGACGCCGCCACCGAGGTGCGAAACGACACGATCGCTGCTCTCGAGTCGGTCGGCATCCAGATCGAGTACCACCACCACGAGGTCGCCCCGTCGCAGCACGAGATAGACATGCGCTACGACGACGCACTCGCGATGGCGGACAAGACGCTGACGTACCGGCTCGTCGTCAAGGAAGTCGCCGCGTGGCACGGGTACTACGCGACGTTCATGCCGAAGCCGCTCTTCGGCGAGAACGGATCCGGCATGCACACTCACATGTCGCTGTTCAAGAACGGTCGCAACCAGTTCTTCGACGCGAAGGACCCGCATCACCTGTCCGCCGTGGCGAAGGCGTTCATCGCCGGCCTGCTCGTGCACGCCCGTGAGATGACGGCCGTCCTGGCGCAGTGGGTCAACTCGTACAAGCGGCTCGTGCCGGGCTACGAAGCTCCCGTCTACGTCGCCTGGTCGCAGCGGAACCGCTCGGCGCTGATCCGCATCCCGCTCTACAAGCCGGGCTCGGAGCAGGCCACGCGGGCCGAGATCCGCTGTCCCGACCCCGCCTGCAACCCGTACCTCGCCTTCGCGGCGCTGCTGCACGCGGGTCTGGAAGGGATCGAGAAGGGGTACGAGCTTCCCGACGAGATGACCACCAACCTGTACCGGCTGTCGGCCGACGAGCGCGAAGAGCGCGGCATCGTGGCGCTGCCCGGATCGCTCGGCGAGGCGACGGAAGACCTCGCAGGCTCAGAGCTGATGCGGGTCGCGCTCGGCGAGCACATCTTCCCGCGCTACGTCGAGCACAAGCGCCGCGAGTGGGACGAGTACCGGATCCAGGTGTCGGAATGGGAGCTCGAGAAGTACCTTCGGGCCCTCTGACGCCGGTCGCTGGGTGGATGAGGGCGGGACAGGTCCCGCCCCTACGGTCCAGTCGGAAGGGGTTCGACCCCTTCCGACTGGACATCGTCCGCCGGATGTCTCATGATCCGAGCCGCAGGGTGAGCCGCTAGGCGAGTGGCAACCCCTGTGTCTGACGGCCGATCGCGGGTCCCCTGGTGTGGGGCCCGTGGTCGTTGTGGCCCCGTCGCCACCGGTCGGCGTCGCCTCTGGGCCGGCGGAGCCGGCCTCCGGCACCGCCTCGCGCCGCTGCGCGCACCGTGCCTTTCGGGGCCGTGCTCACGCACTGTCCCCTCCGGCCCGGCACGCGCAGCGCCACGCCGGAGGCGACGGGGGCACTCGGTCGGCCACCGGTCGGTGTCGCCTTCCGGCCGGCGGAGCCGGCCTCCGGCGCCGCCTCGCGCCGCTGCGCGCACCGTGGCTTTCGGGGCCGTGCTCACGCACTGTCCCCTCCGGCCCGGCACGCGCAGCGCCACGCCGGAGGCAACGGGACGGATGCGTTCGGTCTTCGACCTACGGCGCCGGGGCTCGTCAGGCGCCGGGCTTCCAGACCATGAGCGCGACGACGGCCAACGTGGCGGCGAGCAGCGAGAGGTTGAGCGCGAGGTTGACCGGGTCGTGAAGGCGCCGATGGAGCTCGTCGCTCGGCTCGTCACCGTCGCCTGCGAGCCGCTGGGCGAGCTCGCGCGTGTGGCGGTCGCCACGGCCGGTCGCGGTCCCCACCACGAGCAGCCAGGCGACGAGGGCGAACGTGAGCGTCAGCCACGTGCTGCCGAGGTCGAACCCGAGCCGATCCGCGAGCCAGAAGCCGATGCCGACAGTGAGCACGAGGCCGCCCACGACCACCGGCACGGCGGGGCGGACGGCTCCGAGCAGCAGGGCGACCTCGCTGGGCCGGTTGCGGCGCATGGCGGCAGCACGCAGGCCGGCAGCGAACAGGCTCCCGCCGACGAACAGGAACGCACCTGCCAGATGCAGGAACAGCAGCCACTGCGCGCTCATGCCCCAACGGTAGACGAGAATACGGTCGATGCTCACGGTTCTCCGGGTCCTCCACGTGCTCTCCGCCTCGGTCTGGGTCGGCGGCACCGTCGCGCTCGTGTTCGTCGGCGTCCCCGCCATCCGCTCGCTCGAAGGTGAGGCGCGCGCCACGGCCATGCGGACGCTCGGCCGGCGCTGGCGTCCGCTCGGCTGGGGCGCGATGGGTGTCGCCATCCTCTCGGGCCTCTGGCTCACGGAGCTCAACGGCGGCTTCGCACGAACTGCCCTGGACACGGACTTCGATCGGACACTGATCGCCAAGTCGGGCCTGGTCGTCCTGCTCTGTGTCGGCGCCGTCCTCCACGACTACGTGCTCGGGCCACGGCTGCAGCGCGAGCTGCGCGCGGCCGACCCCCAGGCGCCCGTGACGCGTCGGCGCCTCGTCATCGTCGGCTGGTTCAACCTCGGGCTCACGATCGTGGTGCCCGTGCTCGGGGCCGTGGCGCTGACGTACCTCACCTGATGGACGAGCCCGCCCGCCATCTGGCGCTACTCACACGCACGATCGAGGTCGTCAACTCGAGCCTCGACCTGCAGGAGGTGATGGAGGCGATCGCCCACGAGGTCGCGTCCGCGCTCGCGACCGACGCGTGCTTCGTCTACCTGTACGACGACGTCACGGGCGAGCTCGTCCTGCACGCGACCCACGGGACAGCCGTCGAAGGGCAGACGGCTCGGCCTCGCATGCGGCCGGGGGAGGGGATCACCGGCGTCGCAGCGGCCGACGGAGCGCCGGTGATGATCCCCTCGAAGGCCCATCTCGACCCGCGCTTCAAGCGCTTCCCGAACCTCCGCGAGGACGAGTACGAGTCGATCCTCGCCGTCCCGATCCTTGCCTCGCGGCCTCGGGAGAAGCTGGAAGGGGCGCTCAACGTCAGGACGCGAGAGCCGCGAACGTTCACCGAGGGTGAGATCGGGCTGCTCGTCGCGATCGCATCCCAGGTGGCCCAGTCGATCGAGCACGCGCGACTGTACGAGGCTGCACAGCGCCGCGTCCGCGAGCTCGAGGCGCTTGCGCGTGTATCGGAGGCCGTGTCCGAGTCGCTGTACGTCGAGGAGTCGCTGGAGGCGATCGTGCGCACGACGGTCGACTCGCTCCAGGCGACGGGTGCAGCGATCGTGCTCGAGGACGGCCGCGTGGCCTGGCCCGAGGGCCGGGCGGCCGCCCATGCGCTGCGTATGCCGCTGCGCTCGAAGGGGCGCACCGTGGGCGAGCTCGTCGTCGACCGCGACCTGCCGTTCTCCCCCGACGACCGGCGGCTGGTCGAGGCGATCGCGAGCCAGGCGGCGCTCGCCCTCGAGCAGGGGCGGATGGCGCTGCGTGGCGTGCTCGCGCAAGAGATCCACCACCGCGTGAAGAACAACCTCCAGACGGTCGCTTCCCTGCTCAGGCTCCAGGCGGCGGCTGAGGACGTCGATCCGCGGAAGGCGCTCGGAGACTCCGTCAACCGCATCCTCGCAATTGCGGCGGTGCACGAGGAGCTCACCGACCACCGCGAGGACATCGTCGACCTACGCGAGCTCGTCGACCGGTTGCGCGCCATGCTCGCTCAGGGCGTCGGCGCCACCCACGGCCGCAACGTCACCTCCGAGTTGGAGGACGTGACGCTCGCGGGCCAGCGCGCCACGGCGCTCGCGCTCGTGCTCTGCGAGCTGCTCGGCAACGCCCTCGAGCACGGTGAGGGTGACGTATCGGTCGGGCTCCGTCGCGTCGACGGCGACGTTCTGCTCTCCGTCACCGACCAAGGCGGCGGGCTGGCCGGGGCTGACGACGGCACCGGGCTCTCGATCGTGCGCGCGCTGGTGCGCGACGAGCTCGGAGGGTCGCTTCGCTTCACCGAGGAGGACGGTCTCTGCGCCGAGGTGCGGTTCGAGGCGTGACGACCCGGCAGCCGCGTCGCAGCGAGCCTCTACGCTTCGACGGTGCGCATCCTGATCGCCGAGGACGAGACGATCATCCGCCTCGACCTCAGGGCGATGCTCGAGCGTGCCGGCTTCGACGTGTGTGCAGAGGCACGCGACGGCGAGGAGGCGGTCGAACTAGCCCGCAGCGAGCAACCCGACGTCGCACTGCTCGACGTGAAAATGCCGCGGCTCGACGGCATCGAGGCGGCGCGACGCATGCTGGAGGAGCGACCGCTGCCGATCGTGATGGTGACCGCCTACGGCGAGCAGGAGCTCGTCTCCCGTGCCGTCGAGGCGGGTGTCTTCGGCTACCTCGTCAAGCCGTTCCGGGAGAGTGACGTCCTGCCCGCGATCGCGACTGCTCGTGCGCGGCACGAGGAGCTCGCCGCGGTACGCGCCGAGGCCGCGTCGCTGGCGGACGCACTGGCAGCGCGCAAGGTGATCGAGCGCGCGAAAGGTCTGCTGGCAGAGCGGGAGGGACTGACCGAGCAGGAGGCCTTCGCACGTTTGCGCAAGGCGAGCCAGATCTCCGGCAAGCCGCTCCGCGTCGTCGCCGAAGCGCTGGTCGCGACGCTTGATTTCTAGCGCGGGCCGAGAACCTGCAGAGGCAGATTCCCGGCGCGCAAAGATCCCTTGAGGCGTCCGCTTCGCGGCCGCAAGAGCTCTTGCTCGCGGGCCTCATCTCTAGCCCGCGTAGATCCCAGAAGGCGTCCGCTTCGCGGCCGCAAACCGGCGGTGGTCCGGCTCGGGCGCCTGTAGGGGCGGGACCTGTCCCGCCCGCGTCTGCCTCGCGGCTACGAGGCCTCGAGCAGGCGCTCGTCGGCGCGGCGAGAGAGCAGGCGGTGTCCCCACCACACGGCGGCGCCGAGCAGCGCCAGTGGCCCGACCAGCACGAGCGCGTAGAGCACGAGCGCGGCTTCCCACGCCAAGATCTGCTTCGCTTCGTCCACTGCACGGTCGATGCGCGACGGCACGGGGGCAACGGTTGCGCCCCGCTCGGTGACGAGCGTCAGCTGGACCGTTGCGAGCTCGGCCTCCGCGGCGCGCGCCGTACGGTCGGCGGTCACCGCAGCGAGCTCGTCGCGGGCCGCGGCACGGCGGGCGGCGAGCGTGGCTCGCGCTTCGGCGGACAGGCCGTCCTCCGCGAGCTGTGCGCTGAGGCGGGCGATCTGCGCGCGCAGCGCCACGACACGGCGGCCGAGCGCGTCGATCTGCTCCTGGAGATCGTCGATCTGCACCTGCTGGGTGACGATCGTCCCGAGCGCGGACAGACGCGTGATCGCCTCCTGGACGGAGTCCGTCGGCACCCGCAGCAGCAGCGAAGCCGTGCCGTCGTCGGCGGTCGCGTAGGAGACGGAGACGACGTAGCCACCGAGCGCCTGCGTGACATCGAGAGCCTCCTGCGTCGACCGGGAGAGTGCGTCGGTGTCGGGCACCTTCACGGTGAGCGTCGCGCTGACCCGCTGGGCGCGGCCGGTCGTCGGGCCAGGCGCGACGGCGTCGGCGTTGCCCGCACCCGCGCTGGGCGCGGCGGTGACGGCATCCTCGCCCGACCTTTGCCGCGCTCTCCTGTGTCAGGGCCTCACGGCTCGGGGCGAGGAGATCCGTTCCGGTCTCGCCACTCTGGAGGAGCCCGATCGCGCCCGCCGAGGCCACCGCGAGCACCGCGGCAGCGGGCAGAGCGACCAACAGCGAGCGTCGCCGCCCAAGCAGCCTCGACACAGGGCGCGGAGCGGGGCGCGGAGCGGCCTCACCCGTCACCAGCGCATCGAGGCGAGCGCGGAGCGCCGGTGGGGCTGCGGGTCGCACGGAACGCAGCTCGGTGATGATCTCAGCGGAGGTCATGGTCGGTCACCCTCTCTTCGAGTCGCTGGAGTGCGCGGCTCAGTCGTGTGGACACGGCCGTCGGGCTGACCCCGAGCAGGCGCGCGGTCGCCTCTCCGTCGAAGTCGAGCACGACCCGGAGTGCGATCACCTCGCGCTCGCCGGCGGTCAGCTGCGCCAGGGCAGCTGCCAGCTCCGGTGACAGGCCTTCCACGAGGACGTCGTCCACGCGCTCCGGCTCGGCAGCGATCTCCTCACGGCGTCGGCGGCGCTTCTCGGCGCGGAACCAGTCGAGCGCGGTGGTGCGGGCGATGCCGAGCAGCCAGGCCCGGGGCTCGCCGCGGTGGGGGTCGAAACGGTGCCACTGGCGGAGCGCCTTCTCGAACGTCGCGCCGGTGAGATCTTCTGCCGTCTCGCGATCTCGCGCCAGGTAGAGGAGGTAGCCGTAGACGTCGTCGAGCGTCGCCTCGGCCGCCTGCGCGAACGTCGGCCGCGCGATCAGCGTCGGCGTCGGTCGGGCGGCGGTCATCGCGTGCATGTCTCCTGTACGCCGCCGGACGGCTCGATCGTCACAGCGTGATCGTGGCGCGTACGTCGGCGATGACCGGGACGGTCACTCGTCGTCGACAACCTGGCCGGCGTCGAACAGCTCCTCCCAGAGGGCGAGCTGGCGTTGCAGCTCTTCCCGCGCCGCGCGGTGCGCCGTGAGCAGGTCCATGTCCGCCCAGTCGGTCGCGAGGCGAAGCTCGAGCGACGTCACCTCGGTTTCGAGCTCGGCGACCCGCGCTTCTGTCCGCTCCAGCTCGGTGGTCTTGCGGCGGCGAGGCTTGGCCGAGGGCTTCGGCGTTCGCGGTCTTGGGGGGTGCGCGACCGACGCCGGCTCGCCCGATCTCGCGCTCGCGCACGAGATCCGCCCAGCCGCCGTCGTAGGAGCGCAACGCTCCGCCCTCGATCGCGACGATGCGATCGGGCACGGCATCGAGGACGGCCCGGTCGTGGGAGACGAGGAGCACCGTCCCGGGAAACGCCTCGAGCGCGGCCTCGAGCGCCTCTCGGCTCTCGAGGTCGAGGTGGTTCGTCGGCTCGTCGAGCACGAGCAGGTTGGCACCCGAGGCGACCAGCAGCGCCAGCGCCAGCCGCCGCCGCTCCCCTCCCGAGAGCACCGATACGGGCTTTTCGTGCACCTCCCACCCGGAGAAGAGGAAGCGACCGAGGAGCGACTGCGCCTGGGGTCGGGGCAGGCGCGTGGCGGAGACCGCGGCGTCGAGCACGGTTCCCCGCTCGGGGAGCTCGACGTCGTGTTGGGAGAAGTACGCGGGCACGACACCGTGCCCGATCCGGATCGTGCCGCCGTCGGCGTCGCGCTCGCCGAGCAGCGTCTCGAGCAGCGTCGTCTTCCCCGACCCGTTCGGGCCGACGAGGGCGACGTGCTCGCCGCGTTCGAGCACCAGCGTCGAGTCGCGGAGCAGCTGCTTGTCCCCGGCCGACAGGTCGATGCCTTCGGCCTCGAGCACAACGCGGCCGCTCCGTGGCGGGTTCAGGAAATCGAACCCGAGCGTGCGGCGGCGCTTCGTCAGCGAGTCCAACTCGGCGGCCGCTGTCCTGCGCTCCTGCTCGAGCCGAGCGATCTGCGTCAGCTTCGCCTGTGCCTGCTTCGCCTTGCTCTTCTTGTAACGGAACCGGGCCACGAACCGCTCGAGGCGCTCGATGTCGTCGCCGACGCGCCCCACGGTCGTCGCCGCGGACGCAGCACGGGCGGCCTTCTCGCGGCGCCACTCGTGCCACGGCCCGTCGAAGAAGAACGGCTTCGGCCCGCCCAGCTCCAGTACCGCGGTGGTCACCGCCTCCAGGAACCAGCGGTCGTGCGCGACCAGGACGATCGCGGCGTCGAGCGCGACCAGTTCGCGCTCCAGCCACTCGAGGCTCTCCACGTCCAGGTGGTTCGTCGGCTCGTCCAGCAGCAGCAGGTCGGGGTCGCCGGCCAGAGCGCGCGCGAGCGACGCCCGGGTGAGCTCCCCGCCCGAGAACGTGTCGAGTGGCCGCTCGAGGTCGGCGTCGCCGAAGCCGAGCCCCCGCAGCGCGGAGGCTGCGCGCTCCCGCCACGTCCAGCCCCCGGCGTGCTCGAGGCGGGCCTGCGCATCCGCGTAGCGTCGCAGCGTCGCGTCGTCGTGCGCACCGCCTGCCATCTCGGTCTCGAGGCGCCGCAGCTCCTCCTCGATCAGCGCCAGGTCGGCGGCCCCCGAGAGCGCATACTCACCGAGCGACAGGCCACGCCCGCGAGGTGGCCGCTGGTCGTGCAGTGCAACCCGCGTCCCCTTGGCGAATGCGAGCTCGCCGCCCGAGAGCGACATCTCAGCCACGAGCGTGCGCAGCAGCGTCGTCTTGCCGGCGCCGTTGGGCCCGGCCAGAGCAAGCCGGTCGCCGCGGCGGAGCGTGAACGACACCCCGTCGAAGAGCGAAGTGCCTGAGAACTCGACGCAGAGGTTCGATCCGATCAGCACGGCCACGGCGACACAGGGTAGGGGTGAGTGCAGCACGCCGTCGGTGTGCCGAGCCTGTATCTCGGGCCGACTGAATCGGCGGCGCGCATGACCTCCCCGCGCAGTCGCGGCCGCACTCTATGGTTCAGGCCCGTGAGCGTCGACCCGGGCCGACTGACGATCGACACGATCCGCGCGCTCGCGATGGACGCCGTGCAGCGCGCGAACGCGGGGCACCCGGGCACGGCGATGGCGCTCGCGCCCGTCGCCTACGTCCTCTACCGCGACGTGATGCGGCACAACCCGGCCGATCCGGGCTGGTCGGGGCGCGACCGCTTCATCCTCTCCGCGGGCCACGCCTGCATGCTCCAGTACGCGGCGCTCCACCTGGCCGGGTACGACCTTGGTCTCGACGACCTGCGGCAGTTCCGGCAATGGGGGTCGCGGACGCCGGGCCATCCCGAGCTCGGGCACACGCCGGGCGTGGAGACGACGACGGGACCTCTCGGTCAGGGGTTTGCGAACGGCGTCGGCCTCGCGATCGCACAGCGGTTTCTCGCCGAGCGGTACAACCGCCCGCGGCACACGCCGGTCGACTCCTGGGTCTACGCCGTGTGCTCCGACGGAGACCTGATGGAGGGCGTTTCGCAGGAGGCGGCGTCGATCGCAGGTCATCTTGGTCTCGGGCGGCTCGTCTACGTCTACGACGACAACCGCATCACGATCGACGGCGCCACCACGCTGACCTACGACATCGAGGACAAGGGGGCGCGCTTCGCCGCGTACGGCTGGCACGTCGCGCACGTCGACGATGCGGAAGACCTCGACGCGCTCCGGTCGGCGTTCGGCGAGGCGCGCGCCGAGACTGGGCGCCCGTCGCTGATCGTCGTGCGCAGCCACATCGCCTATCCGGCTCCGAATGCGCTCGACACGTCGAAGGCGCACGGCGCGCCGCTCGGCGACGCCGAGGTGCGGGCGGCGAAGGAGGCGATGGGGCTCGACCCCGACGCGAGCTTCGACGTCCCCGAGGCCGTCCGCGAGCACATGGCCGCGGTGCGCGAGCGTGGAGCCGAGACCCAGCGTGGGTGGGAGGATGCGTTGGCCGCATGGGCCGACGCGTATCCGGAGCTGGCGCACGAGCGGGAGCTCGATCTGGCGCGGGCTCCGCGCGAGGGGTGGCGGGAGGCGTTGCCGCTGTTCCCGTCCGGCGAGGGCGTGGCGACGCGCGATGCAGGGCGCAAGGTGATGGACGCGCTCCGGCCCTTCACGCCGACGATGATCGGCGGTGCAGCCGACCTCGCCGAGTCGACGAAGACGGAGTTCGAGGGCGGCGGGGTCTTCGCGGCTGCGCACGCCGGTCGCAACGTCGCGTTCGGCATCCGAGAGCACGCCATGGGCGCGATCGTCAACGGGATCGCTCTGGAGCCCGCGATGCTGCGACCGTACGGCTCGACGTTCCTCATCTTCTCGGACTACATGCGGCCCGCAGTGCGTCTCTCGGCACTGATGGGGCTCCCTGTCGCGTGGGTGTGGACACACGACTCGGTCGGTGTGGGGGAGGATGGGCCGACGCACCAACCCGTCGAGCACCACATGGCGCTGCGCGCGATTCCGAACCTCTGGTACGTGCGCCCCGGCGACGCCAACGAGACGGTCGCGGCGTGGCAGCTCGCGCTCGAGCGAACCGACGGCCCGGTCGCCCTTGCGCTCACGAGGCAGAAGGTGCCAACGCTCGACAGGGCCGGCTGCGCGCCGGCGGAGGGTGCGCTCCGCGGCGGCTACACGTTGTGGCAGGCGGGGGAAGGAGAGCCCGAGGTGATGCTGCTCGCGACCGGGTCGGAGCTCCATGTCGCGCTCGAAGCTGCGCGCGCGGTCGACGCGAACGTTCGTGTGGTCTCGATGCCCTGTTGGGAGCTCTTCGAGGCGCAGCCGTCCGAGTACCGCGACGAGGTGCTGCCGCCGTCGGTGGAGGCTCGGGTCTCCGTCGAGGCGGGGATCACGTTCGGGTGGGAGCGCTGGGTCGGCCGCCACGGTGTCTCGGTGGGGATCGATCGGTACGGCGCCTCGGCCCCGGCGGAGCGCGTCTTCGAAGAGCTCGGTCTCACGGTCGCGGCCGTGGCCGCGGCTGCGGCCGCCGTGCTCGCGCGGGTAGGGTGAGCGGAGGGATGTCCTCGATGGCAACGCGCCTGCACGAGTTGAGCGCCCGCGGCGTCAGCGTCTGGATCGACACGCTCTCGCGGGAGATGCTGTCCTCCGGTGAGCTGGCGAGGCTCGTCGAGGAGGACGCCGTCGTCGGCGTCACTTCGAATCCCACGATCTTCCAGAAGGCCCTGGCCGAGGGCGACCTGTACGACGCCCAGCTGCGTGAGCTTGCCACGTCGGATGCGACCACGGTCGACCTGTTCTTCGCGCTGGCACGCGACGACATCCGCGATGCCTGCGAGGTGCTGCGGCCAGTGTTCGAGCGCACCGGCGGCGTCGACGGTTGGGTCTCGCTCGAGGTCGATCCGACCCTCGCCTACGACCGTGAGGCGACGTACGGGCAGGCGATGCGCCTCCACGCGGAGGTCGAGCGCCCGAACCTCTACGTGAAGATCCCGGCCACCGAGATCGGGCTCGGCGCGATCGAGGACTGCATCGCCAACGGACGCTCGATCAACGTCACGCTCATCTTCTCCCTCGAGCGGTACGCGGCCGTGGTCGAGTCGTACCTCCGCGGCGTCGAGCGGCTCGCGGCAGCCGGTGGCGACGCGTCGACCGTCTCGTCGGTGGCCAGCTTCTTCGTGTCCCGCGTGGACACAGAGGTCGACGCGCGCCTCGAGGCGCTCGAACGGCCCGATCTCGCGGGGAGGCTGGCGGTCGCGAACGCGAAGCTCGCCTACGACCACTGGCGGGAGGAGTTCTCCGGTGAGCGCTGGGACTACCTGGCGGGGAAGGGTGCCCGTCCGCAACGGTGCCTGTGGGCGTCGACGTCGACGAAGAACCCGAGCTACCGCGACGTGCTCTACGTGGAGGAGCTCGTGGGGCCGGCGACGGTGAACACGATGCCGTCCGAGACGGTCAGCGCCTTCCAGGATCACGGCGAGGCGCGCGGCGACACGTTGCTCGACGGCATCGGCGAGGCGCGCGCGCTACTGGTCGAGCTGGCGGCGGCGGGTGTCGACTACGAGGATGTCGTCGCCGTGCTCGAGGCGGACGGCGTGCAGAAGTTCGCCGATTCGTTCGCCGATCTGCTGGCCGGGATCGAGGCGAAGACACGCGCACTCGACGCGGCCTGAGCACACGCCCTAGAGGCAACCGAGTCGAGCGGAGCCGCGAGGCGCGTGCGTCACGGCTCCACTCGACGAGCCGTCAGTGCGTCAGTGGCGGCCTCGAGGTCACCGTTGATGTCTGGCGCTCCCGACCGGCATAGAGCCCATACGCCGCCAGCACCGCGAGCAGCGCGCCCGGCACCATGAAGAACACGGTGAACAGGTTGAAGTTGGGCAGGCTGCTCACCTTGTCGTAGTTGCCGACGTTCGTCTTCATTGTGTCGACGAGTGGCTTGTAGTGGGCCAGCCCGGCCGGCACCTCGGCGAAGACGGCGGTGTTCTGCCTCATCAGCGTCAGCAGCCCACCGAAGTCCTCCTGCAGCTGCGGCATGGCTTGCAGGAGGCCCGTCAGCGCCGGGTACTCCTTCGCCATCGTTGCCTGTAGCTCGGCGGGAGTCATGCCGTACTGCTGTGCGAGGCTGCCCATCAGCTTCTCGCCCTCCGCCGGCATGGCCGCCATGCCCTGCAGATAGCCGTCGAATGTCGCAACGGTCCCGTCGTTGAAGGCCGGTGCGACCTTCCCGAGCGGTACGAACACGTCGTCGTAGTAGCGAACGGTCTCCTGCACCTGCCCGGGCTGCATGATCGGCTGGAAGTTCTGCATCATCGTCTCGCCCGCGCCGGCCTTGGCCGGCATCGAGATGACGAGTGGCATCGCGAACAGTACGACACCGATCACGAGGAAAGCCCAAAGGAGCTTGCGGTTCATGACAGCCTCCGGATCATCGGGTCTCCCCTGTGCTGCGGGACCCGGCCCGGCGCCCGCGCCGCGGTCGTCGCGACGGGTCACGCATTTCAGGATTACCCGCGCATCGTCTCCCGTGTCGCTGGGCTGTCGCATCCGCGAGCAGGCGGATCCGGCCGTGGCCGACTACGGAGCCGGGTGTGGGGGATCAGGCGATCTCGGCTACGGCGGCGAGCAGAGCGGCGTGCAGGTGCCCGTTGGAGGAGATCGCCGAGCCGCCGTCGATCCGGCCGACACCGCCGAAGTCGGTGAACGTCCCTCCCGCCTCCTCGACGATCACCTGGATCGCGGCGAGGTCCCACAGCGAGACGCCAACCGCGTCGATGGCTCCGTCGGCGGCTCCCTCGGCGACGAGCATGTGCGCCCAGAAGTCACCGAACGCACGCGCGTTCCAGCTCTGCGTGGCGAGGGACGGAACGCCTCGGTCGAGCGAGAACGACAGCACTGCGTCGTCGACCCGACGCACCGACGAGACCCGGACGCGGTCGTCGCCAGCCCAGGCGCCACCGCCGCGCTCGGCGTGCCAGCGACGCCCTAGCGCCGGCGCCGAGACGACGCCGAGCTGGACGACGCCGTCTGCCTGCAGCGCGATCAGCGTCGCCCACACGGGGACGCCGCGCGTGTAGTTCCGCGTTCCGTCGATCGGGTCGACGATCCACCGCCGCGCAGACGACCCGGTCTCCCCCGTCTCCTCTCCGAGCATCCCGTCGTCGGGCCGCTCACGGGCGAGCCGCTCCCGCAGGGCATGCTCGACGCCGCGGTCGGCCTCGGTCACCGGTGTCAGATCCGGCTTCGTCTCCACCCGCAGGTCGCGCGACCGAAAGCGGGCGAGCGAGATGGCGTCGGCCGTGTCGGCGAGCTCGAGCGCGAGGGCGAGATCCGGAGTCACGGCATCGACGATAGACGGTTCGAGTCCCGCATGGCGACGCACGCCGTCCCACACTCGAGCGACCTCCGAACTCTGTTGCAGCTTACCGCCCGATGCCGTACGGTCGCTACTCATCCGGCGAGGCAGAGGGGGGAGCACGGGGCTGTGACGGCTGATACCGCGACGATCGTCTTCTTCCCGGAGGGGGCCTACGGGCCGACCAACAACTGTGTCGCCATCGGGCAGGTACTGCGCGAACGCGGGCACCGCGTCGTGTTCGTGATCGAGGAGTCGTTTGCAGGCAGCCTCGAGGCGCAGGGATTCGAGGAGCGGTTGGTGCGGCTCGGGCCCGCGCCCGAGACCGAGGAGGAGCCCGGCCAGTTCTGGAAGGACTTCATCCGAGAGACGGCGCCCGTGTTCAAGAAGCCGACTCTCGACCAGCTGTCGGAGTTCATCGCACCGACGTTCGCAGCGCTGTGCGACGGCGCCCGCTACGTCGACGACCGTCTCGTGGAGATCTTCGACGAGCTCTCACCCGACGTGATCGTCGAGGACAACGTCGTCTGCTTCCCGGCGATCCTCGCCTCGGGGCGGCCGTGGACGCGCATCGTCTCCTGCAACCCGCTCGAGCTCAAGGACGACGATGTGCCACCGGTGTTCTCCGGCTACCCCGCAGCCGACCCCTCCGGCTGGGACGACTTCCGCGCCGAGTACCTTCGGTCGATCGACGACCTGCACGGCTCCTTCTCCGCCTTCTGCGCGGAGCGCGGTGCGCCGGCGCTCCCACCGGGGGAGCTGATCCACGAGTCCCGGTACCTGAACCTCTATCTCTACCCCGAGCAGGCCGACTACCCGCGCGGACGTGGGCTCGCCCCCACGTGGCACCGCCTCGACTCGTGCGTCCGCGACGTGGCGGAGACATTCGAGGTCCCGGACGAGCTCGCACAAGGCGACGGCTCGCTCGTCTACCTGTCACTTGGCAGCCTCGGCTCCGCCGACGTCGACCTGATGCGGCGGCTCGTCGACGTGCTCTCGCGCTCGGCGCACCGCTTCATCGTGTCCAAGGGCCCGCAGCACGCGGAGTACGAGCTGGCCGACAACATGTGGGGCGCGGAGTTCCTCCCGCAGCCCGCGATCCTCCCGCTCGTCGACCTCGTGATCACGCACGCCGGCAACAACACGACGACGGAGAGCCTCCACCACGGCAGGCCGATGATCGCCCTCCCGCTGTTCTGGGACCAGTACGACAACGCCCAGCGCATCGACGAGCTGGGCCTCGGCATCCGGCTGCCCACCTACGCCTTCGAGGAGGCCGAGTTGCTCGACGCCGTCGATCGCGTGCTCGCCGACGACCCGCTTCGTGAGCGCCTCGTCGGGATCTCGCAGGCTGTCGCAGCAGCGGACGGTCGCACGAAGGCTGCAGATCTGATCGAACGACTCGCCCGCGAGCGGGCGCCCGCCGCCGGCGTCGTCGGACCCGGCCGGCCGTGACGTGCAACGACGCGAAGCCCGGGGCGAGTCGCCCCGGGCTTCGGTTCCTCTCCGTGCCGCGAAGGAGCTAGCGGGACGCGACGAGCCGGAAGGTCGGCTTCGCCACTTCCAGCTGAACCGGTGCCGACCACGTCATCTCGGGCTTGCGCGTCTGGAGCTCGTTGAGCCCGCGGACTCGGAAGAACCAGGCGCCGGGTGAGAGGTCGAGCACGGCCGACGTCGAGTACGTGAGCTTGGAGCCCTGTGCGCGCCACGGATAGCGCGTGCGTGACCACTGCACCTCGTACCCCGTCGCGCCGAGAGCGGGCAGCCAGGCGACGAGCGGTGTCGAGTAGACGACCGGCTTCTTCTTGCCGTTGACCGACGCGAGGAGGCGTCCGCCCGGCGTGAGGCCTGAGACGTAGCGTGCACCGGTCACGACCGGGTCGCTCTCCTTGCCGAAGCTGAGCACACGACCGGCACGGCAGGCGTCCTGCGGGAGATCCATGTCCTTGTAGTAGCGCTTGCCGTCGGCGTCCTCGTGCAGGGCGACGGGGACGACCGTCCAGTAGTAGCGCGTGCTCGGGAAGTCGACGTCGGGAAGATCGACCTTGGCTCCGGTGACGAGTTCGAGACCTTCGGTCGAGCTGCCGGGGGCGGACGATCCTTCGACCGTCTCGTTCGTGACGACCTTCGCTCCGTCTGCGCTGCGCATGTCGCCCTCGGTGTTGGCGTCGCCCAGGTAGCGGACAGTGGCCTTGTCGATCTCCTCGTCGCTGAACGGCATCGCGAGCGGGCCGGTGGCGCGCGGTGCGTACGCCGGGCTACCGACGACCGCGCCGCGGAAGACGACGTTGACACAGTCGCGGTCGGTATACGCATAGGCGCGGAACAGGTCGAAGCCGCGACCATCGAGCGACTGGTTGCCGCGGAAGACGAATGCCGGCATCAACTGGTGCGCCTTCTTCGCGCTCGAGCCGCTGACGCGATCCGAGGTCGCGAAGGCGAGTGTGAGCGGGCCCGACGACTTGCCGGGGTTGTACGCGGTGAACTTCGGGCTCCACGGGCCGAACGAGACGGGCTTGAGGCCGTTCGGGACGTCACCGAAGACACGACGCACCGCACGCACGCGGTAGCTCACGCCGGCCCACCAGCTGACGTCGTACTTCCACGTGTAGAACTCGCGCTGGTCGGCGACGTTCGTGTTCGTCGTGAAGACCTTGCCTGCATCCGGGTACCAGACCTGATACGCGGTTGCGCCCGGCACCGGTGTCCAGCGGAGCAGTCCGGGTGCCGACGCCTTGGTCGGCCTCGGCGTGCTCGCCCAGCGCATGTTGAAGCCGAACGACTTGCTCCAACCCGTCGGGCCGCGGCTCGTGATGGCGCGCACGCGGGCATGGAGCGCGTACGGGCTGCCGGTGAACCAGGGCAGCGCCACGTCGACCGAGACGGCCGGCACGCGCAATGGCGCGATCACAGTCGACACGGCCGGGTCGCCGGTCTCCTCGGTCGCTGCGGTCGAGGTCGACGCCGACGCCGATGCCGCGCTGGCCTCGGCCGAGTCGGACGAGCTCGCCGGAACCGCCTGGCAGGCACCGCCCGGCTTGACGTCGTAGCGGACGTTCGACCAGACGAGCGAGTTCTCGGTGAACGCCTTGCTCGTCGCGAGCTCGAACTCGTAGCAGACGGCGCCGCGCACAGGACGCCAGGTGAATGCCGGTGTGCGCGAGAAGACGTGGACGATCCGCTCGCTCGGCTTCACGAGGAAGCCACGAAGGCTCTTCGGAGGCGACGGCTTGGCCTGCTTGGCGACTGCGGTGGACGGAAGGACGAAGGCCCCGACCGCGACGAGGCACACGGAGAGAAGGCGAAGGGTTCGCATTGCATCCCTCTTGTCGGCAGCAGACACGCCAGGGCCGTCCCCCGAAAGGGTGACGGCGCTCCCTGACCGGCCGTCAGTCGAGCTGGAGGTAGATCAGCGCGACGACCACGGTGCCGACGAAGAGCAGCACGAACAGCCCGAAGAGGGCGAGCCCGAAGCGCATGTTCTTCCGCTCGAGGTCTGGATCGAGCATCGGTTACATCACCAGTGGGTCGACGGCCGCGGCTGCAAAGAGCACGGCGAGGTAGGCAAGAGAGTAGTGGAAGAGAACCGCGGCGCTCTGGCGTGTGTGCTCGCGGCGAAGCCGCCACGAGAGCAGCAGGAGCCACGCGCCGAGGATGGCGGCCGCGACCGTGTACACAGGGCCGAGCCAGATGCCGGCGGCGAGCGTGAATGCGACGAGCACGAGCGAGTAGAGAAGGATCTGACGGTACGTCTCGCGATCGCCGCGCGAGACCGGGAGCATCGGCACCCCTGCCCTCGCGTAGTGGTCCTTGATCATCAGCGCGAGCGCCCAGAAGTGGGGCGGTGTCCACAGGAAGACGATCCCGAACAGCGCGAGCGCGGGTATCCCGAGGTTGCCGGTCGCGGCCGCGTAGCCGACGAGCGGCGGGATCGCCCCCGCAGCGCCACCGATCACGATGTTCTGGTCGGTGGAGCGCTTGAGCCAGCCGGTGTAGACGACGACGTAGAAGAGGTTGCCGACGAGCGCGAGCACGGCGGTGAAGACGTTGAGGGTCGAGGCGAGCAGGGCGAAGGAGAGGGCAGAGAGGGCGATACCGAACTCGAGGGCTCGCGGCGGCGCGACGCGACCCGACGCGACGGGGCGGCGGCTCGTCCTGTCGCCCATCAGACGGTCGATGTCGGCGTCCATCACGTGGTTGATCGCGCTCGCCCCGCCGCACGCGAGTCCGAGCCCGACGACGAGCGCCATGAGCTCCACCGCCCCGGGCCAACCGCCCGCACCGACGAACATCCCGGCCGCACCCGTGAGCAGCAGCAGGGCCATGATCGTCGGCTTCGTCAAGGTCACGTAGTCGCGCCAGGGACCGAGCGGCACGGCCTCGCCGCGAAGCGTCATGGCGCAGGTTACGAGTGCGGCGCCCAGCGACATGCCGGCGAGCAGGACGTGTAAGCCGACCGTCCAGGCGGCTTCGTCCGTGGCCGCGACCAGGCCGCCGGTGGCGATCGCGGCGAGCAAGAGGAAGAGCGCCGCGGCGGCGGGCACGACGAGCCGCGGGTACGCGATCCGCGCGGTGACGAGGACGGCGGCGAGCAGCGGCAGGGCCACGAGCGCAGCGCCCCAGTGCGTGTGCTCCAGCTCGACGGCGGCGCTCACGACGACGGCACCCGTCGCCACGGCCGCGGCGAGCGCTGTGAGGCGCAACACGGGCCCCGGCGCCGTGTCGGTGGGGCGGTCAGACCGCATTGCGCTCCTTCAGCTGCCGCCGCAGGTCATAGAGCGGCCTGGCGCTCGTGACGTACGGCACCGTGTCGAAGTTGTGCGGCGGCGGTGGCGACGTCGTGTACCACTCGAGGGTGTCGGCCAGCCACGGGTCGTTCCCGACCCTACGGCTCTTGCGGCTGCGGAAGACCGCGATCAGGAAGACGAGCACGCCGACCCCCATCGCGAACGAGCCGATCGTGGAGATCATGTTGTACGTCTCCCAGAGCCCACCCTCGGAGTATGTGTAGATGCGGCGGGGCATCCCGAGCAGGCCGAGCAGGTGCTGGGGGAAGAACGTGACGTTGAAGCCGACGAAGAGGAGCGCGAAGGTGATCTTCCCGAGCCGCTCGGAGATGACGCGCCCGAACATCTTCGGCCACCAGTACCAGAGGCCACCGAAGATCGCGAACAGCGAGCCGCCGAACAGCACGTAGTGGAAGTGTGCGACGACGAAGTAGGTGTCGTGCACCTGCCAGTCGACGGGGAAAGCTGCCAGGTAGATCCCGGAGAGGCCGCCGATCGTGAAGATCGAGAGGAAGCCGATCGCGAACCACATCGGTGTGTCGAGGCTGATGTTGCCGCGCCACAGCGTCGCGAGCCAGTTGAAGATCTTCATCCCGGTCGGCACGGCGATCACCATGGAGACCACCATGAACCAGGCGTTCAGATAGTTGGACAGCCCGACCGTGAACATGTGGTGGGCCCACACCAGTAGCGAGAAGAACGCGATGGCAACGCTCGAGAGCGCGATCGCCTTGTACCCGAAGATCGGCTTGCGGCTGAACACCGGGAGGATCTCGGAGATGATCCCCATCGCGGGCAGGATCATGATGTAGACCTCGGGGTGCCCGAAGAACCAGAACACGTGCTGGTAGAGGACAGGGCTGCCGCCGCTCTCGGGGACGAAGAAGTGGAAGGTGCCGGGGAAGCGGCGCTCGAGCAGGAGCAGCGTCAGTCCGGCGGAGAGCGCGGGCAGCACGAGCAGGAGCAGCCAGCCGTAGAGCGCGATCGACCACACGAAGAGCGGCATGCGCATCCAGGACATGCCTGCTGTGCGCATGTTGTGGATGGTGACGATGAAGTTGATCGCGCCTGCGAGCGAGGAGATGGTGAGGATGTGGAGCGAGAGGATCCAGAGGTCCTGGCCGTTCCCCGGTGCCACGACCGAGAGCGGCGGGTACGCCGTCCAGCCGGTGTTCGCCGCGCCACCCTCCGCGAAGAAGGAAAGGGCGAAGACGAGACCGCCCGCGGCGAACATCCAGTACGAGAAGGCGTTCAGGCGCGGGAACGCCATGTCCGGCGCGCCGATCATCAGCGGGACGAGGAAGTTGCCAAGCCCGGCGAGGATCGGCACGACGACGAAGAACACCATCGCCGTGCCGTGCATGGTGACGACCTCGTTGTAGCTCTCACCGGTGAGGACCGATTGGTCGGGCTTGGCGAGCTGGATACGGATCAGCAGCGCCAGCACACCGGCGAGCAGGAAGAAGAGGCCGGCGGTCGCGAGGTACAGGATCCCGATCCGCTTGTGGTCGGTGGTGACGAGCCAGCTCGCCACTCTGCCGCGCTGCCACGACGGCGGGGCGGGAGTCTCAGCTCTGGTCGTCAAGCCCACCCTCCACGTACCTCAAGAGAGACTCGAGCTGCATGAACGTCCAGTCGCGGCCGACCGGTGGCATCACGGGGCGACCTGGTAGAGCCCGCCCGTTGCGGATCACATTCGCGAGCGTGTCCGTGTCGGCGAGAGTCGCCGGGCCGAGGCTCGGTCCGTATCCGCCCTCGCCCGACAGCCCGTGGCACTTCGCACAGACCCCTTCCCACAGCTGCCGTCCGAGGTCGGAGCTGAGTGTTCGCTGGGCTTCTGACGACGCCGTGAGCCATTCGTCGAAGTCGGCCTGCGGCATCACCTCGACCGCGGTTCGCATCTTGGCGTGGAACGCGCCGCAGAGCTCTGCGCACTGCCCCACGTACACGCCCGGCTCGTCGGCGAGGAACCAGGTCGTGTTCACCCTGCCCGGGATCGCGTCGATCTTGCCGCCGAGCCGCGGAATCCACCACGAGTGAATGACGTCCCAGTCGGGGGCGGTCACCTCGAGCGAGACCGCGCGGCCGGCCGGCGCTCGCATGCGGTCGATGGAGACGACGCCGTTCGGGTAGCGGAACTCCCAGTGGAACTGCTGGCCGACGACCTGGATCTCGAGCGCGCCGCCGGACGCAGTCGCATCGGGGGCGTTGGAGATTCCCGGGAGCTTGACGAAGACGAACACTGCGATCGCGAAGAGGACGAGCACGGGCCCCACCGTCCAGGTCAGCTCCAGCCGGTTCGAGCCGTGGATCTGGGGCCCGTCGAGGTCACGCGCGCGCGACCGACGACGGAAACGGACGACGAACACGATGAGCAGCGTCTCCACGATCAGGAAGATGGCGAGGACGAGTGCCGAGATGAACCAGTAGCTCGTGGAGATCCCCTCCGCGTTCGGTGATGCCGGTGACACCGGCCCGAAGCCGCCGTTGCCGGCGAGCGCGACGCCGGGTAGCGCGAGCAGCGCGGCCAGCGCGCCGAAGATGAGGAGCGACCTGGGACCCACGGGCGGTGTCATTCTATGAACGTGACCGGCAGCGCGCGCCGCCAAACCCGCGTCCGCCTTCCCGCCGACGTCTCGCGTCCCTTCGAGGTGTACGTCAACGGCGTCCTTCGGGAGGAGGGGCACGATTACTCCGTTCGGGCCGGGTGGCTCGTGTTCGAGGTGGAGCTCCACCAGGAGGGCTCGCTCGGGGTCGGTCGCTGGACGCGAATGGTGCTCGGCGTGGCGGGCACGTACAAGCAGAACGACTCGGTCGACGTCGTCTACACGAGAGACGGCCGCCGCGCGGTCGCCGCGAAGCTCCCGTTCGAGGAGGACGCCAGCCCGTAGGTCGCGGCGGCGCCTCTACGAGCCGATCGTCGTCACCTCGAAGCGCCAGACGTCTTCGCCGCCGAAGTGCGGGACCCACACCGCGCCGAACCCGGTAGTGAGGACGAACGGTGTCGTGGACACGGAGAGCCGTCGCACGATCTTCGCGGAGTTGGGGTCGACGACGACAACCTGGTCGTCGTCCTTGCGCGGCACCCACACCCTGCCGTCGGGTGCGACCGCGGGATCGCCGGGGCCCTTGCCCACCTTCACGGTCGCAGTGACGCGGTTCGTCCGTGGATCGACACGCGAGATCGTGCCCGCATCGACCGCGACGACCCACATGGCGTCGCGCGAGGCGGCGAAGTACGAAGGCCCCTTCCGTCCGACGACGACCTTCCGCACTCGGTTCGTGGCGGGGCTGATGCGATGGACAGCGGTGCCCGTCGCCGATCCGACCCACACCGATCCGAAAGCGACGTCCAGACCACGCGGCGTTCCGCCGATCTTGACTTTGCGCACGACCCGGTTGCGGCGCGGGTCGATGCGGTCGACAACGCCGCCTCCGGCGCTCGACGACCACACCGAGCCTCCCGCGAAGGCCACGTCCCAGGGGGCGGGGCTGACGCGGATCCGCTTGACCATGCGCATCCGAACGGGATCGACGCGCTCGACGGCGGAGGAGCCGAAGGCGTTGATCCAGATCGAGCCGGCGCCCGAGGTGATGCCACACGGCTCGGGGCCGAGCCGGACACGACCGGTGACGGAGTTGTTCCGTGGGTCGATGCGGACGACCTCGCTCGCCGAGTAACCGGTGACCCACATGGCGCCGAACGCCTCGGTGCTCGCGCAGGCGCCGAGCGTCGCGCGGATGCGGGCCGCCGGCTCGTCGGCTGCGGCTGCGGCTGCGGCAGTGCCCGCGACGAGCGCGACGGCGGCGAGCGCGACGGCGAGCGGGCGTGGGGTCACGGCGACCTCCGTGTCGGGAACGAGCGACTCGCAAACTACTACGATCTCGTATTAAGTTGTCATGAAGGCGCGGCGAGCGCCTCGCGCAACGCAGCGTGTAGTCGCGCGCCCTGACGCACGACCTCGGGCAGGTCGTCGCCCAGCTCCTCCTCGACCCGTCCGAGCGCCGCCAGGAAGCGCGGTGCCGCGGCTTCGAACGCCTGCCGTCCCAGTGGCGAGAGCTCGAGGAGGACGGACCGGCCGTCGGCGGGATTGGGACGCCTGGCCACGCGTCCGGCTGTCGTCAGGCGGCGAAGCCACGACGACACCGTCGTCGGCGCCATGCCGAGCCGGCCCGCGAGCTCGGTCGGCGTGATCGGCCCGCCGACGGCGATCATGCTCTCGACGGCGAACTGATCCGGCGAGAGCCCGGATCCGGCCAGCTCGCGCCGCAACAGCTCGCCGGCGAGCTGGCCACTGACGAACACCTGCAGCAGGACGTTCGTCGGCCGGGAGCCCGGATGCTCAGACACGATCGGCCCTTCCCGCGGCGTGTCGCACGCGCGCGGCGTCGGCGTCCGTGAGCTGTCCGCGTTCGAGCCGCCACGACCAGTTGCCTCCCGTCGTCCCGGGTCTGTTCATGCGGGCCTCGTTCCCGAGCGACAGGACGTCCTGCACGGGGATCACCGTGAGCGACGCTCGAGAGCCGAGTGCCTGCTCGACGAGCTGCCACGACCGTTCGGCACCGAAGCGTCCCGCGAGTGTCTCGGTGTCGTGGGTGGACGTGTAGAGAACGGTCTGCTCACGGTGGTTGTCGATGCGGTGGGGATTGTCGAGCGCGCCCTCGAACGCCCAGATCAACACGGCCATGCCGGGGAGATCGAGCTCCTCCCGGAGAGCGTGGACGTCGGGCGTGATCACGCCGAGGTCCTCCACGATCACGGGGAGCGGCCCCAGTGCACGCTCGGCAGCGCGAAACGGCGCGCTGCCGGGCCCTGGCTGCCAGTGGCCGTCGTTCGCGCGCGCGGCGTGAGCCGGGACGACCCAGTAGTCGACGAAGCCACGGAAGTGGTCGATGCGGAGGACGTCGACGAGCTCCAGCATCCTGCGCAGCCGCTCCACCCACCAGGCGTACCCGGTCCGCGCGAGCGCGTGCCAGTCGTACAGGGGGTTGCCCCACAGCTGCCCCTCCTCGTTCAACGCGTCGGCGGGAGCACCGGCGACCCGATCGGTCGGCAGGAAGAGCTCCGGGTGCGCGCGGTGGTCGCATCCGCCTGCGGCGACGTAGATGGGGACGTCGCCGATCACCTCGACGCCGCGCGCGGCCGCATACCGACGGAGAGCTCCCCACTCATGCCCGAACCGCACCTGCTCCTCGACCGCTCCGTTGCCGGCGAACGCCTCCCAGTCGATCGCCCACGCAGCGTGATCCCTGCGGAAGGAGTCGGCCTCGTCGGTCGAGACCGGGGCTGCGGGATCGGCGAGCAGGCCGCCCCACGCGGCGAAGGCCGATACCGACGCGTACGGCGACCCGAGCGCGTCGGGTGGGTTGAGTGGCAGCACCTGCCACCAGCTGGCGCCAGCAGCGTGCAGCCAGTCGACGAACGCGTACGCCTCCTCACCGAGGCGCCCGCCGGGAAGCGAGGTCGGGTGCAGTTGCACACCGAGTGAGCGCCGGAACTGCATTCCCGCGTTCTACCGTGCCGCGTCACTCAGCGCGGACGAAGGACGAGCCAGGCGAAACCGAGCACGCCTCGGTACACGTCCTCGTACTCGTGCCGCCGTCGGCTCGCCAGCTCCTGCGCCGCCGCGTCGCGCGACTCTTCGAGGCCGGCTCGCCAGCCGGCCTCGAAGTCGTCCCACTCGTCGCGCGAGGAGAGCTCGACGCCCTCGACCTCGTACCCGGCCTCGTGTGCCGCCGCCAGGAGCGCGTCGAGCGAGCCGTGCTCGCCCAGCAACCGCACGGCGTCCTCGCGCGGCTCCTGCTCCCAGACGCCCGCTCCGAAGAGCGCGACACCGCCGGGCTCGACGTGATCGTGGAGCGCCTGCAGGGCGGCGGCCGTGCCGCCCCAGGCGTGGGAGGCTCCCACGCAGAGCACGAGGTGGCCATGACCGGCGAATGTCGCTACGTCGCCCTCGGAGAACTCGACGCGCTCCTGGAGCCCTTGCTCGGCCGCCGACCGCCGTGCGCGATCGAGGGCTTCGCGGTCGGTGTCCACGCCGGTGCCGGTGGCGGCGGGATGTGCGGCCACGAGGCTCAGCAGCAGCTCGCCGAAGCCGCAGCCGAGATCGAGCACGTGGTGGCCGGGCGCGAGAGCAAGCCGGCGAACGAGCGACGCCGCGTGCTGCTCGGAGAGCGGCGCGTTGAACCTGAGCTGCGCGTGAGCGAGCGATCGCAGTGCCTGATCCACGGCCCGAAGATGTAGCGGACGGTGACGACGGCGGGCCGGAACCGCGGCGCCCGCCGTCGTTGTGGTTTCCTGCACGTCGCCATGGAGCGATCGAACACCGTCGAGGCGGAGCAGCTCGTTCGCGAGTTCCGCAAGGGGCCACGAGCCGTCGACGGGATCGACCTCCACGTCCGGCCAGGTGAGATCTACGGCTTCCTCGGGCCAAACGGGGCAGGCAAGTCGACGACCGTGCTGATGCTGACGACGCTGCTGCCGCCGACGTCGGGCGTCGCCCGGGTGGGCGGCTTCGACGTGGTCGCCGACGGGCCGAAGGTGCGGTCGATGATCGGCGCCGCCCTACAGGAGGCGGCGCTCGATCCGCTGCTGACCGGTCGCGACCACATGCGCCTGCAGACGATGCTGCACGGCCTGGGAAAGGCAGAGCGCGTCTCCCGCTCGGACGAGTTGCTCGAGCGTGTCGGTCTCATGCTGGCCGCGGATCGCAAGGTGGGCGGGTACTCGGGCGGCATGAAGCGCCGGCTCGACCTCGCGCTGGCGCTCGTCCACCGCCCCAGCATCCTCTTCCTGGACGAACCGACCACGGGCCTCGACCCGCAGAGCCGAAGCGCTCTCTGGGACGAGGTTGCCAGGCTCGCCCGCTCCGACGGCGTGACCGTGTTCCTGACCACGCAGTACCTCGAGGAGGCAGACGTGCTCGCGGACCGGGTCGGGATCATCCATCACGGCCGGATCGTGGCGGAGGGCACACCGGCCGACCTCAAGGCGGAGATCGGCCGCCCGAGTGTCCACGTGATCCCGTGCAACCCGGACGATCGAGCGCGGACGGAGGAGCTGCTCTCCCGCTTCGGAGAGTCGCTCGCGGGAGAGCAGGACGTTGCCGTACGGCTTCGTGACGGGGTCGGGCTCACCGACGTCGTTCGCACCATGGACACGGGCGGGATCGGCATGGACGACATCGAGTTGCGGGCGCCGACGCTCGATGACGTGTTCCTCGCCAAGACCGGGAGGACGCTCGAGGGCGCGACCGAGGAGGCGGACCTCGACACGCAGATCGTGGTCGCCGACGCGTGACGGCCCTGGCGACCCAGGTGGGTGCGGTCGCCGGACGATCCATGCGCCGCACGCTCCGCCAGCCGGCGAACGTGATCCCGCCTCTCGTGTTCCCGGTGGCGCTGCTCGCGGTCAATGCCGCCGGCCTGAAGCCGTCGACAGAGCTGCCCGGCTTCCCGACCGACTCGTTTCTCGCGTTCGCGCTCGCCGTGCCGTTCATCCAAGGGGCGCTGTTCGCGACGATGAACGCGGGCACCGATCTCGCCCGGGACATCCAGACAGGGTTTCTGAGCAGGCTCTCGCTCACGCCGCTTCGAGGCTCGGCGCTCCTCGCCGGTCAGTTGACCGGGATCATGCTGCTCGGGCTCGTGCAGGCGGCGTTCTACGTTCTCGTCGGGCTGGCGTCGGGTGTCGAGTTCGCTGCAGGAGCGGCCGGGATCGCCGTCCTCATGGTCTTCGCGCTCCTGGTATCGCTCGGCTTCGGCGCCCTCGGCTCGTTCTTCGCGTTGCGCACCGGGTCGGGGGAGGCGGTCCAGGGCCTGTTCCCGGTGATGTTCGTCTTCCTCTTCATCTCGTCGATGAACGCCCCGCGCGACCTGATGACCATCGACTGGTTCCGGGTCGCCGCGAGCCTCAACCCCGTGTCCTACCTGATCGAGTGCGTCCGCAGCCTGATCATCACCGGTTGGGACGCGCGCGCGCTCGCGCTCGGCTTCGGCATAGCGATCGCGATCGCGATCGTGGCCCTCACGCTCGCCTCGTGGGCGCTGACCAAGCGGCTGACGCGCACGTGAGCCACGGCCCCCGCACCGCAGGTGGCAGCACGCTGCACGTTGCTCGGGCGGTTGCGTGGCGCACGCTGCACAACGTCGCGCGCACGCCGTCGATCCTGCTGCCGACGCTCATGTTCCCGCTGTTCTTCTTCATCGCCTTCGCGGGCGGTTTGAGCCAGGTGCAGAACGTCCCGGGCTTCGACTTCCCCGATGGCTACACGGCGTTTCAGTTCGCGTTCGTGCTGCTCCAGTCGGCGGCGTTCGGCGGCGTCTTCACCGGGTTCGGCGTCGCCCGCGACTTCGAGGGGGGGTTCGCCAAGCGGTTGCTCCTGGCGGCGCCGAACCGCAAGGGCATCGTGCTCGGGTACGGGTTCGCCGCAGCTGTGCGCTGGGGTGTGGTGGCCGTGATGTTGACCGTGATCGCCGGGATCGTCGGTATGCGGGTCAGCGGCGGCCCCGTCGACATCGTCGGGCTCTACACGCTCGCGCTGCTCCTGAACGTCGTCGGCTTCTGCTGGTCGGTCGGCATCGCCATGAGCTTCAGGACGATCCAGGCCGGGCCGCTGATGCAGATGCCCGTCTTCCTGCTCCTGTTCTTCGCGCCCGTGTACGTTCCGCTCGAGCTGCTCACCGGGTGGATCGAAGCGGTCGCCACGGTCAACCCGATCACCTACATCCTCGAGGCTGCCCGCAACCTGATCTCGGGCGAGCCCTCCGGTGTCGCGCTCGCCTTCGCCTTGACGGCAGCGCTGATCGGTCTCTTCGTGGCCTGGGCGCTGCGCGGGCTACGACGTGCCGAAGCGGCCGGCTAGACGCGCCTGCACCGCGGCCCGTCAGGGGGCCGGTGGCGGCTCGAGCATACGCAGGCAGACGTCGACCACGGCGTGGTCGAACTGCGAGCCTGCCCCCTCGGCGAGCCGGCCGAGGGCGTCTGTGATCGTGAGGGCGCTGCGGTAGGGACGGTCGGTCGTCATCGCGTGGAACGCATCGCACGCGAAGATGATCCGGGCCTCGAGCGGGATCTCCTCACCAGCGAGCCCATCCGGGTATCCATTCCCGTCCCAGCGCTCGTGGCAGGCGCGCACGATCGGACGGACCGCTGCGAGCTGCTCGATGGGGGCGAGGATCCTCTGGCCGAGCTCTGGGTGGCGCTCGATGAGGGAGCGTTCCTCGGGTGTCAGCGGGCCGGGCTTGGACAGGATCGCCGTCGGGATGCCGATCTTCCCGATGTCGTGGAACAGTGCCGCCAGCTCGAGCCTCTTGAGGGTCGGGGGATCGAGCTCGAACTCGACACCGACCTTGACCGACATGTCGCGGATCCAGCGCGCATGCGAGGACGTGTATTCGTCGTTCGCCTCGAGCGCGTTGGCCAGCGCCTCGACGGTGGAGACGAAGGTCCGTTCGAGGGACTCGAAGCCGCTCGCGTTGGTGATGGCGAGGCTCGCTTGGCTCGCGACGCCATCGAGCAGCTCCAGTCGGCTGCTGTCGAAGTCTGCGACGCTCGCGACAGAGACGGACAGAGCCCCCCACGCCGAGTCGATGATCAGCGGCGCCACCGCGAACCCCTCCGCCTCCGGGTCGAGGAGCGCCTCGGGGACGACCATGGCGAGCTCGGAACGATGGACGAGGAAGGGCTCCGTCAACCACACGAACGACGCCGTCGCCTCGGCCGGGAGCCTGGCGCTCGGTGCCGCGGCGCTGCCCGTGCCGGGCCAGAGGGCCCGGCACTCGAGGTCGGCGCCGTCGTCGCTCGGCAGCCAGATGGCCGCCTTGCGTGAGTCGAGGATCCGGGCCGCGCCCTCGACGACACGCCGGAGGACGGTGTCGAGATCCTGGGTCGACGTCAACTCCCGTGCGAGTCCGAGCAGTGCCTTGGCGCCATCTGCCTCGCGGCGCAGTGCCTCGTACAGCCGGGCATTCACGAGGGAGACCGAGGCGTGCCCGGCCAGGACTTCGAGCAGCCGGACGTCGTCGGCGTCGAATTGATCACGGCCGAGCTTGGAGACCACGATCACTCCGACCACGTCACTCCCGTACGTGAGGGGCACAGCGACCAACGACTCCTCGAGCGGGTCCGTACCCTCGATCCGCCTGCCGATCTCGCTGCTGGAGGCGTCTCCGGTCACGAACGGCATGCCGGTCTCGGCCACGTGACCCGTGATGCCGACTCCGACTTTCGTGGTCAGGATCTCGATCGGCTCCTCTGCTCGGGAAGACAACGAGCCACGGAATGCGATTGGCTGCAGGTCGTCCCCGTCGCGCAGGAACACGCGGCAGTTGTGGTAGTCGATCAGCAGCCGGAGCTCGTTCGCGATCGTCTGACCGATCGCCGCGACGTCGTTGAGGCGACTCAGCTTGCTGGAGACCCCGTGGAGCATCTTCAGGTGTGCGATCGACCGGTACTCGTCGGGACGCGTCGCGCGCAGGGCAGCCGGTCGCTGCTCCGGCTCGTCCTCGAAGACCACGATCCGGCTCTTGCCTCCGGCTTTCGCGGACATCATCGCGACTTCGCCGCAGGCGACGAGCTCGCGCGGGTTGGCAGCGTGCTCGGGGCCGATTGCGACGCCGATCGAGACCGTGAGCCGACCGACCGTCTCGAAGACGTTTGCCTCGAAGCGGTCGGAGATCCGCTCCGCCAGCGCCACCGCCTCGTCCCGGTCGGTCGCGGGCGCGATCACCGCGAACTCCTCGCCTCCGATCCGACAGACCGCGTCTGTGCCGCGGACGGCGCCGCGCAGCAGGTCGGCGACCGCGGCGATGACCTCGTCTCCGACGGCGTGCCCGTAGACGTCGTTCACCTTCTTGAAGTCGTCGAGATCGAGGACGAGGAGCGCCAGCGCCGTCTGCTGCGAGGAGGCCCGTACGAGCTCCGCACGCAGCTGCTCGTGGAAGGAGCGGTGGTTGAGGAGCCCGGTCAGGGGATCGGTGCGGGCCTGATGCTCGAGCGAGGCCCTGATGTGGGCGTTGTCGATCGCCAGTGCCGCTGCGTCGGCGAAGCGGGTCGCCAGCGCGTACTCGTCGGCGGAGAACGTCTGCTCGCCGTCCCGATAGATGTTGAGCGTTCCCTTGAGAAATCCGCGGGCGATGAGCGGCACGACGATCAGCGACTCGGGTGACGTGTCCGTGTCGGCGACCCAGCGCACCCGAGGGTCGAGGTGGGCATCGTTCGCGAGCACGGGCTCACGGTGCTCCGCTGCCCAGCCGGTGATGCCGACCCCGAACGCGAACGGCTCGTCGTTGAGGACTTGCTCGGCTTCGCTCCCGATCGCGTAGATCGCACGAAGCTGCCGCGTTCCCTCGTCGGCCTCGTAGAGCGTCATGCCGTCGTTTCGGACGAGCGCGTCCAGCGTGCGTGCCACCCGCTCCAGGAGCTTGTCGAGGCTCTGCTCCGACAGAACCTCGTGGAAGACGTCGGCGAGCCGTTGGTAGGACTCGACGAGCCCTGTGGACGTCGAGGCTCCGGCGCCGTTTCCGGCGTCGGCGAGAGGCGCAGCCGGCTGTTCGAGCGCGGCTGCTGTCGTGTCCAGGGGCGGGTTCACGGTGCCGTTCATGTCATCGGCGGCGGTGAAGTCCCGCTTGAGGATGCCGCCGGAGGAGACGGCGCCGTTGCAGCCGATAGGCTTGCGGTGTGGCGGATCGCATCGTCGTGGGGGTCGACGGCTCGGAGCACGGTGCTGCTGCGCTACGTTGGGCCGCGGCCGAGGCTCGCCTGCGGGGCGGCAGACTCGCCGCGGTGTACGCGTGGACGTTCGTGCCCCCATCGGCAATGGCCGAGCCGGGGATGATCCCCGTGGCAGTGACGGATCTCATGGACGACCTGACGTTGGAGCGAGAGGCCGCCGAGCGTACGCTCGATGCAGCGCTCGAAGCGGTCCTCGGAGACGCCGCCGGGGAGGCGGAGCGCGTGCTCAGCGAAGGTTCACCCGCCGACGTGCTCGTCGATGAGTCGGCGAACGCTGCACTCGTCGTCGTCGGCTCCCGCGGCCGTGGCGGAATCCGCGGGGTGCTGCTCGGCTCCGTCTCGCAGCACGTGGTGCAGCACTCGCGCTGCCCTGTCGTGATCGTCCGCGACTGAGGTCGGGCTACCCGACGGTCTTCGGCGCAACCGTCTTCTTGGCCGCAGCCTTCTTCGCGGGAGCTCTTCTTCTTCTTCTTCGGCTTGACGTAGACGAACGTGCTCTTCCCGAGCAGAGGGCCGTAGCGCGCTTCCGCCCGCGCTCCGAGGCCCGGCCAGACGTACCACGTGTACTTGCCGGGAGCGAGCGCACGCTTGCGCTTCTCGAAGACCCAACGCAGCTTCATCTTGAAGCGGGCCTTGCCGGGCCACACGGTGAGGACCTTCGTCGAGCCGCGGTAGAGCTGGACGTTGAAGTACGACGCGCCGCCGACCGGGGCCCAGCGCAGGAGCGGAGCGTTCGTCACCCGCGCGCCCGGTTTGGGCAGGGCGAGCAGCAGGGCTTTCGGCGTCGCGACGGCGACGACGCCGCGTGAGCGGTTTCCGGCCTGATCCACGGTCTGGAGGACGAGGCGGTGCTCGACGTCGTTGCGCAGCCGCTTCAGCAGCACCGGCGAGCGGAGGCCGCGATAGACGAGTCGCTCGACCTGAGTCGCTCCGACGACCGACATGCGGACCTCGACCGCGGCGACGTCCTGCTGCGGGGTGACCCACGACACGGTCAGCGTGTGGTCACCTGCGACGGCCCGCACTCGGCTCACATCGGGCGGCGGCTGCTGGTCGGGCGCCTTCGGTGCCTTCGTCCCCGGGGGCAGCACGGTCACGTCGACGGCTCGCCGCGCCAGGTTGCCGGCGGCGTCGACGGCCGTCACCACCAAGGGCGTGACACCGACCGGGAACTCGTCCGGCGCGGTCGTCGTGATCGCGACGACGCCGACGAGATCCGAGGCGGTGAACCCGCGCAAGTACGCTGCCATCGGCGGGTCGTCGCGACGGATGCCCGTCGCCCTCGTCGCCGCGAACGTCGCGGGCGTCGCGTTGAGCGTCGGTGCAGTGGTGTCGGCGACGGCTATCGCGAAGCCGGCGCTCCCGAGGTTTCCGAGAGCGTCGGCGGCCTGACAGGCGACCGTCGTCTCACCGATCGCGAAGAGCGAGCCAGACGGAGGAGCGCACGTGATCGCCTCCGGCAGCAGCGCCACGAGCCCGTCGGATGCGCTGACGGTGTACGTCACGTTCGATCCGGCCGGGCCGTTCGCTTCGATCGCGAGGGGCCCGGGGGTGACGATCACGGGTGGCGTGATGTCGACCGTCCAGGTCGCCGAGGCGGGTGTGGCGTCGGTGTTGCCGGAGCCGTCGGTCGCGCGAACCTGGAACGTGTGTGCGCCGTCGGTGAGGTCGCCGAGCGAGACCGGCGAGCTGCAGGTCGAGAAGCCGCCACCGTCGAGCTGACAGGCGAACGTCGCCGTCTCGTTGGCCGAGAAGGTGAGTGTCGCCGAGCTCGATGCGACAGTGCCCGTAGGGGCACCCGCGAGCGACGTGTCCGGCGCGGTCGTGTCCGCGATGGTGACCGTGAAGGAGCCGTTGGCGGTGTTGCCGGCGGTGTCGGTGGCGGAGCAGTTGACGGTGGTGGTGCCGAGGGGGAAGCTCGCGCCGGAGGCGGGGCTGCAGCTCGGGGTGACCGATCCCGGGCCGTCGGTGGCCGTTGCCGTGTAGGTGACGGTGGCGGAGGAGACGCCGTTGACGCTCCGCGTGATGTTCGACGGGAGCGTCAGCGTCGGCGGCGTCGTGTCCTGCACCGTCACGGTGAACGATCCGTTGGCGGTGTTGCCGGCGGTGTCGGTGGCGGAGCAGTTGACGGTGGTGGTGCCGAGGGGGAAGCTCGCGCCGGAGGCGGGGCTGCAGCTCGGGGTGACCGATCCCGGGCCGTCGGTGGCCGTTGCCGTGTAGGTGACGGTGGCGGAGGAGACGCCGTTGACGCTCCGCGTGATGTTCGACGGGAGCGTCAGCGTCGGCGGCGTCGTGTCCTGCACCGTCACGGTGAACGATCCGTTCGACGCGTTGCCCAGCCCGTCGGTGGCGGAGCAGTTGACGGTGGTGGTGCCGAGCGAGAACGTCGAGCCGGACGACGGGGTGCACGTGAGCGAGACCGGCGGGCTGGGGTCGCCGGCGCTCGCCGAGTAGCTCACCGCGGCGCTCGAGACGCCGTTGACGTTCTCGGTCACGTTCGACAGCGAGAGGCTCGGGCCGGTCGTGTCGACGGTCCAGCCGAGTTCGTCGACGGCCGATCCGTCGACGTTCGTGACCCGCACCGTGAACGTGTGGGCACCGTCCCCGAGACCTGAGTAGCCGACACCCGACGAGCAGGCGGCGAACCCCCCGCCGTCGAGCGAGCACTCCACCGGGCCGATGCCTGTGTCGTCGGAGACGTCGAACGAGAACGTTGCCGCCGTGTCGGCAGTGGGGTCGCTCGGCCCGCCGGTGATCGACACGGTCGGCGCGGCAGCGCCGGCCAGAGGCACGAGGGCCAACCCGGCCACGAGGAGGAGCGCGCCGATCGTGATTGTCGGCCGTCTCACACCTGACCCCCGAGGAGCAACGAGACGAACACGCCGAGCCAGATCGCGAGTGCAAGCGCCGCCAGTACGACCCGTCCGTGGATCACGGCGCGCCCGACCGCTCCTGCAGCAAACGCAGTTCGCTCCGGTGTCATCGACACGAGCAGCATCAACGCCGGGCCCGCGAGGAGCAGGATCAGGAACGCGCTACCGCCGCCGTCCTGTCCGCCGCCGGCGAGGTCCGCGACGGGAGCGGTGCCGCCGGTGGTGACGGCCGCGGCACGCTCGGACGTGGCGACAGCGGCGCTCGCTGCCGGCTTCGCTTGCGGTTCGGATGCCGGTTTCGGCTTCGCCTGGGCTTCGGCTTCTGCGCGGGCTTTGCTTCGGCCTTGCGGTTCGGCTGCGGTTTCGGCTTCGCCGCGGGCTTCGGCTTTGCGACCGGCGTGGGTGTCGGCTTCGGCGCGGGCGCAGCGGGCGCCGAGGTCGTGGAGGAGGACGGCGCGGGTGCTACCGGGCGCGTCTGCGACGAGGCCGATGGCGCAGGCGCTGCGGGCTTCGGCGTTGCGACCGGCCTGGGCGTGGGCTTCGGAGCCGGCTTGGGCGTGGGCTTGGGAGCGGGCGCCGTCTGCGCCGGCGGCGGGTCAGGTGCCGGATCGGGTGACGGATCCTCCGCGTACGCCGGTGCGGTCCACAGCGACGCTACGAGCATGGCCAGCGCCAGCGTCGTCAGACTCGAAACCTTCTTCGGGTGCGCACCGGCGCTCACCCGTCATTCCCCCTTGCGTCGCTCCATCCCGTACGACTCCTCAGTGTAGTCAAGCCTCGCTGAGGGGCCATGGGTACGGGCTAGCCGCGACGGGCGGGCCCGGCTCCAGGGTGTGATCGCCCGAGCCAGAGGATGACGACCAGCGTTGCGAGGGGAAGGATGACGGCCGCGACGAGCCACCCGACGGGACCGGCTGCAGCCAGCCCGATCACGAGCAGGGGCAGGCCGACGAACAGGGCGACCGCGATGAGCACGGCTGACGCGGGGTGCACAGCGCGAGGGTAGGCAACGGGACTGGGTCGTATGCTCCCAATGTGGCCCGGACACGCGTCGGCTCGTGGCTCGGTTCGTGACGGACGAGCGCTCCCCGGCGCCGGCCGGCGCACCGCCGGGTCTGCTCATCCTCCTCTACCTGCTCGCGTTCGTCGTCATGGCCGATGCGCGGGTGATCAGCACCGTGTTGCCCCAGATCGCTCGCGACCTCGACACGACCGTGGCCGGCGTGGGCGTGGCGATGACGGCGTACCTGCTCGCGTACGGAGCGTTCCAGCTCGCGTGGGGGCCGCTAGCCGACCGGGTCGGCCCGATGCGCGTGATCGCTGCGGTGGCAATCGCGTTCGCCCCCGCGCTCGCGCTCACGGCGTTCGTTCCTTCGCTCGAGGCGCTCGTCGGCATGCGGCTGCTCGCCGGTGCGGTGGCGGCCGCGTTCTTCCCGCTCGCGCTCGCGACGGTCGGATACCTGATCCCATACGAGGATCGCCATCAGGCAGTGGCGATGCTGCTTGGCGCGGTCGCTGCCGGCCAGGTGATGGGAGCGACGCTCGGCGGTCTGATGGCGGAGGTGATCGACTGGCGCGCGATGTTCGTCGTGGACGGCGCGCTGATGGCACTCCTCGTCGTCCCGCTCTGGCGGATGCGGTTCGCTACGCGTGCACCGGCGCGTCCCGTGGGAAGCCCGTTCGCCGCCCATCGGCGGCTGCTCGGCAACGGTCGGGCACTCGTCCTCTACACGGCGGTGCTGGTGGAAGGTGCGCTCTTCTTCGGCGGGGTCGCGTACCTCGGCGCGCTGCTACGTGAGCGCTACGGGCTCAGCTACTACGCGATCGGGCTGATTCTCGCCCTCGACGGTGTCGCGATCCTCGTCACGAGTCGCCTGGTGGGGCGGGCGAGTCGCCGTCACGGTGAGAACCGGCTGATTCTCACCGGCGGCTTGCTCATGGGCGGCGCGTTCCTCTTCGCCCTCGCCGTCTCGACCTGGTGGGCCGTGCTGCCGGCGGTGGTCGCGCTCGGGATCGGCTTCGCGCTCTGCCATTCCACGTTTCAGATCCGGGCGACCGAGCTCGCCCCGGCTGCACGAGGCACGGCGATCTCCCTGTTTGCGTTCTCGCTCTTCCTCGGCAGCGGCGTCGGGACAGCTGCGCTGGGTGCGCTGATCGAGATCGAGGGCTACGACGCGCTGCTCGCCGTCTGCGGTATCGGGCTCGCCGTGCTCGGGCTCGCGGCGCCGAGGCTGACCGAGCTCAGGCCGGCGGAGACCCGGCCGCCGGCACCGACTCCCAGTACCGGTTGAGCGAGCCCTGCACCTTCACGACCCAGACGATCGCCGGGATCAGCAGCACGCCGAAGGGGAAGAGCCAGAGCCCGGCCCAGCCGCTGATCGGCTTCGCCCGTCCAGCAGCGGCATATAGGCTCCCGACCTCGGACGGGATCACAAACGCGCTCACGGGTGCGATGAGGATCCAGATCACGAGACCGAGCACCCCGCCGAGGCCATCGCCCGAGTGGCGCTTCATCTCGTCCTGTGTCTTGTAGACCCAGTACCACCAGTAGAGGCCGAGCGTGAGCACGCCGATCACGACGACGAACAAGGTGCCGCGCTTCTTGCCGACAGGCCCGGTCGCTGCGGGTGTGCTCATGATCGGCTCCTCCAGTGTGTTCGGGGCTTCGACCGTACAGGCTCGGTCGGAGGACGCCCCGCGTGTGATACTGTACCGAACGGTCAACTATGGGACGCACAAGTGATGCACGCGAGAAGCTGATCGACAGCGCCTTCCGGCTCTGGTTTCGTCGGAGCTATGCCGGCGTCGGCGTCACCGAGATCTGCGAGGACGCCGGTGTGCAGAAAGGGAGCTTCTACCACTTCTTCCCGTCCAAGACCGACCTTGCGGTGGCGGTTGTCGACGACGTGTGGCGGCGCTTCAGAGACGACGTCGAGCCTCTGTTCCACGGCGACGACGGGACGCCGCCCCTCCAGCGCCTCGAACGGCTCGTCGAGCACAACTACCGCTTTGCCGTCGGCAACAAGGCTGACACGGGACACGTGTGGGGCTGCCCCATCGGCAACCTCGCCGTCGAGTTGTCCACGCAGGATGAGCCGCTCCGCGCGCGGCTGAGTGAGTTCTTCGCCGACTGGGCGGCCGTGTTCACGCGGTTGCTCGACGAGGCCGTGGCGGACGGTGACCTGCCACCGCACGACACAGGCGCGGCCGGCAAGGCGTTGCTCGCGTACGTCCAGGGTCTGTCGGTGCTCTCGAAGACCGGCAACGACCCGGAGCTCTACCGCACGATCGGGCCCACGATCGAGGCCATCGCCCGCGCCCCGGTGACGGTGCCTGTCTGACACGGGCGCGGCTCGCCCTCTCGCTTCCATCAGCACACACACGTGACGCTTCCCATCGAGATTGGACGACCGCCCAACTAATTGAGGTACGACGTAGACGCAGCACACACGGAACGGCGGCGCTGGCTCGGTCTAGCTGTCCTGCCTACACAGGTTGTGAACGCTGAGGGTTCTATCCGGCCCTCCTTCGAGGCTGTGGGTCTGCGAGGACCACAGCTCACGAAGAAGGGCTCATTTGCACGCCAACGCGAAGCGCGGACTGGCTGCTCGTCTCGCGCTGGTCGAGGCGGTCGATGGTGGATGTTCGATCCAGAGCGTCCGACACCGTGCAGGCTGTCGCCGTGACGGAAGGGTTCCGCTCAGCTCTCGTCGTCGCGGCCGGGCTCGCACTGGCGGGCGGGGTCCTCGCCGGCGCGCTCATCCGCAGGCAGCGGGAACTGGAGACAGCCGACGTCCCCGACGCCGCGTTGCCCGAGCGGGCACCGGCCTGACCGACCTCTCGAGCACGTCTCGGTGCTCGGCATCGCATCCGCGGTGTCGGGCATCGGGCACGTGAGGGCGGGCTCTGATCAGCCCGTGCGCGCGAGCCTTGCAGCCCGGATCGGCCCGCCGCCTACGGCGAGTGTGGCTGCTTCTCGACGAGACCCAGTCGCCGCGCCAGCCATGGCTTGGTGGTCGACTGCAGCCCGACGGTGACCACGAGCGCGACTGCGACGCAGACGGTGACGATCTCGGCACCTTGCACGTGGTCGGCGACGAGGATTCCGGCCAGCGCGGCGGGCACGACCCCCGTCTCGCGGGTCCAGGCGAGGAAGAGCAGCTCTCCGGGCCGCCATGCACCCCGTCGGTCGGCGAGGAGGCACGCCGCCACGGCGAGCGGGCGCGCGACGCCGATCAGCGTCGCGACGACGGCGAGCGCCGGCAGCCAGTGCTCGCCGATCGCCGTGAACGGGAGATCGGCGCCGAGGATCACGAACACGAAGATCACCGAGACGTCGGCCGCAGCCCGAACGACGCTCTCCACCTCCCGCTCGTGCCACGGGTGCATCGTGTGCCGGAACTCGGCCATGTTGGCGACGATCACACCGGCGAGAAACGCGCCGAGATAGCCGGATCCGCCGGCGAAGTCGATGGACGCATAGCCGGCGGCGACAACCGTGATCACCGCGATCGCGGACGATTCACGCCAGACGCCGGTGCGCCGGCTCGAGACGACGAGGGCGAGGGCGACTCCGAACACGACCCCGATCGCCGTCGAGATCGCGACGTCCTCGACGAACTCGAGTGCTGGGCGACCGAGCGAGTCGCTGCCGCTCGTGATCGCCGCCGCGAGGGCGAGCGCGAGTACCGCACCGGTCGGGTCGTTGAGAGCCGACTCGGCCACGATCGTCTGCGCGACCTTCGGGCGCAGTCTCAGGCGCTCGAACAGCGGAACGAGGATGGCAGGGTCGGTCGGTGCGAGTGCGGCGCCGACGAGAAGCCCGACGAGGGGCTCGACGTCGAAGGCGGCGGCGGCGACCGCACCGGTGATCGCCGTGGTGATCACGACACCCGGGACGACGAGCAGCCCGAGCCCGAGCGCTGTCTTGGACAGACCCGCACCGAGAGCCGAAGGCCGCCGTGAAAGATGATGAACGAGACACCGAGCGTGAGGAGCACCTGCGTGCCGGCCGTATCGAGCGGAACGTCGACCCACCCGAGCACCGACGGCCCGATCACTGCGCCGGCGCCGAGGAGCACCAGCATCTCTGGCAGCCGCAGAGCCGAGGCAAGGAACCGCGCGCCGAGTCCCGCACCGAGGACGACGGCGAGCGTGGTGATGATCTCGTTGCTCTCCATGGCTACGGTCGCCGAACCACTCCGCACCTAGGTCCGACTATGTTGGCGCGGGCGACCGCGAAGGCTGGCTGCCCGGCGCGAGCGTACGCGACTCCCTGCCCCTCTCGCGCGGGCGTCGCGCCATCCGCCCCGTCCTGCGCGCGGCGTGGTATGCCTCCGCGGTGCTGGAACGCCTGCTCCGCCACCCCTCGAGAGTCGTCGCGCTGTCGTTCGCCTGTGCGATCGCTCTCGGCACGGTGCTGCTCGCACTGCCCGCGGCCAAGCACGGGGCGGGTGGCGTCGGGTTCCTCACCGCTCTCTTCACGGCGACATCAGCGGTGTGTGTCACCGGGCTGGTCACGGTCGATCTCACCTCGACGTTCTCGGTCTTCGGGCAGGTCGTGGTGCTCGCTCTGGTGCAGGTCGGCGGCTTCGGGATCATGACGCTGACCTCCGTGATCGCGCTCATCGTCGCCCGCCGCCTCGGGCTCCGCACGCGTCTGCTCGCCGGCGTCGAGACCGGCGGGGTCGACCCCGGAGACCTTCGGCACCTACTCCGGGGGGTGGCGCTCTTCAGCATCGTCGTCGAGGTGGTGCTCGCCTCGATCCTCACAGCGCGCTTCTTCCTCCAGGACGGAACTGCGCTCGGTAGCGCCGTCTGGCACGGCGTGTTCACGTCGGTGTCGGCGTTCAACAACGCGGGCTTCTCGCTCTGGAGCGACAGCCTCGTCGGCTTCGTCGGCGACTGGGTGGTGACCTTGAGCGTCGCCGGGGCGATCGTGCTCGGCGGCGTCGGCTTCCCGGTCGTGCTCGAGCTGATCCGCTCTCGGCGCGGCCGCCACTCGTGGTCACTCCACACGAAACTGACGCTGCTCGTCACGGCTGTCCTCCTCATCCTGGGGACGGTCGCGGTGCTCGGCTTCGAGTGGGGCAACGAGGGGACACTCGGAGCGCTGTCGGCGCCGGACAAGCTGCTCGCCGCCTTCTTCGGCGGTGTCACGCCGCGAACCGCCGGCTTCAACTCCATCGACTACGGCGACGCGAGGGGAGAGACGCTCCTGGTGACCGACATCCTGATGTTCATCGGCGGTGGGAGCGGGTCGACCGCCGGTGGGATCAAGGTCACGACGTTCGCGCTGATCGGGCTGATGGTGCTCTCCGAGGCCCGTGGCGACCGGCACGTCTCGGTGTTCCGCCGGAACGTCTCGTCGCGCGCCCAGCGACAGGCACTGGTCGTCGTCTTCCTCGCCATCAACGCCGTCGTCCTCGCCACCCTCGGGCTGATGGCGACGAGCGACCTGCAGCTCTACCAGGCCCTGTTCGAATCGGTGTCGGCGTTCGGCACGGTCGGGCTCTCGACGGGTATCACGGGCCAACTCGACGCGATCGGCCAGAGTATCCTCATCGTCCTCATGTTCCTCGGTCGCATCGGCCCTCACACGCTCGCCCTGGCCCTCGTGCTGCGCGAGCGAGAGCGGCTCTACTCGTACCCGGAGGAGCGTCCCCTGATTGGCTAGCGAGAACGACGTCCTGGTCGTCGGCCTCGGCCGTTTCGGTGGCGCGCTGGCGCGGTCGCTGACCGAGCTCGGGTACAGCGTGCTCGGTGTGGACAGCGATCCCGGGCTCGTACAGGAGTGCTCGCAGTGGCTGACGCACGTGGTGCAGGCCGACGCGACGTCCGCGGACGCGATGCGCCAGCTCGGCGCCCCCGACTTCGGCACGGCCGTGATCGCGATCGGCACCTACATCGAGGCGAGCATTCTCGCCACGTCCCTCCTCGTCGACCAGGGCGTGCCCAGGGTCTGGGCCAAGGCGATCACCCGTGCTCACGGCCGGATCCTGGAGCGTGTCGGTGCGCATCGCGTCGTTTTCCCCGAGCGCGACATGGGTGTCAGGGTCGCGCACATGCTCGTTGGCAGGACGATCGACTACATCCAGCTCGACGAGGGCTTCGCGCTTCTCGAGCGACCGACGCCTCGTGAGCTCTACGGACAGACACTGCAGGGGGCGGAGGTGCGCAAGCGTTACGGGGTGACCGTCGTCTGCGTCAGGCCGGATGGCGGAGCTTGGACGTTCGCGACGGCGGATACGGTCGTCGGCGAGCGAGACGTGCTCGTCGTCGCAGGCGAGAGGCGACTCGTCGAGCGCTTCGCCCGCCTGTAGACGCCAGCTCGAGCGGGGTGGCTCGCCGGGTCGGTCAGAGGTTCCAGCCGCCGGCCAGCTCGATCACCTGACCGGTGACGTAGTCGGCTGCGGGCGAGACGAGGTAGCGGACCGCTGCGGCGACCTCGTCGATCGTGCCCTCGCGCCCCGCCGGGATCTCGCCCAGCGGCTTCGAATCGGAGTTCTCGATCACCCCAGGGGCGACGACGTTGGCGGTGATCCCGCTACCGGCCTCGCTCTTCGCCAGAGCCTTCGTGAGCAGGATCACACCCGTCTTCGCGATTGCGTAGGCGGTAAGCCCGGGTCGTGCCACGAGGTTTCCCGCGCCGGCATAGCCGAGGTTGACGATCCGCCCGCCCCCTGCCGCACGAAGCAGGGGCACGGTGGCCCGGCACGTGAGGAACGTCACGCGGAGGTTCGAGTCGAGCATGTCGTCCCACTCGGCGACGGTCAGCGTCTCGAGGGGCTTGTAGACGTAGTTGCCGACGTTGTTGACGAGTGCCTTCAAGGGGCCGATCTGCTCGCTCGCCTCGCCGACCACTCGCGCCACCGTCTCCTCGTCGGTGAGGTCGCCCTGGATCGCAACCGCCTGGACGCCCAGCGTCCGAGCCTCCTCGCAGACGGCACCGGCCTCCGCCGCGGACGTTCGGTAGTGGACGGCGATGTCGTAGCCGTCCTCGGCGAGCGCCAGCGCGATGCCGCGGCCGATGCCACGCGCAGCGCCCGTGACGAGAGCTCCGCCCGCGCTCACCGGGCCACCGCCACCCGTGCGCGGTGCTCGCGGCGCAGCCAGAGGAGCGGCATCAACGCTGCGCACCCCAACACGAGCACGAGGTAGACGGACGGCGACGAGAGCACGAGACAGGCACCGAGGACGGCGAGCTGCGTGGATAGCCCGAGATTCACCAGCACCGCCACCGTTCCGCCGTCGTGGTAGGCGAGCACTGCTCGGCGGCGCGCTGGCGGGTCGGCGACGCCGTCGAGAACGCGTGCGAGCCGACGTTCGGCAAGGGAGCGGACGGCCGCGTCCTGCCAGCCGAAGACCACGCGGTAGACACCCGCCAGCACAGAGGCCATGACACCCCGGTCGACCCGGTCGGGCGGTGGGCGGAACTCCTCGCCGCGGGCTTCCCGGTACAGCGCCTCGAGGTTGAAGTCGACACTGAGCACGAGAGTCAGGGCGACGAGCGCGGCCAGCGCGAGCCACGGAAGCCCTGTCAGGTGCCCGAGCGCGGCGAAGACGGCGATGTTGACCACCGCGTCCGCCTCCGTGTCGAGGTAGCGACCGAGGGTCGACGTGCGGCCCGACGCGCGCGCGAGCTGTCCGTCGGCGTTGTCGAGCACCGTCTTCAGCTGGAGCAGCAGTGCACCCGCGACGAGGTCGCCCCGCCAGATGGCCACGGCGCCGGCCAGTCCCGCGACGGTGTTTGCGAGCACGACCGCCGTCGGGGCCACGCGGAGCGGGAGCAGGACGACCACGAGGCCGCGTGCCAGCGGGCCGAAGCCGAGCTCGACGAGAAGTTCCCGTCGCGGACGGTCCTTGCGCGCGCTGTCGACGTGCGCGCGGGGCGTTCGCGCGGCGGCGTCGCGTGGGCGCGGCTCCGAGGAACGTGAAACGGACATGGCCTCGACCCGATCGTAGACGGCGGTCATACTCAGGCCGTGGCGCTGACCAGCAAATGGGGTGAGGTCGACGGTGCGCTCCAGCGCGACTTCGAGTTCCCCGACTTCGCCTCCGCGCTCGCCTTCGTCAACCGGGTCGGCGAGCTGGCGGAGGCCGAGGATCACCATCCGGACATCTCGTTCGGCTGGGGTCGCGTGACGATCCGCTGGTGGACCCATTCCGCCGGCGGCATCACCGACCGCGACCGCGACCTCGCCTCCCGCTCCGCCGAGCTCGCCTGAGCGGCGGTCGGCTCAGGGCGTCCGCTGCGCGCCCCTCACCAGTCGCCGACGCTGCCGTCGGCGTAGAAGACTCGCTGCGGCAACTCCTGCTCGAACGGGTGCTTCTGCGACCTCGGCCTCGTTGATCTCGATGCCGAGCCCGGGCCTGCCGCTCGGCCGCGCGAGCATCCCTTCCGGCTCGATCGGTGCGACTCCTTCGACCACGTCTGCACGCCAGGGCACGTCGGACGTGCACGGCTTCGCAGATCACGTAGGACGGCGTGGCGAAGCCGAACTCGAGCGACGCCGCCGTGCTGACCGGCCCTTGCGGGTTGTGCGGCGCCAGCGCGACGCGGTGCACCTCGGCCAGTGGCCGCGATCCGCCGCGCCTCGCTCAGGCCGCCGCAGTGCGTGATGTCGGGCTGGATGACTGCTGCAGCGCCCGCTGCGCGAGCAGGTCGCGAAACGCTGCTAGCTGCGTCAGCCGCTCGCCCGTGGCGATCGGCGTGGCACGCGCGCGTTGGATCGTCGGCCAGTGCCGTCGACGCTCTCCGGCCAGCACGGCTCTTCGAAGCAAGTAGAGTCCGAACGGCTCGAGTGCCTGCGGCGAACTGCAGGCCCATCGCGGGCGACGGCCGCGCGTGGCAGTCGACCATGATGTCGATGTCGTCGCCCACCGCGTCGCGCATCGCCGCCGACGCAGGCTTCGGCGTAGCCGGATCGGCCGCAGGCCTTCGATCGGCATCGTCGGCGGCACGGCCATCGACTTGAACGCCGTGAAGCCCTCCTCGACCGCCTGCCGCGCCAGTTCGGCGAAGCGCTGCGCGTCGTCGGCGGTCGTCTCGTAGAAGTCCTCCATCCTGCCGCCGCCCAGGTGGCAATAGGTGCGAACGTAGTCGCGCACCGGCCCGCCCCAGAGCTTGTGGCACGGCACGCCGTGCGATCTTGCCCAGCGATGTCCCACAGCGCGAGGTCGATGCCGCTGATGGCGGTGCCGCGGACGATGCCCGTTGCCGTGCCAGAAGTGCTGGCGATACATCATCTGCCAGAGGTGCTCGATCCGCGTCGGGTCCTCGCCGACGATCAGCTCGGCGAGGTCCTCGATCGCCCCGACGATCGCCCGCGTGTGCCATTCGAGCGTCGCCTCGCCCCAGCCGTACAGGCCCGGCTGGTCGGTGAGCACCTTCACGAACACCCAGTTGCGCATCCGCGCGTGGCAGACGTGCGTCTCGACGGCGGTGATTTTCACGCCACCCCGCGGAGGCTCTCGAGTAGCCTTACCGTCTCGTCGATCAGCCGGTCGACCTCGCCGCTGTCGACATTCGAGTTCGTGATGCCGTACGCCCAGCGGTACCGGTCCTGGTCGAGGATCTCGTCGAGCGGGACGTCTGCGAGCAGGTCGAGGTCCTCGCTCGCGGGCAGGTAGCCGGCGTAGTCGTTGGTGTAGCCGAGCGTGAACGTCGTCGCGAACGGGCTCCGCTCGCGGATCCGGGCACCGCAGTCGTTCGACAGCTCGAATGGGTTCGCCGCGATCACGGCGTCGCCGATCGCCACAGCCTGGATCTCGGCGACCACCGGCTCGTCGGCGCGCACCAGCATGTCGCGGTACATCGCGAGCGCGCCGCGCTGGTACGGGACCGGAAACGCCTGGGCGGACGTCGCCGTGTGCATGTCCTCGGGCCACGCCTCCGGATAGGCGGGATCGGGGATCGCCGCGAGACGCTCGAGGGTCGCGTCGATCTCGTCCAGCGTGTACGGGTGGCGCCGCCGCCGGAGCGAGAGCCGGGCCGATCCGGCGCCCAGCCGCACATCCTCCCGGGTCGCGATCGCCGGGAGCGCAGCCAGCACGGCGGCCGCGAGTGCCTGCCCCAGCTCGTCGCGCTCCTCGTAGGAGTGACGGCGCGCGTCCCAGTTCCCGAACCAGAAGTCCCAGGCGGCGATGTCGCCGCCGCAGCCCTGGAGAAAGACGCACTCGGTGCCGGGCCGAGCCGCGCGCACCGCGTCGCGGAGCGGCCCCGGGAAGTCGGCGTTCCAGAGCAGCGTCTCGCCGCCGATCGTCGTCGCATGGCACGCGAAGGAGGCGACGACCGCCAGCGGCGATCCGTCGGCGCCCTCGACGAGCAGGATCGGGACCGTGTCGTCGACGGGCCGCTCGGGGACGACGCGGTTGACGCTGAGCCCGGCGCGGTGGCGGTGCCCCAACCGGCCCGTGCCGGCCGGCGCGAGCGCCAGGCGGCGTACACGGCGCCCGCGAGCTGCTCCGCGACGAGCTCCGCGTACGGGGTGAAGACGTCCGCGTCGCGCAGGCCGGCCACGGTCGAGCCACGGGAGATCGAAGGGGCGCTGTGGTTGTGCGACGCGTTGACGAGCACCGCTTCCCCGGCGATTCCCGTCAGCTCGTGCACACGTGCCCGCACGGCCGCTGTCATCGTCGCCCCCGCGAACACGAGGTCGACGGCGACGATGGCCACCGTGGTCGTCCCGTCGTCGAGCACGACCGCATGGCCGAGCATCGGATCGTGGACGCCTTCCGCGAGCCCCGTGCGTGCCGACCAGCAGCCGGCGGGGAGCCCGTAGGGCGGCGTCACGTCGACGCGGGAGACTCCTGCCAGGAGCGTGGTCATGCGGCCTCCTCCTTCGTGTCACTCACAGGCGTGTCGTCAGTTCGTCGTAGGCCTCCGGGCGTCGCTTGCGGAGGGTGAACCACGCGTTCTCGCGGACGCGCTCGAGCAGCTCGGGCTCGAGGTCGGCGCCGATCCAGCCCGTGGTGGTGCCGGGCTCGGACCGCGCGAGGAGCGATCCGTCGGGTGCGAGCACGTAGGCGCCCCCGATGTGCGTCGAGTGACCGTCGAAGCCGACCTGGTCGGAGAACACCGCAAAGACGCCGTTGTCGCGGGCGAGGACGTCGTGCAGCCGCGGCGGATCGGGCCGCTCGCTCAGCAGCTCAGCCTGGGCACGCAGGAGGTCCTGCTCCGATGCCTGGCGCCCGCGGCCGTCGAACGTGAGAATGCCGCCACCGGCAGGCATCGTGCGGTTCGCGTGCGGCAGGAGCACCACCTCGACCCCCATCAGCGCGAGCACGCGCCAGCTCTCGAAGAAGTCGCTGTCGTGGCAGATCGCGGTTCCCGCGATGCAGTGCCCGAGGTCGGCGGCGCTCCACTCGTAGGCCTGTCGGAAGCGGAAGAACTCATCGTCCGACGCGTGCACCTTCCGTTGCAGTGCGACGAGCCCCTCCGGTCCCGACGAGGGAGTATGTGTTGTAGTGCGTCCCGCGGTGGAGCTCGCAGAAGCCGTAACCGACGACGACGTCGCGCTCGGCAGCCCAACCCGCGATCGCGTCGAAGATGGGGCCGTCATGCGGCTCGGCCGAGCGCGTCACCTCGGGGCTGCCGTTGTGACCGGTCACCGAGCACTCCGGGAACACGACGAGGTCGCAGCCGGCCTCGGCTCGTCTCGGCGATCAGGCGCCGGTGCACCTCGAGGTTGTGGTCGACGTCGGCGGGTCGGACGTCGACCTGCGTGGCGGCCACCCGGAAGCGCTTCACGTCAGGCCAGCTCCGTGCGCTCGGCGTCGCGCGCGATGACAGCCACGTTGTCACCCTGTGCGGTCGGTGCGATCGCACGAACGACGCAGACCGTGCCCGGGGTCTGGGCGCTGATCACCTCTGGGGTTCGATCGGGGCGCTCGAGGAAGTGGATCTGCCCGATGGCATCGCCGGTCTCGACGCGCTGGCCGAGGTCGACGAACGTCTCCCAGACACCCGACTCCGGAGCGAGCAGGTAGTTCTCGAGCTCGGTTGCCATCAGCAGGCGCGGATCCGGCAGCCTGAGCGATGCATGCGTCTCCGGCGGCCCGTCGAGGATGCCGCTCTGGCGCAGGACGTTCGCGAGGCCGCGTGCGGGAGCCGATGAGTGGATGCCGTCACGTGGCCACCGCCGCCGAGCTCGGTGGAGACGACGGTCTTTCCCTGGCGCTCGGCCTCGCCGACGAGGAGACCCGGTGCCGGCGATGTCGATGTAGACGAGCACAGGTCTCGGTGAGAAAGGCGTACATCGCGTCGGTCATCCGCGCGCCGCTGCTCGGCGTCGCCGACCCAGTGCATCTCCGCCCACGGCAGGGACATGCTCGAGCGGCCACCCGAGTGCAGGTCGACGACGACGTCGGCCCGGGGCATCAGCGCGCGCGAGACGAAGTCGGCGAGCTGCTCGTCGGGCGAGCCGTCGGGCGAGCCCGGGGAACGAGCGGTTGAGGTTCGCCCCGGACGGCCACAGGCGCGTGAAGTCACGCGCGCGGCGTCGATCGACAGGCACGGGATGACGATCAGGCGACCCGGCACGTGCGCACGGAACCGTGTCGCGCGCGAGGTTGAGCGCTGCGACCTGACCTTCGGGCTCGTCGCCGTGGACGCCGCCGAGCACGAGAGCGGTGGGGCCGTCGCCGCCCGTGATGGAGACGATCGGGATCACGCTGCTCGCCCAGCCTGCCGTGTTCGACGATCGCGGCACGTGCAAGCTGCCAACGTGCTTCCCGTGGGCGTCGAGGTCGATCGTGCAGCGGACCGGCGAGTCGATCATGGGTGCCGCGGCGATCCTAGAGGATTGTTGACAATTTCGCTATAGTCGACAATCGCAGCCGGGTCTCTCCCGGCACGAACCTTCGCGAAGTCGGGAGTGGCTTGAGGATCACGGACGTCGAGGCGATCGTCCTTCGGCAAGGGGCGGTTGACGAGGAGATCGCCGACGGCAGTCAGGACGATCTCGTCGTCCTCGTTCACACCGACGAGGGCATCACCGGCATCGGTGAGGTCGACTCCGCGCCCGAGGCCGTGAAGGCGCTGGTCGACGCCCCGGGGTCGCACGCGATCGCCAACAGCCTCAAGCGCCTGCTCGTGGGCCAGGACCCGTCGGAGATCGAGCATCTCTGGGACGTCATGTACCGCGGCCTCATCTACATCGGCCGGCGCGGGATAGCGGTGCATGCGATCTCGGGCATCGACATCGCGCTGTGGGACATCAAGGGCAAGGCGCTCGGCAAGCCGGTGTGCGAGCTGATCGGGACGCCCTTGCGTGATCGTGTGCGCGCGTACGCGTCGCGACTGATGCCCGACACGACCGACGAGGTCGTTGCGGCGGTCACAGAGCTGCGTGCGCAGGGCTTCACCGCGGTCAAGCTCGGCTGGGGTCCCCAGGGGAAGGACCCTGATCACGACCTCCGCCTCGCGGCAGCGGCGCGCGATGCAGCGGGGCCCGACATCGACGTCCTCATCGACGCGGGCTTCGGGTACGGCGCCGACGCGGCGACGGCGATCAGGGTCGCGCGCGGGTCTCGAGGAGCTCGGCGTCGGCTGGCTCGAGGAGCCGTTCTTCCCGGACGAGCTCGACGCGTACGCAGAGCTCGCCGACACGGTCGATATTCCCATTGCAGCCGGTGAACAGGACGCGACGCGTTGGGGCTTCCTCGAGCTCGTGGAACGCGGCCACGTCGACGTCCTCCAGCCCGACGTCACGCGGTGCGGCGGCATCAGCGAGCTGCTGCGGATCGCGGAGCTCGGACGCGAGCATGGCGTGGTCACCGTGCCGCACGCGTGGAAGAGCGGGATCATCAAGGCCGCCTCGCTCCATGTGAACGCGGTGCTGCCGGAGGCGCTCTACCAGGAGTACTGCGTGGCCGGGACACCGATCAACAATGAGCTCACCGTGCAGCGGCTGCCGATCGAGGCCGACGGCTGCGTCGCGGTGCCCACTGGCCCGGGGCTCGGGATCGACCTCGATCTCGACGTCGTCGAGCGGTTTCGCGTGGCATGACGATCTCCGCGCACGACGCAGGCGCCTCGCTTGCCTCGCGCGCGGTCCGGGTGATCCCGGGCGGCGTCAACAGCGGCCAGCGGCGTGTGCCTGGTCTCGAGGAGCTCGTGATCGCAGCGACCTCGGGCGCGACGTTCACCGACGGCTCGGGGCGCGTCTTCGTCGACTACCACTCGGCGTTCGGGCCTCCGCTGCTCGGGCACAACGACCCCGACGTCGATGCCGCGGTGGCTGCGGCGGCGCGAAGCATCGACAACATGGGCGTCGGCGTCAGCGCGGTCGAGATCGAGCTCGCCGAGCGGCTCGTTGCCGCTGTGCCGTCGCTCGAGAAGGTGCTGCTCACCTCGACCGGCAGCGAGGCGACCTTCCACGCGCTCCGCGTGGCGCGCGCCGCGACGGGTCGGCGCCACGTGATCAAGTTCCAGGGCTGCTACCACGGCTGGCACGACGCCGTGGCGATGAACGTGATTTCGCCGGCGGAGCGGGTCGGGACGAAGGATCCGCTCTCGGCCGGGATCCTGCCGGAGGTGCTGGACGCAACGCTCGTGTTGCCCTTCAACGACGCGGGCGCCGTGGAGCAGGCGCTCAGCGACCACGACGTCGCGGCGATCATCCTCGAGCCGATACCGCACAACATCGGTGCGGTGCTGCCGCAGCCCGGGTATCTCGAGCGGCTACGAAAGCTCGCGACGGCGCACGGGACGGTGCTCGTGTTCGACGAGGTGATCACCGGCTTCCGCCACGGTGTCGGTGGCTACCAGGCGGTCGCGGGTGTCACACCCGATCTGACGACGCTCGGCAAGGCGATGGCCAACGGCTGGCCGGTGTCGGCCCTCGGCGGGAAGGCCGAGCTGATGGACATGTTCAGCACGACTCCGGGTCGGCCCGCGTTCTTCGCCGGCACGTTCAACGGGCACCCGGCCATGGCCGCGGCGGCGTTGGCGACGATCGACAAGCTCGAGCGCGAGGCCGTGCACGAGCACGTCTTCCGGCTCGGGGAGCGTGCCCGCACCGGCTTGCAGGAGCTGTACGATCGCCTCGGTGTGCCTGCCGTGGTGAGCGGCTTCGGCTCCGTCTTCGTCTCCTACTTCCTCGAGGGGCCGGTCGCCCGCTACGACGACCTGCTCCGAAACGACGTCGACCTGTTCATCGGCTACAGGCGTGAGCTGATGGCCGAGGGGATCTTCGAGCTCCCGCTCAACCTCAAGCGAAGCCACTTCTCCTACGCGCACACCGACGACGACGCCGAGCGGTTGATCGACGGCGACCGAGGCTGCCGTGACGCGCTTTCTGGAGGAGCGCTCATGAGCGACCCGACCGTCACCTGCACGATCGATCTCGGCGGCTCCGGAAAGCAGATCGGCCATCTCGCGATTCCCAAGATCACGAACACCGCCGGCTGGGCGAGCACGTTCGTCCACATCGGCTGCGGTCGCGAACGGCGACGGCCCCACCGTCCTCGTCCTGGCCGGCAACCACGGCGACGAGTACGAGGGCCAGGTCGCCGCGCTCCGGCTCCTCCAGGAGCTGCAGCCGGAGCAGGTCTCGGGACGGGTGATCGTGATCCCGGTGCTCTCGCCGGCCGCATCGAAGGCGAACACGCGGAACTGGCCGTCCGGTGCGAACTTCAACCGCTCCTTCCCTGGTCGTCCAGACGGCCCGCCGAACGAGCAGCTCGCCGACTACCTCACGCGCGTGCTCTTCCCGCTCGCGGACGTCGTCATCGACATGCACTCGGGCGGCCGCAGCGCCTGGTTCCTCCCCTGCTCCCACATGCACGTCGTCGACGACCCCGTGCAGCGTCGGGCGATGCTCGAGGGCATGGAGGCATGGTGCAGCGACTGGCACTACCTCTACATCGACGTGAACGGCACGGGCCTGCTGCCCGGTCGAGGCAGAGAGCCAGGGCAAGCTCGTGATCACCACCGAGCTCGGAGGCGGCGGACGCGTCCCCGCGCCGGTACACGAGCTCGCGTGGAGTGGGCTGACGAACGTCCTGCGCCACGTGGGTGTGCTCGAGGGCGCCGTCGTCACGCGCGCCTCGCTGGGTCTCCCCCCGGCCGTGATCCTCGATGGCCGCGACCCCGCGAACATCGTCGTCTCACCCGAGGACGGGCTCTTCGAGGCGCTCGTCGAGCCCGGCGCTGCGGTCGCCGCCGGTGAACCGGTCGGGCGCCTGTGGTTCACCGATCGGCCGGAACGCCCTCCCGAGCTTCTCACAGCCCCGCTCGGCGGGGTGGTCGCAGTGACGAAGGCGATCCCGGTGACCGAGCAGGGCGATTGCGTCTTCGTGCTCGGCCAGCCGCTCGATCGCACTGCGCTGCTCTGAGGTGAAGGCCACGCGCGTCGGCGAGCGGACGTTCGCGAGCCTGCGCCACCACCGCGACTACCGCCTCTACTTCGCCGGCAACGCGATCTCGTTCACCGGGACGTGGGTGCAGCAGATAGCCGCGTACTGGCTCGTGCTCGAGTTGACCGCATCGCCGGTCGCCGTCGGGGCATTCGCGCTCGTGCAGATGCTGCCCGTGTCGATCCTCGTTCTCGCCGGCGGCGCGATCGCGGACAGGGTGGACGTGCGCCGGATGGTGATCGCGTGCGAGTCCGCGCTCGCGCTGATCGCGGCGGCGCTGGCCCTGCTCGCGCTTTCGGGCTCGATCGAGGTGTGGCAGCTCTACGCGCTCGGCTTCGCACAGGGCATCGTCCTCGCGGTCGCCGCGCCTGCCCGTCACACGCTCGTATTTCGGATCGTCGGGCGCGACGACCTCACGAACGCCGTCGCGCTGAGCTCCGGGCTCGGCACGACAGCGCGGGTGGTCGGCCCGGCAATCGGAGGCCTCATCGTCGCCGTGGCAGGGCCAGGTATCGCCTTCGCCTTGAACGCCGGCACCTACGTGGTCGCGGTCGCAGCGATCCTGTCGATGGGGATCCGGTACGCACCGGGTGCGGTCGGCGCCCCCACGCGTTTGCTGGCAGGGGTCGCAGAGACGTTCCGCTTCGCGTTCAGCGCTCGCCGCGTCACGGTCGCGTTCCTCTCAGTGCTCCTCGTGAGCACGTTCTCGTTCAACTTCGACGTGCTCCTCCCGCTCCTCGCGCGCCAGACCCTCGACGAGGGCGCCGAGGTGTTCGGGCTGATCGCGGCGGTCTTCGGTGCCGGGGCGCTGTGCGGCGCCCTGATCCTCGCGACGGTCGCCCGCGCCCGTCTGCTGCTCGTCCTGGGCGGCGCAGCGGGTTTCGGCTTCTTCCAGCTCCTGCTCGCACCGCAGGAGTCGTTGGCGGTCGTGTGCGCATTGCTCTTCCTGGCGGGGATCTTCTTCGTGCTGTGGGGCTCGTCGGCGCTCGCCACGCTCCAGCTCGCAGCCCCTGAGCACCTCCGCGGACGCGCGGCGAGCCTGTACTTCTTCGCGTTCATGGGAGGCGCCCCGCTCGGCGGGCTCATTGCAGGGGCACTGACCGAGGTTGGCGGCACGCGTCTCGCGTTTGCGTCTGCGGGCACGATCGCGCTCGTCGTCGCGGGCACGGGCGCCGCGGCGCTGGCGCGCGGGCAGTCGCACCCGAACACCGCTGCGCAGGCAGCAGGCACATCGTCCTCCAGCACGACCGGTCCGGCCGCAGGCGATCTGGATTCAGCTCTTCCGCTCCCGTCGACGATCGTCACGAGCTCCGGGCCGAGGGCCGACACCTGATCGGGCCCGACGGGCTCAGTCCTGCTCACCGATAGCAACGTCCGCCACGCGCGCCACAGCGGCCGCCGCACGCTCGACCTCGTCGTCTCCGATCAGGCGGTGGGTCACGAGCCGGATCCGTGACGTTCCCTGCGGCAGGGCGAGGACGCCCTCGGCGGCGAGGCGCCCGGCGAACTCCTCCGCCAGCAGCCTCGTGCCGGAGACGTCGAGCAGCACGATGTTCGTCTCGACCACTTCCGGGTCCGGCCGCACGCCTTCGGTGGCGATGAGCCGTGAGGCAAGAGCGCGGGCGCGGCGATGATCGTCGGCGATGTGATGGATGGTGGTCTCGAGTGCGACGAGCCCCGCCGCGGCCGCAATGCCCGCCTTGTGGACGCTCGCACCCCCGAGGCGGCGGAGCACGAGCCTGGCCCGCTCCACGACCGCCTCGCTGCCGGCGAGCACCGTGCCCATCGGCGCGGAGAGCCCCTTGTTCAGCGACAGTGCAACCGAGTTCGCTGGCGCTGCGAGGTCGGTGAGGGGCACTCCGAGCGCAACCGCGGCGTTCACCAGGCGGGCGCCGTCGAGATGTACGCGACAGTGGTGCCGGCGGGCAGCGTCAGCGAGTGCGGATGTCGCTTCGACGGAGAGCGTCGTCCCGCCTGCTCTGGTGTGCGTGTTCTCGAGGACGAGCAGCGCGGCCCCTGTCTCGCGGACGAGCTCGTCGACGTCGCCGGCTTCCATCCGCCCGTCCGCCGCCCGCAGCGAGCAAGGCTCGAGCCCGGCGATCTCGATGATGCCCATGTGCTCGGAGGTGAGGACGTGCGAGGACGACTCGAGCACGACACGGTCGCCGCGGTCGCAGAACGTCAACAGCGCGACGAGGTTCGCCATCCCGCACGTCGGCACCCACAGTGCGACAGGCTTGCCGAGCAGCTCCGCCACCCGCTCGCAGAGCTCGTTCACCGACGCGTCCTCGCCGTAGGTCGCCCAGCCAAGCTCCGCGGATCTCATCGCGTCCCACATCTCCTCCGTCGGGCTCGAGAAGAGATCCGAGCGGAGGTCGATCATCGTCGCAGCAGGTGCCGTCCGGGCCGCGCGCCCGTGTGCTCCGCAGCGTCGACGGCCAGGATGCCGTTGACGAGGACGTGCTCGACCCCGTGCACGTAGGCGTGCGGGCGATCGGTGGTCGAGACGTCGTCGAGCGCGTCGTAGTCGAAGACCACGACGTCCGCGGCGTAGCCTGCGCGCAGGAGCCCGCGATCCCAGAGGCCGAAGTGGGCGGCCGGCATGCTCGTCATCTTGCGGATCGCCTCCTCGAGGCGAAGAGTCCCTCGCTCCCGGACGTGATGGGTGAGGTAGTGGACATGCCCGGCGTAGCCGATCGGATGCCGCATCACATCAGCGAGGGGGCCGTCCAGGGTCGCCGTGTAGCCGTCCACGCCGAGACAGAAGAGCGGGTGCGAGATCATCTCCGCGAGGTGGTCGTCGGTGAACAGCGTGCCGACGACGAGCACGCTCTCGTACCCGGCGCCGGCGTCCGCGAGCACGTCGAAGAAACAGTCCCAGGGATCTGCCTTCCGGAGGTCGGCGATCTCGGCGAACGAGAGCCCGTCGAGCTCCGGGTGGGACGGGCTCGCCTGCAAACGCACGCGATCCCACTCGCCCTTGTGGATGAAACGCCAGTAACGGTCGCAGTCGGTGCGCAGCCGAGCACGGGTGTCGGGATCCCGAAGCTTCGCAACCGCGGCCTCGGGACCGTCGGCGGCGACCCACGGCGGCAGGATGCCGGAGAGCTGCCCGAGCCCCTCTCGGAAGGGCGTCGTGTCGGCGAGGATGTCCATGCCCTCCTCCCGCGCCGCGGCCATCATCTCGACCGCGCGCTCCCAGCCGCGGTCGGGAGCTCCCGTGTTGTGGCGCACGTTGAGATGTGAGATCTCTGCACGTGCTCCTCCCGCCCGGGCAACCTCGAGGAACTCGGAGATCGCGGACAGGATGCCGGCGTCGCGGTTCCGCACATGGCTCGTGTACAGGCCGTCGTAACGTCCCGCGACCGCGTTCAGGCGGACGAGCTCGGCCGTCGTCGCCTCTCGGCCGGGGTTGAACTCGAGCCCGGTCGACATGCCGAGTGCACCGGCGTCCATCGCCTCCGCGAGGTACCGGTCCATCGTCGCGCATTGCTCCTCGGTCGGGCTCGAGCCCGACACGCCCGCGGCGAGCCGTATCGAGTTGTGCCCGACGAACCAGGCGAGGTTGGGAGTGTGACCCACGTCGGCGAGGAAGTCGAGGTGCTCGCCGAAGGTCGACCAGGGGATCACCGGCCCGTCGTAGCCGAAGGTATGGAGGCGGCTGCTCATGTACTCGCGCGAGTGGTCGGTCACCGGCGCGTAGCTCCAGCCGCAGTTGCCGACGACCTCGGTGGTGACCCCCTGCCGGATCGTGCTCTCGGCGGTCGGGTTCGCGAGCAGCGAGAAGTCGCTGTGGCTGTGCGGGTCGACGAAGCCCGGGCACACGATCTTCCCGGTGGCGTCGATCACGCGTTGCGCGGTCGCCTCCGGGCCGAGGCGCCCCACGTCACGGATGCGTCCGTCGGCGATCACCACGTCACCGAGGAACGGCGGGCTCCCGGTCCCGTCAGCGACCCACCCGTTGCGGATCAGGACGTCGGGCACGTGCTCGCTCGCCTCACTTCTTCTCCGTCGCGCCGCCGACGTGTGGCCCGAGCCGCGGGTCGAGGATGTCGCGCAGCCCGTCTCCGAGGAAGTTGAACCCGAGCACGACGACCATGATCGCGAGACCCGGGAAGATCGAGAGCCACGGATCGATGTCGAGATACGCGCGGGCCGTGTTGAGCATGCCGCCCCATGACGCCTCGGGAGGTTGGGTGCCGAGTCCGAGGAAGCTCAGTGCAGCCTCGCTGAGGATCGCAGTCGACAGGTAGACGGTGACGAGCACGATCAGTGGCGCCGCGATGTTCGGCACCACGTGACGTGCCATGACTCGACGATGCGAGGACCCGAGCGCCCGGGCCGACTCGACGAAGGGGAAGCCCATCACCTCGAGCACGGCGCCGCGCACGACGCGGGCGAAGGCTGGCGCGATCGCGATCCCGATCGCGATCATTGCGTTCCGGCGGTTTGGCCCGAGCAGGCCCGCGACCACGATCGCGAGTAGCAGAGCGGGCAGTGCGAACATGATGTCGACGAGCCGCATCAGGGCGCCGTCGATCTTGCCCCCGTAGAAGCCGGCGAGAAGACCGAGCGACACACCGAGCACGAATGCGAGCCCGACGGAGATCGCACCCACCTGCAGCGACACCTGGGCACCGTGGATGATGCGGGCCAGCGTGTCGCGGCCGAGCTCGTCCGTCCCCATCGGGTGTGCCCAACTCGGTGGTTGCAGCCGCGTGGCGACGAGCTCGTCCGGGTCGACGTTCCAGACGTACGGGCCGAGGAGAGCGACCAGGACGTTGAAGCCGACGATCGCAGCGCCGACGATGCCGATCGGGTTCCGCCACTTGCCAAGGCGGTCGCTGCGACGCACCGGGGTGTAGGCCCAGCTCCCGGCACCGAGATCGCTCGGGCCCTCCGGAGCGACCACAGGGCCCTCGTTGTTGCCAAGCCCGCTCATTCCTGGGAGATCCTCGGGTCGAGCACGCCGTAGACGAGGTCGACGAGGAGGTTGACGAAGATGAAGGTGAAGGCGAGGAGCATCGTCGCCGCCTGGACGACCGGGTAGTCGCGATTGAAGATGGCGTTGATCAGTGTGTTGCCGACGCCGGGAAGCCCGAAGATGATCTCGACGATCGCAGCCCCGCTCATCAGGATCCCGACCTCGAACCCGACGATCGTGATGACCGGGATCAGCGCGTTGCGGAGAGCGTGCCTCGAGATCACGACGTTGCGCGTGACGCCCTTTGCGCGCGCCGTCCGCACGTAGTCCTGACCGAGGACCTCGAGCATCGTCGCGCGGACCATCCGCATCACGATGGCCATCGTGAAGACCGAGATCGCGAGGGCCGGCAGGATGAACTGGCCCAAGTTCTGGATCGGGTCGTCGAGCGGCGAGACGTACGACAGCGGCGGCACCCAGCCGAGTACCCGCGACGTGAAGAGGAGGAGCAGGGTCGCGAGCCAGAAGTTCGGGATGCTGACGCCGATGAGGCCGCCGACACGTGCCGCGTAGTCGTGCTTGCTGTCGCGCCTGACCGCGGAGATGACCCCGAGCGGAAGTCCCACGACGACCGCGATCAGCAGGCCGAGGAGGACCAGCTCGAGCGTGATGGGCAGGGAGTTGAGCAGGATCTCCGACACCGGCTGGGTGTTCCGGTACGAGAACCCGAAGTCACCCTGCGCGACGCCACTGACCCAGCGCCAGTACTGCTCGAGGTACGAGCCGTCGAGCCCGAGCTGCTCGCGTGCCGCCTGCTTGTCCTCGTCGGTGGCCGCGAGATCGCCGCCGAGGAGGACGTCGATGATGTCCCCCGGCAGCAACCTGACGAGCAGGAAGATCAAGATCGAGATCCCGATCAGCGTCGGGATCGTGAACAAGACCCGCTTGAGGACGTAGCCGCCCACGATCTCAGGCTACGTCGACGCGGGAGGGGCGCTGCGAGCGCACCCCTCCCGGACGACGAGGAACCCGTGGGTCACGAACTCAGCCAGACCGAGTCCCTGAGCCCTGTGTTGAAGTCGCTGAATGCGACATACATACCCTGCACGCGCTTGCGAACGACCTGATACTTCGTCACCTGCACGAGCGGGATCTGCGGTAGGTCGGTCAGCAGTCGCCTCTGCGCGTCCTTGTACAGCGGCAGTCGCTTGGCCTGGTCGAGCGTGATGCGGCCGTTGCCGACATCGCGCCACACCCTGACATTCTTGTACTCGGGATACCAGACGTTGTAGATCGAGGAGCTCGGGTTGAACTCGGCCAGGTAGCCGTCGACGTCACCACGCATGCCGCGGGCCGTCAGGTCCCACTCGAAGTTGCCCTTGCCGTTGTTCGCCGCGAACGTGCCCGGCTCTTCGGCGACGATGTCGACGTCGATGTTGATCTGCTTCAACTGCGACTTGATCACCGACGCCACCTGCTGGAAGTCGAGTGGGGTCGAGAACGTCGTCAACTTGACGGAGAACCCCTTGCTCAGTCCCGCGGCGGCCATGAGCTTCTTCGCCGCCGGCAGGTCGAACTTGAGGTACTTGTTCCTCAACTCCTTCTGCGTCAGTGGCCACGGGCCGTACCCGGGCGGAACGTGACCGGAGTAGGCACCGGCGCCCCCGTAGACCGTGTTGATGATGGCTTGCCGGTTGATCGCGAAGTTGACCGCCTGACGCACGCGCACGTCGTCGTACGGCTTCTCCTCGCCGGGCTTCAGCGTCATCTGCAGCTCACGGAACGCCGCCGTGCCGCCCTTCAGCACCACGAGGCTGCTGTCGTTCGCGAGCGACTTGGCGCTGTCCGACGAGACCGTGGCACCGTCGATCGCGCCGGCGCGCAGGGCCGCGATCCGGGCCTGCTCGTCGGGCAATGTCTTCAGCGTCATGCCGCTCATGTACGGCATGCCCTTCTTCCAGAACCTCGCGTTGGCGACGTACTCGACCTTGTCGTTCGGGTCGAACCCGACCATCCGGTACGGCCCCGTGCCGATCGCGTTGCGGCTGACGTTGATCAGGTCGTACAGTCCTTCCGGGACGATCGGCGAGTACCGGCCCCAGGCGAGGAAGCCGAACACGCGCGCATCCGGCTTCGTCAACCGGAGTCGGGCGACGTACTTCGAGACGACGTCGACGCCGGCGAACGACGGCACCTGGCCGAGGACCGCGGTGCTTCCGGGAAGGGGCGGGGCGAGCATCAGGTCGACCGAGTACTTGACGTCGGCGGCCGTTACTTCCTTGCCGTTGTGGAACCTGACGCCCTTCCGCAGGTTGAAGAGGATCGTCGTCGGGTTGACGATCTTCCATGACTCGGCGAGCGCCGGCTTGAGGTTCAGGTTCTTGTCCCACTCGACCAGCGAGTCGTACGCAGCCTGCTTGCCCCAATGGTTGGAGGTCAGGATCGCCCCGAACGGCGCCACGTGGACGGGATCCTGCTCCAGTGCCCACGTGATCTTGCCGCCGCGCTTGATCGGGGTGGCGGATGAGCGCTTCGTCGCAGCCTTCACCCCACCGGCGAGCGAGCCGGCGGCAACGGCCCCGGCACCGACCGCGCCTGCTTTGACCAGCAGGTCTCGGCGGTTGAGCTCGCCCTTTGGCTTGGTCTCGAGCGTTTGCTTGTCTGACACCTCACGTCCCTCCTTGTCGTAATGGCCGGTCAGAGGATCTGACCGACCCGGGGAGCTTCACCTTGGATCTCGTCATAGAAGACGGACTCTCTCACCTCGATGTTGGCGAGCCGTTCGACAGCGTCGCGGTCGAGCTCGATCCCCAGTCCAGGAGCAGAGGTGACTTTGATCGAGCCACCTGCCATCTCGACCGGCTCGGTGAGCACGTCGAGCTCCTGGAGTGGGTAGTGCGTGTCGCTCGCGAACGGGAAGTTCGACGACGACGCCACGACGTGCGCGTTGGCCATCGTCGCGGCTCCGAGCTCCGCCCAGCTACCGATCGTGCACCACTTCCCGGCGGCGTCGGCGAGCGCCGCGATCTGGCGGGCGCGGGTCAGCCCGCCCGCCTCCGACGGGTAGACGACGAGCACGTCGCAGGCGTCGGCCTTGATCAGCTCGAGCGCAGAGCGCATGTCAGTGCACGCCTCGTCGGCCGCGATGGGCACGCTCACCGAACGCCGCACATGGGCCAGCCCTCGGATGTCGAAGTCGGGTACCGGCTGCTCCACGTACTGCAGGTCGAAGCGCTCGAGGCCGTTGATCCACTTGATCGCGGCCGGCACGCTCCAGATCATGTTGGCGTCGATACGGATCTTGACGTCCATGCCGATCCGGTCGCGAATCGCGGCGAGTGTGTCGTAGTCCTGGCCGTAGTCGCGCCCGACCTTGAGCTTCAGCTCGGTGAACCCGGCATCGACGAAGGCCGCCGCCCTGCACGCATTCGCCTCGGGCTCGTCGATGAAGAGGTACCCGACGACAGGCACGCGGTCGCGGCAGAAGCCGCCGAGCAGGTCGGCGACGGGGGCGCCGAGCGCCTTGCCCTTGATGTCGAGGAGCGCGATCTCGACGCCGGCGATGGCGTAGGCGCCGATCCGACTCCAATTCCGCGTGAACTCCTCCATCCGATGGACGAGCCACTCGGTGCGCCGGGGGTCCTGACCGACGAGGAACTGGGTCAGCTCTGCCTCGATGATCGTGCGAATCGTGGGGAGCGTGGGCCCAGGAGCCTCGCCGACGCCGACGATACCTTCGTCCGTGTGAATCTCGACGACGAGACCCGACGCGGACAGCCGCGTTCCGCCCGGCCAGACGAGGGGCTCGCGCATGGGCGTGCGCACGGGAATCGTCGTGATGTGGGTGATCTTCACCGAGAGCGCTACACTAGGCCCGAAGGGGTAGATTGTCAACCATTCCTCGATTGTCGACAATTCGCATAATCCGCATGATGGGAGCGCTCCTTGGCCGCTAGCGCCGAGCGCAAGACGACCGGGGTCGTCGATGCCGGCGCGGGCAAGGGAGGGCCGCGCGGGCAGCAGGTCGTCGAGATCCTGCGTAGCAAGATCATCACGGGGGCCTATGAGCCCGGCGAGCGGCTGATCGAGTCCACTCTGTCGAACGAGCTCGGTACGAGCCGAGGCCCCGTGCGTGAGGCGCTCCGGCAACTCGAGAACGAGGGCCTCGTGATGTCGTTCCCCTACCGCGGAGCGGTCGTGCTCGGCGTCACCGACGAGGAGATCCAGGAGGTCCTGATCCCGATCCGCCTGACGCTCGAGCGCCACACGTTCGCACACGCCCTCGACCGACTCACGGAAGGCGACTTCGCGGAACTGGGCAAGCAGGTGTGGCTGATGGAGCAGGCCGCCGCCGCCGACGATCTTCCCCGGATCGTCGAGGCCGACCTCCGGTTCCACGACATCGTGATCTCCTTGTCCGGCCAGACGCACAGCATGCAGATCTGGAGGAGCATCTGGCCTCGCATCCGGGCGTACTTCTACGGCTACGGGCGCGGCAAGGACCTCACCACGATGGTGGACGAGCACCGCGCGCTGCTCGCGGCGCTGCAGTCGCGCGACCCCGCCGTGATGCTCGAGCTGCTCGAGGAGCACATCGCCGTCCCGAGCCCGGTCGCCGTCGCTGAAGCGCGCGACGGAGGGCCCGCCAAGCGACCGTCGCGGTCGCGCAAGAGCCGCCCATGACGGAGCTGCTGCGCGTCGCGAACCTGCGGACGGGCTTTCACACGCACGGCGGCGTGATCCGCGCTGTCGACGGCGTCGACCTCGCGATCGCGAAGGGCGGCACTCTCGGGATCGTCGGCGAGTCGGGGAGCGGCAAGTCGGTGACGGCGCTCTCGATCATGCGGCTGATCGATGTGCCGGGCAAGATCGAGTCGGGGTCGAGCATCCTCTTCGAGGAGCGTGATCTCGCCACTCTTGCGGAGGACGAGATGGCGACGATCCGCGGCAACGAGATCTCGATGATCTTCCAGGAGCCGATGACCTCGCTCAACCCCGTCTTCACGGTGGGCGACCAGATCAGCGAAGCTGTCCAGCTCCATCAGCACGTCGGGAAGCGTGAGGCCCAGGACCGCGCGGTGGAGATGATGCAGCTCGTCGGCATCCCGTCTGCCGAGAAGCGCGTCCGGGACTATCCGCACCAGATGTCCGGGGGCATGCGTCAACGCGTGATGATCGGGATGGCGCTCAGCTGCAACCCGAAGCTCCTGATCGCCGACGAGCCGACGACTGCACTCGACGTGACCGTCCAGGCACAGATCCTGGAGCTGATGAAGGAGCTGCGTGACAAGCTCGGGATGGCGATCCTCCTGATCACGCACGACCTCGGCGTCGTGGCGGAGATGGTGGACGAGGTAGCCGTCATGTACGGCGGCAAGGTCGTCGAGCGCGGCCCCGTCGAGGAGATCTTCGCGAGCCCCCAGCACCCGTACACCGAGGCGCTGCTGCGGTCGATCCCGCTCGTCGGCATGCGGTACTCGACCCCGTTGAAGGCCATTCGCGGCATGGTTCCGAGTCCCCTCGACTGGCCGGTCGGTTGCAGGTTCGCGCCGCGGTGCGACTACGCGTACGAGCGGTGTGCAACCGAGCTCCCACCGCTACTCCGGGTCGAGCGGCAGGAGTCGGCCTGCTGGCTCTGCGAGGGTGGCCGCCGCGAGACCGAGACGATCGGCGTGCCGTCGTGAGCCCCGACGGCGCGGTGGTCGCGGAGGCTCAGGCCGAGCCGCCCGGCGGTGGAGACGACGTCTTGCTCAGCGTCCGCGGCCTGAAGAAGCACTTCCCGGTCAAGCAGGGCCTGTTGAAGCGGACGTCGGGCTACCTGCAGGCGGTGGACGGCGTCGACCTCGACGTCAGGCGCGGAGAGACCGTCGGCCTCGTCGGCGAGTCCGGGTGCGGCAAGTCGACGCTCGGGCGGACGCTTCTCCGCCTCCTCGAGCCCACGGCGGGAGAGATCACGTTCGACGGCGTCGACGTCACGCGGCTCGGTGCGAAGGACTTGAAGGAGATGCGCCGACACATGCAGATCGTCTTCCAGGACTCGGTCGGGTCGCTCGACCCGCGCATGAAGGTCGGCGATCTGATCGCCGAGGGCCTGACGATCCACGGGCTGGCAGGGCGCAAGGAGCGCGACGCGGTCGTCCTCGAGATGCTCGACCGCGTAGGCATGCCGCCGGAGGCCGCGGACCGCTACCCGCATCAGTTCAGCGGCGGCCAGCGGCAGCGCATCGGGCTCGCGCGGGCCCTCGTCCTGCAACCCAAGCTCGTCGTCGCGGACGAGCCCGTCTCGGCGCTCGACGTCTCGATCCAGTCCCAGGTGCTGAACCTCCTCGTCGAGCTGAAGCGCGAGTTCGATCTCACGTACGTGTTCGTCGCCCACGACCTCGCCGTCGTCGGCTACATCTCGGACCGTGTGGCCGTGATGTACCTCGGCCGGATCGTCGAGATCGCGCCGTCGGAAGAGCTCTTCCGACGCCCACTACATCCGTACACGATGGCCCTCCTGTCGGCGAACCCGGAGCCCGTCCCGGGGCGGAAGAGCAGCCGCATCGTCCTCGAAGGCGACGTTCCGAGCCCGATCGACCCGCCGTCCGGCTGTCGTTTCCGGACGCGCTGCCCGATCGCCCAGCCCGTGTGCGCGGAGGCCGATCCCGTCCTCGAGAGCCACGGCGCAGACCACCGAGCCGCGTGCCACTTCCCCGGCACGTCATTCGCCGAGCCGCGCCCTCGCGCCGAATGACCCTGACCGGCTCGGAGCCCCGACACGACATTCGCCTGCTGCACGACCGGCGCGTGCCGATGCGGGACGGGATCTCGCTCTCGGCCGACGTCTACCTCCCCCTCGGTGCGCAGGGGCTGCCCACGATCGTGCAGTGGACGCCATACGAGTCGACGCGCGAGCGATTTGTCTCGTGGGGCGCCTGGTTCGCAAGCCGGGGCTACGCGGCAGTCGTGGTCGACACCCGCGGCCGCTACGAGTCGGACGGGCACTTCACCGCCTGGGCTCACGACGGTGAGGACGCACACGACACGTTGACGTGGGCCGCCGGCGAGCAGTGGTCGAGCGGTCGCATCGGCACCTGGGGTCGGAGCTACGGCGGCCTCGTCCAGTGGCAGCTCGCCCATCTCGGCCACCCGCACCTGGAGTGCATCGCGCCCCAGGTGATCCACGATGATTACTTCTGGGACGGCTACTGGACCGGCGGCGCCTTTCAGCTCGCGCTCACGCTCGGCGCCGCCGCGCTGTGGTCGAGCGCCATCTCGCTGATCACCGGGCCGAGCGCCCGGGACGTGGTACTCAACGACAGGGTCTTCGGACACCTGCCGCTCCTGGAGCTCGACGAGGTGACGATCGGACGGAAGGTCGACTACTGGCGGCATTGGTGGGAGCATCAGGTGAACGACGAGTACTGGCAGCAGTTCCGCCATCGGCCGGAGCGCGTGGAGGTGCCGATCTTCCAGCAGGGCGGCTGGTTCGACCCGTACTCCGGCTCGCACCTGCGGTCGTTTGCAGCGATCGGCGACCGCGTGTCGAACCGCGTGCTGATGGGCCCGTGGTCGCACGAGGAGGACGTCGAGAACTTCACGGCGGACGTCGATCTGTCACCGGCGCTGACCGTGATCCGTGACCACGAGCTCGTCTTCTACGACCGGTTCCTGAAGGACGCGGCCAACGACTGGGACGAGCGGCCGCCGGCGGAGCTCTACGTCCTCGGCGCGAACGAGTGGCGCGGTGAGCGCGAGTGGCCGGTCGCCGGGACGGTGTTCACCGCGTACCACCTGCGGGCCGGCGGGGTGCTCTCGCCCGATGACCCGCGCGCCGACGAGCCTGCCGACGTCTACGACTACGACCCTGCCGACCCGGTACCGACGATCGGGGGCGTCAACTCGGTGCTGACGATGACGCAGGGGGCCGAGACGCCGATCCGTCCGGGGCCGATCGACCAGCGGGTGCTCGAGCGCCGCGACGACGTGCTCGTCTACACGAGTGAGCCGCTCGAGCGTGAGCTCGACGTGATCGGGCCCGTTGAGATGGTGCTCTACGCGGCCTCGTCGGCGAAGGACACGGACTTCATCGTCCGGCTCTGCGACGTGTATCCGGACGGCAGCTCGATCTTCGTCACCGAGGGGATCATCCGCGCTCGCTACCGGGGGAGCGTCGAGGGCGAGTCGGTGGAGCTGCTCGAGCCCGGTGAGGTGGCCGAGTATCGGATCCGCCTGTACCCCGCCGCCAACGTCTTCCGCCGCGGACACGCCATCCGGGTCGACGTCACGAGCTCGAGCTTCCCGCGGTTCAGCAGGAACCTGAACACCGGCGAGGACGTCGGCACCGGGACGCGCATGCAGGTCGCGCGACAGTCGGTGCTCCACACGACCACGTACCCGTCGCACGTGCTGCTGCCGATCGTCAGCCGGTGACGCTCGGGCGCTTCCCGACCTACGCGGCCGAGGAGCGGCTCGGCGCCGGGTCGGCGCGGGCCTCGAGAGTGCCGCTCCACGGGACGCCGGCGCCGCCGCTTCCGGCTCACGTCGTCGAGGCCGTGAGCCGGACGTTGTCGCGGCCGATGCCGGCGCCGCCGGCGCGTGGCCTCGAGACGCTCCGCGAGGCACTGGCGGTCGAACTGCGGCGGACCGTGGGTCGGGCCGTCGACCCGGTCGGCGAGATCGTCGTCACGAACGGCGCCATGCAGGCCCTCGGAGTCGTCCTGCGCGCGCTGCTCGCACCTGGCGACGAGGTCGTCGTGCCGGCGCCGTGCTTCTTCTTCGAGGGGCCGATCAGGGCGGCCGGGGCGGCTCCCGTCTACGTTCCCTCGGCTCGAGGGCCCGGCTTCGCGTGGGACGCAGAGGAGATCGCGGGTGCCGCCGGGCCGCGAGCGCGCGTCCTCCTGCTCTGTAACCCGGAGAACCCGACCGGCTACGTGCCTGAGGCAGACGAGGTCGCGGCGGTGGTCGCGATCGCCGCCGAGCGCGGGCTCCGCGTCGTCACCGACGAGGCCTACGAGGGCTCGCTCTGGGACGGCGCCGTGCTCTCCTCGGCGTTCGAGGCAGCCGAGGACGCGATCGTCGTGCGGAGCCTCGGCAAGAGCCTCCTCATGCCGCAGCTGCGGATCGGCTTCGCCGCCGGCCCCGCCGACGTCGTCGAGGTGTGCGTGCGCACGCTCGAGTGGGACTGTCTGCGTGTCGGAGTCGCGGCACAGGCTGCCGCGCTGGCGGCGCTCAGCGGCCCGCGCGAGTGGATCGGCGAGGTGCAGGGCGGCATGTCCCGCTCCCGCCGGGTCGCTCTCGACGCGGTGGCTCGGGTGGACGACCTCGTCGTGGATCCTCCCCGCGGAGGGCCCTTCCTCTTCCTCGGTGCGAGCGACGGGCGGGAGACCCTTGCCGACGAGTTGCTGTCGGTCGGGCTCCCGGTCGTCGACGGTCGGCACTTCCAGGCTTCAGGCCGCGCGCGACTGCCGTTCGGCGGCGCGGAAGACGCGGGGCCGGCGCTCGAGCGTGCCCTGGCCCGCTGGTCTGCGAGCCGGCAGTGAGGTGCCGTGCTCGTGGGCATCGCGCTCGGCGCGACCGCGTCTGTTCTTCTCCGCCCCCTGCTGCTGTGACCGGGCGATGCTCGATCTGCTGATCCGCGGCGCGACCGTTCATGTCGGCGACGGCTCGCCTGCCCGCCGCGCGGACGTCGGTGTGAGCGCGGGGCGGATCGTGAGCCTCGAGTCGTCGCTCGAAGGCGCGACAGCCGCCGAGATCGTGGACGGAGAAGGGATGCTGCTGTGCCCGGGGTTCATCGACCTCCACACCCACAGCGCCCTCGCCCCTTTCGACGATCCACAGCTCGTACCGAAGATCGGTCAGGGGTTCACGACCGAGGTGATCAACCCCGACGGCCTCGCACCCGCACCGGTCGACCCCTCACGGATTGACGAGCGCCGGGCGTACCTCCGGCCTCTCGAGGGCGCGGGGCCCGATGCGTGGTGCTGGTCGACCGTCGACGAGTACCTCGACGCGCTCGACGCGACCCGTCCCGCCACGTCGCTGGTGCCGTCGGTGGGGCACGGCGCGGTGCGCGACTTCGTCCTCGGCGGCTCGGACACCGCGCCCACGGCTGCGCAGCTCGACGAGATGCGCCATCAGGTGCGTCTCGGCCTCGTCGCCGGAGCGCGGATGCTCTCGTTCGGCCTCGTGTACCTCCCCGGCGCCTACGCGGCGACCGGCGAGCTCGCAGCGCTCGCAGAGGAGGCGGCTGCGGTCGGTGCTCCACTCGTCCCGCACGTCCGCAACGAGGGTGCCGGTCTGCTCGGCGCAGTCGAGGAGATGATCGGCGTGGCACGATCGGTCGGCGCGCCGCTCCACATCTCGCATCTCAAGTCCCTCGCCGACGGGCGGCTCGTCGAGCCACTGCTCGCGCTACTCGACGAGGCGGCTCACGACCTCGACATCACGTTCGACCAGTACCCGTACGGGGCGGGCAGCACGCTGCTCGCCGGCATCCTGCCGGGATGGGCGCAGGAAGGTGGAGCATCGGCGACGCTCGCGCGCTGCGTCGACCGTGACACGCGCGCCCGGATCCGGCGCGACGTGGTGGACGGGCTGGCCGGGTGGGAGAACCTGCTCGGCACGCTCGGGCCCGAGCGCATCGAGATCGCGAACGCGGCGCCCCCGAACGAGGGCGAGGTCGGCTTGACGCTCGCCGAGATCGCGGATCGCGACGGGTCGAGCCCGGTCGATACGGCGCTCGACCTGCTCGTTGGCTCGGCGCTCGACGTGACGATGATCCTCCACTACGCGTCCGACGAGGCGGTGCGGCAGATCGCCGCGCATCGACTCCAGCTCGTCGGCTCAGACGGAATCTTCGGCGTGCGTCCTCACCCGCGCCTCTACGCGACGGCAGCACGATTCCTCGGCCGTTTCGCGATCCGGGACGGGCTGCTCCCGGTGGGGGAGGCGGTGGCGCGGCTCACCGGGCGTGCGGCGGACCGGCTCCGTCTCGCCGATCGCGGACGGCTGGAGCGGGGCCGGCGCGCCGATCTCGTGCTGCTCGACCCGGCCGCGTTCGTCGACACGGCGACATACGACGAGCCGGGTCTCGCGCCGCCGGGGGTGCTGGGCGTCTGGGTCGCCGGACGGCGTGTGTGGCGCGATGGGAGGCCGACCGGCGAGCGGCCGGGCGGCGTCGTGCGCTGAGCGTGCCGACGGCGCTGCTTGGAAAGAAGAACGACATCATTTATCATACAAGTTGATGGGAGCCGTCGATCTCTCGCGGGCGTACGGATGAGCTCCGACCCGCCGGTGCCTGCGGGAGAGCTCCCGCGCCTCGGGCGCGCGAGCCTGCGCGATCAGGCCGCGAGCGCGCTGGAGACGCGCATCCTGGACGGCACGTTCGCCGCGGGGGCGAGGTTGCCCACCGAGCTGGAGCTGCAGCAGAGCTTCGGCGTCAGCCGCACCGTGATCCGCGATGCGCTGCGCATGCTGGAGGTTCGGGGGCTGGTCGAGGTCCGTCGAGGGTCGGGCACCACCGTGCGCTCGACGTCTGCCGACGCCTACTCGAACGCTGTGGCGACGTTGTTGTTGCGCTCGGAGCTGACCCTGGGTGATGTCTTTCTCGCGCGGGCGGCGCTCGAGAGCCAGCTGGCGGTGGTCGCCGCGCGGAATCACACGAAGATCCTGCTGGGGCGGGTGGCGGCAGCCCTCGACACGTATGAGAAGGCCGTGCGCGACCGCGCCGAGGTGGACGTGATGGTCGCCGGTCACGTCGCGTTCCACACCGAAGTGCTGCGGGCGACGAATCTCCCGGCCCTCGAGGTGCTGCTACAGCCGATCCAGGAGATGATGCTCGCGACGTCGGTGGTGGCCCAGGGAATGGATCCGCGCGAGCCGGAGGGCTGGCGTGTCGACGTTCACCGGGCGATCTTCGAAGCGGTCGCCGAGCGCGACGAGGACGCTGTCGACACGGCGTGCCGGAAGCACTGGGCGGCTCCGCTGAAGGGGAAGCGGTACGCGAGGACACGCGACGTGAGGCTCGCCGACATCCTCGTCTCACCGAGCGAGCTCGTGGCGATACCCGGTCGTGTCGACGGGCACGCCGCGTGATCGCGCGCGTACGTCGGGCAATGAGAGCGCAGGGGCCGCGTTGAGCGGGCGAGGGGTACGGATTGGCGCCGACGTGGGTGGAACCTTCACCGACGTCATCCTCCAGACCGAGTCAGGCGACGTCCGCGTGCAGAAGGTCCTGTCGACGCGGCCGCACTACGACGTCGCCGTCGTCCGCGCCGTCCACGACCTTCTTGCGGACGCCGGCGAGCCGTTGGCCGAGGTGATCCACGGCACGACCGTGGCCACGAACGCCGTGCTCGAGAAGCTCGGCGCCCGAACGGCAGTCGTCACGACCTGCGGCTTTCGGGACGTGCTGGAGTTGCGCCGGATGCGTATGCCCCACCTCTACGACGCCTTCTGGCAGAAGCCACCGCCGCTCGTGCCGAGGCACCTCCGCTTCGAGGTGGACGAGCGGATGTCCGCGTCGGGGGACGTCCTCCAGCCGCTCGCGGAGGGGGATGCTCGGCGCGTCGCCGCCGAGTTGCACGCCGCCGGTGTCGAGTCGATCGCCGTGTGCCTGCTCCATGCCTACCTCTACCCGGCGCACGAGCAGCTGCTGGGCGAGATCCTCCGTGCGGAGCTGCCGGACATTCCGGTCTCCCTGTCGAGCGAGATCCTCCGCGAGCAGCAGGAGTACGAGCGGACTGCGACGACGACCGTGAACGCGTACGTCCGGCCGCTGATGGCCGGCTACGTCGACGACATCCGGCGAGGGCTCGGAGAGCTCGGCGGCGGGGCGCCGCTGATGATCATGCAGTCCTCCGGGGGCGTGATGACCGCCGCCGACGCGGCCACTCGCCCTGTCTACGCCCTCGAGTCGGGGCCCGCGGCAGGCGTCGTCGCCGCCCTCGGCCTGGCCGAGGCGCTCGGCTACGAGAACGTGATCACGTTCGACATGGGTGGGACGACGGCGAAGGCCTCCCTGATCGAGAACGGGCGAGTCTCCCGGAGCCAGGAGTACGAGGTCGGAGCTGCGCTCTCGGCGGGTAGCCGGCTGCTGCGCGGCAGTGGAGAGTTGATCCGCATTCCCACGATCGACATCGCCGAGGTCGGTGCGGGTGGCGGGAGCCTCGCTTGGCTCGACCCCGTGGGCGCCCTGCAGATCGGCCCGCGCAGCGCCGGGTCGAGCCCCGGGCCAGCCTGCTACGGGCTCGGCGGCGTCGAGCCCACGGTCACGGATGCGAACGTGCTCCTCGGGTACATCCCCACCGGCCCACTCGCGTCGGGGGGCCTGCTCGTGACCGTAGAGCGCGCCGAGCTGGCGATCGAGCGCGTGGCAGCGCCGCTCGGGATCTCGGCGATCGAGGCAGCACGCGGCATCCATCGTCTTGCCAACGCAACGATGATGAGAGCACTGCGCGCGGTTTCGACCGAGCGTGGCCGCGACCCGGCCGATTTCGTGCTCGTCGCGTACGGAGGGGCGGGCCCGATCCACGCGGCGGCCCTCGCGACCGACCTCGGCGTGACGACCGCGGTCGTGCCGCCACTTGCCGGTCTGTTCTCGTCCGCCGGTCTCCTGTTCGCCCGCTCGGAGCTCCACGACGTCCGCTTCTGCAGGATCGATGCCGGCGTGCCCGACCTGCGAGCCATCCGTGCCCTCGACGACGAGATGCGCGCCCACCTGCTGGCTCGCGTCGGCGACCCGGAGGCGGTCGAGTGGATCCGGGCCGCGGACGTCCGCTACCGGGGCCAGAACTGGAGCATCACGGTGGACTTCCCGGGGGATATCGACGCAGCGTCGGTCGGGGAGCTGATCGAGCGGTTCGAGGTCGAGCACGAGCGCCAGTACGGGACGCGCCTCGAGCCTGGCTCCCCGATCGAGCTCCGGGCCGTGCGCCTGGCGGCGATCGGACCGGCGCGCGGCGGTCTGATCTCCGGCGGGGACGACGCGGCCGACACGCCGGCTCGGCCGCCGACCCGCTCGGCCGATTTCGGCGAGGCGCACGGGATGGTCGACGCGAAGGTCGTGTCACGCGCCCGGATCGGCGAGGAGCCCGTCGACGGTCCGCTGCTCGTGGACGAGTACGACACGACGGTCGTCGTGCCTCCCGGCTGGACGGTGCGCCGTGCCCGTGGCGGGGCGCTCCTGCTCGAACAGGTCCCGTATGACACCGGCTCGGAGGTCGGCGGGCCCACCCACGAGCCCGACGTGATCGTGAGGCCGATCGTCGCCAACGCCCTGGCGACCATCGCCGACGAGATGGCCACCACGATCTTCCGCACCGCCCACTCCGCGGTCGTCCGCGACGCCATGGACTTCTCCGCGGCGCTGTGCAGCCCGACGGGAGAGACCGTCGCCCAGGCCGTGACGATCCCGCTCCAGCTCGGCTCGATCCCGCAGGCGATGAAGACGCTCCTCGCGCGGTTCGGTAATAGCTTCGCGCCCGGTGACGTCTACATGGTCAACGACCCGTTCGACGGCGCGAGCCACACGCCGGACATCTTCGTCGTGAAGCCCGTCTTCGCAGGCGGGCGACTCGCCGGCTTCTGCGTCACGATCGCTCACCACGCCGATCTCGGCGGTCGCGTACCGGGAACGATCGCGTGTGACAACACCGAGGTCTTCCAGGAGGGGCTGAGGCTCCCATGGGTGCGCTTGTACGAGGGTGGCGAGCCGGTCGACGACCTGTTCCGTCTGTTCCGCGCCAACGTGCGCGTGCCGCGGGAGGCAACGGGGGACCTGAGTGCGCAGGTGTCGGCGTGCACGATCGGTGAGCGCGGGCTGCAGGAGCTCGCGACCCGCTACGGCGTGGAGCGTCTCCACGCGCTCATGCAGAGCCTGCTCGATCACACGGAGCAGCTGCTGCGGCGGGAGATCTCGAGCTGGCCGGACGGCACCACGACGTTCACCGACTTCATGGATTCCGACGGAATAGACGTCTGCGACGTGCCCATCACGGTCCGGCTCACGGTCCGGGGCGACGAGCTGATCGCCGACTTCTCCGACTGCGCACCGATGGTCCGCGGTGCCTTGAACTGCACGCCCTCCTTCGCAGAGGCGAGCGTGTACCACACCGTGATGGCGGCCTGCTCCGCTGCCATCCCGTGCACCGGCGGCGCCACGCGGCCGATCACCGTCGTCACGAAGCCGGGCACCGTCGTCCACGTGGTGATGCCCGGCGCATCGTCGATGCGGGGTGTCACCGGCTACCGCCTATCGGACGTGATGAACGGCGCGCTGGCCCAGCTCGTACCGGATCGCATCCCCGCCGCCGGCGAAGGTGGAAGCACGCTCGCCTTCTTCTCGGGCCGGCGCGACGACGAGCCCTTCGTCTATAGCGAGCTCGTTGTGGGCACGGGCGGCGGGCGGCCGGTGTCGGACGGGAACGACGGCCTCGCCAACCCGTGCGCGAGCATCGCGAACATCCCTGTCGAGGTCGCGGAGGCGGACTGGCCGATCCGCATCGAGCGGTATGGCCTCGTTCCCGACTCGGGTGGCGGCGGGCGCTTTCGCGGCGGGCTCGCGATCGAGCGTGTGTGGCGGGCGCTCGTGCCCGACACGTTGCTGCAGGTTCGCTCCGACCGGCAGCGTCACCGGCCCTACGGCCTCGATGGCGGACTGCCGGGCCAGCCCTCGTCCAACGTCCTGACGCGAGCCGAAGGGTCGCTCGAGCGCCTGCCGGGCATGTTCGGCGCGACGCTGCAGGCCGGCGACGTCTTCCACCACCGGATGCCGGGTGGAGGAGGTTGGGGTGAGCCGCTCGAACGCGATCCCGACGCCGTCGCGCACGACGTCCTCGACGAGAAGGTGACCGTCGCGGCTGCGTTGCAGGTCTATGGCGTCGCGCTCGACACCGATGGGCGCGTCGACGCCGCCGCGACCACGGCCGCGCGCGCCGAGATGCGGGGGCTGGCGGATGCCGGCGAGCCGGAGCGTGCCCGGTGAGCGGTCGACCCGGAAGACAGCGCTGAGCCGAGCGATGGCCGTCGACCTCGTGATCCGCGGGGGCACCGTCCTCGACGGAGCGGGGGGCGAGCCGCGGGCCGCCGACGTCGTGGTTGCCGGCGGCAGGATCTCCGAGATCGGAGCGGTGGGCAGGATCGACGCGGTCGAGCTCGACGCGACGGGCCTCTTCGTCACGCCGGGCTTCATCGACGTGCACAGCCACTCGGACTACACGCTGTTGCTGGACCCGCGCGCCATGAGCGCGATCCACCAGGGCGTGACGCTCGAAGTGGTCGGAAACTGCGGCCACGGATGCTTCCCCGTCGCCGACGAGACACACACGCGGAGCGCGATCTACGGCTACGACGACGCGGTGCCGCTCACCTGGAGCAGCGGGGAGGGCTACTTCGACCGGCTCGCCGAGGCTCGCCCTGCAGTCAACGTCGTCGGGCTCGTGCCGAACGGGCAGCTGCGGCTGTCGGTCGTGGGCCTGCAGGACCGGGCTGCCACGGCAGACGAGCTGGCCGCGATGGGGAGGCTTCTGGAGGAGGGGCTCGATGCCGGCGCGTGGGGCCTCTCGACGGGGCTCGAGTACGCAGCCGAGGCGGCCGCGCCCGAAACGGAGATCGAGGCACTCTGCGAGATCGTCGCCCGACACGGTGCGCTGTACGCGACGCACACGCGGTTCCGGGACGACGGCGCGGCGGGTGCGGTGGAGGAGGCGGTGAGGACGGCAGAGCGCACCGGCGCGCGCCTCCAGGTCTCGCACCTGATCCCGCGCAGCGGTCTCGCCGAGGGCCGTCGCTGCATGGACGTCGTCGACACCGCGCACGGGCGCGGCGTGGATGTCGCCTTCGACATGCACACACGCCTGTTCGGCTTCACGTTCCTCTCCTCCGTGCTGCCTGCGTCGGCAGGTGCGGCCGGGCCCGAGCGGCTGGCGGCGATGCTGAAGGACGGGGCCTCACGGGAGGTGCTGAAGGGCCATGCGGGCATCCTCGGCCGGGGTAGCGACTGGAGCCGTATCGTGCTCCTCGACACCGAGCTGTGGCCCGACCTTGCACGTCGCGACATCGCATCGATCGCTGCGGAGCGTGGTCAGGAGCCGCTCGACGCGGTCTACGACCTACTGCTCGCCGACACCCGCCGGCTGCAGTCCCAGATGGTGTTGATCCACTGCCACACCGAGCAACAGCAGCGCGAGGCGTTTGCCCACGACCTGTGCATGCCGGGCTCGGATGCGACGACGCTGGCGCCGGACGGGCCACTGGCCGCGTCGGTCTTCCACGGCGCGTACACCTGGGCGGCGTGGTACTACCGCTTCATGGTTCGGGATGGTGCGCTGCTCACACCCGAGGAGGCCGTTCGCCGGCTCACCGGCCTGCCTGCGCAGCGGCTCGGGCTTCGCGACCGCGGCGTGCTGCGCAGGGGTGCGTGCGCGGACGTGGCGGTCTTCGACCCGGACGGGTTCGGTGAGCGCGCCACCACGTTCGAGCCGAACCAGCTGGCAGTCGGGATGCGGCACGTCGTCGTGAACGGTGTCGTCACGCTCACGGACGGAGAGCTCACGGGCCAACGGGCCGGAGCAGTTGTCCGCAGGGGGTCGACGGGATGAGCTCCGACGTACTGATCGTCGGAGGCGGCGCGATCGGCGTCGCCGTCGCCTACGAGCTCGCCCGCGACGGCGCCAGCGTGATGCTGCTCGAGCGCGGGCCGGAGCTCGCCACCGGCTGCTCGGCTGGCAGCGCCGGTCTCATCTGCCCGAGCCACAGCGTCCCGCTCGCCTCGCCCGCCGCCCTGCGGCAGGGAGCCCGCTGGGCGTTCCGCCGTGACAGCCCTCTGTCCGTGAGGCCACGCCCGGCGCTCATTCCCTGGCTGGCGCGGTTCGCCGTCGCCTCCACACAGCGGAGGGCGCATGCGGGCACCGACGCGATCCGTTCGCTGAGCATCGCGAGCCTGGCCCGACACGCGATGCTCGCCGACGCCGGTCTCGACACGGGCTTCGCACGGCACGGGACGCTCAACGTGTACGCGACCGAGGAAGGCCTTGCCGCGGGACGCGTCGAGGCCGACCGCAACCGCGACGCCGGGTTGCGCGTCGAGGAGATCGAGCCGGCTGCTGCCCGCGAGCTCGAGCCGGCACTCGGCTCTGCCGTCGGCACGATCTTCTACCCGGACGAGGCGCACCTCGACTCCAAGCGGTTCGTCGACGCCGTCGGGCAGGCCGCGCGGGAGGCAGGGGTGCGGATCGAGACGGGTGTCGAGGTGCTCGACGTCGTGGGCTCCCGCCATCGCATCGACGGCGTGCGAACCAGAGAGGGGCACCTGCGGGCCGGCGCCGTCGTCGTCGCAGCCGGCGCGTGGACGCCGTCGCTGCTGGCCCGGCTCGGCGTATTCGTTCCGGTCGAGGCCGCGAAGGGCTACCACGTCGACGTCGACCATCCGGCGGCGCAGCGCATCCCGCTCTTCTTCCAGGAGGCGCGGGTGATCGCCACTCCGCTCGACGGGCGACTCCGTCTCGCCGGCACGCTCGAGCTCTCGGGGCTCGACCTGCGCCCCGACCCCGTTCGCGTGCAGGCACTTCTTCGCGCCGGAACACAAGGCCTGGTCGGCTTTGCCTCTACGCCTCCGCCGGTACGCACGGTCTGGTGCGGGCTGCGCCCGTGCGCGCCGGACGGCCTGCCGATCGTCGGTCGACCCACGGGCTTCGACAACCTCGTTCTCGCCACAGGGCACGCGATGATGGGCCTGACGCTGGCGCCGATCACGGGCCGCCTCGTCGCAGACCTCGTCGGCGGCCGCCGCCCGTCCGCCGACGCGGAGCCGCTGTCTCCCGACCGCTTCCGTCCCCTGCTCTCCCTGCGCACGCGCCGCGGCTGACCGCTATCGACCCTCGATCTCGCGGCGGCGCAGCTCGCCGCGGCGGATCTTCCCCGTCACCGTGAGCGGCAGGTCGTCGACGAACGCGACGGCACGGGGCACCTCGTAGGCCGCGAGACGCTGTCGCACCCAATCCTGGAGCTCGCGCTCGAGCTCGGCACTCGGCGTGGCGTCCGCGGCCGCGACGACGAACGCCTTCACCACCTCGCCGCGCGTGTCGTCCGGCACGCCGACGGCAGCGGCGAGCGCGACGGCAGGATGGCGAATGAGGCAGTCCTCGATCTCTCCCGGGCCGATGCGGTACCCACCACTCGAGATCAGGTCGTCGGCACGGCCGACGAAGTGGAGGTAGCCGTCGGAGTCCGCGGTGGCCAGGTCGCCCGTCAGCAGCCACCCGTCGCGCACCTTCGCGGCCGTCGCCTCGGGGTTGCGCCAGTAGCCGAGGAACGTGACCGGGTTCCCTTCCACGCGGACCGCGAGCTCCCCCTCGATCAGCCGCACGTCGTGCCCGGGGTACGGAAGGCCCATCGAGCCCGCCCTCGCCGGCCATGCGGCACAGTTGCCGACCAGGAGGTTCGCCTCGGTCTGCCCGTAGAACTCGTTGAGGCGCACGCCGAGGCGCGCCCCGCACCAGTCGGCGGTCTCCTCGCCAACCGCCTCGCCGCCCGAGGCGAGTGTGCGCAGTCCGACTGGCGGCCCGTCGGCCCGACGCATCATGCGCAGCGCGGTCGCGGGCATGAAGACGTTTCGGATGCCGAGCCGTGCGATCAGGTCGAGGGCCTGCTCCGGGTCGAAGCGCCGCGCCCGGTACGCGACGACCGGCGTGCCGTGTGCGAGTGCCGGGATCAGCACGTCGTAGAGGCCGCCGATCCAGGCCCAGTCGGCCGGTGTCCAGATGCGGTCGCCGGGCTGCGGGAAGAAGTCGTGCGAGAGCTCGAAGCCCGGGAGGTGACCGGGGAGGACTCGATGACCGTGGAGCGCACCCTTCGGCGGTCCGGTCGTCCCCGACGTGTAGACGAGCAGCGCCGGTGTGTCCGGTGTCGTCTCCACCGGGGTGAGCCGCGGTGAGGCGGCGGCGAGCAGGCGGTCGAGGTCGCGGTCGACGTCGATCGTCGTGGCCGTGAGGTCGAGCGTCCGCAGCCGTTCGAGGACGTCGGTCTCGCCGATCACGACGATTGGCTCGGCGTCGCGGAGTCGTACCTCGAGCGCGTCCGGCCCGAACTGCGGGCTGAGCGGGACGGCGATCGCCCCGAGCTTGTACGCGGCGATGTGCGCCAGCGCCGTCTCGAACCGTTGCGAGAGCACGACGGCCACGCGGTCGCCCTGGGTCACGCCGAGACCGGAGAGCGCGTTGGCGAGCCGGTTCGAGCCCTCCGCGAGCTCGCCGAAGGTGACGGTGCGGGTCACCTCGCGTCCGTCGGTGACGAGGATTGCGGGAGCACCAGGTGGCTGGCGGTCGCTCGCCTCGACGCCGATGTTGTAGACGGCCGGCAGCTGCCAGCAAAACGCGGTCCTGAGCGCGTCGTACCCGGGCAGCGGGTCCTCGGGGCTCTCCGGGCGCAGGATGTTCATGCCCAGAGACGCTCCAGCGTGCGGAGGTAGACCTGCGTCGCGCGTACGAGCTCCGCCACGGGCATCGTCTCCACGTCGGCGTGTGCCCCGGTGCCGACCGGGCCGTGGTACACGGTCGGGATCCCGGCCTGGGAGAAGATCGCGCCGTCGGCGACGACCTTCAGCCCGACGAGGTCGAGCCCGCGGCCGGTGACATCCTCGTACGCTCCCCGCAGCGCACCCACGAGCGGGTGCGTGGGGTCGATCGAGTACGTGTCGCGGACGAGTCGCAGGTCGAGGTCGATCGTGCACCCTGTCGCCTCCGCGATCGGGGCGAGGAGCGCCCGGTACTCGTCGTCGGCGTCGGCGAGGGTCGTGCCGGGGGCCCAGCGCCGCGTGCCGACGAGGCGGCAGCTCGCCGGGTGACGGTTGTAGAAGTCGCCGCCGTGCACCTCTCCCAGGAAGTACGTCTCCGCTCCGACCCACTCGTGCTCGACGGAGGCCAGCTCCTCGCTTCGCCCTCGGATCGCCTCGATCACGCGTCCCGCGGCGAGCAGCGGGTGTGGTGTGCCGGGTGCCGCCAGCAGCTCGTGGGTGGCCATCCCAGGCCGTGAGATCGTGATCTCGGCGGTCGCCTGCCCCATGTGCGCCACGGGAAGGCTGTGCCCGCCGAGCTCGCAGATGATCGCGAGGTCAGCGGTGAAGTCGGTGTCGCGGAGCAGGTACGTGAGGTCCTCACCGCGACCGCCGGGTGCCTCGTGCAGCCCGATGGCGACGATCACGAGCTCACCGGGGAACCCGCCGCGACCACCGACGATGCGCGCTGCCTCGGCCGCGCACGCGAGTGCGCCCTTCATGTCCGCGGAGCCCCTGCCCACGACCACGTCGTTCTCGACTTGGGGCGGCTCGTGGGGAATGGGGACGGTGTCGAGGTGCCCGTTGAGCACGACCGTCGGCCCCGGGGTGCCGCCGCGAAGGCGTCCGACCACGATCGGCGTGGCCGGGAATGCGTCGTCGAGCAGCTCCACGTCCATCCCGTAGTCGGCGAGGCGCTCTGCGTAGCGGCGGGCGACCTCTGCCGTGTCGCCGGTCGGGCTCTCGATCTCGACGAGCTCCAACGTGAGGTCGCGGAGCCGGTCGGCATCGACCTGATCAAGCACGGGGCGCACCTCCTCGGGCGACTCGGAAGCCGATGTGGGACTGGCGTCGGCAGGGGTGGCTGCGGCTGCGCGACGCGCACCGGGCGAGCCGCGGATCGGCGCTGGCGAACGACCCGCCGCGAAGCACGCGCGGCTCGTCGCCGATCGGGCTCTCACGGCCGTCGTCGGCTCTGTACGGGTACGGGCGGTACGCGCTCGATACCCACTCCCAGACGTTGCCGGCCATGTCGAGCAGACCGTACGGGCTGGCACCGGCGGAGTGTGCATCGACCGCGCTCGTCGCCCCGCGCTTGGACCCGTGTCCGGCGTTGACGGCGCTCGGGTCCGGCGCGTCGCCCCAGGGGTACGTGCGCGCGTCGGTGCCGCGTGCAGCCTTCTCCCACTCAGCCTCGGTGGGCAGCCGGCCGCCGACCCATCCGCAGAACGCGCACGCGTCGTGCCAGTCGACGAACGTCACGGGATGCAGCTCGTAGCCAGGCGCGGGTGCCGCGCCGGCCCAGTGCGGGGGGTGGGCGGCGCCGGCATCCGCGACGAAGGCGGCGTACTGCCCGTTCGTGACCGGTGTGCGCGACAGCTCGAACCCTGCTGCGTCGATCACGTGCTGCGGCGTCTCCGAGGGGAGAGCCTCGCCTGTTCGGAACTGCGGGTCGTTGCCGAGTTGCACGTCGCCGGCGGGAATCTCGACCCAGTCGAGGTCGAGCGGCGCCGGTGTGGGTCCAGCGACGACGCGGAAGCCCACGTAGTGATCGCGCGCGCCCGGGTGCAGCGGGTGCCTCGCAGAGCACCGGATCGAGTTGGCGTCGTGGACGAACGAGCCACCGCGTACGACCCGCAGGTCGTGTCCGAGCGGGTCTTCGCGACCGTCGTTGGCGTCGTATGGGTACGGGCGGTAGGCGCTGGAAGTCCATTCCCACACCGTGCCGGCCAGGTCGAGCACACCGAAGGGCGAGGCGCCGTCCGGCGTGGCTCCGACCGTCGGCGGACCTTCGAACGATCCGAACGTGCACAGTCGGTCGTCCGGGAGGGCGTCGCCCCACGGCCACGTCCTGCCGTCGTCGTCCCGGGCGGCCCGCTCCCATTGCGCCTCGGTCGGGAGTCTCGTGCCGGCCCAGTCGCAGAACGCCCTGGCGTCGTCCCACGTGACGTAGGTGGCAGGCTGCTTCTCGACGGTCGCCGGTGCCACGCCGTCAGGTCGATGACTCGGCGTCGGGGCTCCGGTGGCGCTCGCGAAGACCGCGTACTGCGCGTTCGTCACGGGTGTTCGGGTGATCCGGAACCCATCGAGGGTCAGCGTGTGCCGCGGCGCCTCGTCATCGTCCGGCGGGTGGGCGCGCGCCGGGTCGCTGCCCATCGTGAACGGTCCGCCGGGGACGGTTGCCCACTCGAGGAGGTCGACGCTCACGACGGGACGACCGGGAGGACGACCCGGGACGCGCTCTCGGCGTCGACGTAGACGGTCTGGCGGGCCACGACCCGGTGCGTGTGCGCTCCGACCGGCTCGCCCGTGTTCGGGTTGACGTCGAGGCGCGGGAAGTTCGAGCTCGAGACGTCGATCCGGATGCGGTGCCCTGCCGCGAAGACGTTGCTCGTCGGCGGCAGCGTGATCGTGACGGTGGCGGGAACGCCGGGCTCCAGCATCACCTCGCGGTCCCAACCATGGCGGTAGCGGCAGCGGATGATCGAGTCGCACAGCCCCATCTGGTAGCCGTCCGGGTAGTCGTCGCTCGGCGGGTAGACGTCGACGAGCTTCGCCGTGAAGTCGGTGTCGGGCGCGTCGGAGGCGATCCAGAGGTGAACGGTGACAGGGCCGGTGACCTCGACGGGGGACGTCAGCGGCTCGGTCTCGAAGGCGAGCACGTCGGGTCGGTCGCGCAGCAACCCGTACGGCTCGCTCGCCCCGAGCACGTCGGCCGTCTCGCGCTGGTGGGCAGGGCCGGGCGCCAGGATGTTGCGGAGGCGCAGGACCGGGTTGAGGAACCGCGTCCACATCGCCTCCTGATCCGAGCCACCGCCCGACGGAAGCTCCGCGATCTGGCAGAGCAGCCCTCCGATCGAGGGCACGGGGTGGGCTGGGTCGAACTCGTACTCCAGCGGGGAGGCGCCGGCGTCCGGCCGCGCTTCGCGCAGTGCCCCGTCGCCGTGGAGGTGGTACGTCGTCGGCACCGCACGCGCGAGCGGCCATTCGTACTCGCCGCGCCACCGGCCGCCGTGGTCGAGCTTCCCGGACGGCAGCCGGCGGCCGCTGCCTCCCCCCATCACGAAGAGCCGGACGGGTGGCTCGTGCTCGACACCGGTCGGCTCGTCGCGCAGCCAGCGGTCGAAGAAGCGGAGCTGCTCGTCGAAGTAGCGCGCGACACCCCAGACACTCTGCGGCCCGAAGTCGACGTCGAGCGTGTGCGTCGCCTCGCCGCGCATGCCGACGTGGCTCCACGGCCCGACGACGAGGCGCTGCGGAGAGTCGTTGCGCGACGTCATCTCCGCGAAGTACTCGGTGTCGGCGTGCGGGAACGCGTCGAACCAGCCGGTGGAGAACGTGGCGGGGAGGTCGGCGTGCCGGTCCCAGTGGCGCGTGTAGTCGTTCGACTCCTGTGCCCACCACTCGTCGTACGTGCCGCGGGTCGCGTAGTCGAGCAGCGCCTGCTCGAGCGTCGGCGTGTGCCGCAGCGAGAGCTCACCCCGGCGCCAAGGGCCGTGGAGGAGCTCGCGCAGCCGGCGTAGGTCGTCCCAGACCTCGGCCTGCTTGTCGGGGTCGTCGCTGATGTCCTGGGCGTCCTGCGCGTGGATGAAGAGGGCCCAGAACATGTGCAGCTGCATCGCGCCGCCCTCGCGCGACTGGTTCGCGTAGTTGTTCGTCGGCACCACGTCGGGCCAGATCGCGGTGAGGTGCGGCGGCGAGGCAAGCGCAGCCCGCACCTGGGTGATGGCCGCGTACGAGCTGCCGACCATCCCGACGCGTCCGTTCGACCACGGGCGCGCGGCGAGCCATTCGACGGTGTCGTAGCCGTCCTCGCCCTCGTGGACGGTGACCGTGTGGAAGTACTCGCCCGTGCCCTCGGAGCGGTAACGGTCGCGGAGGTCCTGCAGCGCGACCACGTAGCCGCGCGGTGTGAAGAAGTCGGCGATCTCGGTGTAGCGGCGGTCGGTCTTGTCGTACGGGGTGCGGCACAGGATCGTCGGGTAGCTCCCCGCGAGCGGCTCGCCGTCGGCAGCCGGCCGGTAGAGGTCGGTCGCCAAGTGGATGCCATCGCGCATCGGGATCATCAGATCCTTCGCCACCACGATGCCGTGCACCGTCACGCCCTCCCCAGGAGCAAATTGCCGTACCGGTCGACCTCCACGAGGTAGCCCGGGTGCACGACCACCGTTGAGTCGAGCTCCTCGATGACCACCGGCCCGGCGAGGGCCGCCCCGGCCGGGAGCGCGTAGCGGTCGTAGATGGGGCAGTCGACGAAGCCGCCGGCCTCCGCGTAGTAGACGGGGCGGTGCTCTTTCGGCTCGACGTCCCCACCGGCTTCGAGCGTACGGGGCGGCGGCTTCGCGATCCGGCCCACACTCGTCAGCCGCAGGCTCACAACCTCGATCGGCTCGTCGGCGGCCGCGAACCCGTACGTGCGGTCGTGCTCGACGTGGAAGCGCTCGGCCATCGCCTCGCCGGCAGGGATCGTCAGCTCGAAGCTCTGACCGACATAGCGGACGTCGACCTGTCGCGTGAACTCGATAGCTTCGCGGGGAATGCCCTCCCGCTCGAGCTCTGTCCGGCCGGTCTCTTCCAGGCCAGCGAAGGTCGCTTCGGCCTCGCCCGGCTCGAGGGCGTCGAGGCGGCGCATGATCGTCACCGCGGCGTCGCGCTTGATGTCCGTGGTCAGTAGCCCGGTCGCGGAGAAGATGCCGGGGCTGCGCGGGATCACGAGGGTCGGCATCTCGGCGTCGCGCATCAGGGCGTTCGCGTGCACCGGGCCGGCGCCGCCGAAGCCGACCAGCACGAAGTCACGCGGGTCGTAGCCGCGCTGCACCGAGATCAGATGGAGCGCGTTCACCATGGCCGCGTTGGCGATCTCGACGATCCCGTTCGCCGCCTCTGTGACGTCGAGCCCGAGCGGCTTCGCACAACGCTCCTCGATCGCTGCGCGCGCGCTTTCGACGTCGAGGCCGATCTCACCACCGAGGAAGTAGCCCGGGTTCAGCCGCCCGAGGACGACGTTCGCATCGGTCACCGTCGGCTCCGTCCCGCCCCGCCGGTAGCAGACGGGGCCCGGATCGGCGCCCGCGCTCCGGGGGCCGACCCGCATCAGACCGCCGGAATCGACCCAGGCGATCGAGCCGCCGCCGGCACCGATCTCGATCAGGTCGACGACCGGCGTCCGCACGGGGTAGCCCGACAGCGACAGCCCGCCGATCCCGGCGCTCGCATGACCGCCCACGTTGTAGTCCTTGGTCACCGACGGCCGGCCCCCCTGGATCAGGCCGACCTTCGCCGTCGTCCCGCCCATGTCGAACGAGAGGACGTCGGCGTGGCCAAGCGTCTCACCCAGGTACGCGGACGCGATCACGCCGGCGGCGGGGCCCGACTCGACCATGAAGACGGGCCGTGACCGCGCCGCCTCCGAGCTGAAGACGCCGCCGCTCGACTGCATCACGAGCAGCTTCGCCTCGACCCCGGCGTCGGCGAGCCGCGCCTCGATCCGCTCCAGGTAGCGCTCCACGACGGGGCGGATCACCGCGTTGATCACCGTCGTCGACGCGCGCAGGTACTCGCGGAACTCCGGCGCGACCTCGGCGGAGAGCGAGATGGGGATCCCGGGCAGCTCCTCGGCGAGGATCGCGCCCACGCGCTGCTCGTGTGCAGGGTTGACGTACGCGTGCAGCAGGCAGACGGCGACCGATTCGACGCCTTCGCGACGAAGGATGGCGGCGGCGTCTCTCACCGAGGCGTCGTCGAGGGGCGTCAGCACCTCCCCGGCCGGGCCGAGCCGCTCACAGACGGTGACGGCCCGGTCGCGCGGGACGAGCGGTGTCGTCTTCTCGAACCGGGTGTCGTAGAGCGTCGGCCGAACCTGCCGGGCGATCTCGAGCAGGTCCCTGAAGCCCTCCGTCGTCACGAACCCGCTGCGAGCGATGGTGCCTTCGATGATCGCGTTGGTCGCAACGGTCGTGGCGTGCACCACGAACCCAACGGCGCGCGCGTCCACGTCACCGGCCGCGAGGGCACGCTCGACGGCCTGCATGAAGCCCACCGACGGGTCGGCCGGAGTCGACAGCACCTTCGCGATCGAGACGCTTCCGGTCTCCTCGTCGATCAGCGTCGCGTCGGTGAACGTGCCGCCGATGTCGATCGCGAGCCGGATCATCGTTTCAGCCCCACAGATCTCGGATCTGCGGGGGCAGATCCCCGCTCGTGACGATCCCTGAAGCTGCCGCTGGCGCGGCCGATCGCGCTGGCACCCGGACGGCGCCGTGCTGCTGAGCTCCCTCTCATGCGCCCCTCCTCAGGTCTGCGGTGGCCGCTTCGTCGAGTTGTCGGTCGACGACCGCGACGCGGTAGATGTCCCGTGCGCGCTCGGCGCTGACCTTCCCTTCCAGCACGTCGCGTAGCACGCGCTCGGGCTCGCGCTCCTCGGGTGGGCCGTAGCCGCCACCGCCGCACGTCCGCACGCTGATCACGTCGCCCGGGACGAGGTCGAGCGTCGTCTTGGACGAGAGCCGCGTCTCGGCGCCGTCGCGTACGTGCACGTACTCGGCGATCCTGCCGTCGTGGCCGCCGAAGGCGCCCCACGGGCCGAAACGATCGCGGTCGGCGAGCATCGTGAACGTCGTGTACAGGTCGAAGCGGTAGTCCTTGCGCAGCCCCAGCCCGCCGCGAAACCGGCCCGGGCCGTCGGAGTCCTCGACGAGCGAGAGTCCGTCGATGCGCACCGGATAGTTGAGCTCGGTCTCCTCGATCGGGGCGTTCTCGGTGTTCTGCCCGTGGGCCTGCACGGCGTCGGGGCCGTCGCTCCCGGCGCGGCCCCCGTAGCCGCCGGCGAACGTGTCGTAGAAGCATGTGTACTTGCCCGCCTCGAGGTCGAGGGAGCCGAAGCCCGCCTGGCACATCATCCCCTTCGTTCCCGCCGGCAGCCGGTCCGGGAAGGCCGGCAACAGCGCCCGGATGATCACCTCGACGAGGCGGGAGTGCGTCTCCCATCCGCCGACCACCGGTGCGGGCCACGTGCCGTTCGTCACGGTGCCCTCGGGCGCATGGACCGAGAGGTGACGGTAGAAGCCGTCGTTGACCGGGAGGTCCGGGTCGATCAGGCACTTGAGCGCGTACGCACAGGCGGAGAACGTCATTGCGTAGGTCGAGTTGACCGGTGCGCGTCGCTGCGGGTCCGACCCGGTCGTGTCGAAGCGCACGCCTGCGTCACCGATCTCGATCCGCGCCTTCAGCCGTACGGGCTCGTCGGTGTAGCCGTCGTTGTCGACGAGACCTTCCGCCTCGAACGTACCGTGTGGCAGCCGCGCGATCTCGGCTCCGACCCGCCGCTCGGTGTAGGCGAGCAGCTCCTCCATCGTGGCGCGGATCGTCGCGAGCCCGTGGCGCGCCACGAGCGCCTGGATCCGCCGTACACCCGTCGTGTTGGCCGCGATCTGAGCGCGGAAATCTCCCCCCGTCTCGTGCTTGGAGCGGATCTGCGCGAGGATCAGCTTGAAGACGTCGGCAACGATCGTGCCGGCCGCGACGATCTTCACCGGCGGGATGATCACTCCCTCCTGGAACACTTCCCGGAACGCACCGATGCTGGCGGGAGCGCCGCCTCCGACGTCGACGTGATGGGCGAGGTTGGCGACGTACCCGAGGATCTCGCCGTCCACGTGCACCGGCGAGACGAGCGTGACGTCGTTGAGATGGACGCCCCCCGCGTGCGGGTCGTTGGTGACGATCACGTCGCCCGGCCCGAGGTTCTCCGGGCCATAGGCGATGATCGCGCGCGGCGTCTGCTCGACCATCGACCCGAGGTGCACCGGCTGGGCAAAACCCTGCGCGACGGCGCGTAGCTCGGCGTCGAAGAACGCACACGAGAAGTCCGAGCGCGTCTTGATGTTCGTCGAGTACGCGCTGCGCTTGAGGGCGAGCACCATCTCGTCGGTCGCCGCGACGAGCGCATTCCGGATCACCTCGAACGTGATCGGGTCGACCGTCACGAGCGGAGCTCCGCGGTCACGGCCTCGTCCACGCGGCCGTCGGTCACCGACACGCGGTACACGTCCCTCGCGCGCGAGGTGCTGACCTTGCCCTCGAGCACGTCGCGCAGCACTCGCGCGGGCTCGCGATCCTCCGGCGGCCCGTAGCCGCCCCCGCCGCACGTGCGGTAGCTGACGATGTCGCCCGGAGCGAGGTCGACGGTGCTCTTCGACTCGAGGTCGTGCTCCTCCCCGTCGCGGACGAGGATGAAGCGCGCGGTCTGCCCGGGCCCGCCGCCGAGCGCTCCCCACGGGCCGGTCTTCGTACGGTCGGCGAGCACGGTGAAGGTGACGGGGTGGTCGAACCGGTAGTCCTTGCGCAGACCGAGGCCGCCGCGGAAGCGGCCGGGGCCGTCGGAATCCTCGACGAGGGAAAGCCGGGTCACGCGCACCGGGTAGTTGAGCTCGGTCTCCTCGATCGGCGCGTTCTCGGTGTTCTGCCCGTGGGCCTGCACCGCGTCGGGGCCGTCGCTCGATGAGCGGCCACCGTAGCCGCCGCCGAAGGTCTCGAGGAAGCACGTGTACTCCCCGGTCTCGGCGTCGATACCTCCGAACCCGGCGTGGCACATCATCGCCTTGGTGCCTGCTGGGAGCAGATCGGGAAGAGCCGGCAGCAGCGCGCGGAAGAGCACGTCCACGAGTCGCGTCTGTGTCTCCCAGCCACCGACCACGGGGCTCGGCCACGTGCAGTTCGCGACCGAGCCCTGGGGCGCGACGACGGTGATCAGGCGGTAGAAGCCGTCGTTGACCGGGAGGTCCGGGTCGATCAGGCACTTGAGCGCGTACGCGCACGCGGAGAACGTCTGCGCGTACGTCGAGTTGACGGGCGCGCGCCGCTGAGGGTCGCAGCCGTCCATGTCGAAGCGCACGTCGTCGTCGGTGATCGTGACGCTGGCGCGGAGCCGCACGGGCTCGTCGGTATAGCCGTCGCTGTCGACCTGGCCCTCGGCCGTGTAGGTGCCATGGGGGAGCTGCGCGAGCTCGGCGCGCACGCGACGCTCGGTGTAAGCGAGCAGCTCGTCCATCGCGCGCACGAGGGTTGGGCGGCCGTGGCGCGCCGCGAGCGCCTGCAGCCGGCGGACGCCGGTGACGTTGGCCGCCACCTGCGCGCGCAGGTCTCCCGCTGTCTCCCGCTTGGAGCGGATCTGTGCGAGAAGCAGCCTGAAGACGTCGTCGACGATCTCCCCCCGCTCGACGATCCTCACAGGCGGGATGATCACGCCCTCCTGGAAGACTTCACGGAAGGCCCCGATGCTTGCCGGAGCGCCGCCGCCGACGTCCACGTGGTGGGCGAGGTTCGCGACGTACCCGAGGATCTCGCCGTCGACGTGCACCGGCGACACGAGCGTGATGTCGTTCAGGTGGACGCCGCTCGGGTACGGGTCGTTGGTGACGATCACGTCGCCGGGCTCGAGGCTCGCCGCGCCGAAGTCGCGCACCGCGCGCGGTGTCTGCTCGACCATCGAGCCCAGGTGCACGGGCTGCGTGAAGCCCTGCGCCACCGCCCGCAGTTCGACGTCGAAGAACGCGCACGAGAAGTCGGCGCGCGTCTTGATGTTCGTGGAGTACGCACTCCGCTTGAGGGTGAGCACCATCTCGTCCGTCGCGGCGACGAAGGCGTTGCGGATCACCTCGAACGTGATCGGGTCGAGCGTGCTGTCGCCGGTCATCCTCGTCCCGTGGGGCGTCGGTCGATGGTGGGGTACGGCCCATCCGTCTCGTGTCGCGCCCGCGCGCGCTCGACCGCGTCGTGGTCGAGCTCGAAGCCGAGCCCGGGGCCGTCGGGCGCGGCGACCCGGCCTCCCCCGAGCGGGAGCGGCGTCGTCACCAGCGGCTCCGCGAGCAACTGGTGCATGACCTGGTTGCCGACCGTGAGGTTCGGCACGCAAGCCACCGCCTGGAGTGCCGCGAACGTGGAAATGGCGCTCTCGACGCACGCGTGCCGGTTGAGCGGTAGACCGTGCGCGTCGGCCAGCGCCGCTGCCTGCCGTAGGCGCCAGAGCCCTCCCGTCTCGTGGTGGCCGAGGACGACCGCATCGGCCGCCTCGGACTCGAGGACGGAGCGCAGCTCGCTCGCCGTGTGCACCGCTTGGTCGGCCGCGATCTTCACGTCGACAGAGCGTCGCACGTACGCGAGACCGGTGACGTTGCCTGCCGCGATCGGTTGCTCGACCCAGTCGACATCGTGGCGCGCGAGCCGGCGGATGGCGTCGATGGCGGTGGGGACGTCCCACGCCTCGTTCGCGTCGACGCGGAGCAGTGGCTCGGGGCCGATCGCGTCGCGGACGGCGGCGACGATCTCCTCGTCGTCGCGACCGTCTCGGCCCACCTTGACGTAGACGACCCCGTATCCCTCCGCAGCAAGCGTCGCGGCGTCTGCCGCGAGCTCGGCAGCGGTGTCGCCTTGCGGGAACGCCATCAGGTCGACCTCGTCGCGCACACGGCCCCCGAGGAAGGTGGAGGCCGGCACGCCGAGCCCCTTCCCGAGCGCATCCCAGCACGCGACCTCGATCCCCGCCAGCACCTGCAGGGACCAGTGCGGGGTGAAGCGCCAGCGGCCCTCCCGCCAGAGCTCGCCGAGGATCGCCTCGACGTCGCCCGGCGAGCGACCGACGAACGCGTCGGCCATCAGCTCCCCATACGCGATCACAGCTGCGGGCTCCTCGCAGATCGACTCGCCGTATCCGGTCGCGCCCGCGTCGGTCTCGACGGCGAAGAGGACGAGGTTGGCTCCGCGCTGGGCACCGGAACGCCAGTGGAACGGCCGCTGCAGAGGGACAGCGAGCGGCGTCGAGGTGACGCGCGTGATGATCACGCGCGATTCCCCGGGCCCCACACGGAGGTGAACGTGCGGCCGGTCGCGAACCGCGTGCCGGACAGGCTCGAGATGTCGATCGGCGGTTCGCGCCCCGCGATCAGGTGGGCGAGCGACTCGCCGATCGTCGGGCCGAGCTTGAAGCAGTGGCCGCTGCCCCCGAATGCCGACCAGTAGCCGGCGAGCGCCTCCTCACCGACGATCGGATACCAGTCGTCGGTGATGTCGTACACGCCCGAGTAGCCCGTGACGAAGGCGCCGCCGAAGCTCGGCTGTGTCAGCGTGGCCGCGAGCCTGGGCAGGCGGCGGACGAGCTTCGGCACCATGCGGGCCAAGTGCTCGTCGTCGGTGCCGTCGTCGTAGCTCTCCGGATCGGCCGGCTCCGGCTCCTTGGGCCAGCCCTCCCCGACGAGCACCTGGCCGCGACCGACGTTGCGGAAGTAGAGGCGCTGGGTCGCGTCGGACATGACCGGGATCCGACCGAACCCGTGCGGTGCGTCGAAGATCGCCTCGTGCTCCCGCGAGAAGCGGAGCGGGTACTCGACGCCGACCATGCGGCCGACCGTGTTGCCCCAGGGCCCGGTCGCGTTGACGACGACGTCGGTGGCGATCTCCCCCTCGCCCGTGACGACGCCGCTGACGCGCTTGCCGGCGGTTGTGATGCCGAGAACGCGGCAGCCCTCGTACGCGACGAGGCCGTCGCGCTCGGCCGAGCTGACTAGCGCCTTCACCGTGCGCACGGGATCCGCGTATCCGGACGTCTCCTCGAAGCAGGCGAGGGCGACACCGTCGAGCGAGAGCTCGGGCCAGCGGTCGCCGACCTCCTCGAGTGTCAGGATCTCGGTCTTCACTCCGAGTTGCTGTTGGTACGGGACGACGTCGAGCAGCGCTTGCTCCTCGCCCGGCGGTGCGATCACCATGTACCCGTCCTGAATCCAGCCAACCTCGCCGCCGAGCCGCTCCTCGGCGTTCGCGAACATCTCGGCGGCCCGGACCGCGAGCCTGATCGCCACTTCGTTCGTGTAGTGCTGTCGGACGTGGGCGGCTGAGTACTGGGTGGAGCCGCCGCAGATCTGCGCTTTCTCGACGAGTGCGACCTGGCCGAAGCCGATCTTCGTCAGGAAGTGGGCGACGCTCGCTCCGATGATCCCGCCGCCGATCACGACCGCATCAGCCTTCTCGATCATTCTGCCTCCTCCTGGCCCGCAGGCCGCTCGTCGCCGTCTCGTCGATCTCGCCGGCGTCGTCGAGCACGACGCCGTAGCGCTCCCGTGCCGCAGCGGCGCTCACCTTCTCGTTCAGCACGTCCCGCGCGACGAGGCTCGGGTCGCGCTGGAAGGGGTCACCGAAGCCGCCACCACCGGCGGTGCGGTGCTCGTAGACGTCGCCCTCCTCGATCACGATCGAGAACATGCCGGGCAGCTCCTCCGGCTGGCCGCCGGCGCGGCACAGGCTGTTCGTCGACGTCGCGCCGGGCTGCCCGCCCGCGAGCCCGTAGGGAGGGTGCGCGCCGCGATCCGATCGCACGATGAGCGACGTCGACGGTGTCAGGCACCGCCACACGCGCTCGACGGCGAGCCCACCGCGATGCCGACCGGCGCCGCCAGAGTCGGGTACGAGACCGTAGCGCTCGACGACGATCGGGAACTCGGACTCGGCGACCTCGACCGGGATGTTGGCGGCGAGGCTCGCCGGGTTCGTGAGGCCGTCGTTGCCGTCGCCCTCGGGTGTCGCGCCCCAGGTGCCGACGACGAGCTCGTAGAAGACGTAGCGCCCTCCCTCCGGACGCTCCGCACCGAAGATCGCGAGCGTGTTGCCGCCCTCGCCTGCGGCAGCCACACGATCGGGGATGAGTTGCGCAAGGGCGCCGTTCACGGCGTCGAGCACGCGGAAGCCCGTGACGCCGCGCATGGAGGAGGCAGCGGGCATTACGACCTCGGCCACGGTTCCGGGGCGGGTGAGCACGTGGATGGGGCGGAAGGCACCCGACGTGTTGGGGACGTCGGCGGTGAGTGCTGCACGCACTGCCTGATACACGCAGGCCTGCACGAACGAGCGGGTGCTGTTGAGCGAGCCCCGCACCATCGGCGCCGACTCGGTGAGGTCGGCCGTGACCTCGTCCCCGGCGATCGTCACCGTCGCCACGATGGGGACGTCTCTGCGCTCGATCCCGTCGGAGTCGAGGTAGTCGGTGAACGTCGCCGTGCCGTCGGGCCACGAGGCGATCTCGCTGCGCACCAATCGCTCGGTGTGGTCGACGAGCGCCTGCATCAGGGCCCGGAGCTGCTCGTTGCCGTGCCGCTCGGCGAGTGCGATCAGCGACCGCTCGGCGACGGTGCACGCGGCGACCTGGGCACCGAGGTCGCCGAGGGTCATGCGCGGGATGCGGACGTTCGCCTCGATGATGCGGAAGACGTCGTCGACCGGCTCGCCGGCTGCGTAGAGGCGCAGCCACGGCATGCGGATCCCCTCCTGGAAGATCTCGGTGTTGTCGCATGCGCTCGAGCCGGGCAGGCGGCCGCCGACGTCGCCGTGGTGGGCGGTCGTCGCCGTGAACCCGATCAGCTCGCCTCCCGCGTGAACGGGCTTGAACACGAACAGGTCCTGGAGATGGATGCCACCGTCGAACGGATCGTTCATGAGAAAGACGTCGCCGGGGTGCAGGTCGTCGCCGAAGCGTGCGAGCAGCCGCTCCATGGCGACGGGGATCGAGCCGAGGTGGAAGGGGACACTGACCGCCTGAGCGACCGTCTCGCCGTCCGCCGACAGCAGTGCCGCGGAGAAGTCCATCCCGTCGCGAACGACGGTCGAGTGTGCCGTGCGGAAGATCGTCGTCGCCATCTCGTCGGCGATCGTGGCGAAGGCGTTGGCGGCGACCTGCAGCGTGACCGGATCGACCCGCGCTCGTTCGGGCGCGCTAGCCATCGGTGCGCTCTCGCTCGAGCACGAGCGTTCGGGTACGAGGGTCGAGCCCGACGGTCCACCCCGGCGGAACGACCACCGTCGTGTCGTACTCGTCGACGAAGACCGGGCCGGCGACGGGGGCGAGCTCGACCGCCGTCCGCGTGGCGACAGGAACACCGAGCTCGACGCCGTCGAGGTAGGCGGTGCGCGTGCCGTCCCCGTCTCTCACGGCGGGTGCGGCGTGGTCGACGCTGAACGTGTCGGTCGACGGGGCCGGGCCGAGCGCCGCGAGGCGTAGCGCTCTGATCTCGACCGGGGCCCCCGGCTGACCACGAACGCCGTAGAGGCGCTCGTGCTCGTCCTCGAAGCGGTCCCGCAGGGCGGCGAGATCGACCGCGCCGTCGTCCAATGAGACCTCGACCTCCCAGCTCTGACCGTGGTACCGAAGGTCGGCGGTGCGAACCCAGTCGATCCGGGCGGTGCCCGCGAGCGCGGCCGCCAGCCGTTCCTCCATCTCGGCGAACGGGCCGGCAAGCGCCGCGGGCGCGACCGTGTCGACGTCGAGCTGGCAGGTGCGCACGTCGTGGAACTCGGGGCGCGCGAAGAGGAGACCGACGGCGCTGAAAAGACCGGCGACGGGGGGAACGAGCACGGTGCGCACGCCGAGCTCCTCGGCGAGCGCGGCGGCGTGGATCGGCCCCGCCCCACCGTAGGCGACGATCGCGAAGTCCCGTGGGTCGCGCCCCTTCTCGGACGAGACGGCGCGGAGCGCCCGGGTCATACGGGCATTGGCGATCCGTCGGATCCCGTCGGCGGCCTCGAGCAGTGACAGCCCGAGCGGCGTGGCGACGCGAAGCACCGCGGTCTCCGCGAGCTCGCGGGAGACGGTGATCTGCCCGTTCGCGACCGGCCCCGCCGGCATCGTGCCGAGCACGACGTTGGCGTCGGTCACGGTCGGCTCGACACCGCCGAGCCCGTAGCAGGCTGGGCCAGGGTCGGCGCCTGCGCTTCGCGGGCCGACCTGGAGCCCACCGGCCGGGTCGAGCCAGGCGATCGAGCCGCCGCCCGCCCCGACCTCGGCGATGTCGATCGTGGGGATTCGCAGCAACTCGCCCGAGCCGCGGATGAGGCGGCTGCCGGCGGAGATCGAACCGCCCGCCTCGTACTCCCGCCCGCGGGCGATCGCTCCGTTCTCGATCAGCGACGCCTTGGCGGTCGTCCCGCCCATGTCGAACGCGATCACGTTCGGCTCGGCGAGCAGGCGGCTCATGCCGAGTGCGGCGACGACACCCGCGGCGGGCCCCGACTCGAGCGCGAACACGGGTCGGAGCTTCGCGTCGTCCGAGGTCATGACGCCGCCCGACGACTGCATGATCTGCAGGGGCGCGTCGATGCCGAGCCCGTCGAGGCGCTGTCGGATCCGGTCGATGTAGGAAGACATCAGCGGGCGGATGTAGGCGTTGACGACGGTGGTCGCCGAGCGCTCGTACTCCCGTTGCTCGCGCAGGATCGCGCTCGAGAGCGAGACGATCGCGGCCGGGTGCTCCTCGGCGAGGATGCGGCCGAAGCGCTCCTCGTGGCCGGGATAGAGGTACGCGTGGAGGAAGCAGACCGCGACCGACTCGATGCCGAGCTCGCGCAACCGGCGGGCGAGGAGGCGCGCCTCGTCGTCGTCGAGCGGGCGCACGATCGTCCCGTCGGCTGCGACCCGCTCGTCGAGCTCGAAGCGGAACTGCCGCTCGACGAGCGGTGGCGGCTTGCGCCAGAAGAGGTCGTACATGTGCGGGATGCGCAGTCGCCGGAGCTCGAGCACGTCGCGGAAGCCGGCCGTCGTGACAAGCGCGGTCACGCTGCCGCGACGCTCGAGCACGGCGTTCGTGGCCACGGTCGTCCCGTGGACGATCTCCGTCAGCGTGCCGCTCGAGGGAGCGAGCTCGGCGACAGCCGCGACCACGGCCTCGTCGTAGCCCGGTGGCGTGGACAGGAGCTTGCGGATCGACGTTCCTCCGTCGTGGGCACGCAGCACGACGTCGGTGAACGTACCCCCGACGTCGACACCGACCCGCGCGCCGGCGGACGGTGCTCTCACCCCTTACTCCCTGTTGAAGTTTGAAATCGCATATTGCGAATGGAGCGAGCCTAGGCGATACTGCACGGCGATGCAAGAGGCGACGACAGCGGATGCGTCCCCGATCGAGCCGCTCGAGGAGCAGCCCTCGATCGAGGACCGCGTGACCGAGGCCCTGCGCGCCTTGATCGTCTCCGGTCAGCTCGCCGAGGGCACGCCGCTCGTGCAGCGCGAGCTGGCGGGCCGGCTCGCTGTGTCGCAGACGCCGGTGCGAGCAGGGCTCGGTCGTCTCGAGCGGGAGGGCTTCGTCGTCGTGGGCCCCACCGGGCGCTCGACGGTGAGCCGTCTCACACGCGAAGACTTCGAGGAGATCTACGCGGCGCGCCTCGGTCTCGAGGGGCTTGCGGCCCGTCGCGGGGCGGACGCGGTCGGATCGGAAGAGGTCGCCGGGATGCGCGCGCTGCTCGAGGAGTTGCGGCGCCTGGCGAGCCGGCAGGAGGTCGACGAGTACCTGCGGCTGCGCTGGGAGTTCCACGCGACGTGCTACCGCGCGAGCGGCAGGCGCCGGCTGGTCGAGGAGGTCGAGCGTCTCTTCCGACGGTCGGAGCGGTACAACCGACTCGTGCTCTCGACTGCGGAGCGCTTCAACGAGTCCGTCGAGCGGTACAGGACGGTGCTCGCGGCCTGCGAGGCCCGTGACGGTGAGGCGGCCGAGCGGGCCGTCCAGGACAGCATCCGCTGGGCGGTCGAGCGGGTCGCGGAGTCGCTCCCGACCGAGCGCGAGCTCGCCGACGAGGACGCTCCTTCGTGACCGAGTTGGGCGCGGCGCTGGTCGCGGCGGTCGGCGGCGACGGGACGCGCGTCACGTCCGGCGACTCCGAGCGCGACCTGCACGCGGTCGACCCGAGCTTCCATCGCGCGACCCGCCCTGACCTTGTCGTCTACGCGACCTCGGTGGCCGAGGTGTGCGCGATCCTCCGCATCGCGCACGAGCTCCGGGTGCCGGTCACGCCGTTCGGCGCAGGCTCGAGCCTCGAGGGGAACGTGATACCCGTCCATGGCGGCATCAGCCTCGACCTCTCGCGCCTGAACCGCGTCGTCTGCGTGTCGCCGCACGATCTCACCGCGACTGTGGAGGCGGGCGTGACTCGCTCCGCCCTCACCGCGGCGGTCGGCCCTCACGGCCTCCGGTTCCCGGTCGATCCCGGCGCGGACGCGACACTCGGTGGGATGGCGGCGACGAACGCCGCCGGGACGACCACGCCGCGCTACGGCAAGATGCGGGCGAACGTGCTCGCGCTCGAGGCGGTTCTGCCCGGAGGCGAGGTCGTGCGCACCGGTAGCCGGGCGCTGAAGACGTCCGCCGGCTACGACCTGACCGGGCTCCTCGTCGGCTCGGAGGGGACACTCGCAGTGATCACCGAGCTCACCGTCCGGCTGCACGGGATCCCCGAGCACGCTGCGGCGCTCTGCGCGACCTTCCCCACGGTCGTGGCGGCCTGCCGTGTGGCGGCCGCCGCCGTCGGCGCCGGTGTGGGCGTGACGAGGCTCGAGTTGCTCGACGAGGCGGCGATCGAGGCGCTCGACACGCACCTCGGCTACGACTTCCCGGTGGGGCCCTGCCTGCTCGTCGAGGTCGAGGGATCGGAGGCTGCAATCACGGGCGACCTGGAGTTGCTCGGCGCGTTGGCCTCGCAGGAGGGAGCACTCGAGCTGCAGCAGGAGTGGGAGCCGGACGCGCGGGCGCGCCTGTGGCGTGCCAGGCACGACGTCACGCACGCGATGGCTGCTGCCGCCCCGGGTCGCAGGGAGTGGTCGACCGACACGTGCGTCCCCGTGGGGGAGCTCGCCGCCACCGTCGCCTTTGCGCAGGCCGAGCTCGCTCGGCTCGGTCTCCGGGCGCCGATCCTCGGGCACGTCGGCGACGGGAACGTCCACGTCGCGCTCTTCGTCGACCCCGACGATCCGGCCGAGCTGGCGCGTGCCGGCGAGCTCGTCGAGAGCCTCGTCGACGACGCACTCGCCCGGGGCGGCACCTGCACGGGTGAGCACGGCGTCGGTCTCGGCAAGGTCGGCGCGCTCGAGCGCGAGCACGGAGACCTGCTGCCCCTCTATGTCGGGCTCAAGCGGCTCTTCGATCCCCACGGGATCATGAACCCGGGCAAGGTGATGCGCACCGGGGCCTCGATCTCGCCGGAGCCCCATACTTGACGCCGATGGGTGAGCCCATGTCGATCGATTCGCCCGAGACGCTTCCCGGCTGGCACTTCCCTTGGCCGGCGTTCGACGTGGACTGGAGCCGGGCTGCGCTCCTCGTCGTCGATCTCCAGAACTATGGGTGCAATCGGCACGCGGGCATCGGACAGCTGATCGAGCGGGACTATCCGGAGATCGCGGACTACTACCTTCCGCGCCTGGAGCAGACCGTGATCCCGAACGTGGAGCGGCTCCTCACCGTCTTCCGGCACACCGGCACGCAGGTCGTCTTCACCCGGCACGGACCGTTGCTCGCGGATGGGCGTGACATGATCGCGCGCCGTCGACGTCGCGACGTGGACGCGCTCGAGCGCTCCGACGTGCCGACGCTCTGGCACCACGGCACGTTCGAGCACGAGGTGATCGCGACGCTGCAGCCCACCGACGGGGATCTCGTGGTGGACAAGAACACGTCCAGCCCGTTCAACTCGACCGGCCTCGAGTGGCTGCTACGGAACATGGAGATCGACGCCCTCGTGGTGGTGGGCATGGCGACCGAGATGTGCGTCGAGACGACGGCCCGCGATGCCGCCGACCGTGGCTTCGACGTGATCGTCGTCGAGGACGCGACCGCCACGTTCTTCGCGCGACATCACCTTGCGGCCCTGTCGGCCTTCGCGCGGGTTTTCGGTCAGGTGTGGAGCACCGAAGACGTGGTGGCGGCGCTCGAGGCCGGCGCTAGCTGACGCGGACGTCTGCGTACGTGAGCAGACGGACGACGGTGCCGGTGAACGGCGGCGCCGGGTAGACGATGAGGATCGCGCGGTACACACCCTTGCGGGCGTAGGTGTGACCGAGGAAGCTCGGCGGCTTGCCGGTGCCGTCGGCGGTGAGCCCGTCGCCGTAGACGATCTCCCAGCGCACGGGCGGCTTGCCGAGATTGACCTTCGGGCGGAAGACGACCTTGAGCGGCGCCTTGCCGGTCCGCGGCTGCGCCACCAGGGACATGAGCACGTCGGGGTCGTCGCCGACCTTGACCGTGGTCTGGGTGATGAGGCGGATCGCGGTGCTGGTGAACGGCGGCCCGAAGTAGCCGGTGAAGGCGACCTGGTAGACGCCGTCGTCCGTGTACGAGTGGTCGACGCTGGCCGGGGGCGCACCCTGCCCTTCGGCGACCTGGCCGTCGCCGAACGCGACCTGCCAGCGCACGATCGGCTGCGGCAGGTTGACGAACAGGTCGAACTCGACGTCGAGCGGCGCCGGCCCGGCCATCGGGTTGGCCACGATCCGCATCTGGTTGGGCCCCGGCGGTGCCTGCGTGCTCCCGCCCGGGGCGGTCGGCGCCGGCACGCCGAGCGGCGTGAGGCACGCGCGGTACCGCTTCTTGCTGTTCGGCTTCGGCCCGAGGTCGTACTGCGAGCCGGGTCTCGCCTCGAAGTACGCGGCGAGCATGATCGCCGGCTTCCCCTTGATGAAGCCGCAGATGTAGTCGACGAACTCCGGGACGTCCGCACCCGACAATCCCCACTCTGGAAGCGAGAACGGCAGGCCGACACTCCGTGCGAACCGGTAGAGCGCCTCGTTCGCGGCCGAGGAGAACGTCTTCGAGGAGGCGTAGATGTCGTTGCCGACGATGTCGACCCAGCGCGCGCCCGGGAAGTAGTTCTCGGCCGCGTTCGCCGCGGTTGCGGGCACGCCTCCGCCGAGCGGGTTCCAGATCGTCTGGAGCTTCGCCTTCGGGTTGACCGGCAGGTCCGGGCCCGCGTAGGCGGCGAGCCCCGCTGCCTTCAGCTGGGCGTTGATCGCTGCCGCGGTGCCACCGTGCAGGACGACGTGGAAACGCCGGAACGCCATGGCGTGTGCCGACGGCGCATACTGCGGACCGCGCGACGTCCCGCTCTTCGTGAAGGCCGAGTACGCATTTCCGTGGTGGTTCATCTCCGCCATCAGCCTGGCGTAGACGAGGCCGCCGTATGCGGAGATCCCCTGGTTGAGGGCGACGAGGTACGCGTCGCCCCTGCCCTGCGAGATCTGGAGGGGCGTGATCACCTGCCTGCCCGACTTCCCCTTCGTGCCGACGTGGAACATGGGGATCGGCCCCGACTGCTTGAGCAGGTTCGCGAAGGGCGCGCCCCAACTCCGCCCCTGATCCCAGCCGACGAAGACCGCATTGACCGACGAGCGCTGCCCAGTCTGCCCGAGGAAGCGCGGCAGGTTCCCGGCGTTCCCGAGCCAGAGCTTCGAGACCGTGGGCGCGCTACCGGCGCCCGTGGCGACCACGAGTACGCAGGTGACCGCGACGAGGGCCCAGCGCTTCACGTGCCGATCATTACGCATGTCGGTCGTCAGCGGTGGCAAAGGCTCAGCCGGTGCGGTCTCTACTTCGGACCGTCAGCGACCGCGTCGAGCTGCTGCAACGTGTCCCGGTCGAGCTGCCACGCGCCGGCCGCGGCGTTCGCGCGCACCTGCTCGGCGCTCGTTGCGCCGGCGATCACCGACGACACGCCGGGCCGAGACGCGAGTCCGGAGATCGCGAGCTCGAGCAGGCTGCGGCCCTGCTCCTCGGCGAACGCCTCCAGCCGCTCGACGGCGGCGAGCCTGTCGTCCGACAGCGCCTCGGATCGTCCGGCGAGTCGAGCCCCCGGCGGCGCAGGCTCGCCGCGGCGGTACTTGCCGGTGAGCAGGCCGCTCGCGAGCGGGAAGTAGGGGACGAAGCCGATCCCGAGCTCGTGACAGCGCGGCAGGATGTCCCCCTCGGCGGAGCGCCGGAGCAGGCTGTACTCGTTCTGCAGCGCGACGAGCGGGGCGAGGCCGTGCTCGGACACGGTCTGCGCCGCCTCGTCGAGCTGCTCGAGCGTGAGATTCGAGCAGCCGATGGCGCGGGTCTTGCCCTCGCGCACGAGCTCGTCCATGGCGCCGAGTGTCTCGGCGAGCGGCGTCACGCCGTCGGGCCGGTGGTAGTACAGGAGGTCGACGGCATCGACCTGCAGGCGCGCGAGCGAGGCCTCGGTGGCCGAGCGGACGTAGGACGATGCCCCGCGCGCCTCGATGCCGTCGCCCATGTCCATCCCGAACTTCGTGGCCAGCACGACCTCGTCGCGGCGGCCGCGGAGGATCTCGCCGAGCTGTCGCTCGCTGTCGCCACGCCCCCCGTAGATATCGGCCGTGTCGAAGAACGTCACACCGGCGTCGATGGCCGCGTCGACGACGGCACGTGTTGCCTCGAGGTCGAGCCGGCTGCCGAAGTTGTTGCACCCGAGCCCGACGCGCGAGACCTGGAGCTCGCCGAGTGCCACGGTTTCCACGAGGCTCACCGTACCCGCCGACCCCGTGCGTCACCCGGCAGAGGGCAGGCCGGTCCTACATGCCTCGGACGGGGGATGCGACCACAGCTGCCGCCGACGACGGTGAATACGGTGGCCTCGAATGCGACATACGGGCTGGCAAACGGTGTGGTGCTGGAGCCCCAGGGCTGGGCGGGCCGGCTCGGCCGGACGCTGCACACGGCACGAACGGAGCGTCACGTCTCGCTCCGGGCCTTGGCGAAGGACTCCGGCGGCCGTTTTACCGTGCGCGACCTGAAGGAGTTCGAGCGGGGCAGTCGCCCGGCCGGCGATCTGCTTTCCCGCCTGCTCACCGACCTCTACGAGGTCGAGCTCGACGGCGTGATCCCGGAGCGCACGTCGCTCGACGTCGATCTCTCGGCCGGGTTGATCGTCGCGGGCGGAGCGAGCTCTCGCTTCACACTTGATCAAGACCCCGTCAACGCGACGCTCACAGCGTACCTCGAGCTCGTGTGGGCCCTCCGCGGAGTTCCCGGCGGCCGCGTCACGCTGCGGAAGGAAGACGTTCTCGTGCTCGCCGACGTGCTCGCGCTGGACGAGGACGTCGTCGTCGACGGCCTCGCGGAGCTGATGCAGTGCTCCAGGGAGGACGCCCGGAAGCTGCTCGCGATCCTGCGCCGCCGGGCCGTGGTCGTCCCTGCTTCCGTGCTGATGATGCTCGGTGTCTCGACGGCGTTCTCGAGCACCCTCACGGGGCTCATCTTCCCGGGCGACGCGGACGCGGGCAGTGTCGCGGCGCTCGTCCAGCCGGTCGTCGACCCGCCTCTCCCTGGATCGTCGGGCGGCGGCGACCTCTCGCCGGCCTCGTTCGGTGGCGCCGAGCCGCCGCTCAGGCTCGGGCCGAGCGACGGCGGAGACCACGGTGACGACAGCGCCTCGAGCGGGAGCGATCCTGCGAAGAGCGAGGCGGGCAACGGCAACGCGGAAAGTGTCCTGGCTGGAGGGGTGACGGCCACCTGGGGAGAGTCGCCGGCAGCTCACGGAGCGAACGTCGAGCTGCCTGGCGGCAAGGGCTCCGACAACGGTCGGAGCGGCGTTGGCGGAGGCTTCGGCGGCGGTGCTTCTCTCCTCGTCGACGAGGTATCCGACGACGACCATGCGGGGCCGGAGAACGGAGGCGGCCAAGGCGCCCCCGAGTCGCTGGCGAAGGCCGCGGCTGGTGCCGCCTCGACAGGCGGCGCCTCGAGCGTAGAGCCGTCCGACCCGGATCAGCACCTCGTCGGCACGAAGAAGGCAGACACGCTGACCGGAGGTAGCGGGAACGACACGATCGAAGGCGGCAAGGGCAATGACAAGCTGTCGGGTGGCGCCGGCAACGACGTGATCGATGGTGGTGCCGGCAGGGATGTGATCGACGGCGGCACAGGCAACGACAAGCTCTCGGGTGGCGCCGGCAACGACGTGATCGATGGTGGTGCCGGCAGGGATGTGATCGACGGCGGCACAGGCAACGACAAGCTCTCGGGTGGCGCCGGCAACGACGTGATCGATGGTGGTGCCGGCAGGGATGTGATCGACGGCGGCACAGGCAACGACAGGCTTTCGGGTGGCGCCGGCAACGACGTGATCGATGGTGGTGCCGGCAACGACGTGATCGATGGTGGTGCCGGCAGGGATGTGATCGACGGCGGCACAGGCAACGACAGGCTTTCGGGTGGCGCCGGCAACGACGTGATCGATGGTGGTGCCGGCAACGACGTGATCTCCGGCGGCGACGGCAACGATGTGATCGATGGTGGTGCCGGCAGGGACGTGATCGATGGTGGCAAGGGGAACGACAAGGTCACCGGCGGCGAGGGTGGAGCCACCGCCTACGGCGGCCCCGGCAACGACACGTACACGACGACCGACGGCGCCAAGGACGTGTTCTTCGGCGGCTCCGGCAACGACAAGGTCGTCGGCAACGTCGAGGACTGGGACGAGATCGACCTCGACGGACCCGACGCCCCACCCGCCGACTGATCTCTCGTCGCCCTCGTGTCGGGCTTCCAGTCCCGACTCCGCTGTGGTCGTCCGTGCGTCAGGCGTCGGGCGGGCGCCGCTCCGGGTAGCGCGGCAGGCCGTCGTCGGGGATGTGCTCCCACGCCGGCGCGTATGCGGTGAACTGCCGGTAGCTCGGTCGCACGCCGGGGTCGCCGTCGATCGCGCCGAGCCGGACGCTCACGATCTCCTCGGTGTCGGGCGGCCGTGCGAAGAGCGCCGAGCCGCACGCCGTGCAGAAGAGCTTCGGGAAGCCGCCGGGAGGATCGAAGGTGCCGAGCAGGTCGTCTCCGTCCACGACGTGCAGCGACCCGGGCGGGACTCTCGCCTGCACGGAGGAGGCGGTCCCCGTTCGCCGCTGGCACCGCGTGCAGTGGCAGTAGCCGGCGACGCCGAGCGGCGCGGTGATCTCGAAGCGCACACCGCCGCACATGCAGCCGCCCCTGAGCACCGTTGTCACTCGGAGAGCCTACTTCGCTCGCCGTGCCTTGGTGTCCGACTTCAGTCGGACACCGTGTTCAAAGAACCGTGACCGGCGGGCTCACCCATCGCCGCCGGGCTTGCCGAGCGTGATCAGCTTCTCCCACGCCTCGAGCCAACGATCCTGCTCCTCCACGAGTTTCTCCTCGTCGATCGAGCGGAACTCGCCGTCGGGCACGTCGGCGTCGAGGCGCGGCGAGCGGTACCCGCCAGCCGTGTAGGCATCCTGGCCGGGGCCAAGAGCCCACTCGATGAAGAGAGCAGCAGCGGCCGGGTGCTTCGCGCCCTCGAGCAGGGCAGCGCCGTTCTGCCGAACGATCACGGGCTCGACCGCGGGCGTCCAGGCGACGGGTGCGCCGTCCGCGGCGAGGTTGTCGATGTGGTGTGAGTACGCGGGGGAGAGAGCGTCGACCTCCCCCGCGGCGAGGAGTTGTGCCCCGAGCGAGTGGCCCTTGACGACGATGGCGTTTCTCGCGAGCCGCTCGAAGCGGGCGTCGGCCTCGTCCGGGTTGATGCCGAGCTCGTCGACCCAGTACGACCAGAGCCCCGAGTACCAGTCCCAGTCACCGGTTTCGATGGCCACACGTCCCTTCCACTCGGGGTCACCGAACGCCTCCCATGACGCCGGGCGCTCGGCGCGCTTCGTGTTCCACGCGACCACGAAGCGCTGCAGGCGGGTCGCCGCCCAGTCGTCGTGCACGGCGCCGTCGATCAGCGGGCCCGGGTCGAACGGGTAGTCGGCGAAGAGGCCGCGCTCACCCAGGACGACGAGCGTCACGCCTCCGGTCTCGACGACGTCGGCACCGTCGAAGCCTGCGTCCGCCTCCTCGATCAGCCGCTGCTCGAGGGTCTCGTTCGCCGCGCGGTAGAGCGCGACATCGATGTCGTACGCGTCCTCGAATGCGCCGATCACGTCGTTCACGATCGAGCTCGAGATCGACGTATAGAGGGAAAGCTGGCCGCCCTCGTCCTGCGCGAGCTCCGCGAGCGTCGACAGCCGCTCGTCGGGGGTGAGCCCCTCGACCGCGGCGAGCACCTCGTCGACGCCCGGCCCGGTCGCGTCTTCGTTCCCCGACCCGCAGGCTGTGGCGGCCACGCCGAACGCGAGCACCACAGCCGTCAACACCACCGTCCATGCCGCTCGCCGCTGCAAGGACGTGAGAATAGTCTAGGCGGGCGCCCATGGTCGAGACACGCCCGCTGCTCCCGTCCCTCCGGGGCCACCGCCGCGTCGGCGTAGTCGGAGGCGACGCCGTCGCCGTCGCCCTGGCAGCGGCTGTCGTCGTCGGTCTCGTGGTGCTTCCCCTCTGTCTCCTTGCGTGGCGCAGTGTGACGCCGGACGGTGAATTGTCGCTCGATGCGTATCGCGCGGCGTTCCGCGGCGTGCCGCTGACCGAGGTCTTCTGGACGACCGCGGTCTTCGCGGCAGGCTCGACGCTGCTCGCGCTCGTGCTCGGCACTGCGCTCGCCTTCCTCTTCGTTCGTACCGATCTTCCCGGGAGGCGGGGGCTGCTCGTGCTGACGCTGGCGCCGCTCGTGCTCCCCGGCGTGCTCCAGACGGTCGCCTGGATCTTCCTCGCCGCTCCACAGTCCGGCTTGCTGGCGACGGTTCCGGGCATGCCGTCGGTGTTCGGGCTCGGCGGCATGATCGTGGTGGAGGGGTTGCGGCTGGCACCCCTGGCGCTGCTGCTCGTGGGCGCGGCTCTCCGGAGCGGCGACCCCGCGCTCGAGGAGGCCGCGGTCGTCGCCGGCGCCGGGCGCGGCACCGTGCTCCGCCGGATCACACTGCCGCTCCTGAGGCCGGCACTCGCCGCGGCCGCGCTGTTGCTGTTCCTACGCACGGTTGGGAGCTTCGAGGTGCCGGCGCTGCTCGGCATCCCGGAGCGCACCTGGGTGTTCACGTCACGGGTGTGGCTCGCGCTCGGCAGCTCCGGGGGCGGCTGGACGGAGGCTGCGGCCGCGTCGATGCCGCTGCTCGCTCTGACCTTGGTCGGGGCCCTGGCGCTCGCGTTCGTGCTGCGGCGCCCTCGAGCCCGTGCGGTCATCACTGGCGAGGGTCATCGCCAGCGACCGGTCGCGCTCGGCCGCTGGCGGCTTCCTGCTCTCGCCGTTGTGTTGGCGTACGTCGGCGTCGCCGTCATGCTGCCGCTCGCGGCGCTGGTCTGGATGTCCACACAGCCGTTCCTCGCCCGTCTCTCGGGTGAGGCACTCGGGCGCGCGAGCCTCGACGCCTACACCGAGTTGTTCGGCGACGGCACCGCGGTGGGTGCGCTCCGCAACTCCATCGTGTTCTCCGCGCTTGCCGCGACGGCAGCGACCGCGGTGGCCGTGGTCGCCGTGTGGGCGGCCCTCAGGGCCCGCTCGCGGTCGCGTCACGTTCTCGACACGTTGGCCTTCCTCCCGGTTGCGGTACCCGGGCTCGTGCTCGGGGTTGGGCTGCTCCAGCTCTTCCTACGCACCCCCGTCGTGCTCTACGCAACGGCCGCGGCTCTCGTGCTCGGCTACATCGCCCGCTACCTGCCCTACGCGACCCGCTTCTCCGGGGCGGGGCTCGCACGCCTGGGCAGGGAGCTCGAGGAGGCGGCAAGGGCGAACGGCGCCGGCTGGTGGCCGACCCTGCGATGCGTGACGGTCCCGCTGGCTGCAGCGGCGGTTGCCGCCGCGTGGCTCGCCACTTTCACGATCACGCTCACGGACGTCTCGCTGTCGCTCGTACTGACGTCTCCGGGCAACGAAGTAGTCGGTGTCCACATCTGGGCGCTCTACGACTCCGGGCGGTGGGACGAGCTCGCTGCGCTCGGCGTGGTCACGATCGGTCTTGTCACAGCCCTGGGGCTCGCGACCGTGGGGCTCGGGCGTCTCGCGGCGAGGAGGGCCCATGCTGTCCGTTGAGGGGCTTGTGAAGACGTACGCGGGCGCGGGCCGTCGCGGCGTGAACGCGGTGCGAGGGGTCAGCCTCGAGGTTCCGGAGGGCGGGCTCTTCACCCTGCTCGGGCCGTCGGGCTCGGGCAAGACGACGACGCTGCGCTGCGTCGCCGGGCTCGAGCACCCTGACGAGGGAGTGATCACGCTGGGCGGCCGCGTCGTCTCCGACCCCGCGCGCAGCGTGCACGTGCCGGCAGACACCCGCGGCGTGGGCATGGTCTTCCAGTCCCCGACCGTGTGGCCGCACATGACGGTGAGCGAGAACGTCGCCTTCCCGCTGGTCTCCGGCCCGCGCCGGGGTCGGCCTTCGCGGCATGACGTCGACCGGCGGGTCGCGGAGGTGCTCGAGCTCGTACAGCTCCACGGGCTCGGGGCGCGCCCAGCCACCGACCTCTCCGGCGGACAACAGCAGCGACTTGCGCTCGCACGCGCGCTCGCTCGCAACCCGGGCGTGCTGCTCCTCGACGAGCCACTCTCGAGCCTGGACGCGCGGCTCCGCGGCGACATGCGCGAGGAGCTGCTCGGCATCCAGCGGGAGCTCGGCGTGACCACGCTCTACGTCACGCACGACCAGGCGGAGGCGCTCGCGCTGTCGACCCGGGTCGCCGTCATGCGCGACGGGTTGATCGAGCAGGAAGGCACGCCGCGGGAGATCTACGAGCGCCCCGCGACCTCGTTCGTCGCCTCGTTCGTGGGCGCCGCGAACCTCGTGCGCGGGATCGTCGACGGCCGCGAGAACGGAGCTCTCGTCGTGCGCACGGGCCACGGGCCGATCCGCGTCCCCCCGGACGAGCGCTTCGGCGACGGCGCCCGCGTGCTCGTCGTCGTGCGACCGGATCGAGTGCGCCTGGAGCCCGGCTCGGGCCCCGGGCGGATCCTCGCCCAGTCGTACCTCGGCGAGACCGTCGAGCAGGTCGTCGGCGTGGCGGGAAGCGAGTTGCGCGTCCGGGTCGGCGCGGGTTCAGCGCTCGCGCCGGGGGTGGCGGTCACCGTCAGCTTCGACGACGACAGCCTCGTGCTCCTGGAGGACGACCTCGATGCTCGCTAACGCCCGCCGCCTGCGGACGTTTGCGGGGAGCCTGCGCCGCTACCTGCGAACGGAGATCGACGCCGACCCGGCGGCTCGCATCCGCCGCGACGTCGAGACGCGCGAGGAGCGCTTTCTCGAGCTGCTGCGCGCCGTCGCGTACGAGCTGCCCGGGAGCCCGTACCGGGCGCTGCTCGGACACGCGGGGATCGAGCAGGGCGACGCGGTGGCGCTCGTCCGGGAGCACGGGCTGGAGGGCGCCCTCGACCGGATGCGGCGGGCCGGCGTCCATGTCACACCTGACGAGCTCAAGGGTCGCGCGCCGATCGTACGTGGGTCGCTGACGATTCCCGTCGAGGCCGCGGACTTCAGGAACCCGAACCTCGGCGAGTCGGTGATCGTCCTGAGCGGCGGCTCGAGCGGGCCGCCGTCACCCACGGTGATGGTGTTCGACGACCTGGTCGAGGACATCGCCTATCTCAGGCTCTGGGTCGAGGGGGCCGGTCTTCGCGGGCGGCCGCTCCTGCTCTGGCGGGGGGTTCCGCCGTCGCACTCGGGTCTCCGCAGCGCGCTCCGCGCGTCTCGCACGGGGCTGCGGCTCGAGCACTGGTGGAGCCCGACCCCTGTGGCGGTTCGAGGGCGGGCGCCGCGTGACGCTGTGGCACTCCGCGTCGCCTGGCCGCTGGCGCGAGCGCACGGTCTGCCGGTTCCGTGGCCGCGACATGTCCCGCTCGACGACGCGTGGCGCGTCGCGGAGGAGCTCGCACGTCTCGTCACCGCCGGGCGACCGGCCGTGCTCGACGGCACCGCGGGCGCCCTCGTGCGCGCCTGCCGGGCGGCCACCGACCGTGGGCTCGATCTCTCCGGCACCGTCGTCCGCGCGGGCGGGGAGCCTCTCACCGAGAGCAAGGTGCGGGCGATCGAGGCTGCCGGGGCCCGGGCCGGGTGCCATTACTCTGCCAACGAGGCGGGCCGGATCGGCATCGCCTGCGCCGACGCGGCCGCGACCGACGACATGCACGTGACGATGGGGCGCGTGGCCGTGATCCCGGGAGACGCCGTTGACGGAGGCGACCCGCGCGTCCTCATCTCCAGCATCAGTCCCGTGACCAAGAGGATCCTGCTGAACGTCGACCTCGGGGACACCGCCGTCCTCGTCCGTCGCACCTGCGGCTGTCCCGCCGGCGCAGCGGGGCTCGACCTCCACGTCCACACGCTCCGGGCGGCGGCGAAGATCACGACCGACGGCACGAACATCCTGCATTCGGATCTACTCCATCTCGTGGAGAGCATCCTTCCGGGCCGCTTCGGCGGCGGGCCGACCGACTACCAGCTCGTCGAGGCGGAGGAGGACGGCGTCCCGCGCGTCCGTGTCGTCGTCAGCCCGCGCGTCGGCACCGTCGACGAGGACGCCGTCGTGCGTGCGGTGCTCGGTGCCGTCGGCGAGGGGCCGACGTGGCGGGGGATGACGGCCGGCGTCTGGCGCGACGGCAGCACGGTTCACGTCGTGCGGCGAGAGCCGCACACGACGCATATCGGCAAGGTGCACGCCTTCCATTTCGAGCGTTGACCGCCGCCTCGGTCGGGACGGCCGCGTCTCGGCGCTGGCTCCGACCCTCAGCTCACGGCGAGCAGGTCGACCATGAACACCAGCGGCTCGTGCGGCTTGATCACACCGCCCGCCCCGCGCGCGCCATACGCCATCGCCGACGGGATCGTCAGCTTCCTGCGCCCGCCGACCCTCATGCCCGCGACGCCGGCGTCCCAGCCGGCGATCACCTGACCCTTGCCGAGCTTGAACTCGAACGGCTGGCCGCGGTTCCAGGACGCGTCGAACTCGTCACCGGTGGAGAACGCGACGCCGACGTAGTGGACGGTGACCTTCCGTCCCGACGTCGCCTCGTCCCCGTCGCCGACGACGATGTCTTCGATGCCGAGATCGAACGGGATGTCGCCCTCGGGCTTGCCGATCTGCGGTCTGGTCGCTGTCAATGCTGGCTCCCTGGTTGTTGTGGCGGCACCCTGACCATCTACCGGCGGGCGCTGACGAGCACGAGTGTGCGCGGTAGGGCGAGGTGGTCTCCGACCGCGTACGGGGCAAGACGGGCCGCTACCTCGTCGGCGAGCGCGTCCCGCTCGTCATCGCCGAGGGCGGCTGCGACACGGCGGAAGTGGCCGTTCTCCGCCGCGAGGTCGTGCCAGTACGTCGCGGCGTCCGGAGCTGCCCGCAGCTCGTGCAGGCGAGACGCTTCGACCTCGTTGAGACCGGCCGCGCGGTGCACGGCAGCGGCTTCGTCGGGATCCCCGAGCTTGCCGAAGGCGCGCGCGAAGCCGGCACGATCCGCGCCGAGCGCCGCCGCGATCGCCTCCCGGGGAGCCCCGAACCAGGGGTTCTCCTCGATCGACGCCCAGACGACGGTCACGAGCCGTCCGCCCGGCTCGAGCACGCGTCGCAGCTCTCGCAGCGTCGCGACCGGGTCGTCGGCCGCCATCAGCGCCAGGCGGCTCGTGACGGCAGAGAACGAGCCGTCGGCGAACGGCAACGGCCCGTTGAAATCGGCCTCCAGGAGCCGAAGCGCGCCGGCCGCCCGATCGGCGCGTCGGCGGGCCTGCTCGAGCCGTGTGTGACTGGTGTCGATGCCGGTCACGTCGACTCCGGCTCGAGCGAGCGCCACCGTGAGGCGCCCGCTGCCGCAGCCTGCGTCGAGCACCCGCTGCGCGCCGGAGACGGCGGCGACGATCTCTGCGGCGCCGAACGGCAGATCCCCTTCGGGGTGCGGGGGTACGGGTTCGGCGGCTTCGCTCACGCATGCACTCTACGGTCGACCCGGGGTCACGTGGCTACCCTCGGCGAGATGAGTGACGTGCCCTATCGCCGGACGTTCGTGCGGCTGCTCGGCTTCCTGCGACCGTACAGGGCGTCACTTGCGGTCTCCACGATCCTGGCCGTCCTCTCGCAGGTGGCCGCGATCGCGATCGTCGTGCTCATCGGGCAGACGATCGACGGCATCGACACCGACCGTGGCACGGGCACGCTCGCGTGGACCGTGTCCGCGATCTTCGTCGTCGGCATCGCCAAAGCCGCGCTGATGGCCGGGCGTCGGCTCATCTCCGGGTGGCAGGCACTCGGGATCGAGAAGGACATGCGCGAGGGGCTCTACGGCCGACTGCTGGGGCTGTCGTTCGGCTTCTACGACCGCCACCAGACGGGACAGCTGATGTCGCGCGCGACCGTCGATCTCCAGTCGGTCCGCTTCTTCCTCGGCTTCGGGTTGATCTTCTTCTTCCAGCACGCGATCACCGTCCTCTCGGTGACCGTCGTCCTGTTCTTCGTCGAGTGGCGCCTCGCCCTGATCGCACTGGCGATCACGCCGGTGATGGTGGTCGTCGCGTACCGCTACAGCCACGTCTCGCACCCGGTCCTGCGCGACGTGCAGCAGCGCCTCGGCGAGGTGGCGACGGTGGCCGAGGAGTCGATCGTCGGCGTCCACGTGGTCAAAGCTTTCGCCCAGGAGGAACGCCGGCAGGCTGCCTTCGATCGCGCGTCGGACAGCGTCTTCGCCGCCACGGTGCGGGCGTTCCGGCAGCGCGCTCTCTACGTGCCGCTGCTCTCGTTCCTGCCGCTGCTCGCACAGGCTGCGGTGCTGCTCGCCGCGGGGCGAATGGTGGTCGCGGGCTCGCTCACACTCGGTCAGTTCTTCCTCTTCAACCTGCTGCTCGCGATGCTGGTGATCCCGCTGCGCAGCCTCGGCATGTGGATCGGTCAGGCGCAGCGGGCTACCGCCGCGGGCGAGCGGATCTTCGAGGTGCTGGACGAGCCCGAAGGGGTCGACGACCGGCCGGGGGCCTCGTCGCTGCCTTCAGGCCCCGGCACGATCCGCTTTGAGCGGGTCTCGTTCGAGTACACGCCCGGCCGGCCGGTGCTTGAGGAGATCGACCTCGAGATCGCCGCGGGCACGACCGTTGCGCTGATCGGTCACACGGGCTCCGGCAAGACGACCCTGGCCGCTCTCGTGCCCCGCTTCTACGACGCCACGGGCGGCCGCATACTCGTCGACGGAGTCGACGTTCGCGAGGTCACGCGTCGCTCCCTCCGACGCGAGATCGGCGTGATCTCGCAGGATCCGTTCCTCTTCTCCGCCACCGTCCGCGAGAACATCGCCTTCGGTGTGCTCGACGCGACGGCGGAGCAGGTCGAGGCGGCAGCGCGCGCTGCACAGGCACACGAGTTCATCGAGGCGCTGCCGCAGGGCTACGAGACGGTGATCGGCGAGCGCGGGATCACGCTCTCCGGCGGCCAGCGGCAGCGGCTCGCGATCGCGCGCGCGCTCGTGATCGACCCGCGCATCCTGATCCTCGACGATGCCACCGCGTCGGTCGACGCGACGACCGAGGCGCGGATCCGCGCCGGGCTCACCGAGGCGATGCGCGACCGGACGACGATCATCATCGCGCACCGGCTCTCCACGATCTCACTCGCCGACGAGGTCGTCGTGCTCGAGCAGGGGCGCATCGCCACGCGCGGCACCGAGTCGGAGCTCCTGGCGACGAGCGCCGTGTACCGCGAGCTCCATGCGCACGGCCTGATCGACGGGCTGCTGGAGGAGACGGCGTGAAGGTCTGGCAGCCCGGCAGCCACCTCTCCGACGAGCGTGGCGGCGAGGTTCGAGACTGGTCGTGGCGGCGCACACGCCGTCGGGTCGCGCTGCTCGCGCGGCTGACCCTCCCCTACCGCGGCCGCACGGCGCTCGCGCTCGCGACCCTGCTTGCCTACACGCTCGTCGCGCTCGCGCCACCGTACCTGGCGAAGCTTGCCATCGACCAGGGGATCGCCGATGGCGACCTCGGCCGGCTGACCGAGATCGTGGCCGTCTTCGTCGTGGCCGCACTTGCCGCGCTCGCTCTCTCCTCCGCGAACACCTATCTCACCGGCTGGGTCGGCGAGCGGATCCTCGCCGACCTCCGCAACAGGCTGTTCAAGCACCTCGAGCGCCTCTCGATGGGGTTCTACGAGCGGAATCGTGCCGGCGTGATCATCAGCAGGATCACCAACGACGTCGAGGCTCTCGACCAGCTCGTCACCGACGGCGTCACGAGCCTCGTGCAGAACACGTTGCTGCTCGTAGGGAGCGCCGTCGTCCTGTTCTTCCTCGACTGGCGGCTCGCGCTCGCGACGCTGACCGTGCTCCCGCTGATGGCGATCGCGACTGCCTGGTTCCGTCGCCGCTCGAACCGCGCATACCGCGACGTCCGCGAGCGGCTCGGGCTCGTCACCGGAACGCTGGCCGAGGACATCGCCGGCATGCGCGTCGTCCAGTCGTTCACGCGCGAGCCGGTCCAGGAGCGGACCTTCCGCGGTGTCAACGACCGCTACCGGGCTGCGAACCAGGAGACCGTCGTTCTCAACGCGATCTACTTCCCGACGGTCGACCTGCTCTCGTCGACGGCGGTGGCGATCGTCTTCGGCTACGGCGGCTGGCTCGTCTACCACGGCGACATGAGCGCGGGCACCCTCTTCGCCTTCGCGCTGTACGTGTCGAACTTCTTCGATCCGGTGCAGCAGCTGTCGCAGCTCTACAACACGTTCCTGTCCGCGATCGCCGCGCTCGACAAGATCGTCGGAGTGCTCGACGAGACGCCACAGGTCACGGACGCCGCGGACGCGCTCGAGCTGCCGAGGATCGACGGCCACGTCCGCTTCGAGGGCGTCCGCTTCGGCTACGGGTCGGAGTTTCCCGAGGTTCTGCACGGGCTGGAGCTCGACGTCACCGCGGGCACGACGGTGGCGCTCGTCGGGCACACGGGCGCGGGCAAGTCGACGATCGCGAAGCTGCTCGCGCGCTTCTACGACCCCTCGCAGGGCAGGGTCACGATCGACGGTCGCGATCTCACCACCGTCACGCAGCACTCGCTGCGTCGGCAGCTCGGGATCGTGCCGCAGGAGGGCTTCCTCTTCGGGGGCACCGTCGCCGAGAACATCGCCTTCGGCCGGCCCGACGCGTCACGCGACGAGATCGAGGCGGCGGCACGTGCGGTGGGGGCGCACGACTTCGTGGCCGCGCTGGAGGACGGCTACGAGACGCAGCTCGGCGAGCGCGGCACGCGGCTCTCGCTCGGCCAGCGCCAGCTCGTCGCGTTCGCTCGCGCACTGCTCGCCGACCCGAGGATCCTGATCCTCGACGAGGCGACCTCGTCGGTCGACATCGGCACGGAACGGCAGATCGAGCGTGCGCTGCGGCAGCTGCTGTCCGGCCGCACAGCGTTCGTGATCGCGCACCGGCTCTCCACCATCCGCGACGCCGACCTGATCGTCGTGCTGGAGCACGGCGCGGTCGTCGAGCAGGGAACGCACGACGAGCTGATCGCGGCACGCGGCCTGTACACGCGCCTCTACGTCGACTGGGCTGCCGACGTCGCGTAGGTGCTTCGCGTGAGCGCGGCCGCCGGCCGTCAGGCCGGGACCGGGGTCGGTTCTGGCTCGGCGCGTACCCGTGAGGCCACCGCGACGGCGACCAGGCCGGTGCCCCCCGCCACGGCGAACGCCAGCTCGGTACCTCCGATCTTCACGAGCCATCCGGCGAGCAGTGCGCCGATCGGCGCCAGGCCGACGAAGGCGAAGAGGTAGAGCCCGATCAGCCGGCCTCGAAGCGCGTCGGGCGCTGCGAGCTGCACGAGGGCGTTGGCGTTCGTCCCGAACAGCGAGAAGCTGGCGCCGATGCCGACGAGCAGGATGCCGGCAAGCCAGGAGTCGTGAACGGGGGCGAGCACGAGCAGGAGGAAGCTGAAGCCGCCCGCTCCGATGAGGAACGTCTTCCACGTGGCGTGGCCGAGGCTGGCCGAGGCGAGCGCGCCGACGAGCGCACCAGCCCCGAGGGCGGCGGACAGGAGCCCGAACGCGCCCGCCCCGACGTCGAGCGTGTCGGAGGCGAGCAGCGGCACGAGGGTGTTGAAGTTGAAGCCGACGAGACCGACGAGCACGACGACGATGAGGACGGAGCGCACTTCGATCGTCGTCCAGGCGAACTGCATGCCTTCGCGCGTGCCCGTTGCCAGCGACACGGCTGGTCCGCGGGCGACCGGATGGAGCGCATCCCGCCGTAGCAGCAGTAGCGCGATGAGCACGGCGAGGAAGCTGACGGCGTTGACGACGAAGCACACACCCGTGCCGGCGGAGGCGATCACGATTCCCGCCAAGGCAGGGCCGATCACTCGGGACGCATTCAGCAAGCCGGAGTTGAGAGCCACCGCGTTGGCGAGCTCGCGCGGACCGACGAGCTCGTAGGTGAGCGCCTGGCGTGCGGGCGCGTCGACGACGAGCGCGAGGCCGCCGAGGGTGGCGAGCAGGTAGACGAGTGGGAGCGACGCGAGCCCGGCGAGCGTGACGGCCGCGAGGGCGATCGACACTGCCATCGCGGCGGTCTGCGCCACGATCACGAGCCGTCGCGTGTCGACGCGGTCGACGATGGTGCCGGCGAACAACCCGAGCACGGTGTACGGGGCGAAGCGGCAGAACAGGAGCGCTGCGATGGCGAGCGGCGAGCGGGAGAGCGACAGCACGAGCCACGCGAGGGCAACGTTCTGCATCCACGATCCCGCCAGCGACACCACCTGCCCGGCGAAGAAGATGCGGTAGTTGCGATGGCGGTGAAGGCTTCGGAACGTCTGTCCCCGCAGCGGCAGCTTCGGTCGACTCACGCGCGGTGCTCGCCGGCGAGGTCGAGGAGCGCCGGCAGCGCCCGCTCGATCGCCCTGAGCCTGCCCTCATCCAGCTCTCCGAGCCGCTGCGCCAGCCATGCGGTGCGTCGTTCGCGCACGCTGCGCACCACTCGCGTGCCCTCCTCGGTGAGCGACAAGCCCACGCGTCTGCGGTCGACGTCGGATCGGTGACGCTCGACGAGCCCGCGCCGGACGAGGCGGTCGACGTGCCCTGAGAGCGCGGCGGTCGAGATCCCCTCGTCCGCGGCGAGGTCGCTGAGGCTCGCATCGGGGTGGGATCTGACGAGCGCCAGCAGCGTCGCCTGGCGACTCGTGATGCCGAACTGCTCCGTCTCGCGGCGGAGCTCACGGGCCAGCCGGAGCACGGCCGGGCGCAGAGAGCCGGCGATGTCGAGCGTCAGATCTGAAACCTGCTTAGTCATCAACCTGGTTAGAGGTTAGCAGCGGTAATCACTCACCTGTCGAGTTCGAGGCTCTCCCCGAGCGTCCTCTCCACCCAGGCGGCGGCGGCCAGCGTGCGAGCGTCGTCTCCCCGCAGCCCGACGACCTGGATGCCGAGCGGCAGCCCGGTCGGCCCCGGGCCTGCGGGGACGTTGACGACCGGCGTGCCGAGCGCCGACCACCCACGGTTGAAGACGGGGTTGCCGGTGGTGGCGAGCGGCGGTGCCTCACCCGGTGCGGACGGGGTGACGAGCGCGTCGAGCCCGTCGAGCGCGACGGGCAGCTCGGCGTGGCATGCGCGCACGACGCCGAGCGCCTCCTCGTAGTCGTGCAGCGGCATCGCCGCCCCCTGGTCGAGCATGGCGAGCAGCCGGTCGCTGATCTGCTCGGCGTGCCGGTCGTGCTCGTCGGCGAGGCAGCGCGCGATCTCGAACGTCCACACGGTGTGCTGGGCCTCGGCGAGCCCGGCGAATGCCTCCGGCAGGGTCACGTGCTCGGCCGCGCCGCCGGCGCGGGCCAGCGTGTCGGGCAGGGCGTCGAAGAGCGCAACCGTCTCGGGCGCCGCGGCAGCCCACTCGGGTGTGAGGCAGATGCCGAGCCGCGGCACGGGTAGCTCGGGCGGAAGCTCGAGCGCGCGGCCGGCGAGCGTGCCGACGACGAGAGCCGCGTCCTCGACGGTGCGGGTCATCACGCCGACGGTGTCGAAGCTCTCCGAGATCGCCTTCACGCCGACGCAGGGGAGCGTGCCGTGCGTCGGCTTGTAGCCCACGACCCCGCAGAACGCCGCCGGCCTGATGATCGAGCCGGTCGTCTGCGTGGCGAAGGCGACGGGGATCATTCCGGCGGCGACGGCCGCTGCCGGCCCGGAGGACGACCCACCCGGCGTCCGCGTCTCGTCGTGTGGGTTCGTCGTCGGCCCGGGCTGCCAGGCGGCGAACTCGGTCGTCACGAGCTTCCCGACGACGAGCATGCCGTGCTGCCGGGCGATCGTGACGCCGGCCGCGTCGGCGGCGGGCCGGTGCCCGGAGTAGATCGGCGAGCCGTACTCCGTCGGCAGGTCGTGCGTGTCGATGATGTCCTTCACACCGAGCGGGATCCCGTGGAGCGTCCCGCGAGCGCCTGCAGGCACGGCGTCGAGCTCACGCGCTCGGCCGAGCACGAGCTCCGGGTCGAGGTGCGCCCAGGCCCGGATCCGCGGCTCGGCGGCCTCGATACGCGCGAGGCACTCCCGGACCGCGGACTCGGCGGTGGCATCGCCGGCGGCGATCGCCTCGACGAGGTCGGAGACGGATCGTGCCCCTCTTCCCGCTCGATCGGTGCGACGTCGGCCCATGGCGGGGACAATACGAGCCCGTGGACCCTGTCCGCCGCCCCGTTGGACTTGCCCCGCCTCTCGATTCCGTACGGCGGTGAGCCGGTGAGGCTTGCGACGTGGAACTGCCGGATGGCCGTCGATCGCAAGCGTGCGGCGATCGACAGGCTTCGTGCGGACATCGTCGTCGTGCCGGAGTGTGAGCGTGACCCTGCGCTCGCGCGGGAGCCCGGCGTCTCGTTCGCGTGGAAGGGCGACAACCCGCGGAAGGGCCTTGCGGTGGTCGGCTTCGGCGGCTGGACAGTGACCCCCGCCGATAGGCGTGCGGCGTTCCCGTGGACGCTGCCGGTGACAGTCACAGACCCCACGGGCCGTGTGTGGGCGCGCCTCGTTGCGGTCTGGACGGTCGCGGGCAAGGGGCGCCCGAGCTACGCGGCGCAAGCAGCAGCGGTCCTGGACGCGCTCGACGGCGCCGCCGCGACGCTCCCACTCGTCCTCGCGGGCGATTTCAACGCGTCCGTGGAGGGGGCGTCGGCGGTACCGCACGGATTCACCACCGACCGGCTCACGGCGCTCGGTCTGCACTCCGCCTACCACCATCTCCATGGCGTCGCCCATGGCGCCGAGCAAGCGATGACGCTCCGCTGGATCGGGCCGGGTCGCCGCGTGCACCTGTACCACTGCGACTACGTGTTCCTCTCCTCGGGACTCGCCGCTGGGTTGCGGAGCGTCGACGTCGGATCGATCGAGGAGTGGATCGAGTCGGGGCTCTCGGACCATGCCCCCGTCATCGTCGAGCTGGGTTTCCCCGGGAGGTGAACGCGCAAGGAGCGTCCTGTCCCCTACTCCCGGGATCTCGTATGGTCGTCGCAGACCTGGAAAGCAACGATCGGGGGATTCGTGCGCGACCGGCTGCCAATCATCTTCTCGACGACCGCCGTACTCGTGGCGGTGTTCGGGGCAACCCCGCTCGGTGAGGCCGCCTACAACACGGTCGTGCCGAAGAACAGCGTCGGCGCCCAGCAGCTCCGCAACGGCGCGGTGACGAACGCCAAGCTCCGCGGGGATGCTGTTACGAGCGGGAAGGTGAGGAACCGGTCGCTGAAGGCGATCGACTTCGCCGCGGGTCAGCTTCCGGCAGGGCCGAAAGGAGACACGGGGGACAAGGGCGACCGCGGCGAGCCGGGCCCCACCGAGGGCGTGAGCGCGACGAACGCGGTGATCTCACCTCCGGTGAGCGTCACGAACCAGATCCTCTCGTATACGAACCTCAACGCGAAGTTCACCACCACCCGGGCCGGCAAGCTGGCCTTGTTCAAGGACGTCTCTGCCTATCTGACGTGCTCGGGGCCGACGGTCTGGTGGTGGCTGACGCTCGACGGCTCGGTCGTCCCAAAGAGCTTCCGCTCGACTGCGGCCGGGACGCAGGAGATCCCGCTGACGCTCTTCGGCGTCACCGCGCAGTCCGTGCCGGCCGGTGAGCACACACTCGGCGCGGGTGGCATGTGCACCGGGAACAAGACCGGAGCGGGCCTCACCTACTTCAGCGCCGGAAGTGCAATCGTGCTCGGCTAGCACGAACTCGAACCTCACAGCGGGTGGCCGTCGGAGCCAGCGTGGAGGGGGTCGGATGCCACAGGTCGTCCGCTCGCCACGGTCCCGAGTTGTCGTCGACCTGGGAAGCTCCGGGGCACGCCGCGCAACGGTCGGTTCATCGAACGGAAGGTCGACGACTCTCTCCTCGTCGGCCCCACGGTCTGAGCGCCCGGTATGGACGGGTCGTGCGTCCCATCCGCGAACTTGCTCAGCGGCGAACGGCCACCACGCGGATCGCCGTCGTCGTCAGCCCGGAGCTCTCAGCCCGCACGGTGATCACGGCGCGGGCACGCTTGCCGGGCTTCAGCCAGCCGACGAGGCGCTTGTGCTTGGCCGTCGAGATCCGCAGGGTCAGGGTCCGCGACCCGGCGCTCTTGAGCTCGGTGGCGACCCTGTTGAGGGTGAGCGCCCGCCGTGTGCCGCGGACGAAGACCTTGCCCGTCGTCGAGAGCGCGCACGGGCGGTCGCACGTGGCGACGACGACGATCCTCTTCAGAGTGAGCAGCCGCTGGGAGGTCGCGCCGCGGAGCGTGAGCTTCGGCGGTGTCGGTGGAGGCGGCGCCGGTGTGACGGTCACGGTGCGCGTCGCCGTCACCGACGCGCCCAGCGCGTCGGTGACGGTCAGCTTCGCCGTATACGTGCCCGCCTTCGTGTAGGTGTGGGTCGCCGTGGCACCGGTAGCGGTGGCGCCGTCCCCGAAGGCCCACTCGTACGAGCCGATCGACCCGCCCGGATCGAGCGAGGCCGACGCGTCGAAGCGGACGTCGAGCGGCGCTCGCCCTGTGAGCGGAGTCGCCGTGAAGGAGGCGATCGGCGGCGCGTTCGCGATCATGCGCACCCGCTGGTTCGTCTGGTCGACGAAGAGCAGGTTGCCGCGCGCGTCGATTGTCAGCCCGGTCGGGCTGGCGATTTGCGCCGAAGCAGCAGCTCCTCCATCTCCCGAGAAACCGGAGGTACCGGTGCCGGCGATCGTGGCGATCGTCGCTCCCTCGACCTTCCGCACGCGGTCGTTGCCCGTATCGGAGATGTAGAGGGCTCCGCGCGCATCGACCGCGAGGCCGTTGGGAGACGCGATCTGTGCCGCGGTCGCGAGGCCTCCATCTCCCGAGAATCCGCGGATACCTGTACCGGCGACCGTCCCGATCACGCCGCTGTTGATCATGCGGATGCGCTGGTTGAAGACGTCAGCGATGAATACGCGTCGCTGCGCGTCGACGTCGAGCGCCCCGGGAATGTTCAGTTGCGCCGCAGCCGCCGGGCCGCCGTCGCCTGAGTAGCCGGCGGTTCCGGTGCCGGCGACGGTCGAGATCCTCGCGACCGCGGTCGTGTTGAGGCCGATCACGCGTACCCGGTGATTGAGGCTGTCGGAGACGTAGAGGCTACCGAGGCTCCCAGGCGTCGCGACTGCCGGGCCGATGGCGAGCTGGCTCGGGTGGTCGAACCGTGCGTCGCGCGCCGGCCCGCCGTCGCCGAAGAACCCCTTGATACCGGTGCCGGCGAGGGTGGTGATGATCCCGTTGCTGACCATGCGGACGCGGTGGTTCGTCTGATCTGCGATGTACACGGTTCCTTGCGCGTCGACCGCCACGTCCGTCGGGAAGTTCAGCTGCGCTGCGGTCGCGGCTCCGCCGTCTCCTGAGTAGCCTGCGACGCCGTTGCCGGCGAAGGTCGTGATCACGCCGCCGGCGATCTTCCGCACACGTTGGTTGAAGGTGTCGGCGAGGTAGACGGCCCCCTGCTTGTCGGTCGCGACGCCCGAAGGGTTGAAGAGCCGCGCGGCCGTCGCTGGGCCGCCGTCGCCGGCGAAACCCTGGACGCCCGAGCCGGCCACGGTCGTGATCGTGTCGCCACCCGACACGCCGAGCGCGCCGGTGGTCACGACGCCGCCGCCGCCGCGGTGAACACCCATGCGAACCGCGTTCGCCTCATATCTCCCCCGTTCTCGTGGCGCGACAGTTCGCGGGTGATTCCCAAGCTCGCTGGACGGGAGTCTACGCGGTTTCCTTCGTGTGACATGGGCACGCAGCACCCGCCGACCCGAGTCGGAGGTTGAGCGAGTGGCCCACTCGGGTCGTGCCTCTGCGGGCTCGTAACCCGGCTCGTCCGGCCACATCGGCCGGACGGTGTCAACGCGGACGGGCTGGGCTTCTCGCGGGAGGAGGGGTGGGTCGGGCTCGCGAGGGCACTTCGCCGGGCCGGCGCGCCCGGCCCTGATCGACGAGAGACTCGATCCGGTCGAGGAGCCGCTCGATGGTCGTAGCGTCTGTCGCGGGTGCCATCACGGTGAGCCGGAGATGGCGGCGGCCGCCGACCTCGGCCGAGCTGACGTGGAACTCGCCGTCGCGGAGAAGTCGGTCGCGGATCGTGATCTGTTCGCGATCGTCGTCTCCGAAGCGGAAGCAGACGATGTTCGACTCGGGCCGAAAAGGGGTGGTGAAGCCGTCGCGCGTGGCGATGATGTCGTGGAAGCGCTGGGCCTTGTCGTGCTGAGCGGAGATGTACTCGGCGATCCCGTGCTCGCCGCGCCAGGCCAGGACGAGCAGGAGCTTGAGTCCGAGCTCTGCCTTGGTGCACTCAACCGTGCGACCGATGAGGTCGACGCCGACGGCGTCGCGGTCGTAGAAGAGGTATCCGGCCTCCTGGGCGAACGCTCTGTCGAGGTCTGCGGCTCGTCGCACGAGCACTGCGGCGCACAGGCTGGAGGTGCGAAGCAGCTTGTGCGCGTCCCATGTCACCGAGTCGGCATCGTGGATCCCGGTGAGCAGGTGGCGGTGGCGCGGTGAGAGCAGTGCCGAGGCCCCGTGGGCCGCATCCACGTGGAGCCACACGCCGCGGGCGCGGCAGAAGCCGGCGATCGTCTCCAGGTCGTCGTAGAGACCGGTGCTCGTCGCGCAGGCGGTCGCGACGAGCGCCATCGGCCGGCGCCCGGCGGCGTCGGCTCGCTCCAGCGCATCGTCGAGGCGGTCTGTTCGGATCCGGTCGAGATCGTCGACATCGAGCGCGATCACCGCGTCTTCGCCGAGTCCGAGCATCGCTGCGCTCCGGGTGATCGAGTAGTGCGCCGAGGGCGGGACGAGAAGGGCGAGGTCGTTCGACACGCCGTGCTTCCATGCGTCGGGGTCGATCCGCGCCCGCGCGGCGAGGAGCGCCGTGAGGTTGGCCAGCGAGCCACCGTGGGTCAGGACGCCCGCCCCCTCTGCCGGCGCGAAGCCGACCTGCTCGAGCATCCACTCGAGGACGACGAGCTCGGCGGTAGCGGCACCGGCGCCCATCTCGTAGATCGCCATCGGGTTGTTCGTCGCACCGTGGACGAGGTCCGCGAGGGCGGCGGGAATGTCGGGCACCGCGACCTGATGAGCGAGCGAGGCGGGGTGATGCACGCGTGTGGAAGCTCCCAGGTAGTCGACGAGGAACGGCTCCAGTGAGGAAGCGTTCATGCCGCCTTCGCGGATCCAGCGCCGCAGGTCGAGGAGCTCGGCGATCGCCGCGGGCTCCGGCTGGCTGACGGCGGGCACCTCGCCGTCCTGGCTCGCAGCGACGTAGTCGGCGAGGACACGCGTCGTCGTCGCCACACCGTTGCGGAACTCTTCGATGTCCCATGTGGCGGTCATCGAGTCATTATGCGCTAGACAGAGGGGCTGATTATGTCAACATATGGCTCATGGGAAATAGATCGAGCAATGATCTGCCGATCGATGCCATCGACACGGCGATCCTGGCGCGTCTGCAGGAGGACGGCCGCATGCCGAACGCCGCGCTCGCCGACGCGGTCAAGCTGACACCCTCGCCGTGTCTGCGCCGGCTCAAGCGCCTTCAGGACGGCGGCGTGATCGAGGGATACCGAGCGATCCTCAGCAGGCCCGCGGTCGGGCTCGGCCTGACCGTGTTCGTTCAGATCAAGGTCGAGCGCCACTCCGACGGCAGCGGCACCGCGCTCGCCGATGCGCTGACCCAGCTCGACGAGGTTCTCGCCTGCCACGTCATCTCCGGTGAGGCCGACTTCCTCGTCGAGATCGTCGTCACCGACCTCGAGCACTACGAGCGGCTCCTGTTCGACACGCTCCTCCAGCTCCCGGGCGTTGCCGATCTCCGCAGCAATGTTGCCATCCGCACGCTCAAGGCGAGCGGGGCGCTCCCGCTCGGTCACCTCGATGCGAGACCGCGGAGCCCGCGCGGCTCGCCGCGCGGCTGAACTCGACCGCTGCCGGTCGCTCCCCTCCGCTCGGATCGCTAGACGACGCCGTAGGCAAGCATCGCGTCGGCGACCTTCTTGAAGCCGGCGATGTTGGCGCCCTTCACGTAGTCGATGTGCACTGCCGTCGGCCGTGTCGCCGTATTCGACGCAGCGATCGTGGATGCCGCCCATGATGTCGACGAGGAGCTGTCTGCAGCTCCGGCTTCCTTCCAGGAGATGCGCGCGGAGTTCTGGCTCATCTCCAGGCCCGAGACCGCCACGCCGCCGGCGTTGGCCGCCTTGCCCGGCGCGAAGAGGATCTTCGCCTCCTTGAAGACGTGCACGCCCGTCGAGGTCGGTCGGCATGTTGGCGCCTTCGGAGACCGCGATGCAGCCGTTGGCGACGAGCGTCCGCGCGTCGTCGCCGTCGAGCTCGTTCTGGGTCGCGCAGGGCAGCTGCGACGTCGCACGTCACCCCCCACGGCCGCTTGCCCTCGTGAAAGGTGGCGCCCTTGAACTCGTTGCGCGTATTCCTCGATCCGGCCGCGGCGGTTGCGTCTTGTGGTCCTTGACCCAGTCGATCTTCTCCTGCGTCGATGCCGTCGGGGTCGTGGATGAAGCCGCCGGAGTCCGACAGGGTCAGCACCTTGCCGCCCAGCTGCATTGATCTTCTCTGCCGCATGGGTCGCGACGTTGCCGGAGCCGGAGATCGACGGCAGTCTTGCCCTCGACCGACTCGCCCGACGCGCTCGAGCATGTTCTGCGAGGAAGTAGACGGCGCCATAGCCGGTGGCCTCGGTGCGGATCAGGCTGCCGCCATACTCGAGGCCCTTGCCGGTCAGCACGCCGGTGAAGCTGATTGGTGATGCGCTTGTACTGGCCGAACATGTAGCCGATCTCGCGGCCGCCCACGCCGATGTCGCCCGCCGGCACGTCGACGTCGGCGCCGACGTGGCGGTACAGCTCGGTCATGAACGACTGGCAGAAGCGCATGACCTCGTGGTCGGTCTTGCCCTTGGGGTTGAAGTTGGAGCCGCCCTTGCCGCCGCCCATCGGCAGACCGGTCAGGCTGTTCTTGAAGGTCTGCTCGAAGGCCAGGAACTTGAGGACGCTCTCGTTCACCGAGGGGTGGAAGCGGAGGCCGCCCTTGTACGGGCCGATGGCGTTGTTGTTCTGCACCCGCCAGCCGCGCTGCACGCGGATGTTGCCGTTGTCGTCCTCCCAGCAGACGCGGAAGCTGACCACCCGGTCGGGCTCGGCGATGCGGCGCAGGATCTGGTACTCGTGGTACTCCTCCTTGTCCTGGATGAAGTCGAAGACGTCCTCGGCCACTTCCTGGACCGCCTGGACGAATTCGGGCTGGCCGGGATTGCGCTTCTGCACGCCCTCGATGAACTGAGCGAGGTCGACGTGGTCGGAGACGCTCATGGGCCTTCCCTTCGTCGAGGTGGCGACGCTGGGGAGGAACCGTACTGCCGAGAGGCGATCACCGCCGACGGCCGAGCAATTCACTCCGCACCACCGGAGCTGTCCTGTTCTCGTGGCCTTGAGAGGGCCCCAGCGTCTTCAGCGAGAGTGGACTGAGCTTGAACTCCATCCACTCCGGTCTCCAGCATGCATCTGCGGCATGAGAGGGTCGACAGTGATGCGTAGGCGGGCCATCCGGTTCGTCGCCGACGACGGAGGCCGTGCGGCCGCCGGCTATCGCGGCGCCGCGGGCGATTGTCTGACGCGAGCGGTCGCGATCGTCACGGGGATGTCGTACAGGGAGGCGTACGACCTGGTGAACGAGGTCAGTCGTGCGGAGCGCCACCGTGAAGGCACGCGGCGTAGCGCCGCCCGGACCGGCGTTCAGAAGGCGACGACGCGGAGCCTGATGGAGCATCTCGGTCTAGCGTGGACGCCGACGATGCACGTCGGCTCCGGCTGCCGGGTCCATCTCCGCGCCGACGAGTTGCCGGCGGGACGGCTGATCGTGAGGCTCTCCAAGCACGTCGCAGCCGTCATCGACGGCACCTTGTACGACACACACGACTGCTCCCGGGGTGGCACCCGCTGCGTCTACGGGTATTGGCAGTCCGCGTAGGGGCGGGACCTGTCCCGCCCCTGTACCGCCCGGCGCCGCGATGGGGTCGCGTGTAACTCCGCGCCTCAGCCCTGGACGGTCGTGGACACGACGAGCGTGTCGCCTTCGACCGCGCCCAGCAGGCTGACCGGGGCCGGTGGCATGCGATTCCGTCAGGTGTCGGACTTCAGTCGGACACCGCTGTTGTCCGTCGTCGGGGAGCCTGGGTGTGTCGGACTGAAGTCGGATTCCGGGGGTTCGTCGCGGGCGGCAGGCGCGGAGGCTGAAAGGTGGGCTCGGGGCACCGCACTGGCCGCACACCCCCGTGGCCTCTGAGATGTCGTGTCGATCACGTCGTGGGTGGCGGGGGTCACAGGTCGAGGTTGCGGAAGCCGGGGAGGAGGTCCCAGCGGCCGCCGTCGCGGCAGCTCCCGGCGTTCCAGTAGCCGCCCGGCGCCGTGGCGCGGGTGCGCCTGACCGCGAGCCGCTGCAGCGAGAGCGCCTTGCTGTGGACGAAGTTGAGCTCCCGCGCGAAGACGTAGACGAGCTGGACGGCGAAGCAGTTCGTCATCGCCTCGTTCTCCACGCCCTGTGCGTGGAGCCGCTCGTGGAGGACGGTCGCGACCGCGTAGGCGCGCCGGCCGTTGACGGCGCGTGTGTCCATCAACGCCTGCACGTCGTTGCACTGCTTGGGCGAGATGTGCAGCCAGCGGGGCTGGCGTCCGTGCCAGAACGCGGCGGTGACGGCGCCGGGCTCGTCGAGCCCGCCGGCGCTCTCCAGGACGCTCGGCCAGTCCTGCTTCGACCAGCAGGCGACGGAGACGACGCGCGGGGCCCCGAGCGTCTTCATCGTCCGGTACAGCTTCTCGCCGAGGCGGACGTGCTTGATCGAGGTCCCCGTGTAGCGGACGCGCGACGGGAGCCCGGGTGCGTCGGTGAAGGTGCGGGTGCTCGCCGCGGGCGGGCGCGTCGGCGGCGGCGAAGAGCCCGCGTTGCGCTCGTCGCCGTCGCCCGGCGCCGAGCAGCCGGGGTCGGCGGGGTAGTCGGTGAGGCCGTCGCCGTCGTCGTCGATCCCGTTCGAGCAGACGGCGCTCGAGAGAGGCTGTACGTGTACGCGCCCGTGTTCGGCGCGAAGTCCCAGGCCTTGTACTCGAGCCCGGCGCTCGTCTCGTCGAGGCTGACGCTGATCGCTGTGAAGTCGAACGCGCCCGTGCCGCCGAGCGCGGATCGGTGGAAGCGGAACTCCATCACGTTCGTGTTCGCCCCGCCGACCCAGAAGCCGGGTGCGTCGAAGGGGACGAAGTCGGATCCGTTCCAGCGGAAGAAGTCGATCCCCGCCAGCGGCCCGCCGATCATCCAGTAGTCGTCGCCGGAGCTGCCGGTCGAGGGGTTGCGGTCGGCGTCGACGAAGATCGCGATCGCGTGGTTGTCGACGATCGGCGTCGCCACGGCGATCTGGATCGAGACGTTGCCCGCAGGATCGCTGCGCACGGTCAGGTTCGTGATGTCCATCCCCACGCCGCTGTCGCCGCGGGAGTCGGTGTACGACTGCTCGGCGGCCGCGGCCGCCGCGAGCACGAGGGCGCCCACGGTGACCGTGAGCGCGAGCAGACGGCGTGCCGTCATTGCGGGAACCCCCCTTCGGCGGGCTCGAGGGCCAGCCTGATCGTGATCTCGTTCGCCGCGGCGAAGTCCGCCAGCAGCTCGTCGGCGCGTTCCGGGTAAGGGTCGCTCGGGACGCGGACGTCGAGCAGCGCCCCGCCCGAGTCCTCGAGCAGCCGCCCGATCGTCGCCGTCGGCATTCTCTCTGCCATCCCGGTCTCGTGCGAGAGCGCCGAGTACATGGCGTGGTGGAGCCCGGTCCACGAGTCGTCTTCGGGGACGTCGTCGCTGACCAGCAGCCGGTCGAACGCGACGACGTACAGGTGCCGCATCGCGCGGGCCCGGTCGAGCAGCTTCATCTCCTCGAGCACGGGTGTGAACATGCGGATGCACATCGGGCACGGGCAGGGGCAGTTGGCAGCGTGCTCGAACGGGTGCGCGTAGCCGGCGCTGGTGCAGCTCACCCACTCGCCGTCTGCGAGCTGGAACGGGCTCACCTCGAGCCCCCGGTGGTCGTCGTGTCACTCTGGGTCGTGTCGCGTGTTGTCATGCCCTGGAGTCGGGGCGGACAGCCCCGGGCCTTACGTCCGCGAGCAGAACGCCGAGTCGAATATCCGATATGATATGAAGATGACCGCCGGTGGCCTGCTTCGGAAGGTGCGTCTCCGTCACGGGCTGACGCAGCGTCAGCTCGCGATCCGTGCGCGGACGTCGCAGGCTGCGATCTCGCGCATCGAGCGCGGCGTCGTCTCCCCCGGGGTCGACACGCTCGCCGAGTTGCTGCGGCTGATGAACGAGGAGCTCGTCGTCGACGCAACCCCGATCGACTGGGGCCACGACGTGACGTTGATTCGCCCGAATCTCGCCCTGTCGATGGATGAACGGCTGCGGCGCGGTGTGGAGTGGTCGCGCAAGGTCGCCGCGATCGGAGCAGCGAGTGGCCGCACCTGAGCTCGATCCGGAGCCGATTCTCCGGGTGCTCTCCAGCCACGGCGTCGACTTCGTGCTGATCGGCGGACTCGCAGGCCTCGCCCACGGCTCGCAGTATCCGACGCAGGACACAGACGTCGCCTACGAGCGATCCCCGGACAACCTCGAGCGTCTGGCCGCCGCGCTCGCCGAGCTCGAGGCGACGTCGCGCGGCGCTCCGAAGGACGTCCCGTTCATCCTCGACGCGACGTCGCTCCGGCACGGCGCCAACTTCACGTTCGACACCAGGCACGGGCCGCTCGACGTCCTTGCCGATCCCGCCGGCGCGCCCTCCTACGCGTCGCTACGCGACGCAGGAGCAGACCACGTGATCTTCGGCGTCACCGTTCGCGTCGCAGGTCTCGACCACCTGATCGCCATGAAGGAGGCGGCAGGCCGTCCCAAGGACCTCCTCATGGCGAGCGAGTACCGGGTGATCTCCGACGAGCTCCGAGCGCCCCGCGACCAGGGGTGACGCGTCCCGCCACGGCGGCCTCTCGACCTCAGGCCAGGACGACGAGCGCGTAGACCGCCAGGGCGACACCGATCCCGGACAGCAGGCTCAGGTAGAGCACGGCGAGGCGCAGCTCTCCTGGCGTGCCGACCGCCACGCCGCCGCCTCGCAGCGCGAGCAGCTTCGCGATCTCGCGGCCGCCCGCGTCGAGGTAGATCCCTCCGGCGACGAGCGCGATCCAGGGCCACCAGGAGTGGTCGACGAGCATCAGCACGGCGGCGGGCACGAGTGTCCAGAGGACTGCGAGGTCCCACCGAGCGGTGTTCAGCTCCAGTCCTCTGAACAGCGGCGCCGTGTGATCACTCCGTTCTTGCAGCCCGAGACGCTGGGCGAGCGCGAAGTCGAACGTCGAGATCGCCTGGCCGACGAGCGTCAACGATCCGACCAGGAGCGCTACGACTGCGAGCGCGATCCTCATCGTCCGCCCGGCACGGATCGCGGGGTCACGGGACTGCAGCCGGTTTTGCTGCGGCGCTCTGGGCGTGCAGCCGCTCGGCCCGCTCCCTGATGCCGAGGAGCATCTTTCGCTCCATGACGAACACGATCGGTCCGAGCGCAACGTAGGACAGGCGCTCCAGCGGGCTCGACTCGCGGGTCGAGACGCGGTTGCGAGCGACGAGCCGTGTGCGGCCGCGACCGTGTGGGCGCAGCGCGAAGAGCCACGTCCACGGCGGCGCTCCGGACTCGAGCAGAATCAGCCTCTCGGGCTCGAGCGCGCGAACCTTCGGCCCCTCGCCCGACGGCCCGAGGGAGATCGTGTCGCCGACCGCGAGGTCTTGGACCTCGGGCAGGACGCCGTCGGCGCTGTGGATGTCGAGGCGGAAGAGGTTCTCGAGCCAGTCGTAGCTGTACAGGCCGCCGCGACCTTGTCCCATCTGAGCGAGCCACGGCCAGACTTCGGCCGGCTCTGCGGCGATCTCGACAGCTCGCGTGGACTGGTGGTTCGCCTGCGGCACGAGCTCGTCGCCCGGCAGCTCGCCGTCCTGCTCCTCTTGCGTCGCACCCCAGTGTGCGACTCGGTCGGCGAGGGCGAGTCGGTACGCGAGCAGCGCTGCCGCCACCAGGCCTACCGAGTTCCGAAGCGAGAGCCTCATCACGCCACCTCTTCCGTCTCCCTGAGGAGCCCTCGAAGGGCAGTGTGACGCTCGCCGGCTCCGACCACATCAGCGCCCTCACCGAGATCCGCCTCGCAACAACTACCGAATGCCTCCGCCCATCGTGCCCGGAGTCAGGCTTCAGCCTGACCCCGCCTTTGCCGCAGTGCCCACGGTCACGAGGCGTGCGGCCGGCAGGGGAGTCGCCCGCACGGCGGGTGCTCCTTGCTGCGACGGGCCAAGCGCTTCGAGGAGGCTACGGCCGTCGCCGAGGAGGCCGCGCAGGCGCTCGCCGAGCTCGTCGGCGACCACGATGCCGCCACCACGGAGATCGCCCGCTCCATCGGCTCACTCGCCCAAGTAGAAGACGACGCAGCCCACAGCTGCAGCGACCCGTTCACCACCGAGGAGTGAGCAGGTCCGGTGAGCCTCGCTCCCTCAGGGCGGGGGATGCCCCGGCATGAATCGAACATGCGCACGCGGCTTGGGAAACCGCTGAGAACCTCGAGCACTTTGCGTTCCCCTTCGTCGAGCTCGAGCGACGCCACGCGGAGCGCCGAAGGACGTCCCCTTGATCCTCGACGCGGAGACGCTTGACGCCGGCGCGAACTTCACGTTCGACACGGAGCACGTGATCTTCGGGATTCCCGTCCGCGTCGCAGGTCTCGACCACCTGATCGCCATGAAGGAGGCGGCAGGCCGGCCCAAGGATCTCCTCATGGCGAGCGAGTACCGAGTAATCTCCGACGAGCTGCGAGCGCCCCGCGACAAGGGGTGACGCCTGCCGCTCCGGCGGCACTCGTCGTCAACGTGGCTGGAGTTCGAGCTTCATCGACTCCGGCGCCCGGCCTGCCGGAACCGTCACCATGCGCGCCCGCCGTCGCCGGGCCGTCGGTCGTCCGGCGGTCAGCCATCGACGCGACGTGAGCGGACGGTTGTGGTCCGCGCGCATCGGGTCTAGCCTCGGTGCGTGCTCGTGTGCCCCGCGTGTCGGCATGAGAACCGTGAGGGCGCGAAGTTCTGTGACGAGTGCGGTGCGACGCTTGTCGGGGGGCCGGTCGAGCGCCGGGCGGTGGTGTCGGTGCTGTTCTGCGACGTGGTGGGATCGACTGCGCTTGGGGAGTCGTCTGATGCCGAGACGGTGCGGGGGCTACTGGCTCGCTATTTCGAGCGGATGAGCGGGATCGTGGTGTCGCATGGTGGCTCGGTGGAGAAGTTCATCGGGGATGCCGTGGTGGCGGTGTTCGGGGTGCCTGTGGTGCACGAGGACGATGCGTTGCGCGCGTGTCGGGCGGCGGTGGAGATGCGGGACGCGTTCGCCGGGTTGGGGGTGGAGGGGCGGATCGGGGTGTGCACGGGTGAGGTGGTGACCGGGACCAAGGAGCGGTTGGCGACCGGTGACGCGCTGAACGTGGCCGCACGGTTGCAGGGTGCCGCCGCGCCGGGCGAGGTGTTGATCGCGGAGACGACGTTCGGGCTCGCGGGTGGGACGGTCGATGTGGAGCCGGTCGAGCCGCTCGTGTTGAAGGGCAAGGCGGAGCCGGTGGCGGCGTTTCGGCTGCTGGCGGCGGGGCGGCTGGCGGAGCGGCGGCACGAGGCGTTGTTCGTGGGCCGGGAGCACGAGCTCGCGGTGCTGTCGGATGCCTGGCGGCTGGCCATCGCGGAGCAGCGCTGCGTGCTGGTCACGGTCGTCGGGGAGGCAGGGATCGGGAAGTCGCGGCTGGTCGCGGAGGCGGTCGACTCGATCGGGGCCCGGGTCGTGCGCGGCCGCTGTCTGCCGTATGGGGCCGGGATCACGTACTGGCCTGTCGTGGAGGTTGTGAAGCAACTCGACGCGATGCCGTCGGATCCGGCGGCGGCTGCCGCGATCCGGTCGCTTCTGGGTGAGTCGGAAGCGGGCACGTCGGCGGACGAGATCGGGTGGGCGTTTCGCAAGCTGCTGGAGGAGCAGTCGCCGCTCGTCGTCGTGTTCGACGACATCCAGTGGGGCGAGCCGACATTCGTCGATCTCGTCGAGCAGGTCACGCAGCGTTCGCGAGGCGCCCCCCTGCTGGTGCTGTGCATGGCCCGCCCGGAGCTGCTCGACCAGCGCCCCTCGTGGCCGGTGACGGTGCGGCTGGAGCCGCTCGGCGGCGAGGACGCCACCCTCCTCGTCGGGGAGGGCGTTTCCCCGGAGCACCGCTCGAGGATCGTGGCTGCCGCAGCCGGCAACCCGCTGTTCATCGGTGAGATGCTCGCTATGACACGCGAAGCCGGGGCCGACGTCGCGGTGCCACCCACGTTGCAGGCGCTGCTCGCGGCGCGCCTCGACCAGCTCGAGCCGGCCGAGCGGCACGTGCTCGAGCGGGCCGCGGTCGAGGGCGAGGTCTTCCACCGCGGCGCCGTGCAGTCACTCGCGCCGGAGGAGCCGCACGTGGAACCGCTGCTGGAGGCTCTCGTGCGGCGGCGGCTGATCCACCCCGCCACGGCACAGTTCACGGGGGAGGAAGCCTTCCGCTTCCACCACCTATTGCTCCGGGATACCGCCTACGGCGCACTGTGGAAGGCGACCAGGGCGCAGCTGCACGAGCGCTTCGCAGCCTGGCTGGACGAACGCGACGAGGAACTCGTCGAGCACGACGAGATCCTCGGCTTCCACCTCGAACACGCCGCCCGCTACAAGCAGGAGCTCGGCCAGCCCGACCCCGTCCTGGCCGAGCGCGCCGGGGAGCGGCTCGCGGCCGCCGGGGTTGGCGCGCTCTCGCGACACGACATGCAAGCCGCCGAGCACCTGCTCGAGCGGGCGCTCGCGCTGATCAGGCCGACACGACTGGACGTCCCGCTCGAGCTGAGATACGCCAGGGCGCTGTCCTACCGCGACATGGCAGAAGCGGTTGTGGTCGCCGAGGCCGCCGCCGAGAGCGCGCACGGGGCTGGCGACAGTGCCGGGGAGCTGCACGCAAGGCTCGCCGCTGCCAGCCATCGCGTCGCATTCGACGCCGACCCCCGGACGGATGAGCTCGAACAGCTGGCACTCAGAGCGTTGTCCGTATCGGAGCAGACGGGCGATCGCGAAGGCTTGGCACGTGTCTGGTCGGTGCTCTTCCAGGTCGCCGCCCGCCGGGGACTGTACGGGGAGGCGGCGCGCGCGGCGGAGCAGTCGCTGCGGTACGGCGGCGCCGGGGCCCCCTCGGGCCTCGCCTATGCACTCGTCCACGGCCCGCGACCGGCTGACGAGGCGCTCCGCACCGTGGACAGCCATCTTCCCGAGCACCCGCAGCCCTGGCCGGTGCTGTGTCGAGCCTTGTTGCTGGCCATGCTCGAGCGCTTCGACGAGGCGACCGCTACCGCCCACGAGGCCGCAGCCCGCGCGGACGACCTGTTCGGCGACAACCGGGCGCAGTGCATGCTCGGCGAGCTGGCGGTCATCATGGGCGACCACGAACGGGCGGCCACGCACCTCCGGCGGTACTGCGACACGGCCGAGGCGAAGAACCGTCGCGGCGTCCTCGCGAGCTACGCACCCATGCTGGGTCGCTCGTTGTGCAAGCTCGGACGCTACGAGTCAGCCGAGCCGCTCGCCCAGCTCGGGCGCAAGATCGCGGCCGCAGCTGACGCCGAAGCGCAGGCGCTCTGGCGGCAGGTGCAGGCACTTGTCGACTCGAGCCGGGGCCACCATGCCCAGGCTGAGAAGCTCGCCCGCGAAGCCGTTGCCGCCATCGAGCGCACCGACAGCCTGGGTGGGCCGGCGGACGCGCTCGTCGACCTCGCCGAAGTGCTCCACGCCGCGGGCCGGACAGGCGAAGCCGAAGCAGTCCTGTCCCAGGCGCTCGAACGCTACGAGCGCAAGCACGACCGCGCCCGCGCTACGCAGACACGCCGGCGTCTGGCCGGTCTCGTCGGCACGGCCGCACACTAGACACGGCAGGCGCCGTAGAGATGCGAGGGGCCGCCCCCACCGATGCTGCCGGCGCCGCGTCTAGCCCTTCGCCACCGCGAAAACAGTGTCGACGGGCACGATCGGCGTGTCGGCGGGTGCCGGGCTCGCCGGGTCGAAGTTCGGAGCGCCAGCCCACGTCGTCGCCACCTTGTTGCCACCGAACGCCTCGGCGTCGTTGTAATCGCCGAGGTTCGGCCTGATGCTCGAGGCGCTTCGGCACATGTTCGAGGTCTGCTCGCTCACCTTGGTCGGCATCGAAAACGCGCCGTCGCCGTCCTTCGACCACGTCCACCACGTGTCGACGAGTGAGCTGTACTCGCCATTTCTGACCAACGTGCCACCGATCGAGATCGGGCACTCGTCACCGGCGACGAGATCGACGGCCTTCTCCTCGTAGTAGACGACGTGGACGTCGCCGCCCGGCCCGATCGTGACGTCGGGCCACCAACGCTTCGTGCCCGTCGCCCCGACGTCCCCCGGCATCGGAATAGCGGCGCTCCACGTCGCGCCGCCGTCGTCCGAGTACCGCACGTAGACCTGGCTCGAGACCAGCGACTGCGCCGTGGTCGAGACGAACGAGGACGCGACCGGGCTGACCGCGCTGTAATACGTGACCCACACGCGCCCCTTGTGCCTACCGGTCTGTACGACCTCGATCCGCGGGTAGGTGTTGATCCGAGCCCGGCTGTACCCGATTGGTGGGGTCGCCCGCATCGCGTTGACGTCGGCGACCTTCACGGGAGCGCTCCACGTGGCCCCGCCGTCGGTCGACCGCGACAGCACGATGTCCGCGTCGGCGGAGCTCGAGAAGTCGGACGCGAACGTCGGCCCGTGCTGCCAGACGACGTACACGTCGCCGTTCGGGCCGACCGCGGGAGTCGAGCTCGTCTGCACCGTTCCCTCGAAGGCGCATGAGGCGACGGAGTTCGCAGCCTCGGGGCCGGGGATCGTCGGCCCCTGCCACGTCGCGCCTCCGTCGTGAGAGCGCCAGACCTCGATCTGACCGAAGCCCCACTGCGGATACGGCGGACCAAGTCCCGGAATTACGGGGCAGCCGGGGTCGTCGTAGCCGACGAAGTTCGTGAGCGAGACGTAGACGTCATTCGCATGCGCCTTCTTGCCTGCGACGACTGCCTCCTTGTCGTAGAAGTCGAAGCCCGGGATGACGGCGTTCGTGGGCGAGTCGAGCGTCGCGACGTCGTTCCAGGTGAAGGACGACCCGGAAAAGCCGCCGCGCCAGATGCCGATGCCGAGGGACGCCCCGGTCGTGGCGTCGACGGCGAGGTTCGCGTAGTAATAGATGCCCTTGCCGTTGTCGTCGAGCCACGGGTCACCACGACTCAGGACGCCACCGAAGGGATCCGGAGCCCCTCCGTCGGTCCACGTCTTCCCGCCGTCGGTGGAGTACGCGTAGCCCGACAGCCCCGGAGGCGATTGCGGGGTGCAGGGGTATCCGAACGGCAGCCCGCAGAACCCCTGGGCGTCGTTCCACCCGGCCACGACGTTGTTCGTCGCCGGGTCGTACGTCAACGTGGTCTCGCTCCGGCCGTACAGCCCGTCGGGCAGCCCGGCTTGTGGGGCGTTGCCGCGAACGTTGGGCCCGACCCGCGGCGGGTTGCCCCTCCCGCTGATGCTTCCCTGAGCGACGTCGCCCACGAGATTGAGCAGGCTCACCTCCGCCGGAGAGACGCTACGGAGATCGAGCTTGTCGCCGGGAAAGGGCGGTCGGCTCGTCGCCGATGCGCTGGCGGTGATCACCGCCACGATGACTCCGACAATGATTCCAGGCAAGGCGAATCTCGTCACGGAACTCCCTCCTGTTCCGCCGGCGCGGCAGCCGGGTCGCAGGAGGATGCGGCATCAGTGGCGAGTTTGTCAAGATCGATACAAGAGGCGATCAAACAGCTGGCGCGCTGACGCAGCCGCCCAAGGGTTGTCGAGCGTGCCGGTCGAGGGCGTCGAGATCGCCGTTTGCTCGCTCGACCACCTGATCGCCATGAAGGAGGCTCCGGCCGGCCGAAAGACCTGCTCATGGCGACCGAGTACCGGGTGATCTCCGACGAGCTCCGCGCCCACCGCGACCAGGGGTGACGCCTGCCGCCACGGCGGCACTCGTCATCAACGTGGATTGCATTTGAGCTCCATCCACTCGCCGGCCGGGGAGCGTGGACGGCCGAGTCGAGTATCCGCTGCGCGGCCGTCAGTCGAGGTCGAGCTCGACCATCACAGGAGCTTGGGCGGAGAGCCCGTTCAGGAACCACTCCTCCATCGATCCGACGTCGGCGCTTCGAGGGTGAGGCACCAACTGGCGAGACTCTTTGGCCGAGGCGAGACGGCTCCAGGTCGTCACCGCTACCCGTCGGCCCGCCGACGCGGTGTCGTCGAGGGTGCTCGTCACGTGACGCCAAACGCGGCGGAGTGCCCCCGGCATGAATGAACATTCGCGTGTTAACCGCTGCTCCGTCGTGTCTGGAACGACCGGCCCCTTCACCCACGAGTGGAAGAGCACGAACTCCGTGTACTCCCGATCTGTCGTACGTTTCCGATGTGAGCATCCGGCGCCAACTCGGAACTGAGCTGGCCGCGGGCCTTGGCGGCTGGCTACAGCTCTTGATCGCGCAGAAGGTCGAGGGCCTCGCCGGTGAGGACTCGGCGCGCTTGATTGCGGCTCAGATCGTGAACGCCCAAGGTCGCTTCTCCCCAGCAACGAGCCAACTACCGCCGAATTGGGGTCGAACCAAGAAGCGAATCGACATCGCGCTCAAGGCAAAGTCAAGAGGGGCGAAGACTTGGTACGGGGCAATCGAAATCAAATGGCTTGGGACTGCCTTCGACCCTCAGCTAGTACGGCTCCAGATGGTTCAGGACGCGATGCGCCTAACATTCATCAAGACGAACAACGTCAATGCGGCCTTTCTCCTGCTTGGTGGGCCGAGCGACTCCCTAGCGAGACTCTTCGAAAAATCTCACCCCCGTGCAAAGGATCGAGAGGGTAGACGCTTGGCCTTCGAAGCTCTGTTCCCGCGGGACGCTGATGCGGTGGCCGGCGAGGCTGATCACGCTACTTGGCGGCAGCATTTCCCCAATGCTGACGAACGCGTTCCGAGCAGCGTTTTCGGCGGATTCGACGGGAAGCTCAAAACAGAGCTCCTAGGGATGGCTGACGCACACGTTGGCGGAGACGTTCGCGGCTCCGTCTATGTCTGGCAATGCAACCGAACAAGAGGACGCGGCCGGCAGTAGGCCGCGGCGCCCACACCGCCCAGTAGTCACAGGTCGAGGTTGCGGAGACCCGGGATCATGTCCAAGCGGCCGGCGTCGCGGCACCTCCCGGCGTTCCAGTACCCACGGGGCGCCGTGGCGCGGGTGCGCCTGACCGCGAGTCGCTGCAACAGGAGCGCCTTCGTGTGGGCGAAGCTGAGCTCCCGCGCGAAGAAGTAGACGAGCTGGACGGCGAAGCAGTTGGTCGAGCTACGCAGAGCAGAGGCACTCCACGCCGACGGGCATCCAATCGAGATCCTCTCCGAGAGGGACTTCTTCCGACTTCTCGGCGGTCTCGACCGTTAAGAGATCCCGACCCTCCCAAAGCTGGAGGGATCGGCGTCGCCTCCGCGGCAGTGGGGTGGATCGAGCCAGGGCGGACTCCGAGGCTCAACTGTCGAGTCGGCACGCAGAGACCCGACGCGTGCTCGAAACACCCGCGGCCGGGTGCGGGCGACCGCGCGGCCATCGTGCGATTGAGGGTCGTGATGTCGGTTGTCTCGATGGCGTCCTGAGCCGTCCGTCCTGCGAGTGAGTCGTACGAGCCGACGCCAACCGAGCTCGGGTCCCGTCCGAAGAAGGCTGCCGCGAGACCTCCGCAGTCGAGCTCGAGGAGGCTCTCGTCGATACGGCGCAGCTGGATGGTGGTCGCGCTCATCGTGCGAACGGAAGCATCTACTTGGGCGACATTCAGCGCCGCCGGCTCGGCCGTGCGATCCGCCCGAACGCGCGCTCCCCGGTGTCGTCGCTCGTGAACGCGGAGAGCTGGATCAGCTCGCCGCAGAGTTCGAGACCGGAGCCGATCATGTGGTCGCCGCGGATGCGCAGGTCTTCGCCGAGGCCGGCTGAGGGGCCGCGCGTCGGCGTCGTGGCGAAGACCGACCCGACGAACGCCTCGACCGCTTCCACGGGCGCGGGCGTGCGGTCGAGCCGCTCGAGCGCGTCGAGCAGGTAGCCGGCGCGGAGCTTCGGCCACAGCTGCGCGAAAGCGTCGGGCCGCGAGACGAGGTCGAGGCACAGGTCGCCGCCGAGCGCGAGCACGGCGCCGCACTGCCCGGGGGCAGCCGGGAACGCCGACTCCAGCTCGTCGAGCCGGGCGCGGTGGGCGACGAAGGCGTCCTGGTTGGCTCGCGTCGGTGACGCGACCTCCATCCGATCCAGCTTCGCGTCGACCTCGTGCCACACCTCGCCCTGCGCGACGCCGCGGCCGAGCGGCCGTGCGGCGAGCATCGCCGCCTTTCGCCGGCGCAGGTGGGCATGCGACACGTGCCCTGCCGATCCGAAGAACGCCGACTGTCGCGACCAGCGTCCCTGCTCGACGCAGGAGACGGGGATCGGCAGCGTCGCGCCGGCGCCGACGAGGACGGTGACGTTGAGGATGCGGTTCTGCTTCGCGCCGACGAGCTCCTCGCCGTCGTAGAGCAGCACCTGCTCGGCGAGCGGGTTGGCGACGGCGAGCTCCGGCACTGCACCGGCGGCCGACGTCTCGGTGATGCGTAGCCCGCTCGGCAGCGCCTCGTCGAGGGTGATGTAGGGGGCGAGCGGCGCCTGCCGCGGGAAGATGGGGGTGATCACGACGCCGCGGTGCTCGACCGGGTCGCCGAGTTGGTACAGAAAGTCGCGTTTCAGTGTGGCTTCCATGGCGCTCCTCCTTTGCATGTATCGAGGAGTCCCCTTGGAACAGCCGCGTTCTTACTAGCCGTACTGGGTGCGCTCGATCTTGTCGAGCTGCGCGACGATCTCCTCGAGCGTCCGCATCAGCTCGCGATGCCGCGCCTCGCCGGTCCGCTCGAGCTGCGCGACCGCTTCCGCGAGAAGCGTCGCCGTCCGATCCTCCGCCATCGATCGGAGTGTCACATGCCGGAATGCCAGGCCTACAGGTGCTACTCGAGCAAGTAACGCTTCTACAAGATGGTCTTTAGTGGCCATAATCTTCTTTATGGCACGGCGGTTAAGTGAGTTCCCGAGCGATCGGAGGAGCGGGCAGGGTAAGTACCCGTGGGGCGAGTGGACGGACGGCAGCGTGTGGGAGATCAGGCGTGGTGAGGACTACTACGTCGCCACCGAGAACATGCGCGTCAACCTCCACATGAGGGCCGATTCCCTGCTGCGCAAGGTTCGGACGAAGAAGTTCACAGGTGCTGACACCGAGGGGCTGGTGTTCCAGTTCATCCCGTCAGAGGAGAAGGAGGCGGTCGTAGTGGCACAAGAGATAGATCCGCAAGGGACGCGCGCCGCGCTGGAGGCGTTGTACACCGACGCGGTCGACGTCTACGAGCGAGCGCGGGAAGAGGTCACGATCGAGCGCTCCGACGGGAAGCGTCAGAAGTACGCGGCGGTTCGCTACAAGCAGCAGATCGATCGGGGCTACGCCGACAATGAACTGGTGCCGACGCTCGCCAGAATCGTGCGGCGGCGCACGACCGGCTTCGGCCACCTCGAGGACGCTCGGCGGCCCGACCTGATGGTCGAAAACCTGATCATCGACCCCGAGAAGCCTTACCACTCGCTCTGGTCGCCGACGACGATCCAGGTCGCGAAGCGGCGTATGGACGACTACTACGCCACTCACCCGCCGACCGGCTAAGCCGTCACGCACGACGGCTTGCTCCACCGATAGCTGCTCTGAGCTTCGCAATCGCGCCGAGGCGCCGCGTGTGGAACTGGCGGCGGCGGCGGCGTGTGTCGAGCGGCCGTCCGTCCTCGAGTCCCCGACACGGGCGTAAGATCCGGGCGTGTCAGAGGCGATTTCCTCCTCGATGCGTGATGCGCGGGATGCCGAAGACAGACGACTGCTCGAGAACGGAGAGATCGATCTCCTCCTCGGCGGCTGGGTGGAGACGATCCGCGGCCGCTGCGTCGCACGGATGCGCGGCCCTGTGGGCGAGGATGTCGCCCAGGCGGTCTGCGAGCGGCTGTGGAAGGAGCTCAAGGCGGGCAAGCACCGCGACCTCGACCTGCCGTTCCGCGTCGTCGTGGGGAAGGTGATCGGGTGGACGTGCGCGGGCTGGTACGACGAGGGCTGGGGCGAGTCGGAGCTGCTCGAGCCGGATGGGCTCACGCCGGACACGATCGGCGACCTGCTCCACCGCTTGCTGCTGGAGGAGTTCGTCGAGTCGATCCCGCCGGGCGACCGTGAGGTGGCGCAGCTGTGGCTCCTCGACCGACTCGAGCCCGACCAGATCGCCAGGGCGCTCGACAAGAACCCGAACGCCATCTACCAGGCGAAGTTCCGCATCACCGCACGTTTGAGGCCATGGCTGACCCCGTGAGCACCGTGGACAGGCTGCTCGCGGAGCTGGTCGACCGCTGGTCGCGGGGCGCCCCGCTCGACGTGGCTGGCCTGCTCGAACAGGCAGGCTCGGACGCCGACGAGCTGGCCGGCTTGATCGACGCGTTCCTCGACCGCGCGCCGCGCCGTGAGCCGTCCGACCAGGCGGTCGCCTTCGTCCGCTCGCTCGCCGACCCTCCGCTTCTTCGCGTTCGCGTCGGCCACGAGCCTGCGCTGAAAGTCGATGACGTCGCGGACGCGATCACCGCCGCGTGCGACGTCGACCCCGCGAAGCGCGGAAAGGTGCGCCGCTACTACCAGATGCTCGAGGGCGGCACGCTCGACCCGTCGCGTGTCGCCGACGCGGTATGGCAGGCACTGACCGGCGTCTTCGGGCGCTCGGTGCGTGAGCTCGTCCGTGCGAGCACCGCCGGGCCGGTGCTCCCGGGCACGGCGTTCTACCGTGCCGAGCGTGCGGCTCCCGTGCTCTTCGACGCGTCTACTGCTGACATGCCGTCCCAGGTGCCCGACGAGCCCGCGGAGCTCGACGAGGTCGACCGCCTCTTCGGCGTCGCCGACTGAGCCGAGACGCCCGACGAGAGGCGCGTGCGATCGCAGAGCGGCCCTGCCGGTAAGACCGTGGCCCGCACAAGGTGATGTCTTCATGTGGCACCGCTCTTCCTCAACCACGATCCGGAGCTCGACTGGCTGATCGCGCTGCCCTTCGGTGCGGTCTCCGACGAGTCGCTCGGCGACGAGATCCTCGTCGGCGACGCCTTCCGGTACGTGTCGCGGCCCGGCGACGGCGCGATCGTCGGCTTCGTCGCACGACCGTTCTCGAGCTTCGACGCTGAACGTCCCGACGTGGCGCGCATCTGGCGCGAGCCGCTGTTCGACGCGCCGATGCTCGGCCTCCGGGAAGCATCCGCCGGCGAGATCTGCCTCGCCGCCAAGGCGTTCCTGCGTGGGCGCGCAACCGTGAACCGTCACTTCTTCGACAAGGCCCTCGCCGCGAAGACCCCGGCCGACGCCGCCCGCTGGTGGCAGCTCTGCCTGATGGCCGGCGACTCGATGGCCCACTACGGGCTCGGCTACACGCTGCTCGACCTCGAGCGCCCCCGCGAGGCCTATCGGCACCTGCGCGCGTACACGGAGATCGCGCCGCTCAACGCCTGGGCCTGGTGCTACCGCGGCAAGGCCGCCGAGGCGATCGGCGACACCGACGACGCCCGCTCCTCCTACCGCCGCGCGATCGCGCTCGAGACCGAGGGCGACGAGCCGACCGACGCGCCCGAGTTGCTCGCAGCACTCGACAGGACCTAGCCACGAGGGACAACGTGTCGTAAGGTCGGACTGCCAGCAGACTGACTGCGGAGGGTGTCGAATCGAGCCATGGCCGGCGGGGGTGACAAGTCCTCGGATCGATATCGCGATCCCCGTGCTCACGCGCTCCGTGAGCGGTACGTGGCCGTCTACGGCGGCGACGAGATCCCCGTCCCCGTCGAGTCGATCGCCGAGGACCTGCTCGGCCTGCGCATCGAGGAGTCGGACGAGCTCGGCGACTGCTCCGGCGTGCTGTTCCCGGCCGAGCGTCGCATCCTGCTCAACGCCGCCGAGGCGACGCACGACGGCGAGCCGATCCGCCGCCACCGCTTCACGATCGCCCACGAGCTCGGCCACTGGGTCTGCCACGCGCTGGAGGGCGCCGCGCCGGCCGCCCAGCCGACGTATTGCCGGTCGCAGGACCTGGCCCAGGACGTCGACCGCGCCCTCGAGCGCGAGGCCAACGTGTTCGCGGCGGAGCTGCTGATGCCAGAGACTGCCGTGCGCGCAGCTTGGCGCTCGCTGCCGTCGATCGCTGCGGCAGCGGATCGCTTCGGCGTTTCGCGCCTGTCGGCGCACTGGCGGTTGTACAGCTTCAACCTGTTCCCGAATCCACCAAGCTGATGGCCGGCAAGAGGAAGCCGAAACCGATGGACGTGTTCGAGGCCAGCATGGCCGACGTCGATCGGCTTGTCGGCTTTGCCCGCGCTCTGACGAACAGCCGCAAGTACAGGATGCGGAAGGAACGCCGCGAGGCGGTCGGAGGCGCGCTCGGCATGAGACGCGCTGAGATCGACCAGCTCGACTGCATCGAGTCACCAGACGTCTTCGTGGTTATCAAGCCGAGTGGGAGCGTGCGGCGCGACCACTTCACGGAGCAGGAGCTCCGACCACTCCTCCGTCAAGCAGTCGTCGCGATCTCCGCAGCGGTCGAGTCGTATTGTCGCAGAGAAGTCGAAGTCGTTCATCGGCGACGCGTGGAAGGAGCTTCCGGAACGCATGAGGAGCGTCCCTATCGAGTTGGAGACGTTCTCGAGATCGAGGGCAAGTACAAGCGGAAGAAGTGGGGTTACCGCGAGGTGATCGAGCAGTACCTGGAGAAGGAGGCGAGTCCGATTCCTCCAAGATCGGAATCGTCTTCTCGACTGTCGGTAAGAAGGGCATCCTCAAGGATGTCGATCGGCGTCGCGGCGTGCCGACGGGCCGAAGTGAAGAGCGTCTACGGGCGCTCTACCTACGTCGGAATCGCATCGCTCACGCCGGCGACCGCGCCGGCCATGGACGCGCTGCGCTCGCGCTCGCGGAAGTCGAGGCGTTTCGGTCAGACGCCCGCGAGATCGTCGAGGCGATGGAGGCGACGCTCTGACTCGGCTGCCTCTCCGCCACCTCTCGGTCCGCGTGCCGTGGCACGACGCCGGCTGGACAGGATCCGTCTGCACGAACCCCCGCGACAACGCATCGTGCCTCGCGCTAGCCGAGATCCGCGAGAAGAAGAACGATCAGCACGAGGCCGAGCTTGCGGGCCGCTCGATTGACGGCCTTCCCCAGAACGCGTGGCCCGCCTGTATCGGGAGCGCGCGACGTTCATGGCGCCCTTCGAGTTCACCCGAAGCGTCGCACATCCGTACGCGAGCTTCAGCGATCACCACCGGCATATAACACCTGCGAGCTTTCGCCATCCTGCCTACTCGGCTGCGGCTATTCCCTTCCGCTGGACGTCGCGCAAGGACGCGTGGGCGCTTGCCGAGCAGCTCGACCTCGACGTCGATCCCGAGCGTGACCCGATGGACGGCTGGCTGGGGCACAACAACTGGGTGCAGGATCACGACAACCAGCGCGCGTTGCTCGACGCCTTCTTCAGCGCGATCGAGCCCACTCGGTCCCTCTGCTTCTTCTATGCGAAGCAGACGCCGATGGTTGACGATTCCGATCGGGTTCTCGTCGGCGCGGGCCGCGTTGCTGGAGCTCGGCCGCTCGTCGAGTACACGTACTCGGCGCCCAAGCCCATTCGCTCCTACGTCTGGGACAGGGCAGTCGAGCACTCGCTTCGACCCACTTTCGAGGACGGTTTTCTCCTCCCGTACCACGAGCTCCTCGCGCACGCCACCGCGGGCGAGAACGTCGATCTCAGGGCCTGGCGCCGCGCTCCGCCCCAGGACCGGCGCGGCGAGTTCTCGTACGCCGGCGAACACGTGACCCACGACGGCGCGATCTCAGCGCTCCTCCGTTGCCGCGACGCACTCGGAGCTCGGAGCCGTTCGTGACCGCGCCCACTGGCCAGATGCTGAAGTGGATCGACGCCCGGCTCGGCGAGCTCTGGAAGCTGCGCGGCCCGACCCCAGGCCTAGGTGTGGCCCTCAGCGCGTTCGGCATCGA
>CAVOZU010000010.1:0-2500 GCA_963701395.1 uncultured Actinomycetes bacterium
CAAACGGTTCCCCGACAGCTACCGGATCTGGCGCGAGGGCGGCGAGCCCACCGAGTGGGAGTCCCGCGCCGATCTCATGGCGCGCGTGGGCGCGGCGATTCTCGAGATCGCGGCGGCACAGCCGCCGTCCTCGTCCATCGTCGCTGTCGGTCACGGCGGAACCATCCGAGCCGCAGAGCGATGCGCTGGAGTTGAGCCGTCATGGCCCATCGAGAACTGCGCGGTGGTCGAGTTCCTCGTCGTCGATGGAGTGCTCCGCCGAGGCGATGAGCACTCCGCGTCGACCGTCTAGACTGAGCGCCGCGGTGGAGGACTACACCAACAAGTACAAGGGAGAGCAGGTCGAGCTCGCGTTGTTCGGCGGCGAGTACCAGGAAGGCGTGCTCACGGCCTACTGCTCGATCGAGGACGTCCCGCACGTCGAGCTGAACGGCCACATCCTCGTGCCGCTGCAGAACATCGCCTCGTTGCATTGCTCGAGCCGCTGCGACGCACCGCAGGGCGACGACTGGCCGCCGCGGGGTCTGATCGACGAAGACCGCGACGGCGAAGAGTGACCCCGGCGCCAGCACGCCTGGCGTGAGCGAGCACGGCCTCCTGCTTCCGAGTGCGCGCGGCGCCGCCGCGGTCAACGCGCTCAAGACGCTGCTCCTCGTCGCGACCGTCGGCACGTCCTTCGCCGCACTCGGCTGGCTCCTCGCCGGGCCGCGTGGTGCAACACTCTTCGCCGTCTGCGCGCTGCTCGCGAGCGTCGGTGCGATCTGGATCGGTGACCGCGCGCTGCTGGGGATGCTCGGCGCCCGACCATTCGCCGTTGCGGAAGACCCACTCCTGCGCAGCTCGGTCGACCGGATCGCAGCGCAACTCGATGTGGCCCCGCCGAAGCTCTACCTCATCGACGATGGGTTCCCGCGGGCGCTCGTCGTCGGTCGTGGGCACCGTTCGGCGTCGCTCACGATCTCGCGCGGCCTCCTCGGCGCTCTCCCGCCGCCGGAGCTCGACGCCGTGCTCGCACACGAGCTGGCCCACGTCCGTGCCCACGACCTCGTCACGCAGACCTCCGCCGTCCTGCTGGCGACCACGCTCGTGGAGACGAGCCGTGTCGGCGGCTGGTTCTCGCGAGCCATGCTCTACGTCCTGGCTCCACTCGCCGCCGCGTTCGTCCACCTGCTGCTCTCCCCGCGGCGCGAGACGGCGGCCGACCGCGTCGCGGCCGCGGTGGTCGGCTCCGAGGAGATGGCAGAGGCACTGCTCCGCCTCGACCGGGCCAGCGAGCTCGTCCAGTTCGAGGCAGCGCCGACGACGGAGCCTCTCTACACCGTCAACCCCTTCGACACGACCGACCGCCTCAGCCGGATGTTCGTGACACACCCCCCGACGTCACAGCGGGTTGCCCGACTGCGCAGCGGGGCAGTCGCCTAGGCCCGGCCGGCGGTCACCTCTGCACAACGACAACGGGGACACTCGCGCGAGCATCCCCGTGGTCGAAAGTTCCGGCGGCGCCCTACTCTCCCAGGGGCTTGCGCCCCAAGTACCATCGGCGCGAGCGGGCTTAACTTCTCTGTTCGGAATGGGAAGAGGTGTTTCCCCGTCGCTACGACCGCCGAACTGTCAAGGGGCCGGCGCGTGACCGCGTCCGCACACCCTCAAAACTCCATAGCGACAGTCGACGTGTTCTAAATCAAGACCTCGGGCAATTAGTACGGGTCAGCTGAACGCGTTGCCGCGCTTACACCGCCCGCCTATCAACGTGGTCGTCTACCACGGCCCTTACTCACTTGAAGTGATGGGGAGCCTCATCTCGAGGTGGGCTTCCCGCTTAGATGCTTTCAGCGGTTATCCCATCCAGGCGTGGCTAATCAGCAGTGCCCTTGGCAGGACAACTGATACACCAGAGGCCTGTTCATCTCGGTCCTCTCGTACTAGAGACGACTCCTCTCAAGCTCCCAACGCCCATGGCGGATAGGGACCGAACTGTCTCACGACGTTCTGAACCCAGCTCGCGTGCCGCTTTAATGGGCGAACAGCCCAACCCTTGGGACCTGCTTCAGCCCCAGGATGCGACGAGCCGACATCGAGGTGCCAAACCCTCCCGTCGATGTGGACTCTTGGGGAGGATAAGCCTGTTATCCCCGGAGTACCTTTTATCCGTTGAGCGACGGCAATTCCACTCTTAACCGCCGGATCACTAAGGCCGACTTTCGTCCCTGCTCGACTTGTCAGTCTCGCAGTCAAGCTCCCTTATGCCTTTGCGCTCTACGCACGATTTCCAACCGTGCTGAGGGAACCATTGCGCGCCTCCGTTACGTTTTAGGAGGCGACCGCCCCAGTCAAACTGCCCACCTCACGCTGTTCCCGACCCGGATTACGGCATCGGGTTAGAAGCCCAGAATTCGAAGGGTGGTATCCCAAGATTGACTCCACGAAAGCTGACGCCCCCGCTTCAAAGTCTCCCACCTATCCTGGACAGCAAATCCCAAACTCCAACGCAAAGCTGCAG
>CAVOZU010000010.1:7500-213097 GCA_963701395.1 uncultured Actinomycetes bacterium
GGTACAGGAGCTCCGACACGGAGATGGGATGCCCAGCGGCGTAGCGCTTGGAGAAGTCGTCGCGCTCGAGCAGCTGCGCGATGGTGTGGGTCCGCGCGAGGCGCACGACGTCCGCGTAGGTGAGTTGCGAGAGCCACTCGCCGTTGTAACGCACCTCGGTGCGCTCGGCGTCGAGGATCTGGAGAGCCTGATCGACGTAGGTCTTCGCGTTGGCGTCGATCTCCTCGTCACTGAGGATCGGTCGCTCGGCCGACCGCCCGGAGGGATCGCCGATGCGCGTTGTGTAGTCACCGACGATGAGAACGCCGAGATGGCCGGCATCCTGGAACGCGCGCATGCGTTGCAGGGGGATCGCGCGACCGACGTGGATGTCGGTGGAGGTGACGTCGATGCCGAGCTTCACTCGCAGCGGCCGGTCCTGCTTCAGCTTCTCCTCGAGGCCGCCCGCGGGCAGCAGGTGGACGTGGTTGCGGGTAAGGGTCGCGACGTCGCTCATGGGGAGCCGATTCTAGTGACCGTCTAGGTAGCGCGGCCGACGGCGTCCCGGGAGACCTCGGCCGCCGAGCCCATTCCCATCAGGTGTAGCGCGACGGCCGTCTCGTCGCGCAGCAGCTCGAGCGCCGTCCTTGCTCCCTTTTCGCCGTCGGCGGCGAGCCCCCACAGCGGCGTGCGCCCCACGAGCACCGCGCGCGCGCCGAGAGCGAGCGCGACAGCGACGTCGACGCCACGCCGGATACCCGAATCGACCAGCACGTCGAGCCGGTCGCCGACTGCGTCGACGATTGCGGGCAGCGCCTCGGCCGTCGGCAGGACGCCGTCGAGTTGGCGGCCGCCGTGGTTGGAGACGACGATCCCCGCCGCGCCGTGCTCGGCCGCGCGCACGGCGTCGTCCGCCTCGAGCACGCCCTTCACCACCACGGGAGTCGGAAGCGTCGCGCAGAGGTCATCGAGGTACGCCCAGTCGATCGCCGGGTCGATCACTTCCAGGTCGTCCCCGCCGAGACCGCGTGAGCGTGCGAAGCGCATCGCGGGCAGCTCCAGCTCCGGCAGGTGCCAGTCGTGCCGACGCTCCCGGTCGCGGGCGCCGAGCACGGGCAGGTCGACCGTGAGCACGATGCCAGCGAAGCCCGCGTCGAGCGCCTGCGCGATCAGCTCCCGTGTGATCCCGCGGTCGCGGAAGACATAGACCTGCCACAGCCGCGCGGCAGCCGGAGCGGCAGCCGACACCTCGGCCGGTGTGGCATGCGCGAAGGTCGACATGCAGAACGCCGCCCCAGCCGCTTCGCACGCGCGCGCCATCGCCACCTCTCCATCGGGGTGGGCCTTGTGCTGATAGGCGACGGGCGCCACGACGAGAGGCGTCGCGAGCGTCAGCCCGAGCACCGTTGTCGTCAGGTCGACGGCCTCGAGCCCGGCGAGCACGCGCTGCCGAGGTCGCCAGCGAGTCCAGGCGTCTTCGTTCTCCCGCAACGTCCGCTCGCGACCGGCGCCTCCGGCGAAGTAGTCGCGCCATGCGGGATCGAGCCGCTCGGCGGCGCGCGTCTCGAGGTCGGTCAGGGTGAGGGCCGGAGGCGTCATTCCCACAACGGTACGCCTTGGCGTCGAGGGAAGCGCCCGTGTGCGCAGCCGATCCTCTGCTGGCTGCGAGAGCTCCGAACCGACCCGTACACTTGTTCGGTGCCCGACCTCGCCGGCCCCCTCCGCGAGCTCTTCGGCTTCGAGGGCTTCCGCCCCGGTCAGGAGCCGGTGGTGCGTGCCGCTCTCGAAGGACGCGACACGCTCGCGCTGATGCCCACGGGCGCGGGGAAGTCCCTCACCTACCAGCTCGCGGCGATGCTCCGGCCGGAGCCGACGCTCGTGCTCTCACCGTTGATCGCACTGATGAAGGACCAGGTCGACGCGCTGCCCGAAGCGATCGCCTCGACGGCCACCTTCGTGAACTCGTCGTTGTCGGCCGCCGAGGCCGCGGACAGGCTTGCGGGAGTCACGAGCGGTCGCACGAAGCTCCTCTACGCCGCGCCCGAGCGTCTGCGCCAAGCGGGGTTCGTCCGCCTGCTGACCGACGCCGGCGTCGGTCTCGTCGTCGTCGACGAGGTGCACTGCGTGAGCATGTGGGGCCACGACTTTCGCCCCGACTACCTGTTCATCCGCCGCGCTCTGGACGAGCTCGGGGGTCCGGCGCTCCTCGGCATGACCGCGACGGCGACTCCCGAGACGGCTGGTGCGATTGCCGCCGGTCTGGGTCGCGAGCCGGAGTTGGTGCGTACGAGCGTCGTCCGCGAGAACCTCCGCTACGACGTCGAGGAGGCGGCGAACGACGAAGAGCGGCTTCGCCTCCTGCTCGACCGGCTGCAGGGGTTGGAGGGCGCTTCGGCGATCGTGTACGCACGGTCCCGGCGTTCGACGGAGAAGCTCGCGCGCATCTTCACGGGGCACGGCCTACCCGCCGGCGCGTACCACGCGGGCCTCGAGCCGGGGGAGCGCACGCGCGTGCAGGACGCGTTCGTGTCCGGGCGCCTCCCGATCGTCGTGGCAACGACCGCGTTCGGCATGGGCATCGACAAGCCCGACGTCCGCCTGGTGGCGCTCGTGAACCACCCCGACTCGATCGAGAGCTACGTGCAGATGGTCGGCCGCGCGGGCCGCGACGGCGTGCCGAGCGACACGTTGCTGCTCACCGGCGCGGCCGACGGCGCATCGCTGCGGCGGTTCGCGGTCGCCGACGTCCCTGAGGCGAGTGAGCTGCGGGCCGTGTATCGCGTCGTCCGCCACGCCGACGGCATCGTCGACCCAGAAGCGCTTGCCGGTGCCGCGCCCGAGCGCGATGCCCGCGTGCTCGTCGGCATGCTCGAACAGGCGGGGCTCGTGCGACGGGGATACGACGAGGGACGCCGACTCCGGATCGAGACGCTCCCGGTGGAGAGTGACGCCGCCGACCGCGTCGAGGAGTTGCTGCGCCGCGCCCGGGAAGCAGCGACGACACGCGCCGATCGCCTTCTGGCCTTTGCGTCGAGCCGACGCTGCCGTCACGCCCAGGTCGCGGAGCACTTCGGTGAGGAGCTTGACGGGCGCTGTGGCGCCTGCGATGTCTGCGCCCCGCGTGCGCCAACGGTCAGGAAGGAAGTCGCCGCAGCGACGCTCCCCGACGATCTCTCCGCGGCGATCGTCGGCGCAGTCGCACAGCTCGTGTGGCCGCTGGGGCGCAGGAGCCTCGCCGCAACGCTTCGTGGATCGGTCTCGGCTCCGCCCTCGGCCCGCCGCTCGCCGTCGTTCGGTCTGCTCGCCGCCGCCTCCGACTCCCAGGTGAACCGCTGGGTACGGGCGCTCGAGGAGGCAGGCTGTCTCGCCGAGACGGTCACGCCCGACGGCTTCACTGTCCTGCGCGCCGTCCCAGGCACGCCGCTGCCGGAGCTCGGCCTGCCGGCGTCGGCAGGCGCCGCCGACGCCGATGCCGATGCCGACGAGGAGACCGTCGAGCGCCTCCGCGCCTGGAGGAACGAGCGCTCCCGCGCCGACGGCGTCCCCGCCTACGTCGTGCTCCACGACGCCACCCTGCGTGAGCTCGCCGCCACCCGGCCGACCTCACAGGGGGCTCTGCTCGGTGTGAAGGGACTCGGCCCGGTGAAGCTCGAACGGTACGGCGACGAGCTCCTCGCCGTGCTCTCGAGCGCGTAGCGCTGCCCGTCGTTAACGCCTGATTCATCCTCCCCAGGGCTACAATCGAACGGTTTGCGGCTTCGACGACGTAGGGAGGCGCCCTCGAAACGGCGCCGGATCCGGAAGCTGCGCCTGCTGGCACTGATCGCGGTGCTACTGCTGTTGGCGGGCGCCGCGTTCTCGTTCGGTCTCGTGAAGGCGATCGCCTCCGAGATCCCTCAACTCGACCCCGCAAACCGACAGGCGCAGGTGGACAGCGTTCTCTACGCGTCGAACGGACGCTCGGTTCTCGCCGTCCTGCGCGGCGACGAGAGTCGGGTGCTCGTCAGCTCGGACGAGATCTCCCCGCTCATGCGACAGGCGATCGTCGCGGTCGAGGACAAGCGCTTCTACGAGCATCAGGGCGTCGACCTGCGAGGCATCGGGCGGGCCCTCTGGCAGGACGTGCGCAGCCAGCGCGTCGTCGAAGGTGGCTCCACGATCACCCAACAGTTCGTCAAGAACGCGTACATCCGCAACGAGCAGACGATCGCGCGCAAGGTGCGTGAGGCGGCGCTCGCCTGGCAACTCGAGCAGCGCTGGTCGAAGGAGCGCATCCTCACCGCCTACCTCAACACGATCTACTTCGGCAACGGCGCCTACGGCATCCAGCAGGCCGCGCGGACGTACTTCGGCAAGGGCGCGAAGACGCTGACCCTCGCCGAGTCTGCTCTCCTCGCCGGGATCCCGGCGGATCCGTCTCTCTTCGATCCGGTGCAACACCCGGCGGCTGCCAAGGCACGACGACGCTTCGTGCTCGACAAGCTCGTGGAGCAGGGCAAGATCGACGGCAGGCAGGCGAGACGCGCGGACCGCGCCCCCCTCCCCCGCCCGGAAGACGTGCGGCTCCCGGGAACACGTGGGCCGGCGCCGCACTTCGTCAACTACGTCTCCGACCAGCTCGTCGCGCGGTTCGGAGCCGAGCAGGTCTTCGGCGGCGGGCTGGCGGTGACCACGACGATCGACCTGCGGCTGCAGGAGCAGGCGCGCAAGGCGATCCAAAGCGTGCTCGACGACCCGGACGGCCCCACCGCCGCGCTCGTCGCCATCGATCCTCGCAACGGGGCGGTGCGGGCGATGTTCGGCGGCACGAACTTCCGCAAGAGCCAGTTCAACCTCGCCACGCAGGCGGAGCGTCAGCCGGGATCGTCCTTCAAGCCGATCGTGCTCGCCACCGCGTTCCGACGTGGTGTCTCGCCCGCGACGATCTTCGAGTCGAAGCCGGTCGAGATCGACGCGGGGGATCGGGTCTGGAAGGTGACGAACTACGAGGACAGGTACCTCGGCCGGGTCGATCTCGCACGGGCGCTCGTGTCCTCGGACAACTCCGTGTACGCGCAGCTGACGAAGCTCGTCGGGCCCAAGGCGATCGTGGAGACCGCACACCGCCTCGGGATCCGCAGCGAGCTTCCCGCCTTCTTCTCCCTCGGGCTCGGCGCCGTCGCCGTCAACCCGCTCGACATGGCACGGGCGTACGCGACGATCGCAAACGCCGGTGTGCGCGTCGACGGATCGCTGACCGGAGACAAGCCCCGGGTCGTGGACATGGTCACCAACCGCACGTCGGGCCGCACTCGAGCGAACGTCCCACAGCCGCAGCGCGTGCTCGACGAGGGCCACGCCGAGCTCGTGACGTCGATCCTGGAAGATGTCGTCGAATCGGGTACCGGGAAGCAGGCAACCCTCGCCGATCGCCCCGCCGCCGGCAAGACCGGCACCACCGACGACTACGGCGATGCCTGGTTCGTCGGGTACACGCCGCAGCTCGTCGTCGCGGTCTGGGTCGGCTACCCGAACGAGCTCCGCCCGATGCTGACCGAGTACCGCGGACGTCCCGTATCGGGCGGGACGCTGCCGGCCGATATCTGGAAGCGCTTCATGACGGGGGCGCTCCGCATCGGCGACGAGGAGCCGCAGCAGTTCGCCGCTCCTCCCTACCTCGGTGCCCGTGAGGCGCGGATCGCCGCCCGCGGCGGATGGAAGCTCGACAACGGCTACTGCCCCAACACCCGCGTCGTCGCGTTCTTCGAGGGTCGCGCGCCCACGGAGGAGGCGACCTGCTACCCGAACGAGGTCACCGTGCCGACGGTCAGTGGCCTCACGATCGGAGCGACCCGCGAGCAACTGGCCGCCAAGCCTCTGGGCACCGAGGTGATCGGGGTTCCTGCGAGGGCCGGCAAGCGCACCGGGATCGTGGTACGGCAGGAGCCCAAGCCGGGCGGCTTCATCTCCTCGGGCTCGGACGTTCGTGTGTGGGTGACGCGACCCGACCCGCGCTACGGGCTCCTCCCGAACCTCGTCGGCTCGTCACTGCTCGACGCGCGAGCGCAGCTCGGGCGCATCGCGATCACGCCGAAGGTCACGTATGCCGCGGGCCTGCCGGGAACGGTGCTCCGTCAGAAGCCCGAGGCCGGAGTCGCCGCCGGGCCAGGACTGACGGTCACCCTCGTCGTGGGTCGCGCGACGCCCACGGCGAGCCCTTGACGACGAATCGCCAGGGCACGTCGGTCGCACTGCTGATCCCGATTCGGGGCGTGACGTCGACCGCAACGCGTCCGCTCGGTGGGACGAGGACGAACCGTGGCGCGTCGAGTCGGGCGCCGTCGTCCGCTCCCGTGAGCCCGAGCGCCTGCGCAAGACGCCCGGGCCCCGAGCAGAGCAGGCGGTCGTCGGCAACCCCCCTCCGCTCGGTCATGCGCTGCAACCCGTCGGTCGGCTCGATCGCCCGCAGCAGGACACCGGCCCCGACGCCGGCCGCATCGCACACAACGTTCGCGCACCAGTGGATGCCGTAGGAGCGGTACACGTAGAGGTGGCCGGGCGGGCCGAACATCACTGCGTTCCGTGCCGTCGGCCCGCGGAAGGCGTGGCTCGCCGGATCCTGCTGCGTGTACGCCTCCACCTCGACGATACGCCCGCCGACGCCGTCGACGAGCAGCGTCCAGCCGAGCAGACGTCTGGCGGCCTCCGGCGAGGGACGGGCGACGACGTCGCCGAACGTCACGCTGCGTCGGTTGGAGCTTCGTCGAACAGCTGCGACTGCTGGAGGACGGGCCGACGGGGCCGCCCACGCTTCGGTGTCTCGATCGCGTCGGCCATCTCCTCGAGGATCGTCTCCTGAGTACGCGAGGCAACGACCGGCTCGGGGATGCCGTCTATCCAGACGAGCGTCCGTCTCCCGTTGCCGCGCTCGTTGCCCGTGATCGGCTCCAACGCGTAGATGCGATCGGCGCGCGCGTACTTGCCGAACCCGAGGAACACCATGCCCGCCATGCTCATGCAGGAAGTATGGCGCGTGCGCGGCGGTCGCGCGATCTCCGTTCCGCCCCGAGCAGCGCCGCGGAGACGATCGCCAGCACGAGAATGAGTGCCCAGATCCAGTGCGCGCGCGGAACGATGGCGGTCGGGATGCCCGTCGTCGTCCAGCCGCGTTTCACGACCTGCTCCAGCCAGGCGTCCTGGGTCATGTTCATGGCGCCGTAGGCGAGCATCAGCCCCGCGTAGGCGGTGAGCGCGTGGCCGAGGCGACCCGCGAGGGGAGAGCGCGACACGAGCAGAGCCGAGACGACGAGGAGGGCGCCGTCGAGACCATGATGGCGGCCGAGATGGACCGCAGCGAGCGTGGCCCCGTCACCCTCGGCCCGGAGCTCCTCCCCGAGCAGGACATCCCCCGGGAAGAAGAACCCGACCTCCGCAGCGAGCCACGGCATCGACACGACAACCACGATCACGCCGACGACCAGCCGTGCACGGTCGCCGGGAAGCCGCGGCGCGAAACCCGCTCCCGCCCGAGCCACTGCCGCGACGGTGAGCCCGAGGGCAAGTGCCACGCCGCCGGCCGGCACGGCGTTGACGAGCCTCGCGTCGAGATCGGACTGATCGACGACACCCGGCCAGGCCACGACGGCGCAGAGACCGATGGCCGGACCGCCAACCCACCACGAGCGGGCTGGAAGCCCTCCCAGGGCGACGAGGACGAGAGCGATCGCCACGAGCGCTACGGGGTACTTCACGAGTACGAGAACGCGGCTGGCACCACCGGACAGACCGTTCCTCGACACGTGGTAGAGGTCGTCCGGGGCCAGACGGCTGTATGTGGCGAGCGTCGCGGCCGCCACGAGCCCCCAGACGCTCCACGTGGCGAGTGCATCACCCTGCCCGGCCCGCTGGCCCATCGCCGACGCAGCGTACTGCGGTTCGCCAGGCGAGCACAGGTCGCGGGCGGGAGAGCCCTCCGGGTCATCGGCGCCGTCGCTCCCGGCCCCGGCGTGCCGTGACGGTAGGCTCGCGCTCGATGGCTCGCATCTACCTCTCTCCCCCGCATGCCTCCGGGCGAGAGCTCGAGTTCGTGGCGGACGCGATCGCGTCGAACTGGCTCGCACCTCTCGGCCCTCACGTCGACGCGTTCGAGGAGGAGCTGTCAGACGCCACCGGTGTCGAGCACGTGCTTGCGCTGTCGAGCGGGACGAGCGCCCTCCACCTCGCACTGACCGTGCTCGGCATAGGAGCAGGCGACGAGGTGGTCTGCTCCGACCTCACGTTCGCGGCGAGCGCGAACGCCATCGTCTACACCGGCGCGACACCCGTGTTCGCCGGCTGCGACGACACGTGGACACTCGATCCGGGGCTCCTCGACGAGGCGCTCGTCGACCGTGGGCGGGCCGGAGCATCGGTGCGCGCGGTGATCGCGGTCGATCTGTACGGGCAGTGCTGCGACTACGACGCACTGCGCGAGGTGTGCGCCCGGCACGACGTGACGCTCATTCAGGATGCGGCCGAATCGCTCGGAGCCCGCTACGGGGCCGATCCCGCCGGCTGCCAGGGCGACCTGTCGGCGCTCTCGTTCAACGGGAACAAGATCGTGACCACGAGCGGCGGCGGCGCGCTCGCCTCCGCCGACGCGGAGCTCGTGGCCCACGCTCGCAAGCTCTCAACGCAGGCACGCGAGCCGGCGCCGCACTACGAGCACGCCGAGATCGGCTTCAACTATCGACTCAGCAACGTCTTGGCGGCTCTCGGCCGCGCACAGCTCGCCGTGCTCCCCGAGCGTGTCGCGGCGCGGCGAGCGGTCAACGAGCGGTACCGGTCGCTACTCGCGGATCGACCCGGCATCGCCTTCATGCCGGAGGCGCCGTACGGGACGAGCAACTGCTGGCTCACGTGCCTCACGATCGACGAGGACGCGTTCGGCGCCGACCGGGAAGCGGTTCGACTCGCGCTCGAGGCGAAGGACATCGAGGCGCGGCCCGTATGGAAGCCGATGCACCAACAGCCCGTGTTCGCGGGAACGCGGTGCTACGGAACCGATCGTGCGGCTGCCTTCTTCGAGCACGGGTTGTGCCTCCCGAGCGGTTCGGCGCTGACGCCGGACGACCAGGAGCGCATCGTCGGCGTGATGCTCGCCTCCGCGGCCCGCTGAGCCTCCGACGTCGCCGGGCTTTCAGGCGCTCGTCGGCGCGAGCTCGACCACGTCGAGCCAGTGTGACCAGCGGTCGGTGCGACCGTTCACGGTGTCCAGGTAGTGCTGCTGAAGCTCGAGCGTGACAGGCCCGACGCCGAGCTCGACGTCGTCGACCGCCCGCACTGGCGTCACCTCGGCGGCGGTTCCCGTCATGAACACTTCGTCGGCGAGCATTAGATCCGTCCGGATCAGGTCGGACTCCTCGACCACGTACCCGAGGTCGTGCGCGATCTGGATCACCGAGTCGCGCGTCAGTCCGGGCAGGATCGAGGTCGACAGCGGGGGCGTGACGATACGGCCGTCTTTGACGACGAAGATGTTCTCACCGGGGCCGTCGGCGACCGTGCCGCCGTCCGTGAGCAGGATCCCTTCGTCGTAGCCGGCGCGCTGAGCCTCCGTGGTGGCGAGCATCGAGTTGAGGTAGATGCCGGTCGCCTTGGCCACGTGCGGGATCACGTTCGGCCCGACGCGCTTCCACGAGGAGATCTTGGCCGTGATCCCCTTTGTGAGCCCTTCTTCACCGAGGTACGCGCCCCACGGCCAGCTCATGATCACGGTCTCGACCGGGTTGCCGCGCGTGTGCACACCGAGCGAGCCGTAGCCGAAGAAGGCGATCGGGCGGAGGTAGCAGGCCGGCAGGCCATTGGTGCGCACGAGCTCGTGCGTGGCCGTCCGCAGCTCCTCGACCGAGTACGGGATGTCCATGTAGAGAAGGCGCGCCGAGTCGTGCAGCCGCTGCAGATGCTCCGAGAGCCTGAAGACCGCAGGGCCCTTCGGCGTCTCGTAGCAGCGGATCCCCTCGAAGACACCGCTGCCGTAGTGGAGCCCGTGGACACCGACGTGAACCGTCGCGTCGGCCCAGTCGACCAAATCGCCGTTCATCCAGATCTTGTCGGTCTCTTCCATGGGGTCAGGGCTCCTCGGGTCGTGTTCGAGACGCCGACAGACTACTGGCGGCGCACCGTGCCCTGTTCCATAGCCGGCTGCTCCGAACAGGCCCTCGAGTGCTTCCACTCAGATCGACCTCTGGCGGAGGCCGACGTCGGCGCCGGCACGCCAGCCCGGCGCCCGGCCGCCGGTCGGGGGTCGCACAGCGTCGGTGAGAAGACCCGCGCGCACGAGCAGCCAGGCGATCACCGAATTCGAGTTCCACATCTCGCCGGCGCCGAGCTCGTCTCGGCCCCACACGGGGGCGGGTAGCTCGGAGACGAGATCGAGAACCCGCTGTGAAACCTGCGGATCGTCCGTCAGCAGCACTGGGCTCGCCACCGCCTCGTGGGCGTCGGGGATGACCCCGTCGCGCCAGCGACGTATCTCGTAGCGAAAGACTCTGAGTCGCCGCGCGAGGCGGCTCCCGACCGCCCCTTCGACCGCGACGCCTCGCTCCGCGCCGCGCGAGTCGGGCACCGGCGTCATCTCGATCACGTAGCGGCCCGCCGGCACCCGAACCTCGAGCGCGGAGTGGTACAGGTCGCACGTGCTCCTGCGCTCGAGCATTGCCACCACCCGCTCGAACGTGCGCCCGCAGAGCCGAACCGACCGACCACCCGCCCCCAGCGGGAGCCAGTACAGGTCGACACCGACGACCGTCCCGACCGACGGGTCGGGTGGCGCGCCTTCCCCGGAGCCCTCGAGCCCGGTCATCTACGCGAGCGTGAGCTCCGCCAACTCGGCGCGCGAGAGCCGCAGCAGCTCCACGGGCGCGAGCCCGACCATGTGGTGGTCGGAGCCGGCACCGCACCAGACGACGGTGTGCCGCAGCAGTGAACGGTCGCAGAGCACCCGGTGGAGGAGCGGAAACGGCGCCACCGCGCCCGGAGGGAAGCCCGTCGCCGGCTCCACTTCGTCAGGGCGGGCCACGCGTGCGTGGCTGCCGCCGAGCGCCCGGGCGGCCGCGCTCATGTCCCCGCGGCGGTCACCGGGAACGAGCGCCACTGCGGGCTGCCCGTCGCAGAGAACCACGAGCGACTTCACGATCTGCCCGAGCGTGCACCCGACTGCGTCGGCAGCGGCTTCCGCCGTCGGCGTACCGGCGCCGAACTCCTCGATCCGCGCCTCCGCGCCCGCGGCCCGAAGGTACGCGGCTACTCGTTCGACCCCGTCGGGCCAAGGACGCAGAGACACGTTCAGTAGATCCTCGGGACGAGCCGCCAGCGGACGCGCTTCGCGTACCCCGCATACGCCGGGTAGCGCACCTGGAGATGCCGTTCCTCCACGCCGGCCTTCAGCGCCCACAAGATGGCCAGGGCGCCCGTGAGTGCAAGAGGAACCGGCCCTGCCGCGAGCGAAAGGCCGACGAAGAGCATCATCCCGCCCGTGTAGATCGGGTGACGCACGATGCAAAACGGCCCTCGCTCGACGAGCGAGCCCACATCGGCCGGTTTGGGGAACGGCGTGAGCGACCGTCCGAGCGTGCGCGCCGCCCAGACCGCGAAGGCGCCACCGGCCAGGATCAGGGCGACGCCGACGGCTACGAACCACGTCTGCGCCCCCTCCGGCCAGCGCGGCCCGAGGACGACCGCCGCGACGATCACCGCCATCAACGCGAACTGAGCGACGACCCAGCCTCCACCGCGGACGACGGCATCGCTCACAGGTCGATGAAACGCGCGTCGTCGAAGCCCACCTCGTGGAGGTGCTCCTCGAGCTCCGGCGTCGCCGGCGTGTCGACGGAGAACACCATCAAGGCCTTCCCCTGGTCCTTCTCCCGTGACACGGCCATGTTCGCGATGTTGACACCGTCCTCTCCGCAGAGCGTCCCCACCCGCCCGATCACACCGGGCTTGTCGTCGTACACGAGGAAGATCATGTGCTCCGCGAGCTCGATGTCGATGCCGAAGCCGAGCGCACTCGCGAGGAAGAGCCGACCGTCGGGCCCGACGGTCGTCCCCGACACGTCGACGTCGCCGCGCTCCCCGGTGACCCTGACCTCGACCGTGTTCGTGTAGTCGCGCGAGGCGCGGAACTGCTCCTCGACGACCTCGATCCCTCTCTCCGCTGCGAGCACGGGCGCGTTCACGACGTTCACGACCTGCTCCACCCTCCCCTCGAACGCGCCGTTCAGCGCAGCCACCGTGAGCAGGCGTGTGTCGAACTCCGAGAGCGGCCCGTGCGCGGCGACCGCGATACGCGTCGGCCAGCCGCCGGCGAGCTCGACGCCAAGGCGCGCCAGCATGCGCGCGAGGGGGATGAAGGGGCCGAGCACCTCGAGATCGGCCTGGTCGACGACCGGGATGTTGACAGCGGTGGAGACGACCCCGCCCTGGAGAGCTGCGCACACCTGCTCCGCGATGATCAGCCCGGCGCGATCCTGTGCTTCCTCCGTCGAGGCCGCGAGGTGGGGCGTGACGACGACGGCGTCCAGGTCGAGCAGCGGACCGTCGTAGGGCTCGGTCGGATACACGTCCAACGCGGCACCGGCGAGCTTCCCGGACTCGATACCCTCGATCAGGGCCTCCTCGTCGACGAGCGCCCCGCGCGCGACGTTGACGAGTCGTGCGCCGTCGCGCATCGCGGCGATCGCTTCACGATCGATCAGGCCACGTGTCTCGTCGGTGAGCGGCGAGTGCAACGAGACGATGTCGGCAACCGCGAGAGCCTCCTCGGGAGTCTCGGCCCGCTCGACGCCGGTGTCGCGGAAGCGGTCGTCACCCACGAACGGGTCGTACGCGACGACGCGCATGCCGAGCGCGAGGGCGCGCCGGGCTACCTGCTGCCCGATCCGCCCGAGCCCGAGGATCGCGAGCGTCTTGCCGTCGATCTCGATCCCGCTCCAGCGCGCGCGCTCCCAGCGACGCTCCTTCAGCGCCGCGTGCGCCTGTGGGAGGTTCCTGGCGAGCGCCAGGATCAGCCCGATCGTGTGCTCGGCCGCGGAGACGACGGTCGACTCGGGCGCGTTCGCGACGACGATCCCCCGACGCGTGGCCGCCGCGACGTCCACGTTGTCCATCCCCACCCCGGCTCGCCCGATCACCTTCAGGCGCACCGCACGCTCGATCAGCTCCTCGGTGACGGGCGTCGCCGAGCGAACGATGATCGCGTCGTACCGGTCGATGATCTCTTCCAGCGGCGACGTCGTGTCCACGTCGACGTCGAAGTGCTCACGGAGTAGCCCAACGCCGGCGTCGGCGATCCTCTCCCGGACGAGGACGCGCACGGTCAGGAGCCGGAGGACGCCTCGAACGCCCGGGTGGCAGCCGCCACGGCGACACCGCGCTCGACCCGCGCCCCCATCTCTGCGAGCTGAGTCTCGACCGCTGCGAGCGCCGTCACGATGTCGTAGATGCCCACGTAGCCGATGTGGCCGATGCGAAACAGCCGCGGGACGAGGTCTCCGTGGCCGCCGGCGATCGTGATCCCGTGTCGGTCACGGAGCGCGAGTCGTAACTCCACGGCGTCGATGCCGTCGGGCGTGAGCGCGCCGGTGAGCACCGCAGCGGAGTCGTCGTCGGGCGAGTACAGCTCGAGCCCCATCGCCGTGACCCCGGCGCGGCAGGCACGACCGAGAGCGACGTGACGCGCGAAGACGTTCTCCAACCCCTCGTCGAGAACCTGCCGAAGGGCGACGTTGAGCGCCACGAGCGTCGACGTGGCCGGCGTGAACGGCGTGTTGTCGCTCTCCTGCTGGGCCCGCGCCGGGCGCCAGTCCCAGTAGAAGCGAGGCAACGTCGCATGCTCGACACGTGCCCAGGCGCGGTCGGAAACGGCCACGAACGACAGACCCGGCGGCGTCATCAACGCCTTCTGTGAGCCGGTGACGACGACGTCCGCCCCCCAAGTGTCGGTCTCGAGCGGGACCGCTCCGAGACTGGACACGGCGTCGACGACCGATACGGCGCCGGCGTCCCGACAGACGCGCAACAGCGGCTCGAGATCGCAGACGACGCCCGTCGACGTCTCGGAGTGCACGAGGAACACGACCTCGGCCCCGCTCTCGGCGAGTGCATGCTCGACGTCGGCCGGCTGCGGCGCCTCCCCCCACGCGTATGCGAGCGGCACCACGTCGCAGCCGAACGCCGACGCCATGGCACGCCAGCGCTCGCCGAACTCGCCGCACGAGACGGCGAGCACGCGCTCCCCGGGAGAGAGCAGGTTGACGATCGCCGACTCGAAGGCGCCGGTTCCGGACGCCGTGAACACGAGCACCTCGCCGCTCGTACGGAACAGGTCGTGAAGATGTGTCCTCGTCTCGGCGAACACCCGCTTGAAGTCGGGTGAGCGATGGTGGATGACCGGCTCCGCCATCGCTGCGAGCACCTCGGGGGGCACCGGCGTGGGCCCGGGCGTCAGCAGATACCGCTTGCGCGCCATGGCGCCAGCGTACATGCGGCGTCGGGCCGCCCCGTGCGCCGCCGCAGCGGCGTGCGCGGCGCGCGGTACCTACGGACGATGCGAGGAGAAGGAGATCAGCTGCTGGAACGTCGGTCGGTTTGTCCAGCGCATCGTCGTGGGGTTGATGCCCGGTACCAGCCGGATCCGCTCGGCGGTCGCGCTGGCCAACCAGCTCGACGGAGCGGTGCCGTGCTCGGCCTCGAGCTCGGCCGCCGCGGCGTCGAGCGCCGCCCACAGGGACGCGGCGCACGCAGCGACGACCCCCTTGCCACAGAACGCCGTCTCGAACGGCGCCGGCCCCGGACGACCGAGCAGAGCGCGGAGATCCTTGTCGACGTACGCAGTACCAGCCGGAGAGGTAGGCAGAGCCGTTCGAGGTCTGGGCCGCGTCGTCGCGCGGGTTCAGGCGTGCCAGCTCTGCGGTGAGGGGCCCGAGCACGGGGGCCAGCACGGCGTCGGCTAGCCTGTTCCAGGCCGCGTCGAGCACCGCGGCGCCGCCGGCATCGATGGTGCCGTCGCCGTTTCGGTCGAGCCGGCTACCCCCCGCTGCACGCCAGCCGTCGACCAGGCGGGCGGCGACCTCCGCGCGACCGCTCGGTGCACTACCGCGGTTCAAAACCTCGCGAATCACGGGCCACACGCGGGCGACTCGGAGATCGGTGGTGGCGGCTCGGTTCATCGCACCCGTCAGCGTTGCCAGCGTGTGCTTCCGGCGGCCCAGGACGGCGCTCCACAGAAGGTCGACCCGTTGCACGCTGCCATGCGACCATTGCGAGTCGGAGGCGGCGTAGTTGCGGGCCGGCTTGTTGTTCCAGTTCAGGATCAGGCCGCTCCCGGGGTTCACGACCTGGGGGTGAGCATCCGGCGCTGCGAAGCCCAGCCACTCGTACTCGCCGGTGCCCTTGGTGAGCAGGCCCGGATCGACCGACTGAGGTCTGATCGGGAGCCGCCCGGTGGTGATCTCCGCGATCGACCGGTGGTCGACGTAGTGCCAGTTGAACGTGAGCTCGAAGCGGGAGGCGAGCCGACGGAAGTCCGCCGGCGAGCGAACCGCATTCGTCGAGAGCTCGACGAAGAACGGCGCTGCGAGCAACTCCCGGTCTCTGGTCGAGCGCCGCGAGGTGATCGCGACTCTCTCGCCCTCCACGGTCGCGTAGCCGATCACGGGCCCGTGGACGGTCTCGTGGTACTCGACGAGGACGTCGGGCGCGCTGGGGCTCGACTTGAGCGAGCCGGCCTCGAACCGCGTCATCTCACGGCACTCGCCCTTGTAGATGTACTTCACATCGCTTCCGTCGCAGAGCGTCTCCGTGTACTGGTCGACGAGGTCGGAGCCGGCGGACGTGGCCGACCATGCGTAGTCGAGACCGCGCCCGATCAGCACTGCGAACGAGATACCGGGGAACGCGGCCCCCCGGGCGTCGAACCCGCCGCCGTGCAGGTCGAGCTCGAGCATGATGCCCGGGTAGTAGTAGCCGACCTGCGGCCCCGCAACCATCAACGGTCGCCCCGTGGCCGAGCGGCTTCTGCCGACGAGCAGCGCGTTCGACATGCCGAGGCGGGTGGGCGCGAGCGAGGCGGTCTCGGGCGCGGCCGGGCCGACCGCGGTGAAGCTGTCGGCGTCGACGACGACGTTCCCGAGCTCGCTCGTCGGCCGGCCACCCCACGGGAACGAGCCCGGGACGGCGACGCGGCTCTCGAGGTCGTCGCGGAGGCGGAGGTCCTCCCACGCGCGCCGCCCGGGGTCGGCCCCGAGACGCGCTTGCAGCAATGCGAGGAAGTTCGTGCGACGCAACTCGTCGCCGCCCCCGGCCCCGAACACGGAGCCGATCAGCCCGGCGACGCCGACGACATCGGTTCGCGTCCAGGGAGCGATGGGCAGCTTCGCAGCGCGGTAGGAGGCGTTGATGCCCGCGACGTACGCGTCGATCAGTCGGATGATCCGCTTGCCGGCCGCGCCCTGGCTCTCGAGAAGTCGAAACTGCGCCCCGAGCCGCGCCTCGGCGGCCGCACTCGGGGTGAACGTCTTGCCCGACAGCGCGAGCGAGAAGGCATCGAGGCCGGGCACGTCGAGCGCGGCCGCCTTGCCGGGGCCTCGCAGCAACTCCATGATCAGCTGCCGATCCTGAGCCGTCACCCAACCCGCACCGAACGCGACGTCGACGTCGCGGCGGCCGTCGACGTGCGGCACGCCGAAGCGATCGCGCCTGATCGTGACACCGGATCGGGGCCGTTGGACGCGTACGGCCTTCTCACCGCCCAGGCCGAGCGTCTGACGCTTGAAGAGGCGTGAGATCGTGCGGTCGGTGACACGCTCCTGCAGCGGGGTGAGCGCGTCGTAGAGCTTCGCCTGATCGGTCGAGTTCCGCGTGAACGCGACCCCGCCGGCCTGTCCCGGGGCGAGGATGTTCCACGACTGGGCCGCGTGATCTCGCGGGGCCGGTGCCCCCACGGCGACGGTGACCGACGCGAGCAGACCGCCGGCAAGAGCAACGACGGCGGCGACGGAGCGGGCGATCACGGGACACTCTCCGACACGGGACCCGGCAAGAGTACGCGACGAAGCTGTTCCGCCGACGGCCCCGATCCGTCCCGAGGCGACCGCCGCCGTCTACGCTCTCGCGCCGTGGACGTCGTACTCGCGTTCGTAGCGACGATCGCTGCCATCCGCCTCGCCGCCGAACTGGTGCGGCGACAGCGCTCCCGCCCGCAACCGGGGGTATTGGCGTGGGCGGCGGCGCTCGGTGCGTTCGCGATCGCCTCCGCCGCGATCGCGTGGGGCACGGCGGCGGGCTGGGACGATCGTGCGTTCCGCGTCTACTACCTCTTCGGTGGTCTCCTGGCTGCGGCGCTGCTCGGCACTGGATCGCTCCTTCGCATCGGCAAGGGCTGGGCTGCCGCGGTCGCCCTCGTCTATGTTGGGCTTGCGGTCGGCGTCACCCTCGCCGAGCCGCTCACGATGCCGGTCTCGGGGTCGGCGGTCCCCGACGCGCAAGAGCATCTCGATCTGTTCCCGGCACGGGTGCTGGCGATCGTCGGGAACACGCTCGGCACTCTCGCGGCGGTCGGCGTGGCCCTGGCCACGTTCCGCCGACGACCGCTCGGTAACGGTCTCCTGCTCGGCGGCATCGCTGCTGCCGCACTCGGGAGCACACTGACGGGCCTCGGCGCCTCGGAGTCGTCGGCGCTGCTCCTCGTCGCCGTCATGCTGCTCTACGCGGGCGTCGTCGTCAGGCGCTGAGGGACGCGCGACGCCCGCAACGAAGGGCTCTTCGTCAGCCTTGATCGTCGTCGCGCATGCGGGCGACGGCCCGCCGACGATCCGCCTGTCGCCGGCGACCGGTGAACCAGACGAGGCCGAGCACGACGACGAGCACCGCCACGACGATGAGCTCGAGCGCGATCGCGCCCGGATGGTGGGCGATCAGCCGCGGGAGAGGATCCACAGCCCACCCACCGTGTAGACGACCATCAACGCGAGCATCGCGTATTGGGAGCGCAGTGCGTCACGGCGGTCGACGAAGATCGTGACGGCTCGGTCGTGCGCGAGCGCGAGACCGGCGACGTGACCGGCGACGAGCGCCACCACCTGCACGTACCAGATCGTGTTCGGGGAGAGCAGCGAGAGATCGGGGACGACGTCGGCCGTCCCCAGCAGGTTCCAGCCGCGGCCGAGCGGATCCGACAGCAGCGGTATCGCAAACTGCCCCTGGATCACCAGCAACGAGAAGTAGTGCGCCACCTCGTAGACGAACGCGATCGGCACGAGCGAAAGGACGAACTCGGGAGCCAACCGGCGCGGCGCGTTGACGAGACGTGCCGCGATCGCGCAGGCGGCCTCGAAGGCGAGACCGACGACGAGCATGCCGGCGACGAGCCCACCGAGCGAGAGCCCGGTCACCGCCAGGTCGGCAAGGCCACGGCTGTCGACGATCAGAGGAGCCTCGACCCGCGCCACGAGGTCCTGCCAGGTCGTGGTGCGGCTGTAGCCGTCGAAGGCGACCGAGCCGAGCATCACCGCAAGGAAGGCGACGGAGCCGGGGACGCGCTCTGCTCCCGCGAGCCCTGTCAGCGGCCACCGGAGGCACAGACGCCCTTCGCGGGCGTGGAAGGGAGCGATGCGCGCGAAGTAACCGAAGAGGACGGCGAACCCTTCACCGCGGGTGCTCCACGTCTCACGGCCGAAGGCGGCCATGCCGAACAGGGTCACGTACGTGTAGAGGGCGATCGCGAACGCGAGCACACGGGGCGACGCGGGGTCGACGTACGCGAGCTCGAGCGCGACGAAGGCGAACAGCGTCCCGGCGGCCGGCCAGCGGCCGAGATGCTCCGGATACCGGGCCAGCGGGCGCGCCTCTCCCCCGGAGCGCTCGCGGAGCCAGACGAAGCCGTCGGCGAGCGCCCGCCATGGCGACAGAGCCCTCCAGACGTCACCGAGGACGGCGCTCGCCAGGGGCACGCCGAGCCAGAAGACGACGTACACCCAGGTCGGCGCAAGGTTCCGGAACGGATCGGTGTCGCCGACGAGCGCAGCCGTCCAGACGAGGGCGAACAGGACCACCGACACGACCTGCATGACCACGCGGAAAGGGCCGAGAACCAGGTGCGAGACGGCGTCGCCGAGCTCGCGGCCCACTGCCCGCTTCTGCAGCTGGGGCTGCCTCCACAGCGCGCCGAGCAGCACGAACGACGCGACGAGCACGATCCCTGCGCTCCAGTAGAAGAGCCAGCTGGGCACCGGCAGGTCGCGGATGCCACCGATGCCGTGGGCGACGAGGCTCATGGGTGAAGGACACCGCTCGGAGCACGCGGTAGGCGGTCGACCGACTGCTCAGGAGTGAGACGCAGCACCGGGCGCCGACTACGCGCCTTCGCCGGAGAGCTTCGCGCGGACGAGGTCGTTCACGACGCGCGGGTTCGCCTGGCCTTTCGTCTCCTTCATCACCTGGCCGACGAAGAAGCCGAGTAGGCCCTCCTTCCCGCCCCGGTAGGCCGCGGCCTGCTCCGGGTTGGCGGCGATCACTGCGGCGACGACCGGTTCGAGCGAGGCGGTGTCGGAGACCGCTTCCTGCTCGAGGAAGGGATCGGCGGAGAACCCCGGCTCGCCGAGCTTCGCGATCGCCTCGTCGAATGCACGCCGCGGGATGCGCTCGCGCGCCTCGACGAGGCGGGCGAGCTCCACTGCTGGCACGGCCGCCGACGCGAGCCCGGCCGCGACGACGTTGTTCGCGATCACGTTGGCGGCTGCAACGGGATCAGAGCCGGCAGCGACGGTGGCCTCCCAGAGCGCGTCGAGACCGCCCGTGACCAACACGAGGGCGCGGTCATGATCGAGCCGTCCGGCGACGCGCCGGATCCGTGCCGCGGGCAGCTCCGGCAGCTCGGCACGGAGCCGCTCGACCAACTCGGGCGTCGGCTCGACGGGCACGATGTCCGGCTCGGGGAAGTAGCGGTAGTCGTCTGCCTCCTCCTTGGCGCGCCGCGGCGTCAGCTTGCCCGACCCGGCGTCGAAGTCGTAGGTCTCCTGCACCACCTCGCCGCCGCCCTCCCAGACCTCGATCTGCCGCGCCACCTCGGCCTCGATGCCACGTGCGATGAAGCCGAACGAGTTCATGTTCTTGATCTCGGTTCGCGTGCGCAGCTCCTCCGAGCCGGCCGGCCGCACCGAGACGTTGGCGTCCACGCGCAGCGTTCCCTTCTCCATCTCGGCGTCCGAGATCCCGATCTCCACGATCGTCTGGCGCAGTAGCTGCAGAAAACGCTTCGCCTCCTCGGCGGAGTGGATATCGGGTGCGGTGACGATCTCGACGAGCGGCGTACCGCCGCGGTTGTAGTCGACGAGCGTGTACTCGGCACCGCCGATCCGCCCGGTGTGACCACCGACGTGAACGTTCTTGGCTGCGTCCTCCTCGAGGTGCGCGCGGACGATTCTCACCTCGTGCTGTCCTTCGTGCAACGGGACTATTATCTTGCCGTTGATGCAAGATGGTAGATCGTACTGGGATATCTGATAGCCCTTCGGCAGGTCGGGGTAGAAGTAGTTCTTGCGGGCGAACACGGCACGCGGCGCGATCTCGCAGCCCAGCGCGAGACCGAGCTTGAGCATCCATTCGATCGCCACCCGATTCGGCACGGGCAGCGCGCCCGGGAACCCGAGACAGACAGGGCAGGTCTGTGTGTTCTCCCCCGCACCGAAGCCGGCCGGGCAGCGGCAGAACATCTTCGTCCGCGTCTTGAGCTGGACGTGGATCTCGAGCCCGATCACAGCCTGCCAGCTCATGCTCCCCCCGCAGATCCCGCGCCTGCAAGGGCGAGCTCGTGATCGCGACAACCCCGTAATCGACCCCGGGCGTCGTTCGACGCACGTTGCACGGCTGACCGCGTGGGCTTCATCGCAGCCGCTCCGGGACGGGGTCGAAGCCGAGCGCCTGCTCCAGCGCGTGCCCGATGCCGAACAACGCGTTCTCGGCGAACTGAGCGCCGATCAGCTGCAGACCGACCGGAAGCCCCTGTGAGAGCCCGCACGGGATGCTCAGCCCCGGGAGCCCGGCGAGGCAGGACGGGATCGTGAGCAGGTCGCACGCGTACATCGCAAGCGGGTCGGCGGCCCGCTCGCCGATGGGGAACGCGACCGTGGGCGACGTCGGCGTGACGATCGCGTCGAAGCGCTCCAGCGCGCTGCGATGTTCACGCACGAGCAACGTGCGGACCTTCTGCGCCTGGCCGTAGAACGCGTCGTAGTACCCGGCCGAGAGGGCGTACGTGCCGAGCATGATCCGCCGCTTCGGTTCGGCACCGAACCCCTCGTCGCGCGTCCGCTCGACCATCTCGCGAAAGGCGTCTGCGTCCGACCGTGGCCCGTAGCGCACGCCGTCGTAGCGGGCGAGATTCGACGACGCCTCAGCCGGCGCGATCAGGTAGTAACACGGCATCCCGTACTCGAAGGAGAGCGGCAGGTCGCACTCCCCGAGCTCGGCACCGAGCTCACGTGCGAGCTCGACCGTCTGCTCGAAGGCGGTGCGCACTCCGGGCTCGATCGCAGCCAGGTCGGCGAGTTGGCGGGGCAGCCCGAGGCGCACCCCGCGCAGGTCGTCGCGCTCGGGGAGCACGATCGGCTCCGGGTGGGCGACGGTCGTCGAGTCGGCCGGATCGCGCCCGGCGATGATCGACGTGAGCAGCGCGACGTCCCGCACGGTCTTCGCAACGGGACCGATCTGGTCGAGGCTGGACGCGAAGGCCACGATCCCGTAGCGGGAGACCGTGCCGTAGGTCGGCCGTAGCCCGACGTTGCCGCAGAGCGCAGAGGGTTGCTTGATCGAACCGCCGGTGTCGGAGCCGAGGCCCCAGGGCGCCAACCCCCCGGAGACGGCCGCCGCGGTCCCTCCCCCCGACCCGCCCGGCACGCGCGTCGGGTCCCATGGGTTGTGCGATGGCCCGTAGGCGGAGTTCTCCGTCGACGACCCCATCGCGAACTCGTCGGTGTTCGTCTTCCCGAGCAGCGTCAGCCCCGCAGCCTTGCAACGCGCGGCAACGGTTGCGTCGAACACCGGCGTGTAGCCGCGCAGGATCTTCGACCCGGCCGTCGTCTCGACGCCTCGGGTGGAGATCACGTCCTTGAGCGCTATCGGCACGCCCTCGCCGTCGCACTCGTCGACGACACGGAGGTAGGCGTGGAGCTCGGGGTTCCGGGCGTCGATCGCCTCCCGGTAGGCGGCGTGCAGCTCGGAGGCGCTCACCTCGCGCCGCTCGAGCAGCGCCGTCGCCTCCTCCGCCGTCAGGCGAAGCGTGTCGATCACTGCCATTCCGAGCACACCTCCCCTTCCGAGCACACCCCCGCGAGGGGGCCGCGAGCCCCCCTACCGGAACCGTACGCGGGAAGCGGTGACGAGAGTGCTGCAGCTTCGTGCCAAGTGCGCATCGATCGCCTCACAGGCTCAGCCGATCGGGGGAACGCGGAACAGGTCGTCCTCACGAGCAGGTGCGTTCGCCAGCGCGTCCTCGAGCGCGAGTGACACGTGCGGCTCGTCGTCTGCCCAGACGTTGACCAGATCGAGCGGATGGGACGTCGGTGGCACATCCGAGAGATCGAGCTCGGCGACCTTCGAGACGGCGTCGAGGATGGCGCTCAGCTCGAGCGTGAGCCGCTCCAGCTCGTCCTCGCCGAGGTCGAGGCGGGCGAGCTTCGCGACGTGCAGCACCTGATCACGGGTGATGGCCATGAGTCCTCCGACGGATCCTTCCAGAAACGAGACGGGCCTCCCGTGGGAGGCCCGACCCGAAGCTTCTGCCACCCAGCTCAGGCTGGAGCGACGACGTTCGCGGCCTGGGCGCCCTTGGGCCCATCGACGACCTCGAACTCCACCTTCTGACCCTCGACGAGGGTCTTGTAGCCCTCCATGGCGATCGCAGAGAAGTGCACGAACACGTCCTCGCCGTTTTCACGGGCGATGAAGCCGTAGCCCTTCTCGTTCGAAAACCACTTCACGGTGCCTATCTCGGACACGAACGTCCTCCTACACACAAGCGTCGACGCATCGCCGACGCAGACCAACTCAAGCGACGCAACGGTAGCGGTCAGAGGCCGGGGTACGCAAGCAGACCGCGCCGGAAGCGGGCAGCCTTGACGGCGCTCCGCAGCAGCATGGCGATCGTCATCGGCCCGGTGCCGCCGGGCATCGGTGTGAGCAGCGCCGCGACGGACGCCACGTCCGCGTCGACATCGCCCCTGATCCCCTCCTCCGTCCGCGTCAAGCCGACGTCGAGAACGGCGGCCCCAGGCTTCACCCAGTCGGCCGTGACCAGCCCCGGGCGGCCGACAGCGGCCACCACGATGTCGGCGCGGCGCACGTGGGCTGCCAGGTCAGCGGTACGCGAGTGGCACACGGTCACGGTGGCATGAGCCTGCACGAGCAGCATCGCCATGGGACGCCCCACGATCTCGCTGCGGCCGATGACGACGGCGTCGGAGCCGGCCGGGTCGACGCCGTAGGCAGCGAGGAGCTCCATGCACCCTGCCGGCGTTGCCGGGACGTGCAGCGGCGTGCCCAGGTACAGATGCCCGGCGTTCACGGGGTGGAAGCCGTCGACGTCCTTCCAGGGGGCGACCGCGTAGGTCACCGCGGTCTCGTCCATGTGGTCGGGCAGCGGAAGCTGCACGAGGATGCCGTCGACGTCGTCGTCGGTGTTGAGCTGATCGACGAGCGCGAGCACGTCGGCCTCCGGCGTGTCGGCGGGAAGCCGTACATCGCGCGCGTCGATACCGGCCTCGGTCGCCGCTTTGTGCTTGCCGGCGATGTACACGTGGGAGGCAGGGTCGTCGCCGACGAGGATCGTCGCCAGGCCGATGTGGCCGAGCTCCGCGACGTCGTGCGCGACGCTCGCACGCACGTCCACGGCCAGCGCCTTGCCGTCCATCAGTGTGGCCGTCATCACATGCGACTCTACCGCGCTCGCCGACGACCGATCGGGAGTGCCGACCCACTCAAGGAAGGACGTGAGTCTGCCGATCTAGCCAGGGACGTCCCCGGAACCACCCGTCTCCCATGGTGCTCTTCAAAATCGCCCTCGTCGCCGCCGCCTTTGCGGCCATGCTCGGCGTTGCGCGAGATCAGCTGTGGTTCGAGCGTGCAGGGCTCCTCTCCCAATGCAGCGAAGTGACAGCGCCATACGGGGCGCGCATCGGCGGTCAGTGGTGGTTGTGCAACGAGGGTGCGTTGAACGGGCTGCCCAACTTGGCCGCTGATCACTGTCAGACCCAGGGCATCCGCGGCAACACCGAAGTCTGGTACTGCCCGCAGGCGATCGTTCGCCCCACTTTCTAAACCACAACTACACAACCCTGTGGTTGTGTTATTGTTCCGCCGGTCACCCCACGGAGGAACACACATGACTCTGCCCCATCCCATTCCCGAGGCGCTCGCCGAGCTGATCGCGCAGCGCTTCAGGATCATCGGCGAGCCGATGAGGATTCGACTCCTCGACCGACTGCGTGACGGCGAGGCGAGCGTGCACGACCTCACGGACGCCACCGACGCCTCACAGCAGAACGTCTCCAAGCATCTCGGCGTGCTCCACGGCGCCGGGATCGTGAGCCGTCGCAAGGACGGCAACCGCGTGCTCTACGCGATCGCCGACGAGAGCGTGCTGGAACTGTGCGAAGGCGTGTGCGGGGGAATCCAACGCCAGCTGCACGAGCTCAACGACCTCCTCGACGGAGTCGCACGATGAGCTGCTCGGCGCTGTCACTCGACCGGGTTCTCTTCTCGCTCGCTGGCTCGATGGTGCTGCTCGCGGCCCTGCTGACCGCGCTCGTCAGCCCGTGGTGGGTGTTGCTCGCCGTGTTCGTCGGCGTCAACCAGTGGCTCTACGTGATCGCCGGGAACTGCCCCGCCTCGCTCGTCCTAGGCCGTGTGCCCTGCCTCGGCGACTCCCGGAGGGTGGGCTCATGACGGCTGTGGGGCCGATCGGACGCCTCGGACGGTGGACCGCCGATCACGTCCGTCTCGTCGTGATCGCATGGGTGGCGATCGCCGTCGGGCTCGGCGCGTTCGCCCCGTGGGCCGAGCACGCGCTGTCCGGCGCAGGCTGGGAGGCCTCCGGCTCCGAGTCGGTCGCGGCACGCGCCGAGATCGAGCGCTCGTTCGGCGGGCAGTCCGGGTATGCGCTGATGGCGGTCGTCCACGGCGATGGAGACCTCGAGGCAACGGCTGCCAACGCGACCCGGCTCCTCGAGGCAGATCCGCGCGTGACGACCGTGGCGCCACCGCAGGTGTCCGAGGACGGTCGCACGATCGTGCTCTCGGCCGGTGCCGGTGCGCGCCCGACCGAGATGGTGCGGGCGGCCGACGACCTCAAGGGCGAATTGGCGGCCCTGGGTGACGCCGCGACCACGGTCAGCCTGACCGGGGCTCCCGGCATGTGGTCCGACTTCAACCAGGCCAACAAGGAAGCGATGCTCAAGTCGGAGCTGTTGTCGTGGCCCGTGACGATGGCGATCCTCCTCCTCGCGTTCGGATCGCTTGTCGCGGCAGGGCTTCCGTTGCTGCTCACGATTCTCGGCCTCGCCGCCTCGGCAGGCAGCCTGTTCCTGCTCTCACAGGGCTTCGACATCTCGATCTGGTCGATGAACTTCGCGTTGATGTTCGCGCTGGCGCTCGGCATCGACTACGCGCTGTTCATCGTCGCGCGCTTCCGCGGCGCTCACTTCGGCTCGGACATCGACACGCGCGACGCCGTCGCCGTGACGATGGACACCGCGGGCAAAGCGGTGCTGTTCTCGGGGGTCACCGTCCTGATCTCGCTGTCGGCGGTGATGCTGGTGCCCAGCCCCGCGTTCCGCTCGATGGCGCTCGGGATCATGCTGTCGGTGAGCTTCGTCCTCCTGGCCGCACTCACCCTGCTCCCGGCGCTGCTCGCGAAGCTCGGCGACCGGGTCGACCGGCTGGCGTTGCCCTGGGTGCACGCCGGCGAGCACCGATCTCCCGCATTCGCCCGCTGGGCCGAGTTGCTGTGGCGGCGGCCGGCGCTGTTCGGTATCGGAGCGACCGCGATCCTCGTCGTCCTCGCACTCCCGGTGCTCGCGCTCGACACCGGCATGCCGTCGATCAAGGTCGTGCCGGAGGACGACGGTGCCCGCGTCGGCTACACGCAGGTGCAAGAGGCCTTCGGGCCGGGTGCCCCCGGGACGCTGCAGATCTTCGCCCCGGCCGCCGACGCCTCGCGCGTCGAGTCGGTGCTCGCGACCGACAGCGGAATCGTCGCGGTGACGCCGGCGCAGGCGTCTGAGGGCGCTGCGCTCGTTCTCGCCGTGCCCGCCCAGGACCCGTCCGATCCGGCAGTGGGAGCGACGATCGAGCGCCTACGTACTGCCCTGCCGGCGTCCGCACTGGTCGGCGGAGTGGCCGCCGAGAACCACGACCTCGAGGAGGCGCTCGCGAGCCGGACGCTGCTCGTCTTCGGGATCGTGCTCGTACTCGGCTTCGGTCTCCTCCTGGTCGCACTGCAGGCGCCGTTGATCGCCGCCGTCGGTGTCGTCACGAACCTGCTCGCGACAGGTGCCGCGTTCGGTGTCGCCAAGCTGGTCTTCCAGGACGGCAACCTCACCGGTCTGCTCGGGTTCGAGTCGCAGGGGTTCCTCAACGCCTGGGGCCCGGTCTTCTTCTTCGCGATGATCTTCGCGATCTCGATGGACTACACCGTGTTCCTGCTCTCCTCGGCCAAGGAGCACTGGGACCGATCCGGTGACGCCCGCGAGGCCATGGTCGGCGGTGTCGCACATTCCGGCCGCACGATCTTCGCGGCGGCCGCCGTGATGGTCGCCGTGTTCTTCACGTTCGCGCTCTCGGGCCCGCTCCCACCGAAGGAGATGGGCATCATCCTGGGCGTCGCCGTGCTGCTCGACGCGATGCTGATCCGGCTCGTGCTGATGCCCGTGTTGCTACGCGTGATGGGCCCCGCCGCCTGGGCGTCGCCGCGCTGGCTCGACCGCATCCTCCCGGACGTCCGCTTCGGCCACTGAGTGTGTGGGGGCCGGCCTCCGGCCCCCACACGACTCCTCTTCTTGCAGCGATCGGCTACGAGGCGGCGTCGGTGCGACGTCGGCAGGCGATCCCCGTCAACGCCTCGCGCACGACGCGCTCGGCGACGAGCGCCGTGATGTCAGCCGAGCCGACGGCGGTCGGGATCACCTCGACGACGTCCAACCCGACCAGCCGGAGGCGCTCGGCCACGGCACGCACCGCCCAGAGCAGGTCCGATGACGTCATTCCACCCGGCTCGGGCGTGCCCGTCCCGGGCGCGAACGCCGGGTCGAGCACGTCCACGTCGACCGTGAGGAAGACGGGGCCATCACCCACGATGGCGACGGTCTCCTCCACGACCTCGCGGATCCCGCGCTCTCGCACCGCGTGCATGCGAAACGCCGTGATGCCGCGCTCGGCCTGCCATGCGAACTCCCGCTCGCCGGGCCAGTAGCCGCGCAGCCCGATCTGGACGTACCTCGTCGGGTCGACATGCCCGTCGCGGACGAGCCGGTACATCGGCGTCCCGTGCGACAGCTCAACGCCGAACACCTCCTCCCCCGTATCGGTGTGCGTGTCGAAATGGACGAGCCCGACCGGCCCGTGGACGCCCGCAACCGCCCGGACGTTCGGCTCCGTGATCGAGTGGTCGCCACCGAGGACAGCCGGAATCACACCTGCCGCAACGACCTCGGCGACGAGCGCCTCGATCGCCGCATGCGATCGAAGCGGGTCGGCGGGAAGCACGGGAGCGTCGCCGTAGTCGACCACGCGGAGCACGTCCCCCCAGTCGACGTTGACCTCCAGGTGCGGTCCCGGCGGACAACTCGCCGCGCGGATCGCACGTGGGCCGAAGCGCGTTCCTGGCCGGTCGGAGACGAGATCGTCCATCGGCGCTCCGAGAATGGCCACGTCGACGCCGGCCAGCTCGGCCGGGTCCTGCGTGTAGGGCAGCGCCGAGTAGGTGAGAAGCCCGGCGTAGTCGGGCTTGTCGGGCAGCCCGACGGCACGCCAGCGTTCGAGAGGGTCGATCACGGGCCGATCCTACTGCGGCTTCCACCGGCCTGGGTCTACCGTGCGGTCGTGGATCGCCGTTCCGCCCAGAACGCCGTCCGCGTTGGCGCGCTCGGCTTCGTCGTCGCGTGGCTCTTCACGCGGTCGCTACAGGACGTGATCCCGTTCTGGCTCCCCTTCGTGATCCTGCTGCTCGCCGAGCTCGAGTTTCTCGTTCGCGGCTGGCGGGAGCGGCAGGGAGGCGCGCCGGCTCCGAGCCGGGAGGAGCTCGCGGGGCGGCGCGGCCCGTCGGGCGACGACGCCGACCTCGGCTGGGGCGAGATCGTCGAAGAGGGGGATCAGCTCGTCTACGTGCCCCCGCCGGCGCGGCGGGCACGTGGTGGCCTTCGTCGATTGATGACTGCGACCGTCGCTGTCGTTGCAGCAGCGTTGTTCGTCGTGGCGGCCCGGATCGATCGCGGCGAGTCGTGGGACGGGCTTGCAGCCGACAAGCGCTCTCGGGCGGAAGCTCTCTTTTCTGCCGAGGCATCGCGGATCGCCGCGACGCCGGTGACGGTTCGCTGCGACGACGGGTACTCGTACACGGGAATCGGCAGCGACGCGCTCGGCGTCGCGTTCATCTCAAGCCGGCTCGCGCTGCTCCGTCCGGACCTCTGTCGTCGGCTCGTCGCGATTGCGCTGGAGGGAGATCGCCGCGAGCGCGACGACACGGCTCGGGCCGTGCTGGTGCTGGCACACGAGGCCGTCCACCTGCGCGGCGAGCGCAACGAGGGCGTGACCGAGTGCCACGGGCTGCAGGAGGGAGTGACGCTGGGCGAGCGGCTGGGGCTCGCGGGTGAGACCGCCCGAAGCATGATGGCGGCTCTCTACGCGCGCAACCTCGGTGAGCGGAGCATCACCCGGCTCTCGTATCGGCTGCCGGGCTCGTGTCGTGACGGCGGCTCGCTCGACCTCCGACCGGACGACGACCGGTTCCCGTAGGGGCGAGGCCGGCCTCGCCCGGCGCACACCACCGCAGCCACGTAGGGGCGAAGGCCTGCCTCGCCCGGCAAGGGAGAAGCAGGCGTGCCCGCCCTACGACAGCGCTTGCTCGAGCCGGCGCCGGACGAGCGTGACGCTCGTGCCGGCGAGGTCTTCCCCCAGCACGGCCGCACCGAGCGCCTCCGCCTCGGCCACGACTCGCTCTCGCTCTGCGTCGAGCGTCCCCCGGGCGACGAAGAGCGCGGCGCGAGCCCTCGCCCCCCACTCGTCGATCTCCGGGAGCGTTGTCCCCGGAGCCGACTTGCCGGCGTCCGAGACGCGCGGCACCGCACCGATCGCACCTGCCACTGAACGCGCCGTCACCGCCAGGCCGTCCGCCTCCGCCCTGAGCGTCGACTCGAGGTCTCGAATCTCCCGCCCGCGTGCCTCCAGCCGGGCGATCCGCGCCTCGGTATCCGCAACGGCTTCGCGCGCATCGAGGACCGTGCGGCGGGCGCGCGCGATCTCGTCCTCGCGACGCCTCCGAGCGCCTTCGAGCGCCGCCAGCCGCGCCTCCGTGTCGGTCAGCTCGGTCCGCGCCACGCGCACAGCCTCCGCTGCGTCCCGCCCCGCGTACGCGAGCATCTCCAGCTCTGCCGGGAGGGCGCCGAGCAGCGCGTCGATCTCCGCTCCGCGTGCCCGCAGAGCACCAGCCCGCTCTGCCAGCTCGGCGATCTCGGCGATCTGGGCAGCGATCGCCATGTCGCGCAGCTCCAGCTCCTCGGCCAAGGCGAGCAGCCGCGCGGAGCGGGCGTCAGCCGGTGCGGCGTCGGCGTCGACGCTCATCGTCACAGCGTACTCTGGGCGTCGCGCCTCGCGCCCCGCGTGAGGATCCGGGACGCCACTGAGACAGTTCAGCGTCCGCGCGGATGCCGGCAGCCCCGGCGGCTGAGACGGTTCGACGTGATGAGCCAGCCGAACGAGATCTTCGTCCACGACTCGACGGCGAACCCGGCACCGCTCGGCCTGATGGGCTTCGGGCTGACGACGTTGCTGCTGAACATCCACAACGCCGGCTACATGGAGCTCAGTTCCATGATCCTCGCCATGGGGGTCTTCTACGGCGGGCTCGCCCAGGTGATCGCCGGTGCGATCGACTTCCGCAAGGGCAACGAGTTCGGCGCGACGGCGTTCACCTCGTACGGGCTCTTCTGGCTGTCCCTAGTCGCACTCGTCGTCTTCCCCGGTTGGGGCATGGGCGAGGAGCCGAGCGCGCGCGCCATGGGCTGGTACCTCTTCTCCTGGGGCGTGTTCACAACCGTGATGTTCGTCGGCTCGCTGCGCACGACCCGGGCGCTGCAGGCCGTGTTCCTCACTCTCGCGCTCCTCTTCTTCCTGCTGGCGCTCTCCGAGTGGACGGGCAACGACACGATCCTGAAGGTCGCGGGCTGGGAAGGGATCCTCACGGCAGCGCTGGCGATCTACACGGCGACCGCGCAGATCTGGAACGACGTCTACGGTCGCGTGATCTTGCCGCTAGGCCCCGCCAAGCCCTGACGGCAGCACGGAGGACCGCCGCGCGACGGTCGTCACCGGCTCGTCGTCGTGGTTCGTCGCCGACGGATCAGCCGGGCTTCGCCGCTGGTCCCGCGTACGTCGCGCTGCCGAACCCAAGGATGGGCGCGAAGATGAACGGCAGGAAGACGAGCCCGATGCCGAAGGCCGCCGATCGGCCGAAGCTCTTCGCGAGGTCGAGCGAGACGACGATCCACACGACGACATTGACGAGCGGGATCAGGAAGAGAATCAACCACCATCCCTCGCGACCGACGATCCCGAGCAGGACGTAGATGTTGTAGAAGGGGATGATCGCCTTCCATCCCTCCTCGTTCGCCTTGGTGAAGACCATCCACCAGCCTGCGATGATGAGGCCGGCGAGTGCGAGGTAGATGATCCGTTCCACGTCTGCTCCCTTCGCCGTGACAGGACGCCGAGGACGCTACAAGACGACCCGGACGCGACGGGCCGCGCTGCTGACGTCGGGCGCGGCCGGCCGTCGTCCGACAACGCTCCGCAGGCAAGGCGACGAGCGATGTCTTGCCTACGCGGCCGAGGAGCTCGTGACCAACCCGTACCACCCGATTACGGCAAGGGACGCCTACACCGCTTGGACGTGAGGGTGGGACGAAGCCGACGGCCCGATCCCGGCCCGTCTGCAGGACGAGGCTCGGCGATAGCTCCGGGAGGCCGCGTGACCGGCCGGCTACAGGAGCCCTTCGCGTTGCAGGGTGGCCGCGTGGAGGCGCCCACGCGGCCACCCATCCGAGAGACGGGCTCCGGCCTACCCGAGGACGACCGCGCTGCCTCCGCTGGGCGTGTGCCAGCTGAACGCGGAAGGGGTCCCGGTGAGGCACATCCCACCGACACTCACCGTGTGCTCGCCCGCGGGCACCGATTCCGCAGTGACCCCGTTCAGCGACACCAGCAGACTGGTGGCGTCCTCCGCCGGGCCGGAGCGCAAGCTCCCCGGCACGGCAGCGCCGTCAAGTGTCAGCCACCACCACATCGACAGGCCCTGTGGGCACTCCACGCCAGCCCAGAAGTCCTTGAGCAGGAGAAGCTTCCCTGCTCGCTTCGTGGTGATCTTGGCCGACAAGCCGGTGCTGCCACCGAACTGGTTTGTGAGGTTGGCAGGCACAGCCGAGCTTGTCGAAACCGCGCTCACGCCCTCGGTCGGGCCCGGCTCACCACGGTCTCCTCTGTCTCCCTTCGCTCCCGCCGGCCCGGCCGGGAACTGACCCGGAGCGAAGTCGATGGCTTTCAGGGAGCGGTTCTTCACCTTGCCACTCGTGACCGCGTCTCCCCGCAGCTTGGCCGTCGTGACCGCACCGTTGCGAAGCTGCTGGACGCCGACGCTGTTCTTCGGGACGACCGCGTCATAGGCGGCCTCCCCGAGCGGTGTGATCCCGAGCACAGCCACGAGCAAAGCGGCCGTGGACAAGATGATCGGCAGGCGGTCGCGCATGAATCCCCCCCCCATTGGTTGGTGGTCAAGATCGCAAGACTCTACGAGACCGCAGCCGACCGGAAACGGGCCCGGTCACGCGGGCGCTTCGCGCCGCCGCCATTCGTGCTCGCGGAGCAGCACGCCGCGCAACTCGGCAAAGGAAGGCCACAGGTCGTTCAGGACGTGTTCCGCATCGCCGTCAACGGCCCGACCGCGTCCACGGTGCCAACGAGATACGCGACCTCCGTGAACGACACCAGGAGCGACAGACCCGCTCGAGGGGGTTTGCTACGGTCCGGGTGTGATGGTGGTGCGCGGGGTGTGGGCGCTAGCCATCGGTGCGGTGATGGCGGCTCTTGTGACGTTTGCGGCTGCGGCTGGTCAGACTGCCGCGCCCAAGCCGCCCGTGGCTACGAGTGACGGGATCTTGTTCGGCGAGCCGCGCACGGTCGCGCGTATCAAGATCGGCAACAGTCCGTACGACTACTTCAACGTGATCGCGTGTCGGCCCGGGCGCGTGGGCACCGTGACCGGCGACTCGTGCGACTGGAAGAACCCCAGGAGCGAGATTCGTCGAGCGGCACGCACGTTCTGCACGACGAAAGGGACCCGCGACGCTCCCTCCGTCAAGAACGGGCTGCTTCGCGTCGGAGGCCCTGTCGCCCCGCTCCCCGGGGAAGCAGTGGATCCGCGGGCAACGACCCGCACCACGGCGGAGGGCGAGCTGTCTGCGGACATGAGCAATGGTTTTGTAAGCCGGTCGGCAGGAGTCACCGTGTTCGACTCGATGACCTGCGCGACGGTGACAGAACCTCCGAACTCGGGCGGTATCAACGTTCTGGCGACCGCGAGTATCTTCGCGGCGGGCAGGTCGGCGCCGCCGCCCGGGCAAGGAGGCGTTGGCACACTGCCCCCAGGCATCAAACTGCCGCCCGGGAAGCACCGCGTTCTTGTCTTCTCGAACCTGAGAGGAATCCAGCAGTACCCCGACGGAGTCAACGGCCGGTTGAATCTGATTGGGAGTGACGGCATTTCGGATGTGCGCATGAAACGGAGGAGGGCCTTGATGGGCGTGTTCCTCGGGCCGCGGGTTCCCTCGGGCAAGCCCCCTTCCGTCACGACCAACCTGACCAGCAGGCCGGTGATCGGGCAGGTCTTTTCTACGGCTCTCCAGTCCCCGAGTGGCGTTGCGGTCGAGTTCACGGTCCCCGAGGGGGCCACGCGCCTGTTCCTTGGCGTCGCCGACGGAGTCAACAGCATCGGCTATCCCGGCGGCTACGACGACAACAAAGGAGGGTTCCAGGCCTCAATCACGGTCAAGAAGCTCTCCCAGGTGCCGCTCAAATCCGTTTCGAACGGCTGCGGGCCCGCCAGCTTATCCAACAATTTCACGAATCTCTCAACGTTCGCCGACAACGCGGGCAACAGCTTCACAGTGAATTTCCGACCTGCATGTGACCTTCACGACGCCGGCTACGCCGGGGCGATCATCGTGGACACTCTCAACACACCCCGCCATGTCGTCAACTTCCGGAACTGGACTCGAAAGGAAGTGGATACGAAGTTCCTCAAGGACCTGCAACTCATCTGCCGTCGCACGATCTCGACAAGAACGCCGAACCTTCTCAGGAAGTGCCTGAGAAGCCCGAAAGGCGCATCCGGCGGGTACACAATCGTCCGCCTTGACGGAAACAGACACTTCGATGCGGACCCAGGGCGCAAGGGACTCCAACCCAGCGGCCCGCGAGCAAACAACTAACCAGCTACCGCGCCTCCACCACCGCACCTCCAGCATTGCCGCGGAGGTGAAGCTCGCGCTCAGGCCACTAATGGGGCTCGCGCAGCGCACCGGCTGCGTCGTCGTCGTCGGCAACGGCCACTTCGGCAAGGACAAGACCGGCGGCGCCCGTAAGGCGTCGATGGGGTCGACCGCGTTCACGCTCCGCTTCGAGCGCGTGGCGGCCAACCCAGTCAGACGAATCGACAGGCCGCGCAAGCGTGGGGTCGAGCGCCACGCTCATTCGCCGGAGCGCATTCGTCGCATCATCGACGCGCAACCCGAGCTCCGCGATCTTCTCGCGATCGCGCTCCTAGCCCGGTTCGGCCTGCTCAAGAACGAGCTTCGGCTCTTGCGTTGGCGCGACATCGACCTCGCGGCCGGAGAACTGCGGGTGCAAGCGAAGGGCGGCAAGCGGCCCACGATCCCACACGTCTACGACGAGCTCCGCAGCGACCTGGCAGGTCTCCAGCTCGAGCAAGAGGCCCCGCCGGAGCACTACCTCCTACACCCCATCCGCATCTCGAACCTCCCTGGACGCCCCGTGTCCTGGCGTTCCCCGATCGCCCGATGCAACCTTCGACAATGCACCGCTGGTGGTGCCGCTGCGTCGAGCAGGCCGCCGCAGCCCACTTCCCGATGCACGAACTTCGACATACGGCTGTCACCGAGTTCCTTCGTGCCAACGGTGGTGATCTCGCGCTCGCACAGCGGTTCGCACGCCACGCGACGGTCGCGACAACGGTCGACATCTATGGGCACCTGGAAACGGAGGATCTCGTCCGCGGGATGCGACGTGCGGGGAAGCGATGGGCCGCCGCCGCCAAGTAGTGACTTGAGGGCGGCTCACGAGAACCACGCTGTTGACGGGAAGTTCGTAAGGGTCGAACGCGACGAGCGGATTCGAACCGCTGGATTCAACCGCTCATTGGTCGGAGTGGCGCGGAACAGGTCCTCGCGTGCCCGAGTGTGCGGCAATGTCCCTTGAGCTAGTGCCAGAGCACCAAAGGCTGGATCAGGACAGCTGCTTGATGACGGTCGCCCTGAATGGCGCGGCCACCAGCTCCAGCAACGGTGCATAGGCGCCAGTGGTTGCACTCTCCTCCATGTGCGCCTGCCGCGCCTCGACTGACTCCCACTCGGCGATCTCGATCAGCATGTCTGGGTTGCCGAGCACCTCGTACCGAGTACTACCCAGGAAGCCGGGCTGGCTCGCCCCCTGGGTCGATATGAGAGTTGTCGAGGAAGCTCCGGCGCCGTCGCCCCGCCTGGTTTGGCCTGGAGTTCGACGATTACCTTGATCGCCACTCTGTCCTCCTCTCGGTCGGCAAGTCCAACCATCCAAGTCGGCCGAAGACTGTCAGGGGCAACCGTTATCGCACAGCACGAACCGACTCCGAAGCGCGCGGCAGAGCCTGGCCGACAACTCCGCGGCCTGCGCGAGTCTTCAGGAATGTCCCTTGAGCCGAACTTGGCTGGCTATCGAGTGCTGAACCGGGCATCGACGTCGGGGAGTCCCTCGAACCGCGAGAACGTCCCCTCGTCTGCGATCTCCTGTGCGGCCTGCAGGAAACCAGCCCATGCGGTGCGTGCGAGCGTCCCCCCGACGCTGATCCGGCGCACTCCGAGAGAAGCAGCCTCCGGAACCGTGATGAACGGAGCGTTTACGAGGAGGTTCACCGGCTTGGGTGACACAGCGGCAACGACCGCGGAGACCTGCTCGATGCTGCCGATCCTGGGTGCGTAAAGGCAGTCGGCACCGGCTTCGGCGTACGCGTGCAGCCTTCGGATCGTCTCCTCGATGTCGGGGCGTCCAACCACGAAGCCCTCGGATCGCCCAGTGAGGACGATGCCCGTGCCGCTTTCGTCGATCGCTCGTCGTGCGGCTCGTACACGCTCGACAGCAAGGTCGAATGCATACAGAGGCTCAGCCACATCGCCGGTTGAGTCCTCGATTGAGAGCCCGGCGATCCCGGTCGCTGCGGCGAGCCTCACGTTCGTGCCGACCTGCTCCGGCTCGTTCGCAAAGCCGCCCTCGAAATCTGCGTTCACCGGGAGGTCAACTGCACCGACGATGATTCGAAGATGCTCGAGCGTCTGCTCGAGCAGGAGCTGGTTGTCGGCGCGGCCCAAGGTCCACGCGTGGCCGGCGCTTGTCGTCGCGAGTGCCTTGAAGCCCAACTGTTCAAGGACGAGCGCGCTTCCTGTATCCCACGGGTTCGGCATGACAAAACAGCCGGCGCTGTGCAACCGGCGAAAGGCATCGACGCGATCGTCCTGCACAGTCATGGCACACCTCGCGGGGACGGCTCAAGTGGCGACACGCTAGCTGAGTCCGCCCACGAAAGCGGATTCCACACGTGCGCCCGCGCCCCAGGCACAACGCCAACCAGGCCCCGACCCACTAACCCCGCTCCTCCATGCGAGGACATCGCGGGCCGCTGAGCGAGCGTGCTGAAATGTTCCCCGAGGTCTCCTAGTCCGGGGCTCCGAGTGCTGCCTGAGCTTTGACCGCTGCTCGAGGGGTCGGCCAAGCGAGCCGCTTCCGAAGCCAGAGCGCGACGTAGACGAGCGCGACGAGAACGGGGACTTCGATCAGCGGGTCCGACGACGCCGGCGAGCGCTTGCCCGGAGGCGGCACCGAAGACGCCGACCGCGACGGCGATCGCGAGCTCGAAGTCGTTCGACGCGACGGTGAAGGAGAGTGCAGCGGTCTGCGGGTACGGGAAGCCGCATGACACGTGCCCGACCGCGAATCCGAGGATCCACATGATCGCGAAGTAGACGAGCAGCGGGACTGCGATGCGTGCGACTCGAAAGGCCGCGATGTGATCTCGTCGCCCTGGATCGCGAACAGCAGGACGATCGTGAACAGGAGGCCGTAGAGCGTGATCGGTGCGATGCGCGGGATGAACGTGCTGCTCGTACCAGTCGCGGCCGCGACGGCGGATGCCGATCCGGCGGGTGAGGAACCCGGCGGCGAGCGGGATGCCGAGGAAGATCGAGCACCGTGCGGGCGACCTCCCAGATTCCGACCTCGAAGCCCTGCGTGTCGAAGCCGAGCCAGCCCGGAAGGACGGTCAGGTAGAAGTAGCCGAGCAGCGCGTAGGCCGACGACCTGGAAGAGCGCGTTGAAGACGACGAGGACGGCGGCGCGCTCGCGGTCGCCGAGCGCGATGTCGTTCCAGACGAGCACCATGGCGATGCAGCGGGCGAGCCCGACGATGATCACGCCGGTCCGGTATGCGGGCTGGTCGGCGAGGAAGATCCAGGCGAGCGCGAACATGAGCAGCGGGGCCGACGACCCACGACAGGCAAGAGCGACGTCCCGAAGAAGCGCCAGCTGCCGACCGCCGTCGTCGCTCGTCCGGCCGATGTCCTCGTAGCGCACCTTCGCGAGGACGGGGTACATCATCAGCAGCAGCCCGACCGCGATCGGCAGCGACACAGTGCCGATCTGGAGCTTGTCGAGCCGTCGTTCAGGCCGGGGACGAGCGTGCCGAGCACGAGGCCCGCCGGCCATCGCCGAGGCGATCCACAGCGGGAGGAAGCGGTCGACCCGCGAGAGCTGCCCTACCACGCCTTCCGATGGCGGCTCGGTCGAGGGCTCAGGAATCGACACCGGTCGGGCTTCAGTTGCCTTCACTGGACCGGTCCTCGCTCAGCATGACCGCCTCGTGCAAGAGCCCGCCCACAAGTTGATGCAGGTCGGCGAGCCGCTCGCGGTCGACGCAGTAGCAGGTGCGCGGCCCTTCGATCTCGCCACGGATCAGGCCCGCCTCCTTCAGCACCTTCAGATGCTGTGAGATCGTTGCCTGCGCTAGGGGGAGCTCCTCCACTATCTCGCCGCAGTAGCAGGCGTCCCGGGCTAGGAGCAGGCGCACGATCTGCACCCGCGCCGGATGCGCGAGCGCCTTCGCAAGCGCGGCGAGCGCCCCTTCCGCGTCTCGCTCGGACGTCGGCGCCGGGGTCGTCATGACGCTCATCGCCGAACCGCAGCGGCCACGTGGGCGCGTCTGTTCCGGCCCACGATCCGAGTGAACTCCCGGGACATGCCTCCCGCGTTCAGATCATGTGGGCATCCGTAGAGCGTGCCCCCCGGGCGATGGCGCTGGGCCTCAGTCAGGTGGTCGAGGCAAAGGCCGACGCCGCAGTGTGGACAGGTCGCTACGGCGGCGACCGCCTCGCCCCTGATCGCGCACTCAAAGCAGTCCACCGCAGGCCTCCGTTCCCGCCGCGCCCACTAATCGTTCATCGCAAATTGACGATACGAAGCAAGCCGTCAACCGGAATCGGGTGAACACCCCTACTCGCGCTGTGGGAAGACCGCATGCGAACGTGGGTACGTCCTCAGCGCACTCGTCGTGCGCGGCAACGAGCTTGTCTGTCCAGCGGTCGTCGCGCGGGAGGCGTCTGACTTCTCTTGTACTTGGCAACGTAACTCGCGGATCGAGCGCCGCCGGGGGCCGAGGCGGTAGCCTCAACCCCGGCGTGGCCACGGCTGACGACCTCGGCCACAGCGGCACTCCGGGCTCACAGGGCGGTCGCGACACAGACGGGGGGCGGGGTGTCCCCGCACGTGCCCTGTACGGCGACGGTCTGCGGGTTGTGCAGACCGGCGACGCTGTGCTCGACCCGCTCGACCGGTAGCGGCCAGGTTCGCGCCCGGCTTCCGGCGTCAGTGAGCCTTGCCAACGGTGGGCAAACCATCCCTCGCCACCTCTTGCGTCGATTTCGCTCCCTTCTCCTAGAGAAGTATTCGCTCCCTTGTCTTAGAGAAGCAAAGGTCACACGGCGGGTGCCCGAACCGGCTCAGAGTGCGCGACCTCCGAGGCGGCTTCATCGACTTCTCATGCAAGCGCTGGGACTGCGTCTCATGCGGCCGGTGGAAGGCGCTCGTCCTGTCTCGCGCTCTGCTGCTCGACGCGGTCGTAGGGCAGCCCACGGTGGCGCTGACGCTCACAACGAACGACCCGGCGACTACGTCTCGAACATACCGCGCGGGCTCGGCCTGTACCTTCGCGTCGCTCAGAAGCGCCTTCTGGGGCGCGTGGAGTACCTGGGGATGAGTCGAGAGTGTCGTCTGGCGCTTCCGTGCCGTCAGGGGGCTGTAGACGTCTGTATGGGCACTATCTGCTGAAGTCTCGACGAGATGGGGCTCCGTCTACAGGGCGGTCCGCGCCACAGACGGACGGGGAGCGGGGTGTCCCCGCACGTTCCCTGTACGGCGACGGTCTGCTGGTTGTGCAGACCGGCGACGCTGTGCTCGACCAGCTCGACCGGTAGCGGCCAGGTTCGCGCCCGGCTCCCGGCGGCTGCGTCTACGCCGACTTGCTCGTGTCGGCTATCGCGTCCGACGCAGTACGTATGTTTGTTATTAGCGCTTTGAGAGTCCCGTAGCGACGCCGTAAGGGCGTCGGACCGTTCGAGTCGGTTGACCTCCGAGAGAGCGCGCGTTGCGCGGCACGTGGGAGTTCTCACGATCTCGGAGGCGAGCTTGGGCTCGACAGGCGAGAAGACGATCACCTTGACGCTCGCGGAGCTTGAGTTGATGCTGCGCGAACCCGTGCGGGACAAGCGATACCTCGATACACAGCTCGGGCCAGCGTGACCGCGTACCTCAGCTGGAAGGAGAACGAGGCTGGGGCTGCGGCGCGGACCCTCGACCAGTACGAGCGCGACCTTGCCCGCATGTGCGTGATGCTCGCCAGCCGGACCGTCCACGAGGTCACGACGGACGATCTTCGCGCGGTGCGGGACTCGTTCCCGAAGGGGTCGCGGAAGCGCGTCACGGCGGCTCTCAGGGACTTCTGGCGTTGGCTGTACCAGGAGAGCCACATCGAGCGTGACCCGATGGCCCGTGTCCGCTACCCGAAGCGGGAGAGCCAGGCTGTGCTTGACGTCTTCACAGCTGAGGAGGAGGCGCGATTGATCAGCGCCCAGGAAGCGATCAGGGATCGGCTCGGGATCTCGCTGCTGCTCGACTCGGGCCTGCGGGCCGCGGAGATACGGGGGCTGCGCGTCGAGGACGTCGACCTCACGGAGCGGTGGGTGATCGTGCGGCGCGGGAAGGGCGGCAAGGGGCGCGTCGTCCCGGTGCGGGGGCGCGTCGTCCTGGCGCTGGAGGAGTTCATGCTCACGCCGATCCCGAAGCTCGCCCGCGCGCCGGAGCCACTCGACTTCCTCCTCTACCCCACCGGCGCAGGCCCGCACGGGCCGACGTGGTCGGATCCGACGCGGCCGATGGCCTACTCGACCTTCTGGCGCTGGTGGGAGGCCTGCTGCCGGCGGGCAGGAGTGCGCTACCGCAAGCCGCACACGTCACGGCACACGTTCGCGACGAAACTGATCCGAGCGACCGGCGGAGACCTCGCGGCGACGCAGAAGGCGCTCGGCCACGCCTCCATCAGGACGACGATCGACGTCTACACGCACCTGCAGCTGTCGGACGTCGCCCGGGCCGTCGAAGCGATGGAGGAGGCCCGGGAAAAGCATCCGCTCAACTCGTCCTAGAGGCCTGGCTGCAAGCCAGAGAAGGCGACGAGCGGATTCGAACCGCTGTACGAGGCTTTGCAGGCCTCTGCCTAACCACTCGGCCACGTCGCCGCGAGCTCAGTCATGCTAGCCGCGGCGAATGGACGCCACGATCACGACCACCGACACGATCCAGACAGCGACTGCCAGCCATAGTCGATCGGCGAGGAGAGCGACGATCCCGAGCAGGTCGAGGATCACGGCGCCGACGATCCCTGGGATCCAGAGCCTGCCGCCCACGTGCTCACCATTACCGCCGGGACGGTTGCGTCCTGCAGCGCTCGTACACTCGCGGGGTGAGTGGCTCGACCAACAGCCCCGCGCTCGATCGGTCGCACCAGGACGAGACGGCCGAGCGTTGCCTTCGCTGCGGCGCGTCTATGGAGTGGCGACACGCGACGTTCCAGTGCCCGCGCTGCCGGTTCAAGACTGGCTGCTGCGAGGGGACGACGGGCGAGTGCACCGCCGGGTAGCCTCGGCGTCGTGTTCGATCTGGCCTCGCTCCTCGCGCCCGCGCGACTCGTCGACCTGACGCAGCCGCTCGGCCCAGCAACCGTTCTCTGGCCCGGGTCGACGCCGTTCGCCGCGCGAGTCGTCGCGGACTTCGACACGCACGGTGGCTACGCCCGTGAGCTCGAGGTGCCCGAGCACGCCGGTACCCACCTGGACGCACCGATCCACTTCGCCCGCGACGGAGCGGACGTCGCCGGTCTCCCGCTCGACCTGCTCGTGCGCCCTGCGGTGAAGCTCGACGTCCGGGAACGGGTCGACGGCAACCCCGCCTACGAGGTGTGCGCCGCGGATGTCGAGGCGATCGAGGCACACGACGGTGTCATCCCCGGCGGCAGCGCCGTCCTCGTGCACACGGGCTGGGACGCCTTCGTCGGCGACCCCGACCGATACGGGGGTAGCGGTGAAACTCCCTCGTTCCCTGGGATCGCCGTCGATGCCGCCCAGTTGCTCGTCGCGCGCGGCGCCGTCGGCGTCGGCATCGACACGCTCGGCATCGATCCAGGGCACGCCGCCGGCTTTCCCGCGCACGGGGTCACGCTGCCCGCCGGTCTGTGGCACCTCGAAGGGCTCGTCGGCCTCGGGCAGGTCCCTGCACGCGGAGCCTGGTTGGTGGTGGCACCGATCCCGATCGTCGCCGGCTCCGGCGCCCCGGCTCGCGTCTTCGCGATCCTGTCCGCATGAGTGCTCCGATCACGATCCGGCCGGTGCTGCCGGACGAATGGGCGCGCTGGCGCGAGGTCAGGATTCGCATGCTCCGCGACGACCCGGCGTCGTTCGCAACCCGGTGGGAGGACGCCGCCGCCGAGCACGACGAGACGTGGCGCGACTGGGTCGGCGCCGCGACCGGAGAGCGGCGGATCCTCTTCGCTGCCGAGACCGACGGCCAGTGGCTCGGCGTGGTGGCCGCGTTCGTGCGCATCGACCCGCGAGAGGCACAGCTCATGTCCATGTGGGTCGACGCCTCGGCCAGAGGTCGGGGCATCGCGGAGGCTCTGATCCGGGCGGTCGGTGCCTGGGCTGCCGAGCGCGGCTGCGAGACGGTGTTCCTGTTCGTCCAGGAAGCCAACGTCCGTGCCCATCGCCTGTACGAGCGCGCGGGGTTCCACCCGACCGGCGCACGTAAGCCGACGGGACGCGGCCGCGCCGGCTTCAAGCTGGTGCTGTCGGCCCCGGTCGAGGACCTGCTCGCTGTTTCGTCGACTCGAAACTCGTAGCGTGACGCTCGCGAAGCGGTACCCGCCGTCCTTTTGGTACATTTGTACCACTATGAGATCACTCGCCATCATCGCCCTCTTGTTCCAGCTCGACCCCGCGTCCGTTCAGAAGCGCAGGAGCCGCCGTCGTTGACGCCACCGGGCGACCGCCCTCGAGGCGCCGCCCGTCGACAGGCGATCGTCGACGCTGCCCTGACGCTGCTCGGTCGCGGTGGCTCGGGTGCCGTCACACACCGTGCGGTGGCGACCGAGGCCGGCGTGCCGCTGGCCGCGACGACCTACTACTTCGAGACGAAGGACGAGCTCGTGCTCGAGGCCTTCGCGCTCGCCCGCAGTCGTGACGTGGCGGCGCTCGAGGCGTCAGGTCGCCCGGGTGGATCTCCCACGGCGACGGTCGAGCAGCTCGCCGCGTGGCTGGTGACCCAGTTCCTCCCGCGAGGCGACGACGCCCGCTGCGCGCAGCTCGTGCTCTACGAGCTCGAGCTGGAGGCCGCGCGGCGCCCGGAGCTCGCCGAGCTCTCGCGGACGTGGACGGACGCGTACGTGGCAGCGCTTGCTCCCGTACTGGCTGGGCTTGGCGCGCGCGACCCTGAGCACGATGCCTGGCTCGTGGTGACCGCCCTGGAGGGGATCAGCCTCGAACTGCTCGCCTCCGGTGTCGACGATCCGAATGCAGGTCTTCCGTTCGTCGAGCGGCTCCTGTCAGCGCTGACCTCCAGCGCTTCGGGCTAGAGCTCCCGACCGCCGACGTATACGCGGTCGACGGCGAAGGCGTCGTCGAGCACGACGAGGTCGGCCCGCGCGCCGGCGCGCAGCACGCCGACGTCGTCGCGACCGAGCAGCCGCGCGGGGGTGCGCGTCACCGCGTCGACAGCCTCGGCGACCGGGACGCCGAGCTCGACGAGCAGCCTCAGGCCCCAGCTGAGCGGGCGGGTCGAGCCGGCGAGCGTGCCGTCGGCCAACCGGGAGACACCGTCCACGACCGCGACCTCACGGTCGCCCAGCACGAACGTCCCGTCACGCTGGCCGGCGGCGGCGATCGCGTCCGAGACGAGCACGAGGCGCCCACGCACCGCGCGCCAGGCGCCAAGCACGACGTCCGGCGCCACGTGCACGCCGTCGGCGATCAGCATCACCGTCACGTCCTCGCGGGCGAGCGCGACACCGGCGACACCCGGGTCGCGATGGTGGAGCGGCCGCATGGCGTTGAAGAGATGCGTCACCGACCGCGCCCCGGCGTCGAACGCCGCGTGCGCGACAACGGCACTCGCGTCCGTGTGCCCGACGGAGGTGACGATCCCGCGTTGCACGAGCGCGTCGATCAGCTCATCCGCCAAATCCAGCTCGGGTGCCAGTGTCACCATCGTCACCGGACAGCCCGCGAGGAGGAGCGAGGCGAGCGCATCGAGGGCGGGGGCACGCACGTGCTCGACCGGGTGGGCCCCCGCGCGCGCTGCGCTCAGGAACGGGCCCTCGAGGTGTGCGCCCAGCATGCGTGCGGGAGCCGCCTGGTCGAACGCCTGGCCGATCGACGTCAGCGCATCGACCATCGCCTCAGCTGGGCCCGTGATCACCGTGGGCTGATACCAGAGCACGCCGTCCCGGGCGAGGGCGCCCGCCAGCTCGGCGAACTCACCGGGCTCGGCACGCTGGACGTCGATGCCTGCGTAGCCGTTCACCTGGAGATCGACGAGGCCGGGGACGGCAAGACCTCGGCCGGCGCCAGTCAGGCCGACGCCGGTCACGACGCCGTCCTCGACTGCGACGTCACCGCGGACGAGCGAGCCGTCCACCACAGCCGCTGCCACTTCAAGCCGCACCGCAGTAGCCTACGCATGCGCATGTCCACCGCCGCCTCTCCGTTCGACCTCAGCGGCCGGCGTGCCGTCGTGACCGGGGCATCGAGCGGCATCGGCGCGGCGATCGCGGTGGCACTCGCACGTGCCGGAGCGGACGTCGTCGGGATCTCCCTCGACAGCGGCGAGCGGACCGCCGAGGCGGTGCGGACGCACGGGCGCGAAGCGGTGTTGTTGACCGGTGACACGGGGAACGTGGCCGACGTCGAGCGGCTCGCGGCCGAAGCGACCGAGAAGCTCGGCGGCATCGACATCTGGGTGAACAACGCCGCCCGGCTGCTCGTCAAGCCGCTTCTCGAGACGACGGACGACGACTGGCACGGCTTGCTGGCCGCGAACCTCCACGGCTACTTCTACGGCTGCCGGGCCGCAGCCCGCCGCATGGTCGAGCAGGGAGCCGGTGGGCGGATCCTCAACGTCTCGTCCGCGGCCGACGTGCAGCCACTCTCCGACCTCTCTGCGTACATCACGGCGAAGGGCGGCATCGTCGGTCTCACGCGGACGCTCGCGCTCGAGCTCGCTCCGCACGGAATCACCGTCAACGCCATCGCCCCCGGCGCCACCGAGACGGCGATGAACCGCCACGCCTACACCCCTGAGGTGCGCGCGGCGTACGAGCGGCGCATCGCCCTGGGCCGCATCGGCGTCCCCGACGAGGTTGCGGATGCCGCCGTGTTCCTGGTGAGCGACGCCGCCCGGTACGTGACCGGACAGGAGCTGCTCGTCGACGGTGGGCTGACGATCAACGGCAGCGTCGGCCACGCACACGACTGACGCACGCACTGCCTCGACGCGACATGATCCAGGCGTGCGATCGCTCGCCGACATTCGCGCCGGGGTCGTCGGAACAGGCTTCGTCGGTACCGTGCACGTCCAGGCGCTCCGGCTGCTCGGCATCGAGGTCGCAGGGGTCGTCGGCTCGACACCCGAGCGCGCCACGGCGAAGGCGCTCGCGCCGGTCTACGCGTCGTTGGACGCACTGCTCGCGGACGAGGCGATCGACGTCGTGCACGTGACGACACCGAACCACCTACACGCGCCGCAGGTGCGCCAGGTGCTCGCCGCCGGCAAGCATGTCATCTGCGAGAAGCCGCTCGCGACGACGTCGCAGGAGTCGGCGGAGCTGCTCGCACTCGCCGAGGCGAGCGGGCTCGTGCACTGCACGAACTTCAACCTCCGCTTCTTCCCACTCGTCCACGACGCGCGTGCCCGTGTCGCTGCGGGCGAAGTCGGTGACGTGTGGAGCGTCCACGGCGGCTACCTGCAGGACTGGCTGCTCTACCCGACCGACTGGAACTGGCGCCTCGAGCCGGAGAAGGGCGGCGCGCTGCGGGCGATCGCGGACATCGGCTCGCACTGGATGGACATGGCGCAGTTCGTCAGCGGCCGCCGCATCGTAGAGCTCTGCGCCGACCTGGCGACGACGATCCCGGTTCGGCACCGCCCCGTCGGCGAGGTGGAGACGTTCACGAGCGCCGGGGACGTCGAGCGGGAGGACGCACCGATGGCGACGGAGGACCTCGGGCACGTGCTCGTCCGCTTCGAGGGCGGCACGCGCGGCGTGTTCTCCGTCTCGCAGGTCAGTGCGGGTCGCAAGAACATGCTCCATTTCGAGGTCGACGGGTCCGAAGGCGCTGTCGCGTGGAGCGCCGACCGGCACGAGGAGCTGTGGCTCGGTCGACGTGGCGAGCCGAACGGCGTGCTGCAGCGCAATGCAGGCCTCATGCGCGCAGACGCGGCCGTGCGCACGCATCTCCCTCCCGGTCATCCGGAGGGCTGGGTGGACACGTTCCGCGAGCTGTACAGGGCGGTCTACGAGGCGGTTGCGATCGGCGGGATGCCCGAGCGGCCCGACTTTCCGACGTTCGCCGACGGTCACGACGCGAACGTCCTCTGCGACGCGATCGCGCGCTCGAACGACGAGAGACGATGGGTGGAGGTGCCCCGATGAAGCTCGGCCTGCTCACCGCCGCGTTCCCGAAGCTGACTCTGGAACAGACGGCCCGCTGGGCCGCCGCCAACGGCTTCGAGGCGATCGAGGTCGCCTGCTGGCCCTCGGCAGGCGGCGAGCGGCGCCGCTACGCGGGTGTGTGCCACATCGACGTCGAGAGCCTCGACGTCGGCGCCGTCCACGACGTGCTCGAGCGGCACGGCCTCGTCATCTCGTCGCTCGCCTACTACCCGAACAACCTGCACCCTGACCGAACGGAGCGCCGCGTCGCGAACACGCATCTGCGCAAGGTGATCGACGCTGCCGCCAAGCTCGGCGTACCGACCGTCGGTACGTTCGTCGGCCGGGACAAGACGAAGAACGTGCCCGACAACTTCCGCGAGTTCGGCAAGGTGTGGCCCCGGCTCGTCGCCCACGCCGAGCGCCGCGGGGTGAACGTCGCGATCGAGAACTGCCCGATGATCTTCAGCTGGGACGAGTGGCCCGGTGGCACGAACCTCGCCTCCACGCCGGCGATCTGGGACGAGATGTTCTCACTGATCCCCTCCAAGCGCTTCGGGCTCAACCTAGACCCCTCCCACCTCGTGTGGCTCCAGATCGACTACGAGCGCGTCGTGCGCGACTACGCCTCGCGCATCCTCCACGTCCACGCGAAGGACATGGAGGTCGACCGCGACGGGCTCTATGCGAACGGCGTCGTCTCGCTCGGGATGGGTTGGCAGGTGCCGCGACTGCCGGGCCTCGGCGAGGTGAACTGGAGTCGGTTCATCTCGCAGCTCTACCGCGGCGGCTACGACGGCGTGATCTCGATCGAGCACGAGGACCGTGCCTTCGAGCGCACCGACGCGCTCGTCAAGCGAGGGTTCCTGATCGCCCGCGACTGCCTGCGGCCGTACATCCACTGAGGACGCGGGTCTAGGCGCGTTGGGTGGCGGCGACGACCCGGGCTGCCTCGTTCGCAGCGCTGCCGTCATCCCTGAAGGACACGCCGACCGCGGCTGCACCCGCAGCGAGGTAGTCGGCCGCGTTGTCCGCGGTCACACCGCCGGTACAGATGAGCAGCACGTCGGCGAGCGGCTTGAGGACGTCGGCGACGTACTGCGGCCCGCCGAGCCGCGACGGGAACAGCTTCACCATCGCCGCCCCGGCACGCCACGCGGCCTCGATCTCGGTCGGCGTCAGCGCTCCCGGGATCACCGGCACAGCGTGGTGGTGAGCCCGAGCCACGACGGCGCCTGCGAACGCCGGGCACACGACCGCCGCTGCGCCGGCGGCGACGGCCTCGTCGACCTGCTCGGGCGTGCGCACTGTCCCCGCGAGCACTGTCGCGTCTCCGCGAGCCGCGACAGACTCGATCTGCGCGAGCGCGTGGCCGGTGTCGAGCGTGATCTCCACGATCGAGAGACCGGCGCCGACGAGCGCGTCTACGGTCTCCCCGACATCGCGCAGCCCACGAAGGACGGCGACGACACGCTGCTCGCGGATGGTCGCCGCAATGTCCACTCGCACAGCCTACGGCGGTACACACTTGACCGCGGCGTCAGGACGCGAGAGGATGCCCGCCATGTGCTGCTTCTTCGCCGGGTTGGTCCTGCTGGGGCCGCGCTTTGCGTTCATCCTCGTCTGGATCTTCGGCGACCGGGTGGAGCTCGCGTGGAGCTCGTGGGTCTGGCCGCTGCTGCTGCTGATCTTCCTGCCTTGGACGGGGCTCGCCTACCTCCTGATGTGGTCGGTCGTTGGTGGCGTCTCCGGCTGGGAGTGGATCGTCGTCGCGCTCGGGGTCATGGCGGATCTCGCCAGCTACTCCGCACGCGCCGCGAAGCAGCAGTACTACAGCCGCTACGCCTGATTTGCGACCCCGGGCGTCGGGCGGACGTTGACCGTCGCGACCCACAAGACGATCATGAGGTTGTGCTCGAGTACGCGATCCTCACCTCGACGCTCACGCTCGCGTTGGGACCGGCGCTCGGGAACGTCTCTCCCGTCCTGCCCGCTACTGCGAAGCAGGTGGCAGTCGCCGTCACGAAGACGGCGCGTGCGGCCAACGTCCGGCCGAGGGACGCGAAACGCGCACTCGCGAAGGCGCCGTACAAGCGCCAGTCGCTCCGCTACCTCTACGCCGCCGGCTGGATCGCGGGCATGCGCGACCGGGTCATGTGCACGTTCACTCAGTTGAACCCGTCGGCCGCCGACCGCGGCGCGAAACTCGCTCTCTCGCAGGTGCGCAATCGGGCGCAGATCCTGCGCCGGGCGAAGCTGACCGAGCGGGCCGCGCGTGTCGCCATCGCGCGCGGCATCCGCGCCGCCTGCCCCGCCGTGTAGGGGCGGGGCCTGCCCCGCCCTCGTCGTCGGCACCCGGCTCGATCAGGGTCGAACGCCTCCGGAGAAGTACCGCTGGGCCAGCAGCCAGGCGTCCTTCCCCACGCGCGCGCCGAGCTCACGTCCGGCGAAGTCGTCCTCCGGGATGTGGATGCCGCCGTAGAGGCGCGAGATGCCCGCCTCGTCCGCCGCGTCCGCGTACGTGGCCCACTGCAGGGTGACGTCCTCGGTCGGGCCGTGCTCGTGGACGAGCGAGCCGGCCGGCACCGTCCACTCGACCAGCCCGCCGGGGAAGAACTCGTCTCCGGTGAACGCGGCCAGGACCATCGCTGCCGCACGGCTGAAGGTGCTGTGCCCGGACACGTACCCGGCGAACGCCGGTGTGACGAAGGTCGCCCGCTGGTACGGCACCCACTCGACTGCCCGGATCCACCCCACTCCGCTCGCCTGGGTTGTCGGGTCGTCCGGGTTTCCGTTCCACGCCTTGATCGCCATCTCCCCGACGTGGCCGGCGAGCTGCGCGTGGCGCTGCCCCGGCGCACTCGATGCCGGTGTGATCACTTCCACGAGCCCCGGTGCGAGCGGAAGGCCGTCGGGGTCGTACGACGGCCCGCGCGGGTCGCTCGACTGGCCGTTCCCACCGAGGTAACGGATCATCGAGATCGGCCGCACCGAGTCGAAGTGCGCTTTCGCCCCCCACGCCGTCACGGCGGCGTCGTGCAGCGCGCCGTTCAGCGCCAGGTACAGCTTGACGTCCCATTCCAGAGAATCGACCTCGGCTCCGTCGCCGCCGGGCCGCAGGACGTCGAGCTTGTCCGCGACCGCATTCGCGAGCGTGTTCCAGTGCCCCGGCGGCGTCTCGGAGTCGGGCCCGTCGGCCCAGAACTCTGCGATCGCGCGCCCGAAGTCCGCGTGGAGCACGCGGTTCGCCACATACGGCTTGCCCGTCGCCGGGTTTGCAACGTGCCCGTCGCCGTCGTTGCGGCCGAGCGTGTTCGCGCCGCGTGCGCCGGGGCCGATGTCGATCGCGACGCCATCGCCCGGGTCGAGCAGGCTCGAATAGCGGATCACGTCAACTGCCGCCTCCCCGTAGGCCGCGTCATCGTGTGACGGCGGTGGCCCGGGGTCGAGCGGGAGGCGGTCGCTCGTGGCCGGCAGGGCGAACCCCCGCACGCGGCCCCAGTTGGAGCCGACGAACGTCTGCACCTTTGCCGGGAGCAACAGGTCGTTCTGCGCTATCTGCCGGTCGAGCGCGAGCGGCTGCCAGCGATCCGGGTCGCGAAGCGTCGTCCCCGGCTCGGCCACGACGAGCGGGTCGTTGACCGGCGCGTACTCGGGATCGGCGTAGCGCAGCTCCTCGCCTGCCCCGTCGTCGCGTCCGTATGCAATGACGGCGGCCGCGATGCGGTTGCCGAGTGCCGCCGGCGACGCCCCTTCCGTCGTCGTGACGTCGATCGCGTAGCAGAGGGAATCCATCGTGGCGACGAGCTCGTTGAACGTCTCCTGCATCCCCGACCCGAGCGCGTAGCGGTGGAGCAGGATCCTGAATGCCGCGTAGCTCATCGCCTCCTCACGCGCTGCCTCCACCTCGTCGGCCACGGCCCGCTCGTCCACGAAGACGCCGTCCGCGACGGGGTCGTAGGCAGCCCACGCATCCCACATCGCCGCCGAGACATGGAACAGGTTGCGGGCGTGGACGGTCGGAGCAGGGAAGTCACGGCGGATCGCGTCGAGGAGGGCCTCGTCCCAGATCCGGGCCACCGAGCGGTCGTCGGGCGTCCGCTCGCACGGGCCGGCCCGCTCTCGGGCGGCTGGCGGCGAGCCGATCACGCGTCGGATCGTGTCGACCGCGGGCGGCGCGACGCGCAGCACCTGGTTCGGCTCCACGTCGTCCAGCCGGGTCGTGGCTCCACCGGGCCAGCGCACCTCGACCGCCTCGACCGACGTCGCCTCGCCGAGACCGAAGTGCAGCCTGGGCTCCTCGGAGGACAGGTAGCTGCTCCCGGCCTGCGCCTCGCGCACGAGCCGGCGCCTCCCGGCCAGCTCCACGCTCACACGCGCGCCCGGCGCGAAGCGCTCGAGCTCGACTTCGAGCCATCTTCCTCCCTCGCCCCGGTTCTCGAGCAGGAGGAGTGGGCCGCCGACGACCGCCACGGCAACGTCGAGGTCGCCGTCGTCGTCGTAGTCGGCAACGGCGCTCCCGCGTGCGTTAAGCGGGCCCGAGGTCGGCGATCCCGCTGCCGTCACTCCAATCCGCGAAGCGTCCGACGTCTCCCTGCGCGGTGTGGTTCTCGAGGGCCTGGGGCTCCTCCGCGTCCTCCACGATGTCCCGCACCGGCACATGACCGTTGACGAGCACCGCGTCGAGGTCGGTGTCGAGATCCAGATCGGCCCAACTCGCACCCCACCCCGAGGACGTCGTGAGATCGACGCCTGCTGTGTCCCGCTCGTCGTCGAAGGACGGAGAAGCGCCCACTCCGGTGGTGTTCCGGTAGACGGCATGACCCTGCTCGCGCAGGTTCGTGACCACGAGGTCGACGCCGCCGGAGCCGTCGTAGTCGCCAACAGCGATACCCATGCCGGCGTTTGCGTCCGCCACCCCGGCGCTCGCCGCAAGCTCCTCGAAGCGGAAGCCGAGCCCGGACGGATCGGCGTCGGCCCCACCGGGCCACGCGACGTTCCGGTACAGCCGGTTGGGCTCGGTGTCGTTGGCGACGTAGAGGTCGAGATCGGCGTCGCCGTCGACGTCCGAGAAGGCGGCGCCGAGGCCGTGGGCGAGGTCGGTGACCTCTAGCCCGGCCTGCTGGGCCGACCTCGCGGAAGGTCGGATGCTCGCCGGAGCCGCGACCCTCGTTCAGGAACAGCTGGTCGCGGACGCCGAGGAACGTGCTCGGAAAGCCGCCGGGCGCTCCGGGAACACGGTTGTTCAGGTCGGCGTAGCCCGCGACGAACAGGTCTTGGCGACCGTCGCCGTTCACGTCGCCGACGGCAGCGCCGGTCGTCCACCCGTACGCCGCCACGCCCGCAGCGCGAGCACCCTCGCTGAAGTGTCCCGCGCCGTCGTTCCACAGCAGCAGGTTGTCCCGCGCCGTCGTCACGTAGAGGTCCGTGTCGCCGTCCGTGTCGAGGTCGGCGGCGACGCACCCGCTTCCCTTGACCGCATGAGCAGCCCCGGACGCCTCGCCGACCTCGGTGAACGACCCGCCGTCGTTGCGGTAGAGCACCGTCGTCGGCAGGCCACCGCCCTCGCGCAGCCGCGCCGCCTCGGAGTCGGCGTACGAGTTGACGACGAAGAGGTCGAGGCGACCGTCGCCGTCCGCGTCGAGCCAGCAGAGGCCCGTGCCCATCATCGCCACGACGTCCGACGCCGGTCCGAACCGGAACGCTCCGTGCCGGAAGTCGAGGCCGACGTCGTCCGCGACGTCGACGAGGCGTGTCGAGCCGGCGTCCCTCGCGGGCGGCAGCCGCGCCTCGCCCGCGTCGTCGGACGACGAGCAGCCCGCAAGGGCGCCGGCCAGGAGGACGAGGACGCCCACGCGCCTGATCCGTCCTGCGGTTCTCACCGCGGTGAGGCTAGACGACGCCGCGCGCGGCACGACGCCGCTTCGCATACGCGTCCACGAGCACCGCGGCGAGCAGCACGAGGCCCGTGATCACGAACTTCGTGCCCGACGCGAGCCCGAGCAGGTCCATGCCGTTCGTGATCGAGGTAATCACGAGCGCTCCGAGCAGCGCGGAGACCACGCGGCCAACACCACCGAAGAGGCTCGTGCCGCCGATCACGGCGGCGGCGATCACAAGGAGCAGGAGGTTGCCGCCACCCGTGTTCGTTGCCACCGAGCGAAGCCGCGAGGCGAGCATGATGCCGCCCACGCCCGCCATGAAGCCGCTGATCATGAACACGTAGATCCGGACGCGATCGACGTTGATGCCCGCTCGGCGCGCCGCCTCGGGGCTGCCGCCGATCGCATACACGTGACGGCCGAATCGCAGCCGCGTGGCGACGAACGACCAGAACACGAGCAGCACGAGCAGGATCAGCGTCATCTTCGGAACACCGCGATCCTGGTTTGCGTACCACACGCCGGCGGAAGTGACGATGGCGAGACCTGCGATCTGGATCGCAAGTAAGACGGTCGGCTTGGCGTCCAGCCCTCGTCGTCGTCGCGTGACAGTCGTTCGCAGCTGAGACGCCGCATACCCAACCACCACGACGGCCGCCAGGATCCAGCCCTGTACATCGCTCAAGAAGTCGTTTGCGATCCCGACGACCGTCTTGTCCTGAATGCGGATCGTGCCCGCGGTCGAGTACTGCGTCGTGAGGATGAGTACGACGCCCGACCAGATGAGGAACCCGGCCAGCGTGACGACGAAGGACGGCACACCAGCCTTCGTGATCACGACGCCCTGCGCAAAGCCGATCGCCGTCGTGATCAGCAGCGCCGCCGCGACCGCGAGCCACCAGGGCCAACCGGGATTCTCCGGCCGAAGGAGCAGCGTCATGGAGACGCCGCCGACGGCGCTCACGTACGCCACGGACAGGTCGATCTCGGCGATCAAAAGGACGAACACGATGCCGATTGCCATCGTCGCGATGGCTGTCATCTGCAACAGCAGGTTCGTGAAGTTGCGCTCGGTGAGGAAGTTCTCCTCGAGGATGCCGAACGTGATCAAGATCACGATCAGCCCGACGATGATCGGCAGCGACCCGAGCTCACCGGCCTTGACACCCTGCCACCAGCGCCGCGCGTAGTCGGAGAGGGTCACCGTCCCGTTGCTCTGGAACACGTTCTCGGGTCGTTCGACGTCTTCGGTCGCAGCGGCGACCGACTCGGGTTCCTGACCGGTCACGCGTCGGCCTCCTCGGCCTCGTCCATGCCGGGGACGTGCGCCAGCGTGCCCGCTGTGATCGCGTGCACGACCTCCTGCTGGGTGGTCTCCGAGCGCTCGAGCACCGCCACGGCCTGCCCGAGGCGCAGCACCGTGATGCGGTCGGCAACCTCGAACACGTCGTGCAGGTTGTGCGAGATGATCACCACGCCAAGACCGCGCTCGGCCAGGCGCCGGACGAGGTTGAGCACCTGTCGAGTCTGGACGACACCGAGCGCGGCGGTCGGCTCGTCGAGGATGAGGATCCGCGAGTCCCACATCACGGCCTTGGCGACGGCGACCGACTGGCGCTGACCGCCCGAGAGGCCGCTCACCGTCTGCCGAACTGATTGGAGGGTCGTGACGGAGAGCTCTGTCAGTGTCTCCTGCGCGGCGCGCTCCATGCGCTCTTCGTCCAGCACGATCCCTGTCCGCCTTCGCTCTCGACCGAGGAACATGTTGGCAACGACGTCGAGGTTGTCCGCGAGCGCGAGATCCTGGTACACGATCTCGATGCCGAGCCTGGCCGCGTCGCGCGGCCCGTGGATGTTCACGTGCCTCCCGTCGACGAGCACCTCGCCGCGGTCGAAGGGGTAGATCCCGGCGATGCCCTTGATCAGCGTCGACTTGCCGGCCCCGTTGTCGCCGACGAGGGCCATCACCTCACCGGCGCGCACTTCGAAGTCGACGTGGTCGAGCGCCTGCACGGCGCCGAACGCCTTGGAGACGTCGCGGCACTCGAGGATGGGTGTCTCGGCCATGGGCGAGTCTGTCAGCGACGAGAAGGGGAAACAGTGGGGACGCCCTGCGGCGTCCCCACCATTCCCACCTCTCGACTACTCAGTGGATCAGGCGTTCTCCTGACAGAACGTCGTCTCCGACGTGTCACCGGTGCAGAGCTCCTCGATCGTACGGAACCCGTCCGCGATCACCGTGTCGGCGACGTTGTCGGTCGTGACGCCGATCGGCACGAGCGCGACATACGCCACGATGCCGTCACCCTCGGCCGAGTCGGCCGGCTTGCCGTCGGCCGAGTTGATGCCGATGATCGTGAAGTCGTACCCGGGGTCGATGCCGTCGATCGGGTCACCAGCACGCAGCGCGAGCGCCACGGCAGCCGCGACCTTCGCCTCGGCCTCGATCGGCTTGTAGACGCTCATCGTCTGCTTGCCGAGGAGCACGTTTTGGATCCCTGCTGCCGTCGCGTCCTGACCGGAGATCGGGATCTTCGTCGGATCGAGCCCGGCCGACTCGAGCGCCGAGATCGTCGACTGCGCGAGACCGTCGTTGGCGGCGAAAACCGCGTCGACCTTGTTGCTCTCGGCCACGAGGATCTGCTCCATGATCTTCAGAGCCTCCCCGTTGTCCCAGCCCGGTGTGAACTGATCGGCTGCGATCTCCCACTCGCCGGCGTCAGCACGAGCCTCGACCGTTGCCGCGTAGCCGTCGCGGAACAGGAACGAGTTGTTGTCCTCCTCGCCGCCGTTCAGCATCACGACGCGGGGCTTGTCCATGCCCATCTCGTCGATCGCGGGCTCGAGGATCTCGGCCATCGCCGCACCAACCGCAACGTTGTCGAAGCTCACGTACGCGTCGCCGCCCGAGGAGCCCGTGTTGAAGCGGTCGTACTCGACAACCGCGACGCCGGCTTCTTTGGCCTGCTCGATGATCGAGCCACCCGAGCCGGTATCGAGGCTCGTGAGGAGGATGACGCTCGCGCCGTCGGCGATGGCCTGCTCGGACTGCGACTGCTGTGTCGCCGCGTCACCCTCGGCGTTCACGATCGTGTAGTCGACGCCGGCCTCGTCGAAGGCCTCCTCGAAGAACCGGCGGTCGTCAGCTTCCCAGCGGTCGGAGCTGGCGCTGTCCGGCAGGAGCACCCAGATGCTCCCGTCACCGCCACCACCGCTGCCCTCGTCGTCACCACCGCACCCGGCCGCGACGAGCGCCAGGGCTGCAACCGCGAGAACAAGGGCCCAAACGAGCCGCGACGGGCGCGACCCACTCCTGCGAATCCTCATGCTTCTATCTCCTCTCTCGACAACCGATTCCACAGGCGTTGCCCGCGGTCCCGCATCATCATCCCACTACGTTGTCTGTCAGCTGCACTATTTCAGACTCGAGCGCAGCATTGAAGCGGAACGTAGCGGTCAACCCCACGACTCCTCCGTCACCGGGCGCATCGCGAGCTCGAGGATTCGGTGTCCGCGGGGCCGCGTGAGGACGTACAGTACCGCGTCCGAGACGTCCTCGGCACGCATCATCCCCGCCAGCTCGGGCATCTCGGGTGTCCGCCCTCTGCCCTCGTCCATCGCGAAGTCCGTGGCCACACCGCCGGGACAGACGTTGGTGCAGCGGATGCCGTGGGGACGGAGCTCGTGATCGAGCGCCCGGGTGAACCCGACCTGGGCGAACTTCGATGCGCAGTAGACGGCCTCGTTCGGCAGTCCTCGACGCCCGGCCTCGGAGGCGACGGAGACGACGTCGCCGCCGCCACGCGCGATCAGGTGCGGAACAGCTGCAGCGGTGACGTAGAGGACGCCCTTCACGTTGGTGTCGATCATCTCGTCGAGGTGGGTCGGGTCGAGCTCGACGAGCGGCCCGTAGGCGCCCACGCCGGCGTTGGCGACGAGGATGTCGAGCCCGCCGTGGCGCTCGACCGTGGCGTCCACGAGCGCCTGCACCTGAGCGCGGTCGCGCACGTCGGTCGGGAGCGCCACCGCACCTTCGATGCCCAGGTCGTCGCCGGAGCGAGATGCGAGGCCGAGCTTCACACCCTCGGCGGCGAGAGCGCGAGCGACGGCTGCACCGATGCCGCGGCTGGCTCCGGTGACGACGGCGACCTTTCCTGCGAGTTCACTCATGACCCCTCCGGTTTCGTGTTGAGAGCGGGATAGAGAGCGCGGTAGCGCTCGTACAGTCGCGAGTACACATCTGCTGCCGCTCGCTCTGGCTCGACGCGCTCCGCGATCGACACGCATCGCGCGACGGCATCGCTGACGTCGTTGAACAGCCCCCCGGCGACGCCACCGAGCAGCGCGGCGCCGTAGGCGGAGCCTTCCTCGGAGACGGTCGTCTCGAGCGGCAGGTCGAGCACCGACGCGACGATCTGCAGCCACTCGCCGCCCCGCGCGCCACCGCCCGAGACGCGGGCGCTGTCCGCGGTCGAGCCGATCCCACGCAGGAGGTCGAGCGAGTCGCGAAGGCCGAACGCGACACCCTCCAGCACGGCGCGCACGAGCGCACCGCGGTCGTGGTGCAGCGACAGCCCGACGAAGGCACCGCGCGCATCCGGGTCTGCGTGCGGCGTGCGCTCGCCGGCGAGGTACGGGAGGAAGAACAGGCCGTCTGCGCCCGGGCCCCAGCGTGCTGCCTCGTCGAGCAGCTCGTCGAACGACACGCCGGGCGCGAGCGTGTCGCGGAACCACTGCAGCGAGCCGGCGGCGGAGAGCATCACGCCCATCGCGTGCCAGGCCCCGGGCACCGCGTGGCAGAAGACGTGCAGGCGAGCCTCGGGCTCGGGGTGGTACTCCGGCAGCGCAGCGAAGACCACGCCAGACGTGCCGAGCACGATCGAGAGCGGCCCTGGCCGGTCGATGCCGACACCGAGCGCCGCCGCCGCGCAGTCCCCCGCTCCCGCCGCTACCGGCACACCTCGCAACGCCGCAAGGCTGCCTTGTAACTGATCGTTACTTGGCGTGACGGAGCCGGTGCGGGCGTGGGATTCGAACAGCGGCGGTATCCAGGCGGCGGGGATTCCGAGCGCGGCGAGCACGTCTCGCGACCAACGACGGCCCGCCACGTCGAGCAGGAGCGTCCCCGACGCGTCGGCGACGTCCGTCGCCCACTCGCCGGTCAGCCGGAGGCGCACGTAGTCCTTCGGCAGGCAGATCCGTGCGATCCGCGCGTACGCGTCGGGCTCGTGGCGTCGCAGCCACAGGACCTTCGGCGCCGTGAACCCGGTCAGGGCACGGTTTCCCGTGAGCTCGATCAACCGGTCGACGCCGATCAGGCCTTCGATCTCCTCGCATTCCGCGGCGGTTCGTTGGTCGTTCCACAGGATCGCGGGTCGAACGACGTCGTTCCGATCATCGAGCGCGACGAGCCCGTGCATCTGGCCGGAGAGTCCGATCCCGGCGATCTCCTGTCCTGCCGAGACCTCGGCCAGCACGACCTCAGCGGCGCGCCACCAGTCCTCCGGATCCTGTTCCGACCACCCCGGCTGCGGCGTCGAGAGCGGATACCCATGCTCCGCCTTGGCGATCACCGCACCGTCCGCGGCCACCGCGACCGCCTTCACCCCGGTCGTGCCGACGTCGAGCCCGACGCAGGCCGTCATGCGCACAGCTCGGCTGCAACACCGAGGTAGACGTCGGCGCACCGCTGGAGGCTCTCGACGTCGACCCACTCCACCTCCGTGTGCAGCCCCTCCCCCCGCGGGCCGTAGAGCACCGTGGGGATGCCTGCCGCCTGGAGCAGTGCCGAGTCAGCCCAGAACGACACGCCCGCGATCTCGGGTCCACCGGCGTGGCGGGCGACGAGCCGGACGATGTCGGCGTCCGCGGCGAGCTCGAACGGGGGCCGCGCGAGCGTATGCTCCCACGTTCCCTCGACGTCGGCGAGCAACGACCGAACTTCCTCGGCGACCTGCTCCATCGTCTCCCCCGGGAGAGTACGCCGCTCGCCGACGACACGACACGACGCCGGGTAGCTCGAGTACTCCTGGCCGCCCGAGATGAGCGACGCGTGCACCGACCCCCGACCGAGCAACGGGTGCCGCGGGGCACCGGCGAGCCGCTCGTCGAGCGCGGCGATCCGCGAGAGCACTGGGCCCGTCCGCGCGATCGCGTCGACACCGAGGTCCGGTCTCGACCCGTGCGCCGCGCGCCCCACGACCTCGACCACGAAGCCGACGAACCCCTTGTGCGCGATCACGAGCCGCTCCTCCGTCGGCTCCGTGACGATCGCCGCGTCCGCCGTCCGCGTCCGTGCGACCGTCTCGGTGCCGACGCTTCCGAACTCCTCGTCCGCGACGGCGGTGACGACGACGTCTCCACGAAGCCCGAGCCGCGAGGCACGCTCCGCGGCGACGAGGCAGGCGGCAAGGCTGCCCTTCATGTCGCACGCGCCGCGGCCGTACAGCCGTGTCCCCTCGAGGCGCCCCGAGAACGGGTCGTCCATCCCGACAACGCCGACCGTGTCCATGTGGGCGTTGAGCAGCAACGACCGGCCGTCGCCGCTCCCCCGAGCGGTGGCGATCACGTTCGGGCGCCCCGGAGCGGCCTGCTCGAGCTCAACGTGGAGCCCGGCCCGCTCGCTCCACTCTGCGACGACGCGGGCGGCCGCCTCCTCCCCGCTCCCCCCCGTGCCGAGATCCGGGTTGACCGACTCGACCGCGACGAGCGACCGCGTGAGCTCGACGAGGTCGCTCACGCGCCGAGCGCGGCGTACACCAACTCGTACGCGCGCACCGCGTCCTTCGCGAGCTGCGCTTCGCGGAGAGCAGCCTCGTCGATGCGGCCCGCGACGTCCCAGATGAAGTTCCACTGGTGAACGGAGCGCGCGACCGCGGCGACAGCGTCCTCGGTGTACGGGTAGAGGTCGAAGCCGAGGCGCTCGCCGTTTCGGCCGTACCGCGCACGACGCAGCTCGAGCGCGAGCTCCACGGTCTCCATGAACGCAGTCGCGCCAACCATGTTGTCGTCGTCGAAGGTCCCCCAACCCGAGTTGGCGTGCTGATGCCCGAGCAGTCCCTGTGCCGCGAGCATCGCTGCGTACTCGCCGAGCGACTCGCCGTTCATCAGCAGGTGCTGCCAGTCCATGTTCACCTGCACGTTCGTGATCCCGCGTGCGCGCAACGTGTGGATCACGTGCAGCGTCATGCCGATGTTGCGCATCAGGATCTTCATCGCCGGCTCAGAGTTCTTGTGCTCGAGGAACAGCTGGGTCCCGTGCTCCGCACACCGCGCCGCTACCTCCCCCACGCCGTCGATGAAGCGCGCCCACGCATCGCCGTACAACGTCTGGAATGGGTAGTTGTAGCCCTCGACACCGGGCCACAGGATCATCTGCGCCCCCACCGCCCCGGCGAAGTCGGCCGCTGCCAGCGCCTCGGCCAGCGCCTCGTCCCGTATGGCGTCGTCCGGGGAGCAGAGACCGCCCTTGCCAAAGCGAGGGTTGAGGTGCGTCCCGGTGCACACCGCGTAGATGCCGTGGCCGTCGAGTGCCTCGCGCACCACGTCCAGATTGTCCTCCGAGAGCTCCTGCGGGTAGTGGAACTCGTAGTCGTCCATCAGCGCGCCAAGACCCGAGACGGCGCGGCGCACCTTGTCCGCAGTCGACTCGCAGGCGTACTGCGGCTGGTACCCGCCCGGGACGAAACGCGTCACCATCGAGCCGAGAGCCCAGATGCCGAGACTCGTCTTGGGCGCAGCACTGCTCACACAGAGAGCCTAACGCCTTCGTCTCTACCGGCGACCGACCTGCCGCGTGTCATTCGGAGGGCGGCACTGAATACCGTGCACGCCGGCCGAGCAGGATGCCTGCGGCGATCACCCCACCCCCGAGCGCCTGCAGTGGGTGGAGCGCCTCGGAGAGGACGACGATCGCGATCACAGCTCCGAGGAACGGTTGCAGGTTCGCGAAGAGAGACGCGCGCCCGGGGCCGACCCGCTCGATGCCCGCGAACCAGAACAGGTTCCCGAGGGCGATCGAGGCTAGCGCGCTGTAGAGCAGTGCGCTCCACGCGAGCGTGTCGACCTCCGACCACGACTGACCGCTGAGGACGGTGCTCGAAGCGAGGACGAGCATGGCGCCGCCGGCCAGGGCGGTCACCGCGTTGACGACGAGCGGCGACCGCCGCCGCATCACGGGGACGATCGAGACCGAGTACGCGGCGAACGTCAGCGAGGTCACGAGTGCCAGCCCGATCCCCAGCATGCTGGTCGAGAGCCCCGCGTCCTCACCGAGAGCGACGAGCGTGACACCGGAGAACGAGACGCCGGCGGCAAGCCACTGACGCGCGTGCAGCCGATCGAGACCGGTGACCTGGGCGAACAGCGCGACGAAGATCGGCAGCGTCCCGAAGACGAGGGCAACCGTCGACACGGACGCGTAGCGAAAAGCGTAGACGAACGCGATCTGATTGATCAGGACTCCGACAACCGCCGCGGCTGCAAGCAGTCCGGCGTCGCGATACCCGACGCGTAGATCGTGTCGCCGCCACGAGGCCAGCGCGACGAGCGCGAGGCCCGCGATCGCCCAGCGCAGTGCGACGTACGAGAGCGGCTCGAAGCCGTGCGTGACGCCGTAGCCGACTGCCGTGAAGTTGAAGCTCCACAGCACGACGGTGCCGAGCAGGAGGGCGTCGGCCGGCACGCGGTACATCCGTGCGAGCGTAGAGGGGCGAGCCACGTCGCGCCCCGCTGTGGACAAGGTGTCAGACACCGGAGCGCTGCACTGGAGCGCCGGCCTAGAAGCACAACCGCGCCGGTAGGCTGGCCGGGTGGCTGCGCACGAGGTGCTGATCTGGTCGGACTACATCTGACCGTTCTGCCGAGTCGGCCAGCGTACGGCCGAGCGGCTCGAGCGCCGGTTCGGCGCCGCCGTCGAGTGGCTGCCGTTCGACCTCCATCCGGAGTATCCGCCGGAGGGGATACCGCGTAGCGATCTCCTGCGCCGCTACGGCGAAGGCTTCCACCGGCAGGTCGAGGCCGCGTTCGAGCGGGTCGGACTCGTCTACAACCCTCCGCCCGAGGTCGTGCCCAACTCGCATGCGGCGCTCCGTCTCACCGAGCTGGCGCGCGCCCAGGGCAAGCACGGTGCCGCGCACGACCGGCTGATGCAGGCGTACTGGGAGGAAGCGCTGAACATCGGGGATCCCGACGTCCTGCGGTCGCTCGCAGACGAGCTCTCTCTCGACGAGGCTGCAGACGCCATCGACGGGCGCCTCTACGCCGACGCGGTCGAGGCCGGGACGCGCGAAGCCCACGCGGCGGGGATCGACGCCATCCCGGCGTTCGTGCTCGATCGCCGGCTGCTCGTGCTCGGCGCGCAGCCGGACGAGGTCTTCGAGCAGGCGTTCACGCAGCTCGCCACCGCAGAGAGCTGACCTCCGCCACGCCCCCGGCTCGTGCTCGGCGCCGATCGGCCTCTGAGAGAATGCCCCGGATGTCAGGCCCCGGTCTCGTCCAGCTGTCCGAGAGCCTGTTCCGGTACTCGGACAGCTGCGAGGCGTACGTGATCAGGGACGGCGACGCTGCGCTGGTGATCGACCCGGGGTCGGGCGCCGTTGCGGACAGCCTCGGCGACATCGGCGTGGAGCGGGTCGAGTGGGTCCTCCACACCCACCACCACCGTGACCAGTGCTGGGGCACGCCGCGGCTCGTCGAGAAGGGGGCCTCCGTCGCAGTTCCCGCCCACGAGCGCCACCTTTTCGACCGGGTCGAGGACTTCTGGCAGTCCCGGCGCGTGTTCGACAACTACGACGACCGCAGCACGTTCTTCACGCTCGGCGCGAGCATCGAGGTCGACTCGGTACTCGAGGACTACGAGGAGTTCACCTGGCGCGGCTACCGCTTCTTCGTGCTCCCCGCGAAGGGCCACACCCACGGCTCGTCCGCCCTCGTCACGGAGATCGACGGTCACAGGGTCGCGTTCACCGGCGACCTGATGACCGCGGGAGGAACGCTCTACCAGCTCCACGCCATGGAGTACATGTACAGCGGGCTCGAGGGCCTCGTGTTCACCTTGCAGTCGATCCAGGCGCTCCGGCGGCAGGACGTCACGCTTGCCCTGCCGTCGCACGGGGAGCCGATCACCGACGTCGCAGGCGACATCGATCGCCTCGAGCGCCGGATCATGGCGTGCGTCGATCTAGGCCGTGGCATGCGGATCGCCGGCATCTGGAACGTGCCCGAGGCCGGATACCTGCCGAAGCTCGAGCTGTACGCGATCTCACCCCATCTGCTCTGGGGTGGCGACTCGACCTGCTCCAACTTCTACGTCCTCCTCAGCGAGACGGGCAAGGCGCTGTTCGTCGACTACGGGACGGCCAACCTCGCGCACCTGCACCTCCACGCGGACCACGAGGGCATGGAGACGCTCCGCTTCGTCGAGCACCGGCTGGACACGCTGCGCAACGACCACGGCGTGACGGAGATCGACCTCGTCCTGCCGACCCACATCCACGACGACCACGTCTGTGGCATCCCGTACCTCCAGCGCTTCCACGGCACCAGCTGCTGGGCCCTCGACGTCGTGGCAGACGTGATCGAGAACCCGGCCGCCTGGGCGAGCACGCCATGTGTCTACCCGAAGCCGATCCGGGTCGACCGGCGGCTGCGCGACGGCGAGCGCTTCTCGTGGGAGGAGTACGAGCTGGCGATCCACCACGCCCCGGGACAAACCGAGTTCCACTCGGTGATCGCGACGGTGGTCGACGGCCGGAAGATCGCCTTCACGGGCGACAACTACCTGCACGACGAGCGGGTGCGCAACGGCGTCGCACAGGTGCTTCCCTACCAGACGACCGTGCTCCGCAACAGCTTCCAGCTGGACATGCATCGGCGTTGCGCCGAGGTGATGACGGCGATTGCCCCCGATCTGATCTGCCCCGGCCACGGTGAGTTGCTCGAGTGCTCGGCCGACGCCCTCGATGCCTACGTCTCGTTCATCGACGAGAAGGACAGCGTCTTCCGAGGGCTCGTCGGTGAGCCCGCGGACCACTTCGTCGACCTCTTCTGGGCACGACTCGTCCCCTACCTCGCAGCGGTGCGCCCGGGCGAGAAGGTCGCGTATCGGCTGCTGCTCCGCAACAACCTCGAGCGACAGGCGACCTTCGCGGCGCGGCTCCTCCCGCCGATGGGGTGGGCGTGCTCGCCCGAGCCCGCCGAGATCCGCCTCGACGCCGGCGCGCGCGGCGAGCTGACGCTGCAAGCCATCGCCCCCGAGAGGGTCGATCGGGAGCGGCGGCTGCTAGTAGCCGAGATCCTTGTCGACGGCCGAAGCCAAGGCCCACTCTGCGAAGCCCTCGTCACGCTTGCCGATGCCGGCACCGCCGGCGACGGCGGATCGGGTAGCAGCCGCAGCCCCGCAGCTAGCTGACAGCGGGAACGACGACAGCCGGTAGCGCCCAGATCCCGCGACGGTCGCCCCTGGGATTCCAGACCACCGCGTCGGGATCCGGGATCCGTATGGCGTCGAAGCGTCTCGACACCTCGATGAGCAGCAGCTCCATCTCCAGGCGGGCGATCTGCGCCCCGACACAGAGGTGTGGACCGGCACCGAAGGTCAGGTGCTTGTTCGGCGTCCGGTCGAGCTTGATCTCGGAGGGTTCGGGGAAGACGGACGGATCGAGGTTGGCCGACCCGTAGCTCGTGGCCACGACAGAGCCCTCGGCGATCGTCGTGCCATGGATCTCGACGTCGCGCGTCGCGTTGCGGCAGAAGATCTGGACGGGAGCCGCGTAGCGGAACATCTCCTCGACTGCGGTCGGCAGCAGCTCGGGGCGTGCTCGCAACTCGGCGAGAGCCTCGGGGTGCCCTGCCAAGTGGTAGAGCGCCATGGACATGGCGCTCGCCGACGTCTCGTGTCCCGCGCTGGCCAGCATGAGCATGCCGAATGACCGGATCTGCTCGCGTGTCAGCCGGTGCCCGTCGACCTCGGACTCGAGCAACGTCGAGAGAAAGTCGGCGCGGGGCTCCGCCTCGCGCTCCGCTATCAGCTCGTCGAGGTAGGCCTCGATCTCGCGGGTCGCCTGCTTCGCGTCCTCGGGGTCGACCACCGAGCTGAACAGCCGATGGCCCCACGCGGCCCACTTGTCCTGGTCGCCTTCGGGCAGCGCCATGAACTCGCCGAGTGTCCCGGTCGAGAACGGAACGACGAGCTCGGCCACGAGATCCCCGGAGCCCTTCGCCGCGAGCGCGTCGAGCAGCCCGGTGAGGATCTCGGTCAGCGTGCCGCGCATCGCCTCGACCTTCGACCGGTGGAAAGCGGGGCCGACGAGCGCACGGTAGCGCTGGTGCTCCGGGGGGTCCACCTCGACGGGAAGCAGCGGATAGTCCCGGTGGATGATCAACGGGATGGCACTCACTCCTGGCACGGCGGACGTGTAGGTCCTCCAGTCCTGCACGGCGTGCTTCACGTCCTCGTACCGGGTCAGCAGCGTGAAGCCTCCGTACTGCTCGAAATACGCGTCGCTGTGCAACGCCGGGCAGTGCTCCCGAAGGTCCCCGTAGGTCGCCGTGGGGTCGCGACAGAACCCTGGATCGCTGATGTCGAACGCGCGGCACGGATCATGATCCGTGCGCTCACCGGCTGCCATGCTGGCCCCTTGACGTCGATACCGGGGATTCAAGCGCCAACGCAGGTGCGCTGCTCGAATGTGTCGAGCACCGAGCCGGCGCGCGACGGCGAGCGGAGGGCACCGCACGACGCGCAGAAGGTGTCGGGGATGACGTCAACCCGGAGGCGCCGCGTACGTCGTGACCTCGAAGACCTCGGCGGTCTGCTCGTTGCCGAGAAAAGCGGCTTCGGTGATGCGGCCCACGACGTCTCGGTACAGCGCCGACGCCTCCGCGGCCTCGATGTCCGCCTCCGACGCCCAGAAGCTCTGCGTGATCCACGTCGAGCCGGTGACGGCGTAGAGGTAGCCGAGGCAGCCAGGGAGCTGACGGAACATCGGCGCCGAGATCTCGTCGGCGAACCGCTGCAGCTCGTCGCGCCGCGCCGTGTCGAACCCCGTCGTCCAGATGCGAGTCAGCATCGGTGCAACCTACAACCTGTCCGGTTCGTCCGCCGGCAGCCGTGCCTACCCCATGCCGAGCGAGATCACGCCACGGTCGATGAGCCCGCGCGTGAAGGCCTGGCTGGGCAGGAGCTTCACGCCGTAGGCGTCGCGCAGGAACCACTCGAAGTAGACGAACGCACTGGAGCGCACCGTGCCGAGGCGCTCGAGACGCCCCAGGTCGCACAGCGCGAGGCGCGCCCGCAGCTCGGGTCGATCGACGAACGCTGCGACGAGCTCGTCGAGCCACGGCTCCAGGTCTCCGAGGAGCATCGTCGGGGGATCGGCGGCGAGCTCCTCCACACCGACGAAGCCGTTGCGCAGCTCGAACCGGCTCACCTCGTCGCGCCAGCGAACGACGAGCCGAGTCGGCTCGTACCTCTCGACCACGACGTCCTCGAGCTCGTCCCGGCAGTGGTCGCCGAACGCGGCGAGCACCTCGCCCTGGAGGACCGCCGACGAGGCCCACTCGATTCTTCGCTCGAAGGCGCGACGGCCGAGGGCATGGACGATCTCGTCCCGCCTCTCCGGTCGCACGGCGCCGTCCGACCCGAGCTCCGCCGCGACCTCGGGTGGCAGCTCGTCGATCGGCAACCGTGGCATGCGCTCGTCGACGAGCGCCTCGAGCACCGCTGCCTGGGCCTGCGTGAGCACGGTCATGTTCTACCGGGCCGCCTGATCGAGCAATTCGCCGAGCGCCGCTGTCGAGACCTCCCCGAGCGGCAGGTGAACCCCTCCGGCGGCATCGGCGAGCGCCCGGCCGCAGCTCTCGGCTTCCCACTTCGAAGGCACCGCGTCCACCACGACGCAGGCGACTCCTGCCCGCCGCAGCGCCCGCGCCTCGCCGAGCACATCGGCGAGGGGATCGCTCCCGCGGCGCAGGGGGACGTTCGGAAGGCCGTCGCTGACGATGACGACGAGCGGGCGAGCGTTCGGCCGCTTGTGCAGCTCCTGACGCAGGAGACGCCCCGCCAGCCGCAGCGACGACGCCAGCGGCGTGCGGCCGCTCAGCGGCACGCGTCGCAGTCGTTCTGCCGCCACGGCGACGCTCCGGGTCGGCCGCAGCGCGACCGTCGCCTCCCCGACACCGCTCTTGAAGGCGACGACGGAGGCACGATCGCCACGCGCGGCGGCGTCTTCGAGCAAGCCGAAGACGACGCCCTTCACCTTCTCCACGAGACGGTCGGCGTGGAGCGAGTAGGAGTTGTCGAGGACGAAGCAGACCTCGAGGGGCACGCGGTGGTCGCGAACCTTGCGGCAGACGTCCTCGGGGGCAACGGCAAACGCCGTACTGCGTCGCCCGGCCCGCGCCGCGGCCGCCCGCACCGTCGCATCGAAGGCGATATCCGTGTGGTGCGCGCGTGCCACACGGGGACGTGAGTACTTGCCGCGCGGCAGCGACACGAGCGAGCGCGTCCGCCGACCGATGGCCCCCCGCTCGCGCCGGTCCACGAACGAGGGCCACTCGAGCACCCGCGACGCGTCGACGTCGACACCCAGCAGCAGGGGAGCGGCGTCTAGCTCGGAGAGGTCGACGTCTCTCCCGGCCTCGCCGGCGCCGCCGCTTTTTTTTCAATCGCCTCCTCGTCCAACGCCTCCTCGAGCATCCGGTGCAGGACGCGCTCGTCGAGCCCGGCGCTCGCGTCGAACGGGTCGAGCGGCACTCGGTGGCCGAGCGCGAGCGCGGCCGCCTCGAGAAGGTCTGAGGGCTCGACGGCGGATCGGGCGGCCAGGGCTGCACGCGCCTTCGCGCACTGGAGCACGGTGATGTCGGCGCGATGGCTGGAGACGCCTGCCCCGGTGACGAGACGGGCGATGGCCCGGTACATGCTCGGATCGACGGTCACGTCGCCGATGCGTCCGCGTGCCTCTTGGATTGCGGTCGCGAGGTCGTCCTGGGTCGCCTGCCACGTCGCGGCGAACATGTCAGCGTCGGCCGAGAACGCCTCTCGCCTGATGATCACCTCGGCGCGTTGCCACGGGTCGCTGAGCGCCTCGACGGCGACGCGGAGGCCGATCCGGTCGGCGAGCTGCGGACGCAGCTCCCCTTCCTCCGGGTTCATCGTGCCCACGAGCAGGAACGCTGCCGGGTGCGAGACCGAGACGCCCTCCCGCTCGACGATGTTCACACCGAGCGCAGCGGCGTCGAGCAGCACGTCGCAGAGATGGTCGTCGAGCAAGTTGATCTCGTCGACGTAGAGGATGCCCCGGTTGGCATCGGCCAGAAGCCCGGGCTCGAGGGCCATGATCCCTTCGCGCAGAGCCCGAGCGATGTCCACCGAGCCGGCGACACGATCCTCGGTTGCGTTGAGAGGCAGGTCGACGACGCTGACCTGCCGCCGGACCGCCTCCAGGGACTCGCCCCGCGCGGCGCGCTCACTGCAGGCCTGGCATGGTCGGGCCGGGTCACAAGAGAACGGACAGTCGGCGACGACCTCGATCTCCGGCAAGAGCTCCGCCAGGCCGCGTACGGCCGTCGACTTGCCGGTTCCGCTCGGCCCCTCGATCAACACGCCGCCGACCGCTGGATTGACGGCGTTGAGCAGGAGCGCCTGCTTGAGGCGCTCCTGCTCAACGATCGCCGAGAACGGGTAGAGGCTCACGTGAGGATGAGTGGCTTCCCGAACGTCGGCTCGGCCTGCGGGATCGGTGCGAAGTGCCACGTCCCGATGAGCGGCACGGCTGTGTCGCGGTTGACCTTGACGTCGATCACGTACGGCGTGCCCGCCGCCAGGGCGGTCTCGAACGCGGAGCCGAGGTCGGCCGGGTCGTCGACCGAGATCCCTCCGGCCCCCATGGCCTCGGCCATCTTCGCGAAGTCGGGGTTCCAGAACTCGCCCGTCGACTGCTTGACGAAGCTCGTTCCGATCTCGCGACCGTCCATGTAGAAGCGCTGGAGGTCCCGAATCACGCCGATCGTATAGTTGTTGAGGATCACCCAGATGGCCGGGATGCCGTATTCGGTGGCCGTGGCCACCGCACCCGGGAACATCATGAAGCTGCCGTCGCTCGTGACACAGACGGCCGGCTGCTCCGGACGCGCGAGCTTGAGCCCGAGCACGCCGTACGTGCCGAAGCCCATGCCGGCGAAGCCGCCCGGTGTGAACACCATCTGCGGGCCGAGCGCGTCCCAGTACTGCTCGACCCAGGTCTGGTGGTTGCCGGTGTCGGTGATCATCAGCGTGTTCTCGGGCGCGGCTGCCCGGAGCTCCTTGATCACGCGACGCGGGTCGATCGGTATCGCGTCGGACGCCTTCTCCGGCTCGATGAAGTTCGACCACTCCTGCTTGTACGCGTCCACCTGATCGTGCCAGGGCGAGCTGTCGCGCTTCGGCCCCTGCTGCTCTGCGAGGACGAGCAGCTGACGCAACACCTCGCGCGCGTCGCCGACGATGCCGAGCTCGGTCGGGTAGTTGCGCCCGATCTCCTGCGGATCGACGTCGACGTGGATCAGCTTCGTCGGCGGGATGTTGTACGTGTACCCCGGCAGCCACGAGGACGTGTGGATGTCCGAGAAGCGGCAGCCGATGGCGAGGATCACGTCGGCGTTTCTCGCCGCCTCCTGCGCCGGGTACTCGCCCCAGCAGCCGGCGATGCCGAGGTGCAGCGGGTGCCGCGCGGACAGGGCACCCTTCCCCATGAACGTCGTGTAGACGGGCACGTTGGCGTGCTCCGCGAAGGCCTGCAGTTCGACGCTCGCCTCGGAGCAGATCACTCCACCGCCGGCGAGGATCAGGGGACGCCGGGCGCCGAGCAACATCTCGAGCGCCTTCGCGACGGCCTCCGGCGATCCGGGCGTGCGCCAGTTGAGCTGGAGCGAGCGCTCGGCGGGGTTGGGGACTTCGACGTCGGCCTTCGTCACCCAGAGGTCGTAGGGGACGTCGAGGTGCACCGGGCCGGGGCGACCTTCACGGGCGATCTTGAACGCCTTGGGCAGGAACTTGCCGAGGTCGGCGACGGAGTGCGCCTGGAAGCTCCGTTTGGTCAGCACCTTGGCGATGCTCGGGTAATCGGCCTGGTAGTAGCGGTACTCCTCTTGGAGAGCGCCCGAGTCGAACTGCGTCGTCGCGACCTGGCCGGTGATCGCCACCATCGCCGACGAGTCGTAGAACGCGTTCCCGAGCGCCGGCGTCAACAGCATCGGCCCCGGGCCGGTGGACGTGTAGACGGGAATCACCTCGTGGCTGACGCGGAAGTACGCGTCGGCCATGTAGGCGGCTCCCGTCTCGATCCGGGGGAAGACCACCTTGATCTCGTCCTGGCGGTCGAAGACGCCGTCGAGCAACCCGACGGCACCATGTCCCGCATACCCGAACAGGTAGGGCGCCTTCTCGCGGATCAGGTACTCGACGACGAGGTCGGCGCCGCGCATCTCGGCCATCTCGAACCTCCTCCTCTCGATGATCGATTCTGCGGTCGATCATCCCACCGTCGCGGCGGCACGGCAACGGGGAGAAACCCGTACGTGCTCGTCTGCAGGATGTCGCCTCCCTCCAACGAGGGATGCCGGCTTTGACGGGATCGGCCGACAGCTCCCGGCGTGACCTCTCTCGCGTCACTGCCCGTGGCCATCCTCGTCGTCGCAGCGACGCTGACGGCGACCGGTGTCGAGGCACGCGCAGGGGCAGCGGCGGCGGACCCTCTCGTCGGGACCTGGACTCGCGACTCCGGGCCTGCGATCGACGTGACGCAGCTGAGCCCGGGCGTGTTCATCGGCAAGACACTCAACTCGGGAGCCGTGGGGCCTTGCCCGTACCTCGTCGGCCTGACCAAGTGGGAGCTGTCCAAGCAGCCGGGCGGCAAGTACGCGGGAACGAACCACGGCTTCCGCTGGGACAGCTCGGATCCGGCGACGTGCCGTGACTTCCCCATCGACGTGACGGCGACGCTCGGGACGATCAGTGCCGGCCGCCTGTCGATGAGCGTGTGCTATTCCGCGACCGAGCTCACGGCGGCTGAGTGCAACACGTGGACGAAGCCGGCCACTGCCACGCCCCCGGCGATCGTTCCGATCGGGACGGTCTCCAACGGGTGCGGGGGCGGTAACTGGCGCATTCTCGTAAAGGCCCAGAACTTCCTTGGCAACACGTCGAGATATTGGAACTCCCGAGACGGGTACCTCTACGACCCGACCGCGAAGGTGTTCCCGGTGAGCTTCGTCGACGCGTGCAACCTGCACGACGCCGGATATGCCGGTGCGATCGTGCGGGACAAGCTCCGCGGCGGGATCAAGGACTTCCGAGGCTGGTCGCGGTTGCAGGTCGATCGCAAGTTCCTCGCCGACATGCGTCTCCTGTGTCAACGCGCCATCCCGAAGAGCGCCGTCTACGCTCTGAGGAACTGCCGGGGCAACGGCGGCAACGTGTCGGTCGGTGCAGCCTCTCGCTACGACTTCGTCCGCAAGGTCGGGAGCTCGTTCTTCGATGCCGATCTCGAGCTGGCCGGGACGCAGAGCACCGGACGTCGCACCAACAACTGATCAGGTCGGGCGCCGATGGGCGTCGGCTGCTCCTGATACACGTATCCGGGCGAACAGACGGTCGCTGATCGTGCCGAGCCGAGGCATGTCCGTGTGGGAGGAGCGAGATTCCGGGGTGAACAGCGTCGGTGAACGCGAGCGCGGACGCCTGGTGGCCATGGGCCTCCTCTTCTACCCGCGCGGTGGATCGGCCCAGGTCGTTCGGTACCTCGCCCGCGCGCTCCCCGCCGCGGGTTGGGACGTGTCCGTGGCCTGCGGCTCGCTCGGGTCTCCGGGCGAGGAGACGCACGCCGGCACGTTCTTCTCCGGTCTGGCTGTGAGCGCGGCCGACTTCACGCCCGCGGTCGACGCGTTCCGCAGCGGCGACGACCCCCTCGCCGCACCGATGCCTCTCCACCCGTCCCTCGAGGACCGACGGGGCGCTCCCGACCGACTCTTCGCCGCCGTCTCGCCCGAGCTCGCCGAGCACCAGGTCCGCGCGTGGGAGGGTGTCCTCGGCAAGGCCGGATTCGACGCGGCCGACGTCTTCCACCTCCACCACCTGACACCGCTCCACGACGCCGTCGCGCGGCGCTGGCCGGATCGCCCGCTCGTCACGCACCTGCACGGCACGGAGCTGAAGATGCTCGACGGCGTTGCCCGCCGTAGGGCGGTCGCCACCGCGCTCGGCACCGATCTCGCCGGCATGGCCGCGCTGGAGGAGGCCGACGACCTGCCCACGGGAGCCGCGCTCGAGCCCGAGGAACGGGACCTCCTGGTGCGCACGCGGTGGGCGAAGTGGCGGTTCGGCGACCACTGGGAAGCGCGTCTTCGCGCTGCCGCCGCCCGCAGCAACGGCCTCGTCTTCATCTCGACCCACGACCGTGACGAGGCGTTCCGCCTGCTCGACGTGTCGCCCGACGTCGTCGACGTGATCCCGAACGGCGTCGACACCGGGCGTTTCGACCGGCGTGAGGTCGGCCTGGACGAGCGCCTCGCGCTGCTGCGCCGCTGGCTCGTCGACGAGCCGCAGGGCTGGGACGAATCGGGTCGCCCCGGCAGCATCCGCTACGCCCCCGAGGCGCTCGAGGCGTTCGTCGACCAACGCAATGGAGAGCCGCTGCCGACCCTCCTCTTCGTCGGCCGCTTTCTCGATTTCAAGCGGGTGGCGCTCCTCGTGCGGGCCTACGCCCGCGCTCGGCCCCGATTCTCCGTTCCGGCTCCCCTGCTCGTATGGGGTGGCTCTCCGGGTGAGTGGGAAGGTGAGCACCCGCACACCGTCGCGCAGCAGGAGGGCGTCGATGGCGTCTTCTTCAGCGGCTGGCGCGGGCACGACGAGCTCCCGCTCGGTCTCGGCTGCGCCGACCTGTTCGTCGCGCCGTCGGTCGACGAGCCGTTCGGCCAGGTCTTCCTCGAGGCGATGTCAGCGGGTGTCCCCGTGGTCACGACGCGTTCCGGTGGCCCCGTCTCGTTCGTGAACACGGTGTCGGGGAGCCCGAACGGCTGGCTCGTCCCTCCGGACGACGTCGACGCGCTTGCCGACGTCCTCGTGGAGGCGGTGAACGACGAGGCAGGGCGGCGCGTGCGTGCGGGGAACGGCTACCGGCAGATCCGGGCCGGCTACTCGTGGCAGACCCTCGCCCACCGCTTCACCGCCGTGTACGAAGAGCTTCTGGTGAGGGCGACGCCGTGAGAGGATGCCGAGGACACTCGAGCGGAAGTCCGGCGCAAGCCTCGATGCATACCCCGCCGCACACAGGAGGACGCCAGCGTTGGCCATCATCGAATCGGACGTCGTGGCGCGCATCGAGCGCGGCGAGACGATCCCCAACACGTGGTACACCGACCCGGCGGTGCTGGAGGCGGAGCGCGAGCATGTGTTCGGGCACTCGTGGCAGTACGTGGGCGATGCGTCACCCGTGGCCACGCCCGGCTCGTACACGACTGCGACCGTCGGCGGGCTCCCCGTCGTCGTCACGCGCGACGAGCGCGGCGTGCTGCGAGCGTTCGCGAACGTCTGTCGCCATCGCCACCACCTCGTAGCCTCGGGAAGCGGCAAGCGCAAGACGCTCCAGTGCCCGTACCACGCCTGGACGTACCGGCTCGACGGCAGCCTCCACCGCGCCCCGGGGGTCGACCTCACCGAGCGCTCCGAGTGCGCGGAGCTCGCACTCCACCCGTTCGCGGCGGAGGCCTGGGGGCCGTTCCTCTTCGTCTCGCTCGACCGGGACATCGGCCCGCTCGGCGACCATCTCGGCTCTTTCCCGGAGCGCACGCGCGACTTCTGCGGCGTCGACGTGGACGAGTTGGTCTTCCGCCACCGCGCCGAGTACACGGTCGACGTCAACTGGAAGATCGTGATCGAGAACTTCATGGAGTGCTACCACTGCCCGACGATCCACTCGAAGACGCTGCCGGGCCTCACGATCGACCCGTACGACGTCGAGTCGTTCGAGCATGCAGACGTACTGCTCACCCGCGACGACGGTGACCATGCGCCGGCGGCGACGGGCAACCGCTTCGCCGACTCCGAGGGGACACGCTTCGCCTTCCTCGCCCTCCACCCGAACACGCAGTTCAGCGTCTTCGGCGAGATGCAGGGCGTGGCGCCGCGCTGCGTGCTTCCGGAGGGGCCACGCCAGGCACGCGTTCTCTTCGACTTCTACTTCACACGCTCGTTCCCGGAGTCGGAGTCGGCGGAGTTCGTGGAGTTCGTGCTGAACGTCGTGAACGAGGACTTCGGCGCCATCCGTTCCGTGCAGGCCGGCCTCGACACGCGGCTCTTCGAGCACGGCTACATCGCGGGCCACTGCGAGCAGGCGCCGTGGAACTTCCACCGCAGGCTCGCACGTGACCTAGCCAAGGAGGTCTGATCGTGCGCCAGCTCGTCGTGCTCTACCCGCCGCCGCCCGACCCGGATGCGTTCCGCAGCTACTACGAGGAGACGCACGTGCCGCTCGTGCACGCGCTGCCCGGCCTAGCCGGCTTCCGGTACGCGTTCGACGTGGACGGGATCGGCGGCGACCCACCGTACTTCTGCGTCGCCGAGCTCGACTATGCCGACGACGCGTCGCTCGGGGCGTCGTTCGCGTCGCCGGAAGGCAAGGCAGCTGTCGCCGACGTCGCGAACTTCGCGACCGAACCGGTTGTACGGCTCGTCCTCGACGTGCGGGAGTCCCGCTGATGCGCCGGCTCGAGCTCGGCAGCGGCCTGGCGCGCAGCGGCGACGCGATCTTCGAGGGCGAGGTGCACATGCGCCGCCACGTCGACGAGGCCGAGGCGGGGCTCTTCCGCGTCGCGGAGGTCTCGTTCCGCGACGGTGGCCGTACGACCTGGCACGTCCACGGCGCCGACCAACTGCTCGTCGTCACCTCGGGTCGCGGCGTCGTGGCGACCGAGTCCGAGGAGATCGAGATCCTCCCCGGCGACGTCGTCTTCGTGCCCGAGGGCGAGCGCCACTGGCACGGCGCGGCGCCGGGCGCCGACCTCGTGCACCTCTCGGTCCTGACACCGGGCGAGATGACGCTCGACGACCGCTAGAGGCAGCTCGCGAAGGGCGCGCTGTGGAAGCTTCCGCCGCGGCCGAACCAGATCCCGCTGTGCGGCAGTCCCGCGCGCAGATGCTCCTCGGCGCGAGGGTGCATACTCGGCCGATGCGCACTCGGCACAGATGGCGCTCCCGCGGGGTCGCCATGGCAGTCGCGTTCTGCGCGCTGCCGTCGTCTGCGTCTGCGTTCGATACCGGCCCCCACGCCGACCTCACGCGCGACGCCCTCATGTCGGAGGGATTCAGCCAGGCGGGCGCCGACGTCGGCATGGTCGACAACTGGCTCGTCGACTACTACACGAACCCCGACAAGAACCCGTATTCGGGACACGCGAGCGCGCTGATCGGCGTCACACGCCTGGGGCTCCAGCGTGAGAACTGGTTACAGCAGTGGGTCGCGGCGGCGCGGCACATGCACTTCGACTCCGAGATCCACGATGTGGATCATCCGAATCTCGCGACGACGGCCGGCGTCGACCGCGAATGGCAGCGGCTGATGTACCTGACGCGGACGTGGACGCGCTACGCGGGACGAAACAACGACCCGCTTCGCCTGATGGCGGTCATCGGGATCTCGTTGCACGCGGTGCAGGACTTCTACTCGCACAGCAATTGGGTCGAGAGCCCCGCCGCGAGCCCCGGGCGGGGAGGGCCGGCACTCTCGTCGCGGGGCTTCGGCGACGCGCCGACATGGTTCGACGTGCCGCGCGAGGTGCGCAAGACGCTGCAGGTGTACACGGGCGTCAAGGGCATTCCCCGCGGGCACGGGAACTGGCGCTCCAACGGCAACAAGTCACTGTTCGCGGGGCTCAACAAGGATTGGCCGGGCCGACCGAAGTACGAACGGGCATACGTCACCGCCTACTTCGCCTCGCGGCAGTGGATCCGCGCGATCCGCGACTGGCTCGGCAACGAGCCTCTCTGGCGGCGCGCACAGAGGCTCGCGAACACCGGGGCACTCGGGCACGACGTGAGGGGCGCCGAGCAGATCTCGATCCACAGCGGCCACTGGCAGGGAGGCGGAGAGCCGTGCGTCCCGTTCAGCTGCGGGGAGCGGACCGGGAGCGCCGGCAGCGTCGTCAGCTTGCGCCTCGCGATCGGCGCCTACCACGATCGCGGGCCTTCTGCGTACCGGCGCGCCTTCAACGAGCTCATCGGAGCGTTCGCCGCGTATCCGGCGGAGGCAACCGGCCTCGGCGACCTCCCGACGAGCCGCACCTACCAACTGACGAAGCGCTTCGTGAAGCTCGAAGTGACGGGCTACGGGGGTCCCGGGCTCGGCGACCCAGTCGGCAGTGCCGACAACTACGTCAACGCCCGGATCGGCGGCCAGTCCTACACGTCGACCGTGATCAACGGCAAGGACTCGTTCGGGTTCCCGCCCCCGTACGCGCCGTTCACGTGGATCCGCTCGCTCTCGACGTCCAACCGTGGGAGCACACCGGTGACGTCGATGACCGTCCGGCTCGAGACCGGCAACCGCCTGTACGCCGGAACCGACGACAACGTCCATCTGCGGATCAACAACCGCGTGCGATTCCCGCTCGAGAAACGCGCGTACGACGACTTCGAGCGCGGCGACGACGATACGTACAGCGTGCCGATCGACTCAGCCCTCCGCGCCGGGCTCACAATCAGGGAGATCGACCAGGTCACCATCGAGAAGAGCCCGGACAAGCTCGCCGGCGGCTGGTTGCTGCAAGGGGTGACGCTCGTCGTCAACGGCAGGACGCTCGTGCGCAACCGCAGCATCAACCGCTGGCTCGAGGGCAACAAGCGCTCCTGGACGGCGTCTGCACTGGTGCGCGACCACCGCACCTCCGACGTCGTCCCCATCTGGCTCCAGATCCGCGACGACGACTTCGGCCCCGACGACACCGGCGACATCAACGTGTACGACCGCGTGACGTCCCAGGCCGTCGCGTACCGACCCGGAACGACCGTGACCAGGACCGTGATCGGCGGCGACAGGCTCAAGGGACGGCTCGCGATGGACAACGGCGACCGCGCGCGCCTGACCTACCGGCTCTCGACGATCGCGGTGAGGCCACCGCCCTCGCCCGTCCCGCGCCCATCTCCGCCCGACCCCACGCCGCCGCCACCACCGCCGCCACCGCCCCCACCACCGACTGGTGCGCCTGACCTGGTGATAACCGCTCTCAGCCTCAATCAGGTCACGGTCAAGAACCAAGGCACGCGCTCCGCAGGCGGGTTCACCGTTGCCGTGCCGGGAGGCGGAATGATCCGTATCAAGGGCCTCGCCGCCGGGGCATCCGTGACCTCCCCCTACAGCACGGGTACCTGCTCCCTCTCCGACTACCGCGCAACGGCGGACTCGGGCAATGAAGTCGCCGAGTCCGACGAGACGAACAACACCTCGGGTCTCACCGTCACGCTGATCTGCTGAGCCGATCAGGTGACCAGGCCCGTAGAGGAGATCGAGATCCTCCCCGGCGACGTCGTCGTCGTGCCCGAGGACGAGCGCCACTGGCACGGCGCGGCGCCGGGCGCCGACCTCGTGCACCTCTCGGTCCTGACACCGGGCGAGATGACGCTGGGCTGAGCGGCGCGTCAGCTGGCCGACGCGGCCTAGAAGAACTGGTCGATCAGGATCGAGTTCCCGTCCGGATCGGTGATCACGATGTGTGCTGCGCCCTCCGGAGAGTCGGCCGTGTTGGAGTCCGCCGTCGCGATCCCCTGTGCGGCCAGAGCGCTCTCGATCTCACGAACGTCGGTGAACGACTCCGACTGCGACGTGTCCTGTTCGAGCCCCGGATTGAACGTGAGGATATTCCCCTCGAACATGCCGTGGAACAGCCCGATGATCGTGGAGCCGTTGATCATGATGTGGTACGTCGACCCGTCGCCACCGGTGACGGTGAATCCGAGCTTCTCGTAGAACGCCCGACTGGCGCCCAGATCCGCCACCGCCAGGCTCACCGAGAACGCTCCGAGCTCCATCCCCCCGACTCTAGACGGTTGATCGGTACGCGGTCGGAGGGGGTTGGCGCGAGCGACCGTGGCCGCTCGCGCCAACCGGGAATGCTCGCTAGCGGGCGAGGACGCTGTGGACTTCCAGGATCTCTATCGACGGCAGAGGCCCTTCGAAGCCGGCATCGGCACGGGCGGCGCCGACCTTCTCGCCCCAGGCCTCCGCCTCCTCGCGTGAGTCCCAGACCTCGAAGATCCGAATGTTGCCGTCTTCGCCGAGAGCCGCTGCGTGGAAGACGCCTCCCGGTGGCGGCGTGCTGTCGATCCCCAGGACGCCCCTCATGTGGTCGTACTGGGCAGGCGTGATGCCCGTCTCGATGATCCGTGCGACTGCCACGATGCCTCCTTGGTTGACCCGCGGACCCTACATCCCTCGGCGATCATCCGAGCTACTGCGAGCGAGTCGCACCCCGAGGCAACCGCCGAATGCCGCAGGATGAATGCGTGCCCGCGATGACTCCCGTCCGCGAACGGCTCCGCCGATTCCTCGTCCGCACCGCGTCGCGCGCCCACGGCGGCGTCTACCGGGCCAGCCGCGGCCGCCTCCTCGGCCAGGTGGCGGGGATGCCGGTGCTGCTCCTGACGACGACGGGGCGCCGGTCGGGCAGGGCACGCACTGCAACGCTCACGTACTTCCGAGATGGCCTCGACCTCGTGGTGATCGGCTCCTTCGGCGGTTCTGACCTACCGCCTGCGTGGTGGCTCAACCTGCAGCGCAACCCTCGTGCCAGCGTGCTGATGGGAGGCGTGAGCACGAGGGTGACGGCGAGGGCGGCAACCGACGAGGAGCACGACCGGCTCTGGCGATTCGTGACGGCGCGTCACCCCGGATATGCCGGCTACCAGAGACGGACCGCCCGACCGATTCCCATCGTCCTGCTGACACCCGAGCAGAACCAACTCGGGCAGCACACGACTCAGCCGAAGGACGGTCCGGGCTAGCCGGTCGTCACGGGGCGGCAACCGCTTCCTCGACGACGCTCACCGTCGTTTCCCAGACGCCTGTGGCGCGGTCGCGTCAGTCGCCTGTCGACGGCCCCGTTTCAGCTCTCTTCGCCTCCTGCTGTGCCCGCCGCCACGGCGCCACCCCGTCGATCTCGACGTCGAGGGTGAAGCTGAGGAGAATCCTGACCACGACCAGGAGGGCGAGTGCCGCCACGCTCTCCAGGCTTTGATGGACCGTGACCGTCTTGATGATGTCGGCCGCCACGAGCACCTCGAGGCCGAGGAGCAAGGGACGGCCGAACTCGCGCCGCGCGAGATCGTAGTAGCTCACGTGACTGCTGCGGCCGGCCAGCGCACGCGCGAGGGCGACCGCTCCACCGATCGCGATGATCGCGACGCCCACTGCCTCGAAGAACTTGACGATCCACTCCATCGTCTCCGAGAAATCCACGCGCGCAGCCTCCCCTTCCTTCAACGAAGTAGCCCGGCACCACGAGGCTATCTCGTTCCCGTGGCCGGCGCCCCACGCAGGTTCCCGACACGACCACGCGGACCGCTCACTAGGGACGACCCGACGAGCTTGCCGGACGCCGAACCGTGCGCCGATCGCGTGTCGCCGCGCGCGGGGATCGTCGAGCTGCCGCGGCTACGAGTGCCCGCACCCGTGCGAGCCGCCCCCACCACCGCTTGCTCTGGGCTCCTCGGGAAGCGTCCCGAGAGACACAACAATCCAGAGCACTGGGACGCCGCCGACGCACTCCAGCGGGCCGCCGTGACCGTCGCCACGCGCCTGGACGGGCGGGGCCCGACCCCAAGGGGTCGGGCCCCGATGTCAACGAGTCGCGCCTACGACACCTCGTTCACCCGGTCGGTGCTCGGAGGAGCGACCGGGCTGAACGTACCGAGGTAGTTGACGAGCGCCTGGAGGTCGTTGCCCCCGTCGAGCCGCGGCGCCGTGATCGTGCCAAACGTGGTGAAGTTGTCCCCACCGTCTGCGAGGAAGTTGTTCACCGTGACGTTGTAGGTCGCGGTCGAATTGAGCCCCAAGCCGTTCAGCTTGACGTTGCTCACCGTGACCGACGTGCAGTTGCCGGCAACGATGGTCTTGGCGAGGTCGTAGGTGAAGCCGTTCGAGACGCCGAGGTGCAAGAACGGCCGGCTCGACCCGGTTGGCTGGCACTGCTCCTCGAGCACCGAGACGATCTGGGCTCCGGTCATCGGGAACGTCACCAGGGTGTTGCCGAACGGCTGGAACGTGAACGCCTCACCGAAGGTGACGACGCCATCGCCCTCACCTGCCGACTGCGGATACGTGAGGTCGGAGCGGACGCCGCCGGGGTTCATGAACGCGACGTCGGCGAAGTTGGACGACGTCGCCCACAGCTGCGCGTCGGCGACGAGGTTCCCTGCCGGTGACTCCACGCCGCGATCCGAGCCGGGCGGGGTCCCACCGCGGAGGATCGTCTCTGTGATCGTGCCGATCGGCGTGCTGCCAGCGGCGTCGACGAGCGGCTGCCACTTCGCGATGATCGCGGTCATAACCGGATCCGGAGTCAAAACGGCCTGCTCGACGGTGTGGTTGGTCGCCGTGCTCAGGTCGCGGCGTACGTCGTTCGTCCGCTTGTCGAGTACGAGGTTCAGCTCCGAGACGACGCGGCCGTAGGAGTACGCGCTCGTGACGATGCGTGGCTTGCCGGCAGAGTCGAGGAGCTTGCAGTTGTACGGCAGGTGCGTGTGCCCGGTGACCATCGCGTCGATCGCGGGGTCGAGAGCGTTGTTGATCGCGACGATCGGGCCGGAGATGCCGACGCAGGCGTCCACATCACCGGGGGGCGGCGTCTGCGACCCGCCCTCGTGCAGGAGCACGACGATGGCGTCCACGCCCTGCTTCTTGAGGATCGGGACGAGCGCGTTCGCCGTCTCGGCCTCGTCGAGGAAGTTCCAGCCCTGGATCCCCGCAGCGGCGACCAGCGTGTCGGTCGCCTCAAGCGTCATGCCGATGAAGCCGATCTTCACGCTCTGGATCTTCTTGACCCAGTACGGGGGCAACGGCGTGTCGCCGCTCGCATCGACGACATTGGCGGCCAGCCACTGGAAGTCGGCACCCGGGAACGTCTGACCGGGGAAGTAGCAGCCGTCGACGGGGTGGCAGCCGCCGTTCTGAATGCGCAGCAACTCGGTGACGCCCTCGTCGAACTCGTGGTTGCCGACGCTCGACACATCGAGCTTCATCGCGTTCAGCGACTCGACAGACGGCTCGTCGTGGAAGAGCCCGGAGAACGCCGGTGAGCCGCCGATGAGGTCACCTGCGGCGACGGTTAGGCTGTATTTCTTCTTACCCTGGCGCAGTTCGTTGAGCTTCGCGGACAGGTACTCCGAGCCCCCCGCGGCTGCGCCGGCGACGGTGCCGGGCGTGATCGCCTCGAGATGTCCGTGGTAGTCGTTGATAGCCAACAGCTGCAGATCGACGAGCTGGCCGGGCGGATCGGGCTTCTTCGCCGTCAACGCGGGAGTAGCCAACACGCTGATCGCGGCCAGCAGCGCGACAAGCCCTGCCAACACGAATGTCCGTTTACGCATCTCTGGTCCCCTCCCCTGATTCCGTTCGTGGAGGGCGCTCAGACACCCGCCGCGGCACGGGCCTACTCGGCTGTACCGCTCCTCCCCCATCGGCGGGAGGCCCCCAACATCACCGTTCGGGTGACCCTACCGCCTCTCCCCCCACAGTGCCAAGTGATGGCGACCCTGATCGACCGAGATCGCGCCCTCGGCGCTCGGAGGCAGCAGCCAGACGCCCCCGGGAAAGCCCGCTCGAGCAAACAGAAACCCGGCCTGAGCGGGGCTTCCTAGAAGCGGATGATGGGGCTCGAACCCACGACCTTCTGCATGGCAAGCAGACGCTCTACCAACTGAGCTACATCCGCCGGAACCGTCGAGTATAGCGACGGTGTTCCCGCCGCTTCATGTCACCTCGAACGCTGCTGCGGCCGCCTCCTGTGACGCTCGTACGGCAACCGCCCGGTTGACGGTGTTCACGACGGCGCGCAGCGAGGCGGTCACGATCGACCCGTGGATGCCGACGCCCCAGACCACATCGTCACCGACGTCGGCCTCGACGTACGCCGCGGCGGTCGCGTCCTCACCCTTGGCCATCGCGTGCTCGTGGAAGTCGCGCACGTGGAGATCGATGCCGAGCTCGGAGCCGAGGGCGGCAACCAGCGCCGCGATCGGCCCGTTGCCCTCCCCCTCCACGATCCGCTCCTCGCCGTCGACGAGCAGCCGCACCGCGATCTGATCCGCGTCGCCCTCGCTCGAGTGCGTGTACGCGACGAGCTCGTAGGGCGTCGTGTAGCCGAGATAGTGCGTCTGGAACGCGTCCATCAACTCGGCGGCGGTGAGCTCCCCGCCGCGGGCGTCGGTGACCGCCTGCACCTTCTGGGCGAAATCCACCTGCAGGCCACGTGGCAGGTCGAGGTGGTGCTCCGACTCCATCAGGTACGCAACGCCGCCCTTCCCCGACTGCGAGTTGACACGAATGATCGCTTCGTACGTGCGCCCGACGTCGTGCGGGTCGATGGGTAGGTACGGCACATCCCAGACGTCCGACGATCCGCGCTCCTGCGCATGCATACCCTTCTTGATCGCGTCCTGATGCGACCCCGAGAACGCCGTGTAGACGAGCTCGCCGACGTAGGGGTGACGCGGATGGACCGGCAGCTCGTTGCATTCCTCGACGATGCGCTTCGCCTCGTCGAGCGCGGAGAGATCGAGCCCTGGATCGACACCCTGCGTGAACAGGTTCAGCGCGAGCGTGATCAAGTCGACGTTCCCGGTGCGCTCGCCGTTGCCGAACAACGTTCCCTCCACGCGCTCCGCGCCCGCCATCAGCCCGAGCTCGGCGGTGGCGACCGCCGTCCCGCGGTCGTTGTGAGGATGGACGGAGACGATCGCGCTGTCGCGCTTCGTGAAGTGGCGCCCGAACCACTCGATGCGGTCGGCGTACACGTTGGGCGGGAACTGCTCGACCGTGGTCGGCAGGTTGACGATCATCTTCGCCTCCGGTGTCGGCCCCCACTCCGCCGCCACCGCCTCGCACACCTCGAGCGCGTAGTCGAGCTCGGTGTGGTGGAAGCTCTCGGGCGAGTACTGGAAGACGATCTCCGTGTCGGTGCTCCCCGCGAGCTCCTTGCACAACGCGGTGCCGCTGACGGCGAGCCCCTTGATGCCGTCGCGATCCATGCGGAACACGACACGGCGCTGGGTGGCGGAGGTCGAGTTGTAGAGATGCACAATCGCCCGGCGTGCGCCCGCGATCGCCTCGTACGTGCGCTCGATCAGCTCCGGCCGCGCCTGTGTCAGGACGGCGATCGTCGTGTCCTCGGGGATCAGATCCTCCTCGACGAGCGCGCGGGCGAAGTCGAAGTCGGCCCGTGACGCCGACGGGAAGCCCACCTCGATCTCCTTGACGCCGAGCCCGACGAGCAGATCGAAGAAGCGGCGCTTGCGCTCCGCGTCCATCGGGTTGACGAGCGCCTGGTTCCCGTCGCGCAGATCGGTCGAGCACCACGCGGGTGCGCGCGCAATCACGGTATCCGGCCAGGTGCGGTCGGGGAGGTCGACGGTGTCGTAGGTTCGATAGCGGTGGTACGGCATGGGCATCGGTGCTCACTCCTCCTGCGGTCTCGGGGCGTACTGCTCCCTGTGTGGCGGGAGCCGGCAGCGGTATGTCGAGCGCTCGCTTCCCCTATCGGGGAAGGAGGAGGCCGAGCGCGAGCAGGCCGTGGCCGGCCTGGAACCCGAGTCGGCGCTCACCGTGCATCGCCGCTCACGATAGCCGACCGGGATACCGTGCGCGAATGCTCGATGCGCAATCGTTCCGGGACGCCGTCGATCAGCTCATGGCGGACGATCCCGCGCTCGCCTCGATCGTCGATCGTCACGGGCGGCCGGACTTCTGGGCGCGGAAGCCCGGCTTCGCCACCCTCGTCCTGTTGATCCTCGAACAGCAAGTGTCGCTCGCCTCGGCGCGAGCCGCGTACGAGCGGCTCGAGACACGGGCCACGGCGGTGAGCCCGGCCGCGATCCTCGCCTCCAGCGACGACGACCTGCGCGCCGACGGCTTCAGCCGCCAGAAGACTCGCTACGTGCGCGTGTTGGCCACAGCGGTCGACGACGGCACGCTCGACCTGGACGTCGTCGCCTCCCTCCCCGACGAGGACGCGCGGGCGGCACTGGTCACGCTGCCGGGTATCGGGCCATGGACGGCGGAGGTCTACCTGCTGTCCGCGCTGCGGCGGCCGGACACCTGGCCCGTCGGCGACATTGCCTTACAGGAAGCGACACGTCGAGTGCTCGAGCTCGACGAGCGGCCGACCGCCGAGGGGCTCGCCGCGATCGGCGATCGCTGGCGGCCGCACCGCGCGAGCGCCGCCCGCCTGCTCTGGCATCTCTACCTCTCCGAGCGCCTCGTGACTCGCGCACGGGCGCCGACGAGATGATCGCTCTCGCCGGCTGGCTCGCGGCACTGCAGGATGAACCGATACGTGCTCGTCGCTGACAGGCCACGGTAGGGTCACTGCAAGCGACAGAGGAGGGACGATGGCGTTCGAGGCGCTGAAGAGGAAACAGGCCACGATCTGGGGCGCGGCTCCGTTCGAGAAGGTTGCGGGGACGATCCACGACATGCACAACGATCTCGTCGGGCGCCTTGGCCCGCAACCCGGTCAGCGCTGGCTCGATCTCGGGTGCGGGACGGGTGAGGTAGCGTTCCGTGCGACTCGGGCAGGTGCGGACGTCACCGCATCGGATCTCGCTCCTGCGCTGATCGAGACAGCGAAGGAGCTGGCCACCGAGCAGGGCCTCGAGCTGACGCTCGAGGTCGCCGACTGCGAGGAGCTCCCGTACGAGGACGCCAGCTTCGACGTCGTGTCCTCGTCCGTCGGTGTCATCTTCGCGCCGGATCACGCGCGGGTCGCCGAGCAGCTCGCTCGGGTCTGCCGGCCCGGTGGTCGTCTCGGCTTCACCGCGTGGCGCGGCGAGAGTGGGGTCGGCGACATCTTCCGTACGATGTCGCCGTTCGCTCCTCCACCCCCCGAGGGCGCCGGCTCGCCGTTCCAGTGGGGTGCCGAGAGCTACGTCGAGGAACGGCTTGGCAAGTGGTTCGACCTCGAGTTCGTCGAGCGCAACTCCCCGCACGTGGACGATAACGCAGTCGAGATGTGGGAGCTCTTCCGCGACAACTACGGGCCGACGTTCACGCTTTGGTCGTCGCTCGAGCCCGACCGACAGGCGAAGCTCGATGCAGCGATGACCTCGATGTTCGAGCGCTCGCGCGTGGGCGACGAGATCGCACAGGAACGCTTCTACATCGTCGCTCTCGGCACGCGCAAGTAGAGGCCGGAGCGGGAAGCGACGGCGGAGCCGAGGCTTCGCCCTCAGGCCCGGTCGAGCGCCTCGTTGACGAGGCGGTCGGCGAGCTCGTTGTGCTCGCGACGCACGTGGCGGTACGTGACCTCGCCGAGCCGCCGTGCATGCCGCGAAGCGTCGAGGAAGAGATCTTGCAGCGCGCGGTTCTTGACCTTGTACTCGCCCCGCATCTGCTTCACCAGCAGCTCGGAGTCGGAGACGACCTCGAGCTCCCGCACGCCCGCCTCGACCGCACGCTCCAGGCCGGCGACGAGCGCCCGGTACTCGGCAACGTTGTTCGTGGCGACGCCGATCGCCTCGCCGCGCGCGTCGAGCACGGTGCCGTCGTCCGCCTCGAGCACGAAGGCGTAGGCGGCGGGGCCCGGGTTGCCACGCGCACCGCCGTCCGTGTACAGAGTCGCCCTCACGTGTCGACCAACGTGTACACGTCGTACGCGGGCTCCTCGTACGGGTGCGCGCTCCGCAACGCCGCGATGACCTCGGTCAGGCGTTCCTGCTCGACCACCGTCTCGACGCGGGCCTCGTCGACGCGCTCCTCCCTCCCGGCCTCACCGACTGCGGGGCTGGTCCCGGCGGTGCCATGGAACGTGCCCGTCCCGACCGTGAACCAGGAGCACCGCGCATACTCGCCGATCCACCCGGCACCGACGGCGAAGACGGCATCGCGCGTCACGTCGAGATGCGACAGCGGCACGAACCAGACGAGCTTGACCCGGGTCACCTCGCGAGCGTACCCGTGCCGGCGCGACCCGAGGTCGACCCTCGGCTACGGGATGTCGAAGACGATTCCCTGCGCGAGCGGTAGGTCGCTCGTGTAGTTCACTGTCGCCGTCTGGCGTCGCATGTACGCCTTCCAGGCGTCGGAGCCCGACTCGCGGCCGCCGCCCGTCTCCTTCTCACCGCCGAAGGCGCCCCCGATCTCCGCGCCACTGGGGCCGATGTTGACGTTGGCGATCCCACAGTCGGAGCCGGAAGCCGAGAGGAACCACTCCGCCTCGCGCAGATCGGTCGTGAAGATCGACGACGCAAGCCCCTGCGGCACACCGTTCTGGAGTGCGATCGCGTCCTCCGGTTCGGAGTACGTGAGGACGTACAGGATCGGCGCGAACGTCTCGGTGCGGACGATGTCGGTCTGCGCGGGCATGCGCACGAGGGCCGGCGCTGCGTACGACGCGTCCGGCCAACGATCGGCCAGCACCCGCTCTCCACCGACGACGACCTCGCCTCCGTCGATCCGCGCCTGCTGAAGCGCCGCATCCATGCGATCGAAGGACTCGCCGGTGACGAGTGGGCCGACGAGCGTTCCCGGCTCGCGCGGGTCGCCCACCGGGACGCTGCCGTAGGCCGCCGCGAGACGAGCAACAAGGTCGTCGGCGACCGACTCGTGGACGATCAGGCGTCGGAGGCTCGTGCAGCGCTGACCCGCTGTGCCGACGGCGGCGAACAACACGCCCCGCACGACGAGGTCGAGATCCGCGCTCGGCGCAACAATCGCCGCGTTGTTGCCCCCGAGCTCGAGCAGCGAGCGCCCGAGGCGTGACGCGATCCTTGGTGCCAGCGCCTTGCCCATCTCCGTGGAGCCCGTTGCCGAGACGAGCGGAACCCTCGGGTCGTCCGCGAGTTGGACAGCCCGGTCGGCCCCACCGATCACGAGCTCGAAGAGACCTTCCGGTACGTCTCCGAGGCGGTCCGCGGCACGCCGGAGCAGCGCGATGCACGCGAGCGCCGAGAGCGGCGTCCGCTCGGACGGCTTCCAGATCACCGGATCACCGCAGACGAGCGCCAGAGCCGCGTTCCAGCTCCAGACGGCGACCGGGAAGTTGAAGGCGCTGATCACGGCCACGGGGCCGAGCGGGTGCCATGTCTCGGTGAGGCGATGGCCCGGGCGCTCCGAGGCGATGGAGCGGCCATAGAGCTGACGGGACAGGCCGACGGCGAAGTCACAGATGTCGATCATCTCCTGCACCTCGCCGAGCCCTTCCTGCGCGATCTTCCCCACCTCGAGCGTGACGAGGGCGCCGAGCGTCTCTTTCTCGCGGCGCAGCTCTTCGCCGAGGAGCCGAACCAGCTCGCCGCGTTGAGGCCCTGGAACGTCGCGCCAGCGACCGAAGGCGTCGACAGCGCGTGCGACACAGGCGTCCGTCGCCGCGGCGTCGGAGCGCGCGACGCTCCCGATCTCCTCGCCCGTGATCGGTGTGCGTACGACGAGGTCACCGTAGCCGGTGACCGCCGGGTCGACGCCGAGGCGCTCGAGGAGGCCGGCGGCAGCTGAGTCGGCCACGGTGCTCATGGGCGGTCGTGAGGCGGAATCACACGCGGGCGAGCTCGGGAACGAGGCGCCCGTCGTCGTCGACCGTAGCGTTCCAGTGCACAAACGGCGTCTCGATCTCGCTCGAATCTTGCCCGCGATCGGCGAGGCGAACCGGCTGCGGCGACTCCGGTGAGACGCGGTACTGGTACCACGTGATGTCCCAGGCGAAGGTGATCACGGTCTCGGCGTTGACACCCGAGAGCGGCATGATCGACACGTCCGGAGCTCCCAGGCTCCGCGAGACGCCGAGTACCGTCCGCCGGAACTGGCTCTGGTTGAACAGCTCCGCGGCTTCGACGAGCGCGATCTCGTCGTCGGACAGCCGACGCAGGATCGGTTCCGAGATCACGGGCTCCGGCTCCTCCTCACGCGCACCGAGCAACGTCTGCCACAGCGTCTTCTGCCGACGCCGCCGAGGGACGTGGTGCAGTGCCGTCGACACTGCGTTGTCCTCTCGGAGCCAGCCGTTCTCGATCGCCAGGTCCTGGCAGAGCGTGCAGACATCGACCAGCTCAGACCCACCGGGCGAGAAGCGGACCGCGTGCTCACCCTGCAGGAGCGTCCGCTCGCAGATCACGCAAGTGCGGGCGACGGTGGACTTGATCACGCGCATGGGCGACTGACTATAGCCCCCGTGCCGACGTTTTCCACAGGGGACCCACAACGGTGTCAGACACCGGATTGGTGTCAAGCCCCAGATGTGCCGAATGTGTGCCGATTCACCCCCAACCGGCTGTGCGGACGATCGTCAGCTCAGTGCAGGGTTTCGTACTCCGCGATACGTCCGACCTGTGGAACGATCGGCACAGAACCGGCGCTGGTACCCCTTGACAGACCAACGGTGTCTGACACCTCCGGGGCGCCGCTATGCGTTGGCAGCCTCGCGGGCAGCGCGCGTCTCGTCGATCACCTTCTGGGCGACATGCTGGGGAACGGTCTCGTAGCGGAGCATGTGCATCCCGTAGTCGCCGCGCCCGCCGGTCATCGACGTGAGGGACTGCGCGTAGGTGAGGAGCTCGGCCATCGGCACCTCTGCCCTGATCGTCGTCATCCCGCCCGCGGGCTCCATGCCGAGCAGCCGGCCACGCCGTGAGTTGAGATCGCCGTTGACCGCACCGACGGCTTCGTCGGGCACGGTCGCCTCGAGCTCCATGATCGGCTCGAGGAGCACGGGGTCGGCCTTGGCGTACGCCTCCTTGAAGGCCATCGACCCGGCGATCTTGAACGCCATCTCCGACGAGTCGACGTTGTGGTACTGGCCGTCCACGAGCAGGACCCGGACCCCCTGAACCGGGGCACCGGCGAGCTCCCCGTGCTGCATCGCTTCCTGGATGCCCTTGTCGACCGCGGGACGGTAGCTCTGTGGGATCACGCCACCGACGATCTTGTCCTGGAACTCGTAGCCCTCATGACCCGCGATCGGCTCGAGCACGATCTCGCAGTCACCGAACTGGCCACGGCCGCCGGTCTGCTTCTTGTAGCGGTGCCGTGCACGCGCCTCCTTCCGGATCGTCTCCAGGTAGGGCACGCGCGGCTGGTGGAGCTCGACGTCGATCCCGAAGCGCCTCTTCGCCCGCTCCAGCGCCACCTCAACGTGCATCTGGCTCATACCGGCAAGGATCTCCTCCCCGGTCTGCCGGTCGCGGCGCAGCTTCAGCGTCGGATCCTCCTCGGAGAGGCGACGGATGGCGGTCGCGACCTTCTCCTCCTCGCCCTTCACCTTCGGCGTGACGGCGAAGCTCATCACAGGCTCGGGGAACCCGAAACCGGGAACCTCGACGTCGATCTCGTGATCGACGAGGAGGTCGCCGGTGCGTACGTCCTTGAGCTTGGCGACCGCCGCCAGATCGCCTTCACCGAACTCCTTCGCCGGTACGTGCTCCTTGCCCTGGAGCTGCAGCAGCGAGCCCATCCGCTCCTTGGCGCGCTCCCGCAGGTCGAAGAGCGTCGTCTCCGTGGTGACGGTGCCCTTGAGCACGCGGAACAGGTTGATCTTCCCGGCGAATGCATCGGCGACCGTCTTGAAGACGAAGGCGGCCGTCTCGGCGCCCTCCACGTCGATCGGGGCGCCACGCTTCGCGGGTGAAGGCACTCCCTCGACGAGAAGGTCGAGCAGGGCATGCGTGCCGAGGTTCTTCGAGGCGACGGTGCAGGCGACCGGGAAGACCTCGCCGCGTGTCATTGCGGCCTTCAAGGCCGCGGCCACGGCGTGCTCGTCGAGCTCCTCACCCTCGAGGTAGCGCTCCATCAGCGCCTCGTCTGTCTCGACGACGGCGTCGAGCAGCTGCTCGCGATACTCCTGCGCGATCTCCGTCATCTCGTCGGGGATCGCGACGGGATCGCCTTCCTTGCCGCCGTCGGGATTCGTGTAGGCACACATGTGGAGCACGTCGACGATGCCGATCAGGTCGTGCTCCGATCCGATCGGCAGGTGAACCGGTACGCATTTCGCGGACAGCTGTTCCTGCAACTGCCCGAGCGTGCGGTAGAAGTCGGCGCGCTCGCGGTCGAGCATGTTCACGACCACGACGCGAGCGAGCCCGAGGTCGTCTGCGGCCCGCCAGACGCGGTTGGTGCCAACCTCGGCCCCCATCACCGCCGAGACCAACACCACAGCGCCCTCGACGACGGGGAGCGCGCACCGCCACTCACCCTGGAAGGAGGGATCACCCGGGCAGTCGACGAGGTTGATCTTCCGACCCTGCCAGTCCGTGTGGGCCAGGGAGAGCGCGATCGACAGCTGCCGGTTCTGCTCGTCCTCGTCCCAGTCCGTGACGGTCGTGCCTGCCTCGACGGTGCCGAGCCGATTCACGGCCCCTGTCTGGTAGAGGAGCGCCTCGACGAGAGACGTCTTCCCCGTCCCACGGTGGCCGACGACTGCGACGTTGCGGATCTTGCCGGGCTCGGTGGCTGCCATGCGCGCGCATTCCTCCTGATCGGGGTGTCCGCGCGAAATCCTAGTCCGCGGGCGAACCGCCCTCGCAGGGTGACCGTCGCGGCCGGAGGTGAAGAGGCCTCACGACGCCTGATCAGCGGTCGTGCGACAACGTGTTCGAGGCCGGTCCTCAGCCTTCTGCGGTCTCGCGAGGGCCGCCCGACAGACGGGCCTTGAGGCGGAGCACGGCCTTCGTGTGCAGCTGCGAGACGCGCGACTCGGTGACGCCGAGCACCTCGCCGATCTCACGGAGCGTCAGCTCTTCGTAGTAGTAGAGCGTGACCACGAGCTTCTCGCGTTCCGGCAGGCGTGCGATCGCCTCGCCGAGGGCCTCCTTCAGCTCGGTCTGCTCGAGCGAGAACTCGGGGTCCGGCCCGTTCGTGTCCTCGATCGTGTCGATCAACGAGATCTGGTCGCCGCCTCCTCCCTGCGGAGTCCAGAGCTCGTCGAGGGCCGCCATCGAGGAGCGCGAGATCTCGGCAAGTGAATCCTCGAGATCGGAGACCTCGACACCGAGCTTGGCAGCGATCTCCTCGTCCGTGGGTGCGCGCAGCAGATGACGTTCGAGCTCCGCGATCGCGCGTTCGATCTCCCGCGCTCGGGTGCGCACGGATCGCGGCACCCAGTCGAGCGAGCGCAGCTCGTCGATGATCGCGCCCTTGATGCGTGCGATGGCGTAGGTCTCGAACTTGATCTCGCGGTCGGGGTCGAAGCGCTGAATCGCGCCGATCAGCCCGAGGAGGCCGTACGAGACGAGGTCCTGCTCGTCGACGTGGGCGGGCAAGCCCGCGCCGAGACGACCCGCCACGAATTTCACGAGCGGGGCATACGTGATGATCAGTCGGTCGCGAAGAGCCGGGTCTTCGGTCTTGCGGTACTCCTGCCACAGGGCAAGCGTGTCCGACGCCACTTTCGAGCTGGCCACAGAGACAGAATACGCCGTGCGGGGTCGCGTTCCCCCCTCGAACGAGGGATGACGGTCAGCGGAGCGCTCTGCGACCCAGGTCACCGAGCCACAGCGCAAGTCCGCCGGCAGTGATCGCGATGATCCAGGCGCGACCTCCCTCGAGGGCAGACAGGGCGGCAACGATCGCCAGCCCGGCGCCGAGGCCGACGAAGAGCAGCCCGAGTGCCCGCCGCTGCACTATTGACGGCCGGGGCGTCCGCGGCGGACGAGAAGCAGCACCCCGACCGCGAGCGTCCCGTAGAGGACGCTCGTGCCGAGTGCTGCGCGACCGAGCACGCCATTGACCCCGAGCAGGTCCTCGGCGCTGGTGAGCAGGTATGCCCCCCAGGCTCCGACGACGCCCGCGAAGACTGCCGACGCGCCCGCCAGCACGACCAGGATCTTCCCCCCCCAGGTCACGTGGTGATCCTCTCACGTCCGCGCGATTCGTGGAAGGGCGCGCCGCTACACTCGATGCCGCAACCCAGGGGCGTAGCTCAATTGGCAGAGCACCGGTCTCCAAAACCGGGGGTTGCAGGTTCGAGTCCTGCCGCCCCTGCTCTACCCTGCCAAGCCGTGCCTGACTCGAACCTCGCCTTCCGTAACGACCTGCGCAACGTCGCGATCGTCGCGCACGTCGACCACGGCAAGACGACGCTTGTGGACGCGATGCTCTGGCAGTCGGGGTCGTTCCGGGAGAACCAGGACGTCGGTGAGCGCGTTCTCGACTCGACCGACCTCGAGCGTGAGAAGGGCATCACGATCCTGGCCAAGAACACGGCGGTCCAGCACGGCGGCGTGAAGATCAACATCGTCGACACGCCCGGCCATGCCGATTTCGGTGGCGAGGTCGAGCGCGGCCTGACGATGGTCGACGGCGTCCTGCTGCTCGTCGATGCGAGCGAGGGGCCGCTGCCACAGACGCGCTTCGTGCTGCGCAAAGCGCTCGAGCAGCGCCTGCCCGTCGTGCTGGTCGTCAACAAGGTCGACCGGCCCGACGCGCGCGTCGAGGAAGTCGTGAACGAGGTCTACGAGCTCTTCCTCGACCTCGACGCCAGCGAGTCGCAGATCGAGTTCCCGATCGTGTACGCGAACGCTCGGGCAGGATGTGCCGGACTGTCCCCCGGCGAGCTCGCCACCGACCTGCAGCCGCTCTTCGACACGTTGCTGGAGACGATCCCGGCACCGTCCCACGACCCCGGGCACCCGCTGCAGGCGCTCGTCACGAACCTCGACGCCAGCCCGTACGTCGGCCGGCTCGCCCTGCTGCGCATACATCACGGCATGCTCCGCAAGGGCGCCCAGGTCGCCTGGTGCCGTGCCGACGGCAGCATCGAGACGGCCCGGGTCACCGAGCTCTTCGTGACAGAGGCGCTCGACCGGATTCCTGCGGACGAGGCGGGCCCGGGTGAGATCGTCGCGCTCGCGGGGCTCCCCGAGGTGACGATCGGCGAGACGATCGCCGATCCCGACGACCCGCGGCCGCTCCCGGTGACGAGTGTCGACGAGCCGAGTCTCTCGATCACGCTCGGCATCAACACGAGCCCCCTGGCCGGCACGGAAGGCGACCGCCTCACCGCCAGCCAGATCAAGGGCCGCCTCGAGCAGGAGCTCGTCGGCAACGTCTCGCTCCGCGTCCTGCCCACCTCGCGGCCCGATGTCTGGGAGGTGCAGGGACGCGGCGAGCTCCAGCTCGCCGTGCTCGTCGAGCTGATGCGCCGCGAGGGCTTCGAGCTGACGGTCGGCAAGCCGGAGGTGCTCACGAAGGAGGTCGACGGCAAGCGGCACGAGCCGATCGAGCGCGTGGCGATCGACGTGCCGGAGGACTACATCGGCGTCGTCACACAGCTCCTCGCCCTCCGCAAGGGCCGCGTCACGCAGATGGTCAACCACGGCACGGGTTGGGCGCGCATGGAGTACCTCGTGCCCGCCCGCGGTCTGATCGGCTTTCGCACCGAGTTCCTCACCGAGACCCGCGGCAGCGGCATCCTCCACCACATCTTCGAGGCCTGGGAGCCGTGGCACGGAGAGCTACGGACTCGACCGAGCGGCAGCTTGGTCGCAGACCGCCGCGGTGACGCAACGGGCTTCGCAATCCAGGCGCTCCAGGAGCGCGGCTCGCTCTTCATCGCCCCCGGGGACGCGGTCTACGAGGGCATGGTCGTCGGCGAGAACTCGCGCGACAACGACCTCGACGTGAACGCGTCCAAGCCGAAGAAGCTGACGAACATGCGCGCAGCCTCGGCCGACGAGACCGTCCGGCTGATCCCGCCACGTCCGCTGTCGCTCGAGCAGGCGCTGGAGTTCATCCGCGACGACGAGGCGGTCGAGGTGACGCCTCGCTCGATCCGGCTGCGAAAGGTCGAGCTGTCGGCGTCGAAGCGGCAAACCGCCGCGTCGCGTCGCAAGCGCGAGCAGAGCGCCGTCTAGAGCCACTCGACGCGGGTCCGGGGGCGACGAAACCAGTGACCGCACGCCTCTCCTGCTGAATCCGACGGCTGCAACGGGTGGAATTCGTCACGGAAGTGCGAGAGGATGCCCCCGATAGCAGTGTGCCGTGGCCGTAGCGCGATCTGGGCCGCGCGCGCATCCACGGAACTCCGAAGGGGGAGACACAATCGTGAGAGGCAACTTGAGACGCCGCTCGTCCTCATCGCCGGCATCACCGGCGCGGCCGTTTTGGGGCTGATCGCTGCGTTCCCGGCATCGGCGGTACCCGGCTACAACACATCCAGCGCACCGTATGTGTCGCTGACCGGCGGCGGCCAGGTCGTGCCGCTGATCAATTCCGGCGAGACCGCCTTCGGAACGATCTTCGAAGGGATCCCGGACGGGATCGGCGTGGTGCCGGGCCCCGGGAAGAACAACAAGAAGGGGTACGTCGACCTCTACGTCGCGCACGAGCAGTCCCACGTGCCGTTCTTGGGGTTCGCCGACTTCCAGGACTCTTCGGTGAGCCGCGTGCGCGTCGACATCGCGTCGAAGTCGATCACCGACATGAAGGTCGTGCTGTCGCCCGACCTCGGCTACAACCGGTTCTGCTCGGCGTTCATGGCCGGCCCCGAGCACGGATTCCCGCACTACACGTTCCTGCTCAACGAAGAGTCGAACGACGTGATCACGATCCCGTCCGGTGCTCCCTACGGCCCCGACCCGTCCGTCGCACCGCACCGGCAGTCCGGCTACACCGTCTACTTCGACACGAAGACCGGGAAGTCCGCACCGCTGCTCAGCCAGGGCCGTCACAACCACGAGAACACCGTGATCGTGCCCGGCTGGAAGAAGGGGATCGTCGCGCTGTCCGGCGACGACACGTTCACGACGTTCGACCCGTTGCGGCCGAACCTGAGCCAGTTGTACATGTCGATGAGCCACAACTGGCAGCACTTCCAGAAGGACGAGAGCACGCTCTACGGGTTCCGGGTGACCGGGACCGGGGGCGCGGCGATCGATCCGGATGACCCGTTCAACGGCGCCAACGACTACCTGGACATCGAACCGGGTGACGACTGGTCAGGCGAGTTCATCCGCGTTGACGAGGACGTGGCCCGTGGCACGACGACCGACAAGCCGCAGGACGCACTCGAGGACTGGTCGAACGACAACAACGTGTTCCAGTTCGTCCGCGTCGAGGACGTCGCCTATGACCCGGACAATCCGCGAGTCGTCTACGTCGCCGACACAGGCAACTCGCGACTCAAGGCGGATCCTGCTACCGGCCGGCTCTTCCGGGCCGGCTCCAGTGCCGTGCCGTACATCAACTCCGACGGCCGGATCTTCAAGTTCGTCATGAACGCGACGGACCCAACCAAGGTCGACTCGTTCTCCATTCTCGCGCAGGGGGACCTCAACCTCGAGAACCCCAGGTTCACTCTGTCGCTGATTCAGTCTGGCATGGGGATGAAGAGCCCGGACAACATCGACGTCGGGAAGAACAGTCTCATGGTGCAGGAGGACACGACGAACGCGAAGATCTGGCAGTACGCGCTCGACACCGGCACCTGGACGCACGTCGCGACGGCGACCCAGTCCGCGGCGGAGACGAGCGGCATCGCCGACGTCTCGAGGTGGTTCGGTGCGGGCTGGTGGGCGCTCGACGTCCAGTCGCACGTAGACCTGCCTGGCTCGTCCCCTGGGCACACGTGGTCGCAGACCGCGCCGCTTACCGGGCCAGGTGATGGCACCGGCTACACGAAGCGCCGCGAGGATGGCCAGCTGCTGCTGATGCAGATCCCCGGTAGCTGATCCGAGCCCCTGCTCCACGCCGGAGCAGGTCGAACGCACAGAGAGGGAGTGGCGGCCGCCACTCCCTCTCTCGTTTGTGGCTCGGCCCCGGAGGCGGCATCATGCGGTGATGCGCGTCCGCAGCGTCGCCCTCGTGCTCACGGCCGTCGTGGCCCTGGTCGTCGCGGGCTGCGGCGGCTCCGACTCGTCGAGCTCGAGCGGCGACACCGCCACCGAGCCCGGCGAGACGACGAGCGCCTCGGCCGACCCCGGCCTCCCCGACTACACCGCCGGCTACGCATCGTGGACGCGCCTCAACGCCGAGCCCGTGACCACGCCGGGAGCGCACAACGGCGTCAAGAACGTCTACGTCAGCCTGGGGAAGGACGGCGACGCCTACCCGGAGGGAGCAGTCGTCGTGAAGTCGATCGCAGACGAAGGCGCCGACGGGCTACCGCGCGACGTCGCGGTGATGCACAAGGTCGGTGGCGAGTGGGAGTACGTCGAGTACACGCTCGACGGCGGGACGTACGGCGTTCTGGCCGAGGGCAGCCTCTGCCAGAGCTGCCACATGCAGGTCGCCGACGACGACTACGTCTTCACGCAGGGCTAGACAGCGGCTCGACACGCGCCACGGCGCGCACGCCGCCCTCGGTCGCGAAGCCGACGTCGAGCACGCCGTCGGCGACGCCCTCCACCAGCTCGAGGCCGTCGCCGAAGTCGATCGGGTGGCGGAAGTCGAGCGAGGCGCGCAGCGGCGCGCTGGAGTCGACGTCGTGCCGCGCCAGCGCCTCCTCGACGCCCTGCCAGAAGACGGCATTGTTGACGTGCCCGTGCAGGTCGACGTCGGTCGTCCGCAGTGGGAACGGCCGCCGGGCCGCGTCCATCGGTGGATCGGGCAGCTCCAGCTTCGTCGAGACCCGCCGGCCCGCAGTCGCGTCGGCATACACCCCGAACTGCTCGAGCCGCGCCGGCCGCTGCTGCGAGTCGAGATGGATCCAGACGCTGTCGACCTCGATGCGCCCGCCCGCGTCCCCGCGAACCGACCAGCGGCGCCCCGCGGCGATCGCAGCCAGGCCGCTGCACCACGTGGTCAGCTCGACCTCGCGGTCGGCGAGGAACGGGGCGGTCACATCGACCCTGATCGAGCGGACGAACCAGAGGTGATCGGGCATCCCCCACCCCGTCTCCTGCACGTCCTCGATCGCCACGTCCTGCAGAAAACGTGCGACGGCGTCGAGCCGCAGGCGCCCCTGTGCGTCCATGTCCGACAGGCGAACGCGGCGGCGCGACGAGAACGTGCGCCCCGTCTCGGGGATGGGAATGCTCGTATCCACCCGGAGCTACGGGCTCGCTCAGCCGCCGGCGTGTCCGAGCAGGGGACGCAGACGCTCCTCCATGACCGCCCGTAGCGCCGCGACCGCATTCGGTGGGCGCGCGACGACCTCGAAGTCGACGATCTTCCCCTGACCGTCGAGCCGGATCAGGTCGACTCCCTTCAACTCGAGCCCGCCGACCCGGGCCGTGAACTCGAGGGCCCAGTCGTCACCGTCGACCCACTCGCGCCCGTAGCGGAAGTCCTCGAAGACCCCGGCGACCGTGCCGAGGATCAGCGCAGCTTCGTGCCTGCCGCGCCGCGGCGTCCAGTAGGTCGGCGGCCGGAATTCGACGTCATCGGCCAGGATCTCGTCGAGGATCGACACGTCGCGACTCGCGACGAAGGCGTGCCATCGTTCGAGTGTGCTCGCGGCGGCCATCGGCGCAAGGCTAGCGATGCGAGGCGGCATCGTCCTCCTCTGGCCGTACCGTGGAACGACCGGGGGCGGAGATCTGCGGCCGTTCCGGCTACGGCATCACGCCGTGAGTTCCGTCCCCGGCCAGTAGCCTACGACCGCTCGAGAACGAGCAGCACGGCGGAGGAGCGACCGAAGGCCCGCGCGCGCAGAACGACGCGCATCGGCGACTTGCCGGGCCGAATCGCGAGCGTCGCGGTGCGCGGCCGCGGCCCGACCTGGCCGCGGATCCGTCGTGTACGCACGCCCTTCCCCGTGGCCGTGACGATCGCCGGGAGGGTCGCGGAGAGCCTCAGCCGGAGACGCGATGCCTGCGCCGAGAGCTTCTTTGGCAGGCTGTGGATGACGAGCCGCGGCGCCGCGGGAAGGACGCGGACGTTTACGGTGGCGCGACCCACCCGCCCGCGACCGTCGCGTGCCTCGACACGGATCGTGTGTGTCCCCGGACCGAGCCCCTTCACGCTCAGCGCCGCCCCCTGACCGATGCGGCGCTTGCCGTCGAACCACGTGAGCCGCGACGCGGCGAGAGGTCGCGCCGCGTCGTCGTGGGCGACGGCACCGAGCACAAGCCTCTCGCCCGCCGGGATCTTCGCGCCCCGGGACGGGCTCGTGATCCGCACATCCGGTGGCCGCCCGACCGCGACGAAGCGCGCCGACACGCTCGTCGCGGAGGCGAAGCCGTCGCTCGCCCGCACGCGGAGCCTCGCCGTCTTCGAGCCCGAGAGCAGGCGGCTCGGGATCCGTGCACTGCTGCGACCCGAGCCGGTCCAGAGTGTCCTCCACACCGCGCCGTCGTTGGTCGAGTACTCGACCGTCGTGAGGAGCGGCGTGCCGTTGGGGTCACGCGCGCTCCAGCGCAACGTGGTCGTCGGCGCCGCGCCGACACGGGAGCCCTGCTTCGGACCCTGCAGCTTCACGACCGGCGGGGCGCTGCGTGCCGCGCGACCGACTACCGCACCTCCCGTCACGACCTCGGCTGCGGCAAGCCGCGCCGGCAGCACTCCCGGCTTCGCACCGTTGAGCGGGACGTCCGCGACGAGGAAGGACGCTTCGGCGCCGTGACCCTCCGAGGAGCGGACGAGCATCGGCACGTCGGCAACGACGGCACCGCCGACATCGCGAAGCACGAGCCGGTACGGGCTGTCCGTCGCAGGAGAGGCAGATCCACGCCGCGCCTCGACGCGGGTGATCACGACGACGCCGCGGTCGACGAAGCCGCGCACCGAGACGACCGGCTGAGGGACGGCGAGCGTGACTGGCGCCGTCGACCGCTGGAGCAGGAGCCCGCGAAGAGCTGTGATCCCGAACTCCCAGTTGATGGGCGAGATCCAGGCGTCGCTCGTCTGCCAGGGGAACCACTTGCCGAGGCCCCATTCGGTGTTGAAGTCTGCGCAGTACGACATGAAGTCGTAGCGCGGCGCGCCCGGCGTCGAGAAGACCAGGTTGCCGTTCCGGACGTCGTAGCCGATGCCGAGCATCGACCCGATCCCGTCCGGCCACGAATCGGCCTTCTGTCCACCGGCGCCCCCGCCGCAGCCGCCAGACGCATGGTCGGGGCCGAAGCCGTGCAGCAGTTCGTGCGCCACCGACGTCAACGGCCGCCGCATGTTCGCGATCGCCTCCGAGCCCTTGCCACCGATCCCACGATCACCCTTGCTCAAGCCGGCAACGCCGTTGAGGCCGGCGGGCACCTTGTCGTCCACGAGCCCGAGCACGGAGTCGAAGCAGTAGTTGTGCCGGTCGCTGGCGTACTCGTCGTCACAGCCCTCCTCACCCGACTCGTAACCGGTCGCGTAGCCGAGCAGGATCTTGTTCGCATCGGGCACCGCCTTGCACCACGCATCGAAGGGGGGCGACGCGCTCTTGCAGAGACCGGGGAACACGGCTGCGTTCGTCTTCGCCGTCATCCACCGCGTCACGTCGTACTCGGCGCGCCAGTCGTCCGCCCGCCGGATGCCACCGTCGGCGATAGGGAACAGCTGATGCACGGCGGACAGCGTCTCGTCGGGGAAGCCCGGGAACGGCTGCCCCGCGACCTTCAGGTGGAGCGCCGCCAGGTTGAGATACCCGGTGTCGACGAAGCCGACACCGCGTAGCCGGTAGCGGTTGTTTGCAGCGCACTCCGGCGCTCCGCACTCGGCACTCGTGGCAGCGATCACCTGCGGCGGCATGAGCTGCGCCTCGAGCTCGATCGCGCCGGCCTTTGTCCACTCCGGAGGCAGCGTGAAGGCCAGAGCACCGTTGCCGGTCTTCAGCAGCTGCGGCGTCGTCTGCTGCGTGAAGCCCTGCTGCAGCGTGACCGTGGAAGGGAACGTCTGCCCCAGCGGACTGCCAGGCAACGTCTTCCCGGCCTTCGTGCGCCCGTGGAGCAGGATCGTGGCACCACCGACCTTCGCGCTGGCCGGCGCCGCCACGACCGCGAAGACACGGGCGACGGTCTTCTTGCCGCGGACGAGGGTGACCCCGTTGTACGTCGCCGCCGACCCGTCAGCCGGCCGTGCCGGCAGCGCCACGTCGCGCTGGATGCCCTGGGTGACGTCGATCCCGGTGATGGCGAGGTCGTAGTCCTCGACCACGGTGAAGGGGATCGTCACCGACCGCGGTGCCGGGCCCGAGCTCGGCCCCGGCGTGGCTGTCATCGTGAGGGTGGCGTTGACGACGGCCTTCGCGACCTTCGTCGCCCCGACGCGCACCTTGAGCAGCTTCGGGCTCGACTGGGAGTCACGCGTGACCACGGCCGTGACTCCAGCCGGGAGCCCGGTGAACGCGATCTCGAGCGGGCCGTGCGAGCCGGCGAAGCGGGTGACGTCGACGAGTGCCGGCAGGGAAGCGGTGCCGCGGCGAACGGAGAGCGGGAAGACGAGCGGCCGGAGGCTGAGGCCGAAGTCGGGCGCGGGCGGAGGTGGTGGCGGCTGTCCCGGCGCGGGCGGATCCGGCACGTCGAACGCGAGGTCGTCGACGCGGTGCGCCGGCACGGAGTTGCACGCGGTCACACCCGGGGTCGCCAGCTGCCCCGGGAGGACGATCTTGAAGAAGGCGATCCGACCCTGGCTGTCGGAGATCTCGAGCCTCGTGCCGTAGTCGCCGTTGCCGGGGATGCTCTTGGCTTGGCGGACACCCGGGATCTCCTGACCGCTCGGGTCGACACCGACGAGTGCGACCTCGCGTGTCGGCGCGCCCGTGGGCGCACCGATGTACACGCGAACGAGCTTCTTGCCGCCGCCGGGGAACGTGGCCCAGATGCCGTACGGAGCGAACTCCGAGGACGGGCACTCCGAGATCGAGAGCACGTTCGAGCCGGACTTCGCCCCGGATGGAACGGTCACGACGCGCGCCGGCGCCCCCGACGACGTGCCCCCGGGCCCCTTGCCGATGATCACGCCCTGGCCGGAGCCACCCTCATTCGCGTACTGCGCCCCGACCACCGTGCCTGCCGCGAGACCGTCGAAGCCGACAACGGCCGTGGCAGCCGTCCGCCCGGTCGCGACAGCGGCGAACGCGGCGGCCGCGGCGCACGTGAGGAAGACCGCAACAGCGCGTACGGAAGCGTGTCCACGTCTCGTCGGCCTCCCCGTCCCGCGACGTCTCCTCACGAGCGTCGATCGTACAGACGACCCGCCGTCGCTTCATGACCAATCCGGGTCAGCTTCGAGCAGCTCCGCGAGCCGACGGTTGGGCTCGGCGAAGGCCTCCGCGAGGCGCGCTCGCGTCTCCTCGGCCATCGGCGGATAGTCGCGGTCGAACACACGCGGGTAGTCGTCGAGCGAGTGCTCCGGCGCGCCGAGGAACGCGAGCACGCGAGCGTAGGCGTCCGCCGAGCGCTCCGCCAACTCGTCCGTGGTCAGCACGAGCAGCTGGTCGCGGGAGAACACGGCCAGCCAACGCTCGAGCTGCTGGGCGTACAGGCCGCGCCCGACGTACGTGTGATCCCACCAGGCACGACTGAAGTACGTGGGCTCGGAGACCATGCGCTCCAGCTCACCGTGCAGCCGCTCCTGCTCAGCAGCGAGCGCGTCCTGGAACGTGAGCGGCTCGCGGCCGAGCGCGACCTCGTGCTGGTAGTGCGAGTAGGCGCGCTCGACCGGGTTGCGAAGGATCGCGATCAACCTCACGCCCGGCAGCAACGCTGCGACGCGCTCCGGCGCGAGCGGGTGGAACAGGTAGCCCGGGCTCGCCTCTCCCACCAGCCGACCCCGCGGGCGAAGCGGGAGGTTGCCCCGGTACCAGCGTGTCCCGCGCGCGTAGTGGCGATCGAAGAAGCTCACCTCCTTCCAGGACGGGCCCGTGATCGCCGGGTGACGGCGGAGGTACGTGTAGAGCGCCGTCGTGCCTGCCTTCTGCGCGCCGATGATCAGGAAGTCGGGCAGCGGTCGGGCACGCGCGGTGGCTCGCCCGAACGCCCAGACGGCGTTACGACCGACCACGCGCACCGGCCCGGGGACGCGCAGCACGAGCTCTGCGGGAGTGCGCCCCAGATCAGCCTCTTTCACGCGGAGGGTGCCGCGCGACCCGTCTCCTCGTCGAGGATGCGGCGCGCGCGCCGCAGGAGCTGATCCGCCTCGAGCGGCGAATTGCCGATCGCAGTCGCGCCTACCCTGCCGGCGATCGCGATCGCGCTGACCATGTGGAACACGACCCCGGTGAGCAACTCGCCGTCCCAGCCGATCCGGCGCTGCCCGACGACCTCGAGGAAGTCCTCGGGCGTCAGCGCCGCGTACTCGGGTGCCTCGATGTGGTCGGACGAGACGTAGAACTTGCGACGACCGCCGGCGACGAGCTCGCCGCGTTCGGCGTCGTACGTGCCGTCGGTGAGCGCCTGCAGCGCCATGTACGTGTGGGTCGTCCCGCCACAGCGGAGATTGATCTCGATCGCGTACGGACGCCAGGCCTCGCCTCCGTCCCGAACGAGGACGAAATCCACCGCGAACCGACCGACCACGCCCTCGGCCGCGAGCCGGGTACCGACCTTTCGACCCAGGCGCGTGATCTCCGACGCGTACTCGGAGTCGGCCGGGAAGCGGGAGCCCAGGAAGGAGAGGCCGTGTGGGCCCCCCAGCACCTGATCGTGTGTCGACAGCACCTCGAGGGCGCCCTCGGGGCTCGCCTGCATCTGGACGCTGGGGCTCCGATAGTCCTCACCACGGATGCGCTCCTCGACGACGCCGCCCGCGGCCAGCCCGGCCAGGAACTGCTCGGCGTCGATCGTGTCGTCCTCCAGCTCGAGCCCGCCGATCGCCTCGTCGACGCTCGCGCCCTGCTCCAGCCGGATCGTCGCATTGCCGAGCCCGCTCACGCCCTGGTCGTGCTTGACGATCACCTCCCGCAGCTGCGGGCACTCGACGCGGAGCTCGGAGATCGCCGAGCGAAGATCGTCCACGTCACGCAGCCCTTCGCGCCCCGCGGGGCACGGGATGCCCTCCTCGCGGAACAGCCGACGCGTCGCCGACTTCGCACCGAGCTCCCACAGCCCGGGGGCCGATCCGTAGAGGGGCACACCGAGCCGAACCGCGAGCTCGACCTCGAGCTCCGACGTGTTGAACGGGTAGATCACGGCGTGATCGGGATCCGGGATCTCGCGCTTGATCCGCTCGACGAAGCGGGGACGCTCCAGGATCTTCGCGGTCAGCGGTCGAAACGACGGGTCGACGGGAGAGAGCATCCGCAGGCGCTCGTGCGCCTCGGGTCGGTCGAGTCGCGGCATCAGGCGGAACCAGTAGTCGACGACGCTCGGCAGTACCGGGCTCGAGGTGATGTAGACCACGCGCGTGCGGCGTCCGCGAAGCACGCCGAGCACCATCACGAGGAACCGCTCCTCGTACGCCTGCGCGAGCGGTGCGAGCACGTCCGGGATCTCGAGGCTGAACGAATGGATCACGATCACCGTGCGCTCGACACTTCCGACGGACTGCAGCGTCATCGTCGGCCAGACGCCGCGTAGATGCGTCTGCAGCTCCTCGAAGCGGGGCATCAGGTCTTCCATCGCCGAAACCGTCTCCCGCCCGGGCGCCGGCGTCAAGCCCGATGCGACTCCGCCTGCCCCGCTGCGTAGACTCGACCCGTGACCGTGCTCGGGACGCATGTCGCCCACGACGAGGCCTTCGAGCGACGCCGCACGCACATGGAGGCGCTGACGGCGGAGCTGCGCGAGCGCTCGGCCCTCGTCGCCGGCGGCGGCGGCGAGAAGGCGCTCGAACGGCACCGCGCGCGCGGGAAGCTGACCGCGCGCGAGCGCATCGACCGGCTCGTCGACCCCGGCGCCGCCTTCCTCGAGCTGAATGCTCTCGCCGCGTGGGATCTCTACGACGGCGACGCCCCGTCTGCGGGCATCGTGACGGGGATCGGAGTGGTCGAGGGCCGTCACGTGGTCGTGGTCGCGAACGACGCCACGGTGAAGGGCGGCTCGTACTACCCCCTCACCGTGAAGAAGCACCTGCGTGCGCAGGAAGTGGCCGAGCAGAACCGCCTGCCGTGCATCTACCTCGTCGACTCGGGCGGGGCGTTCCTCCCGCTCCAGGCTGACGTGTTCCCGGACCGGGAGCACTTCGGTCGCATCTTCTACAACCAGGCACGAATGTCGGCGCAGGGCATCGCCCAGATCGCGGTCGTGCTGGGCTCCTGCACCGCCGGGGGCGCATACGTCCCCGCCATGTCGGACGAGACGGTGATCGTCAGCGGCACCGGGACGATCTTCATCGGCGGCCCGCCCCTCGTGAAGGCGGCGACCGGGCAGGACGTGACCGCCGAGGAGCTGGGCGGAGCCGACGTGCACACCCGCCGCTCGGGGGTGGCCGACCACTACGCTACCTCCGACGAGCACGCGCTGGCCATCGCACGCGAGATCGTGCGCAATCTCGGCGACCCGTTGCCGTGTCCGTGGCAGCTGACACCGAGCGAGCCGCCGGCCGTCGACCCGGAGGACCTCTACGGGGCCGTCCCGGAGGACTTCCGCCACGAGCTCGACCCGTTGGAGGTGATCGCCCGCACCGTCGACGGTTCACGTTTCCACGAGTTCAAGGCGCTCTACGGCGACACGCTCGTCTGCGGCTTCGCCCGCATCGAGGGCTATCCGGTCGGCATCCTCGCCAACCGCGGCGTGCTCTTCGCCGAGTCCTCGCAGAAGGGGGCGCACTTCGTCGAGTTGGCGTGCAAGCGGCGCATCCCGCTCGTCTTCCTGCAGAACATCACGGGGTTCATGGTCGGCAAGGAGTACGAGGAGGGCGGCATCGCGCGCGATGGTGCGAAGCTCGTGACGGCGGTCGCGTGCGCGGACGTGCCGAAGTTCACAGTGATCACCGGAGGCTCGTTCGGCGCCGGCAACTACGCGATGTGCGGCCGCTCCTACGGCCCCCGGCAGCTGTGGATGTGGCCGAACGCCAGGATCTCCGTGATGGGCGGCGACCAGGCCGCTACGGTGCTGACGATGGTCGGCGACGCCGACCCCGACGAGATCCGCGCGACGTACGAGCGCGAGGGCTCGCCGTACTTCTCGTCCGCCCGTCTCTGGGACGACGGCATCATCGACCCGCTCGACACGCGACGGGTGCTCGCGCTCGGCCTCGCTGCCGCCGCGAACGCGCCCGTGCCGGAGACGACGTTCGGCGTCTTCCGGATGTAGGCCGACGCCCGACTGCCTCACCCGGGGTACCCCGCTCACGAAAGCCTTACTCGCCCCCAGGTGCCGTAGCGCCGATGGTCGGGAGGCAGAGAGCCTACGTCGGAGAGGAGAGCAGGTGAACGGACGGCGATTCGTGACGGTGCTCGCAGCAGCCGCGCTACTCGGCCTGGGCGGCACCACCGCCGCCCTGGCGGACGAGGGATCCGGCGGCCGCGAGGACAGGCGGGCCGAGAAGGCCGAGAAGCGAGCCGAGAAGGCCGAGCGGCGTGCTGAGAGGCGGGCCGATCGGCATGAGGCGAAGTGCGATCGCGCCGAGGCGAAGATCGCGAAGCTCCAGCGCAAGCAGGCCAAGATCGAGCAGAAGATGGCGCGACTCCAGGCGAAGCTCGCAGGCGGGGAGCTCACACCGGAGCAGCAGGAAAGAGCACGGGCTGCACTGGCGAAGATGGAGGAGAAGCTCGCCAAGCTCGGTGAGAAGCTCGCACGCCTACAGGCCGCCATGGCCGAGCACTGCACTGGTGGCGGCGAGGAGAAGTCCACCTCGGAAGACGAGGACGAAGACGAAGACGAGGGCGACTCCGAGTAGAGCGAGATCACCCGCGCCGACATGGCGACCGAACCTGTAGGGGCGGGACCTGTCCCGCCCCTACGACTGCGCCAACCTGTTCGCGATCGCCCGCTCAGGCGCCGCGCGTGTCGAGCCAGGCATCGAGCTCGCGTGCCTCCGCACCGGTGAGCCCACGCAATGGGGCCCGCACGTCAGGTCGGACGGGAACGCCCTTCCGGGCGAGCACGTGCTTCAGCGCTGCGTGCCGCGGAAAGCTCTCGATCTGTGCACGCAACTCGGCGAGCCCGGCCGCGCCCGTCTCGCCCGGGTCGCGCACGACGGCGGCCACCTCCTCCGGAAATGCCGACGCGAGTGCGGAGACCGCACCGATCGCCCCCGCGCTCATTCCCCGGTGGATCAGCGCCTCCGGCCCCACGAAGATGTCGAGCCCGTCGAGCAGGTAGCGCTCGAAGGCCTCCCACGGCGTGTCCGAGACCTTCAGCCCGACGAAGTTGTCGGTGTCGTCGCGGAGACGCAGCAGCATCGCCAGATCGAACGGGTACCCGGCCGTCGCGGCGAACTCGTAGACGTAGAACGGCGTCGGCGCACACGCGACGGCAGCAGCGCGGAGATGCCGATACTGCGCCTCCGCGTCCAGCTTGAAGTACGGCGGCCCGATCACGGCCACGGCATCGACTCCGGCGCCGGCAGCGTGCTCCGCGAGGGCGACCGTGTCTGCAGTCGTCTGCGCACCGCAGTGGGCCGCGACGAGCAGCCGGCCGGCCGACGCCTCCAGGTACAGCTCCGTCACGCGGCGCCGCTCGTCGACCGAGAGCAGGATGCCCTCGCCGTTCGTGCCGAGAGCGAGCACTCCGGCGAGGCCACCGGCATGGAGGAACTCCGTGTACGGGCCGAAGGCCTCCTCGTCGAGGGCTCCACCCTCACGAAGCGGGGTCACGCCGGCTGCGATCGTCCCGTTCAACATGGCACGACTCTATGCTCCCCGGCGATGGGAGCGCTCCGGGTAGAACGCGACGACGACGTCCTCCACGTCACGCTCGCCCGACCCGAGACGCGGAACGCGTTCGACGCCGCGCTGATCGCAGAGCTGTCGCAGGCATTCGTCGACGTCGGCAAGACACGCGCGGTCGTGCTTGCAGGTGAGGGCAAGAGCTTCTGCGCGGGCGCCGACGTCGAGTGGATGCGCTCCTCCGTCGCTCTCTCCTACGACGAGAACGTGGCCGATGCCAACGCGCTCCGCGGGATGCTCGAAGCGGTCGACCAATGCCCTGCCCCGGTGGTCGCCGTCGTGCAGGGGCACGCGCTCGGCGGCGGGGCGGGTCTCGTCGCCTGCGCCGACATCGTGATCGCCGACGAGCGCGCTGTCTTCGCCTTCTCCGAGGTCAAGCTCGGGATCGTCCCCGCCGTGATCTCGCCGTTCGCTCTGCGCAAGATCGGCGAGAGCGCGGCGCGGAGGTATTTCGTCACGGGTGAGCGCTTCGACGCTGCCACCGCGCTGCGCCTCGGGCTCGTCCACGAGGTCACCGACGACCTCGACGGCGCGCTCGGGCTCGTGCTCGACGAGCTGCGGTCGGCGGGGCCGCGCGCGGCCCGACACGCGAAGCGTCTCGTCCTCGAGCGCCCCGACGCCGCCGACACGGCACGCCGCATCGCCGAGCGGCGCACGAGCGACGAGGGCCAGGAGGGCCTGCGCGCCTTCCTCGAGCGGCGCAGGCCCTCCTGGATGCCGACCGAGGGCGACTCCGCCTGACCCGTAGGGCGAGGCTTGCCTCGCCCTCGACCTTCTCCTACTCCTGCGGCCTAGCCCTTGGCGTACTGCGCGTAGCCGCCGAAGTCGACGGCGACGCATGCCTCGTCCCCGACCGTCCACGCATCGTGACCGGGCGCGATCGAGACGACGTCGCCGGGGCCGATCTCGCCCTCCGAGCCGTCGTCCATCACGACGTGCATCCGGCCGGAGAGGCAGTAGAGCAGGTGCGGCGCCTGGCAGGTGTTGGTACCTGCGATCGGCTTCAGGTGCTCGGACCACTTCCAGCCCGGCTCGAACGTGCCGATCATCGCCGCGGCAGCGCCGAGGTTGTAGACGTCGGCGTGCCCGTGTGCGACGAAGTTGCGGACCTCGTCCGGTGAGCCCGCGTTCTTGATCTCCAGTCCCGCCATCGGAACCTCCTTGTCGGTTGGTGTTCAGCCGTGACCGTTACATACCGAGGAGGCGCAGGGCAACCGTCGACGCCGCCGCCCGCTTCGACTGCACCGGCCGCAACCCGTAGGGGCGGGACCTGTCCCGCCCGCATCAGCCAAGCGACTCCAACAGCTCCCGGGCCCAGCCGGCTGCCGGCCTGTCGCCCTTCGCCTCGTAGATCCTGAGCGCCTCCGCGGCGAGCTCTCGCGCCTCCTCCGGCTTCCCGCACTCGGATAGCGTCCGCGCGAGCTCGAGGCGAAACCCGGCGATGTGCTCGTAGAAGTCCGAGCCGGCGAGCATGCGGACGGCGTTGCGTCCCAAGCGCTCGGCTTCCGTGCAGTCCCCGCGGGCAGCGGCAAGGCGCCCCTCGACGGCCTCGACCTCGACGAGCGTCGCGAGATCGTTCGCGATCGTCGTCTCGCGGGCACGAGCGCACCACACCGCGGCCTCGTCGTATGCACCGCGCTCGGTGAGCAGCGTCGCAAGCTCTGCAACGAGCGTCGAGTAAAAGCCACGGTCACCCATCGCCTCGAGCTCCTCGACACCCATGCGCAGAGCAGTCTCGGCCGCTTCGCCTTCTCCCGCACGCCGCAGGATGTACGAGAGCCCCATCACCCCGGCTGCCGCCTGACGGACGTCCCCGGCGTCTCGTGCAATGTCCAGGCCTGCCTGGTAGACGTCTCGCGCGCGCTCGAAATCGCCACGGCAAGCAAGCATGCGCCCGAGACGTCGCTGCGCAGCGCCGAGCTCCAACGGCCCGCTCGCCGTCTCGAGCGCCTTCTCCGCCGCCGCGATCACCTCCTCGGCCGGCGTCGGACCGAACGTCATCGTCGCGCCGACCCAGCCCCGCAGGTACTCGACCAGCGCCGGCTGCCCTGCCTCTGTCGCGTGCGCCACGGCACGATCGAGCGCGGAGCGCCCGGCTTCGGCCTGCAGCGCGCTCCAGCTGATCGCGAACGTCTCCATCTCGACCCAGGCGAGGCCGAGGTCGTCGTCGAGTGCAAGCATTGCCTGCCGGCACCTCTCGAGCCGCTCCGGCGTCCCGAGGGCGTGATCGATCCATACCGTCAGAATGTCGGCGAACGCTCGAGATCGTGGCGTGTCTGCCGCTTCGAGCTCGCTGATGATTCCCACGACGGGCAACCCGGCGAGGGTGCTGGGAAAAGCACTCTCGATCCGTAAGTCGGTGCGCAACGGGTCACCCTGGGGCAGCAGAGCGGCGGCGCGCGCGAGCAGGCCGCACGCGGCGGCGACGTCGCGGCGGTTCATCGCGCCTCGGCCCGCCGCCCCGAGACGCATCGCCGCGTGGCGCGCGAGGCCGGCGAGTCGTGAGTCCGTGGCGTCCAGGGCCGCCCGGTTCGCGTGCGCCTGCGCGAGGTGGTAGCCCGCGATCTCGTCGAGCTCGACGAGGTCGCCGTGGCGCTCCAACCAGTCGGCGAAGCGCTCGTGGAGGTCGGCGCGCGTCTCCTTCGGCAAGGCGTCGTACGCCGCGTCGCGGATCAGCAGATGGCGGAAGCGGAACGCATCGTCGTTGCTGAACGTCGCCTGCTCCGGCCGGATCACGTCCTTGCGCACCAGCGTCAGCAGATGCGTCGGGACTCCGTCACGGTCGGCCGCCGCAGCGAGCTCCTGCACGACACCGCGATGAAACACCTGCCCCTCGACCGAGCCTCGGCCGATCACGTCGCGCTCCTCGACGCCCAGCCGGTCGAGGCGCGCCTGCAACAGCGCCTGGATCGTCGGCGGCACGACGATCTCACCGGCGCCCCCGTCCTCCGCGACCATCGCCAGCATCTCCTCCAGGAAGAGCGGGTTCCCGTCGGCCGCGGCGAGGATGCGCCGGCGCACGTCTGGCTCGAGGACGACGTCGCCGACGAGCTCGTCGATCAACAGGTCGCAGTCGTCGGCGGACAGCGGCTCGAGCAGGATCGTGGTCGCATTCAGCTTCCCGCCGCCCCAGCCGGGGCGTACCTCCAAGAGCTCCGGACGGGCGACGCAGAGCAGGAAGATCGGCGCGTCCCGTGACCAGTCAGCGATGTGCTCGATCAGATCGAGGAACACCTCCTCCGCCCACTGGATGTCGTCGAGCAACACGATCTGCGGCCGCTCGGCCGCCCGTGCCTCCAGCAACCTGCGGAAGATCAGCTGGGTGTCGGCCGGCGAGGCGCGAATCACCGTCTCCGGGTCGACCCCGATTGCGATCAGGATCTCGACCAGCGGCCAGTACGTGATGTCCTCGCCGTAGTGGAGACAACGGGCATGCAGCACGTCGGCCTCCTCGCCCGCCTCGGCAAGAAACTCGGCTACGAGCCTCGACTTGCCTACGCCGGCAGGGCCGAGCAGCGTGAACATGTGGCAGGCCCGCTCCGAGACCGCGTGCTCGAAGTCCGAGCGCAAGCGCCCGCGCTCGCGCACGCGCCCTACGAGCGGCGCGTCGGTGCGGCGCGCGAACGCCTCCGCCGTGGGATCCACCGTCACGAGGCGGTATGCAGCAAACGGCTCGCGCTTCCCCTTCAACTCGAGCGGCTCCACCGCTTCGACTTCGACCGCGTCACGCACGAGCGCGAGCGTCCCCCCGCCGATCAGCACCTCGCCGGGAGCCGCCGCTTGCTCCAGCCGCGCCGCCACGTTCACCGCGTCACCCGTGACGAGCGTCTCCCCCTCCCCTGCGACGACCTCGCCGGTGTTGACGCCGGTGCGGAACGACAGCGCTACGCCCAGCTCGTCACCGAGCGACCCGATCCGGTCGCGGATCTCGACGGCCGCACGTACCGCGCGCAGCGCGTCGTCCTCGTGCACCAGCGGGATGCCGAACACGGCCATCACCGCGTCGCCGATGAACTTCTCCACGGTGCCGCCGTGGCGTTCGACGATGCGGCGGATCTCCTCGAAGTAGCGGCCCATCGTGCGCCGCATGCTCTCCGGGTCGAGCTCCTCTCCGAGCGCGGTCGATCCGGTGACATCGCAGAAGAGGAGCGTCACCGTCTTGCGCTGCTCCCGCGCCGGTTGCGCCGCGGCCAGCTCCGCGCCGCACGCGCCGCAGAAGCGGAACCCTTCCGGGCTCTCCTGCCCGCACGCGGCGCAGACCTGCATGCGGCGAGCCTACACCGGTTCAGCCCCGATCAGGGCTTCAACTCTGGTGCTCTTGCAGGTACTTCTTGAGCCCGAGGTACGGGAGGACGAAGACTGCGAGCAGCGATACGACCCAGACGATCACGGCGGCCGCGATCCAGGTTCCGACGCCGCTGATCGAGAGGCCGTCCGAGACGAGGTCGGTGACGATCAGCGAGACGAGCGTCGCTATCAACGACACGCCCCCGAGTGCTGAGGAGCCGTACCTGCGCAGCTGCACCGCGAGGAACGGCTGTAGCAGCGCCATCACGATGGTGAAGACGACGACCGCGACGATGAACGAGGTCACGTCGATGTCCATCTTGTCGAGGGCGAGCCCGGCGACGATCAGACCCACGGCGTTGCCGACGAGGCCGATCAATGTACGCACGATGAACCGAATCACGACGCGACCCTAGACGATCGGATTTCGGTCTTCAAGCCTCTAGTCTCCTTCCATGCCTTTCGACCGCGTGCTCGTCGCCAACCGCGGAGAGATTGCGCTGCGGGTGTTCCGCACGTGCAGGCGCCTGGGCATCGAGACGGTGGCCGTCGCGCCCGCCGACGACCGTGGCGCCCTGCACACCCGCGAGGCGGATGTTGTCGTCGAGATCGCGTCGTACCTCGATGCGGCCGACGTCGTGCGCGCCGCCCGCGAAGCGCGCGCCGACGCGATCCATCCCGGCTACGGCTTCCTCGCCGAGAGCGCCGACTTTGCTGCCGCAGTCGAGACTGCCGGCCTCACGTGGATCGGCCCACCCTCCCAGGCGCTCCGACTCGGGGGCGACAAGCTGGCAGCCAAGCGTGTTGCATCGGCTGCCGGTGTTCCCGTGACACCGACCGGGTCGCCCGCAGAGGTCGGGTTGCCACTCGTGGTCAAGGCGGCCGCCGGCGGTGGCGGACGCGGGATGCGTGTCGTGCGCGACAGCGCAGACCTGGCCGAGGCGCTCGACGCGGCGGCGCGCGAGGCCGAAGCCGCGTTCGGCGACGGCACCGTGTTCTGCGAGCGCTATCTCGAACGGCCACGCCACCTCGAGGTGCAGTTGCTCGCAGATGCCCACGGGAAGGTCGTCTCGCTCGGGCAACGGGACTGCTCCGTTCAGCGCCGCCATCAGAAGGTCGTCGAGGAGTCGCCCCCGCCGAATCTGCCCGCAGCCCTCGCGTGCACGCTCGACGACGCCGCAGTCGCGTTCGCCGCGGCGATCGGCTACGTCGGTGCCGGCACCGCCGAGTTCCTCGTCGATGGTGACGAGGCCTTCTTCCTCGAGCTGAACGGCCGTATCCAGGTCGAGCATCCCGTCACCGAGGCCGTCACCGGCATCGACCTCGTCGACCAGCAACTCCGTATCGCGGCCGGCGAGCGCCTTGTAACTGATCGTTACAAGGCATCAGGGCACGCGATGGAGGCGCGGCTGTACGCGGAGGATCCGCGGACGTTTCTCCCTCAGACCGGGCGGATCGAGCGACTCCGCTTGCCGGTTGGAGTTCGCGTCGACGCGGGAGTCGTAGAGGGTGACGAGATCGGCTCTCGCTACGACCCGCTACTCGCGAAGCTGATCGCACACGGCGCCGATCGGCGTGAGGCACTCGACAGGCTCGGAGCCGCACTCGCGGAGACGACGATCGAGGGAGTCGTCACGAATCTTCCGTTCCTGCGCTGGCTGATCGCTCACCCCGCGTTCCGTGCAGGGCAGGTCACGACAGCGTTCCTCACCCGGCACCCCCCGCTCTCGGCGCCGCCGCTGCGACTCCCGGCAGGGTCGTGGAGAGACGCTTGGCGCCTCAATCTCCCAGCGCCTGCCGCGATGGCGCCGCCGGATCTGGACGCCGGCGCACACGAGCGCGGGCACGGCGCGGGTGGCAGCGTGACCGCGCCCATGCCGGGCACCGTGCTCGCCGTCCTCGTCGCACCGGGTGACGAGGTCGAGCCGCGCCAGCCACTCGTCACGCTCGAGGCAATGAAGATGGAGCACCCTGTCACCGCTCCGTTTGCCGCGACGGTGTCGGGGGTCAACGTCACCGCCGGCGACAGTGTTACCGCCGGTGAGATCCTCGTCGTGCTCGACGGCTGAGCGCCAGGGTCAGTCCGTGATCGCGTCGAGTGCTCGACTGACGACGAAGTTCACGAGCCAGACCACGATCGTCGCTCCGACATACGTCCAGAAGCCGTCGATCGAGAAGTCGGGCGCGATCCACTCCGCCAGCGCGAGCATCAGCACGTTGATCGCGAAGTACGACAGTCCGAGCGTAAAGATGATCAGCGGGAACGTGAGGATCGCGAGGATCGGCTTGATGATCGCGTTCCCGACCGCGAGCACGGCGGCACCCAGGAGGAGCGGCCACCAGCGACCGATCGACACGCCGTCGAACATCCAGTCGACGACGATCAGCGCCAGGACATTGATGCCCAAGTAGACGAGGACGCGCACCGCGATCACCGGTCAAGTCTTGCACGCACTGTTCGGGTGGAGCAACCGACAGGCTCATGCACGCCAGGGGCTCGGGCTTCCGGCGTACGCCTGTACCTCCCTCAGGGCGAACAGCGGTGTCCGCCTGAAGTCCGACCCCATCCCGGGTAGTTCCTACAGGGAAGCTCGCTCTGGCGCGGGCGCGGCCTCCCAGCGCCGGACCCGGGCTCCGCCCGGCGGGAGGCCAACTGCGGTGAAGCGGTCGCCGCGGTGAGGGAGGGGGCCCGTCGGGGAACCACGGGTTCCCCCACTACTAGAACAGCTTCTGCAGCTTGAGGGCGGCACCCATGTCGCCGGCGATCTTGAGCTTGCCGGTCATGTACGCAGTCGTGGGGTTCGCCTCGCCGCGCGCGATCTTCATCAGTGTCTCCTCGCTGGCCGAGATCGTGCAGTCGGCCTCGCCGGCGCCCTCGGTCACCGTCACGGCGCCGTCGGCGACGCTCACCAGCCACTGCCCCACGTCGGCGATGTCGAAGACGTAGCTGTTGTTCATGCCTGCGGTCTTGGCCGGATCGACCTTGTCGGCAAGGCCGTCGAAGAACTCCTGGACGCTCATCTCACATCACTCCTCGTTGACTGAACGGTCAGTCGGAAAGCCTACACCGCGCCTGCCGGTTCGATCCCGGCCGCCGAGTGCGGTGCGGGCAACAGGAGGCACAGCGCGGCGGCAAGGAGCGGAGCCACTGCACACACCGTCAGCGCCGTTTGCAGATCTACCGCATCGGCGACGGCTCCGAGCGCCACCGCAGCGAGGCCGCCGAGTCCGATCGCGAGCCCCACGTTGAGCCCCGATGCCATCGCCACGTGCTGTGGCAGGTAGCTCTGGCTGAGCACCATCACGACGCCGAACGTGCCAACGATGCAGGCGCCCACGAGCATCAGCGCGGCGGCACCGGGCACGCCGCCGACGTGCAGGAACACGAGCACGAGCGGCGGCAGCGCCAGCGTCGAGCCGAGCAGCGTGCGGCGGAGGCCGACTCGGTCGGCGATCGGGCCGAACACGAGGGCCCCGGCCACCCCGCTCACCAGCATCAGCGCGAGCAGCCGGTTTCCCTCCGACTTCGTGTGCCCCAACGATACGAGCCAGAGCGGGACGAACGTGATCAACCCGAACCACGTGAAGCTTCGAAAGAGGATCACGCCGACGAGCACGCCCATCGCCCGAGGCCGATCCTCGCCGCCGAGGGTCGGGGCGCCCGACCGCGCCGGATGCAGGCTGCCGAGCCGCGGCAGCGCGACCGAGAGCGCGACAGCCACGACGACGACCGGAAGAGCTGCGACGAGGGTGCCGGACAGGCCCAGCCAGACCACGAGCGGCGTGACGATGATCGGCCCGAGCGCGTACCCCGTGTTTCCACCGATGTTGAAGTAGGACATCCCGCTCGCCCGTCGCCGACCGCTGGCGTACAGAGCGAACTTTGCGCCTTCGGGGTGATACGCCGCGATCCCGACTCCTCCGACGAGCACCGCCGCCAGGACGAGTGGGTAGCTCGGCGCGACTCCTGCGAGCCCCACTCCCGCGGCTGCGAGCAACAGCCCGGCGGGCAGGAGCCACATGGCGCCGCGCCTATCCGAGAGCCACCCGAACGCCGGCTGGACGAGCGACGACGACAGCGTCGCCGCCAGCATCACGCCCGCAGCCGCCGTGTAGCTGAGGTCGAAGCGCTCCGTGAGGAACGGGAGGAGTGCGGGCACAGCGCCCGAGGCGAAGTCGACGGCTCCATGCCCGGTCGCGAGCACGGCCATCGCGCGCCGGTGGACGCCCTGTCTCACGGCGGCAGCGTACGCGCCCGGACGCGCGACCGTGACGGTCGAATCTGCTGCCTGGCGTACGATCTGAGACGTGGATCTCGACCTCTCGCCCGAGCACGTCCTGACCCGCGACACCGTGCGCGACTTCGCCCGGGAGCGAATCGCACCCGTTGCCGAAGAGCTCGACCGCGAGGGGCGCTTCCCGTACGAGCTCGTCTCGGAGATGGCTGAGCTCGGCCTCATGGGGATTCCGTTCCCCGAACGGGTCGGCGGTGGCGGCGGCGACACGCTGTCCTATGCCCTTGCCATCGAGGAGCTGACGCGCATCGACTCGTCGGTGGCGATCACGGTGGCCGCCCACACGTCGCTCGGGACGATGCCGATCTGGCTCTTCGGCAGCGAGGAGCAGAAGACCGAGTGGATTCCCCCGCTTGCCTCGGGACAGCGCCTGGCGGCGTTCGGCCTCACCGAGCCCGAGGCGGGGTCCGACGCGGGAGCCACCCGCACGACCGCCGAGCTCGGCGACGGCGGCTGGGTCGTCAACGGCTCCAAGATGTTCATCACCAACGCGGGCACCGACATCACGTGGGGTGTCACGATCACCGCGCGCACCGGGCCCGACGAGGTCTCGAACCTCGTCGTCGAGAACGGCGCCGACGGCTACGAGATCTCCTCCCCGATGAAGAAGCTCGGCTGGAAGGCCTCGGATACGCGCGAGCTGACCTTTGCGGATTGCCACGTCCCCGAGGGCAACCTGCTCGGAGAGCGCGGCGCAGGCTTCAAGCAGTTCCTGGAGATCCTCGACGGGGGACGCATCTCCGTGGCGGCGATGGGTGTCGGCCTTGCGCAGGGGGCCTACGACCTCGCCTTCGCGTATGCGCAGGAGCGCCGCCAGTTCGGGAAGCCGATCGCGAAGTTCCAGGCGGTTGCCTTCCAACTCGCCGACATGGCGGTCGAGATCGAGGCTGGCCGGCAGCTGGTGTACCGGGCTGCGTGGCTCAAGGACCAGGGTCGGCCGTTCGCGCTCGAGGCGGCGATGGCGAAGCTCTACACGGGCGAGTTGTCGAACCGTGTCGTCAACAAGGCGCTGCAGATCCACGGTGGGTACGGCTACACCGACGAGTTCGCGATCTCGCGCCTCTACCGCGACCAGAAGATCCTCGAGATCGGGGAGGGCACGAACGAGGTTCAGCGGATGGTGATCGCGCGCCACCTCGGGTTGTGAGGCGGGCGCTCTTCGCGGCCACGGCGGCCGGGGCCCTGCTTGCCCCCCCGGCGTCTGCCCACGTGACGACGCGCCCGGCTGGGATCGAGGCCGACGCCCCCGCGATCGTCACGCTCGAGGTGCCGAACGAGCGCGAGGAAGGGACGACGACGCGGCTCGTGCTGACCGTCCCCGAGCGTGTCGCGATCGAAGCCGCCGAGGCCCCCGCGGGCTGGATGGTCACGCACGACGACGCGCAGGCGACGTGGACCGGCGGCGCGATCGGCGAGGACGACCTTGTCGACTTCACCGTGACGTTGCTGGCGAGCGGTCCTGCGGGCGCGGTTCAGCTCGACGTGAGGCAGGGCTACGACGACGGCGCCGAGGTGCGGTGGGAGCCGCAGCTCACGATCCTCCCCGCGATCGCCGCCGCGCCGCAGCAGCGCCTGGGCAGGGCGCTGGTGGCGTCAGGGGTAGGTGTCGCGGTGGTCGCCGGATCGCTCGTCCTTCTCCGCCGCAACCGCCGCGAGGGCGTGGACTGAGTGGTACCGTCGCAACGTGCTGTTCACGCAGTTCGTGGACGATGATCTTGGGTGCGCCTCGTACCTGGTCGGCTGTGAAGCGGTCGGCGAAGCGGTAGCCGTCGACCCGCCCTACGCCATCGAGCCGCTGCTCGCCGAGGCTGCTCGCCGTGACGTGCGCATCGTGCGCGTGATCGAGACCCACACGCACGCCGACCACCTCTCTGGACACGGTCGCCTGGCGCTCGATCACGGCATTCCGGTGTCGATCCATCCCGCCGCTGAGCCCGACTACCCGTTCGACCCACTCGAGGACGGCGCCGAGGTGCGGGTGGGGAACGTCGTCGCTCCGCTGCATCCACACTCCGGGTCACCGCCCCGAGCACTGCTGCCTCGCCATCGTCGACCACACGCGCGCGGAGGAGCCGTGGGTGCTGCTCACCGGCGACTCGCTGTTCGTCGGCGACGCGGCACGCCCCGATCTCGCCGTGGGAGCAGAGGAGGGCGCCGAGGGCCTCTTCCACTCGCTCGAGCGACTGCTCGAACTGCAGGACGGCGTCGAGGTCTACCCCGGTCACGTGGCCGGCTCGCTGTGCGGTGTCGGGATGAGCTCGAAGGCATCGACCACGATCGGCTTCGAGCGCCGCTTCAACCCGATGCTCCGGTTCGACGTCGTCGACGCGTTCGTCGCCGAGTCGTCATCGATCGACGCTCCCAAGCCGCCGAACCTCGGGCGCATCGTGGCGCTGAACCGCGGCCCATGGGTCGGGTCGCGCGCACCCGTGGAGGAGCTCGCCGCGCCGCCCGAGGGCGCTCAACTCCTCGACGTGCGGCCGGCCGCCGACTTCCTCTCCGGGTATCGCCATGGCGCGGTCAGCGTGCCGCTCGACGGTGGGAGCTTCGCGACGAAGGCGGGCTTCGTGCTCGACCCGGAACGACCCGTGACCGTCCTTGCCGGATCGGCCGACGAGGCCGAGCAGGCGGTTCGCGGGCTGCGGTCGGTCGCCTTCCTCGACGTCGACGGCTTCGTCTTGGGTGCCGGTGACGAGATGCTCGAGGCCGTCGCGTTGGACGAGCTGGACGCTCTTCTCGCAGCCGGCGAGGTCGACGTGCTCGACGTCCGCGAGGTCCACGAGTTCTCGACCGGCTCGATCCCGGGCACGCGGAACGTGCCCTACCGGCTGCTGACGACTGCCGACGGCCTCTCCGACCGTCCCGTCGTCACGATCTGCGAGAAAGGCCCGCGCGCCGTAGTCGCCGCGAGCATCCTGCAGGCCCGCGGGTACGACGCGCGACCGGTGGTCGACGGCGGCACCGCGGACTGGCTCGCGCGCGCGGCACACGCGGCCTAGATGGTTGATCGGTAATTGGGGTGCTCGTCGAGGACGGGTGTGACCAAGCAGCGTGGCGTGATCGGTCGTGGCGCGTACCTGCTGGTACGCGTCACGGGCGAGCGTGCCGCGATGCGCCGTGTCACAGCCGCCAGTCGCGGGTGCCGGAATTGCCGATCAACCATCTAGGGGAAGCGACAGCCGTGTCGGACTGAAGTCCGACACGAAGGCTCAGGCGGTCCCCGACCTCCCAGGTGTCGGCGCGGCTCAGGCGGTCGCCTGCAACAGCCGCTCGGCACGTGCGAGGCAGGCGGTCGCGCCGACGCTCTCGTAGAACGCGATCGCCTCGCGCAGGCCGGGCGTCTCGCGTCCTGCCCGCTCGGCCGCACGCAACCGCACCTGGGCGGCCTGGGCAAACGCCTCGTGCGCGTAGAGCACGTCGCCCGCCTCGTCGAGACGTCCCTCGACGATCAGCCTGCCGGCATCCACCCAGGGGCTCGTGTGGGGCGCATTGGCGAGCCGAACGCCGATCTCCTGCTCCCTACCGAGGGCTTCCGCCGCGATAAAGGCCTCGATCTCGCTCGGGCTGACTGCGAGCGACTCGGCGGTTGCCATCGCGTATGCGAGCTCGTCGACGTACACCCGGGCCTGCGTGCTGTCTCCGTCTTCGAGAGCCGCACAGGCGCAGTGTCCGAGTGACGGCCAGAGCGCCTGTGCGTCGCCGATCGCCCGGGCCCGTGTGAGCAGCACCGAATTGTGCGCGGCCGCCGCGCGGCGGTCGCCGCGAGCAGCAGCCGTCGCCGCCAGGACGTAGTAGGCCGCGATGTCCATGTAGTTCGCGGCCGCTTCCTGCTCGAGGAACGCCTGGGCGCTCCGCGCCGCCCGCTCCCACTCACCGGCGAAGAAGTCATCCAGGAGGCACTCGGCCTCGAGCCACCGCTCGTGGAAATAGGAGCTGAAGCGTTGTGCCACCTCGCGACCTTCGCGATGCAGCTCGGCGCTGCGGCGAAGCTCGCCCATGTCGCCCTTGAGCGACGCGAGATTCAGCATCGCGCGAGCCGCCACGTGCGAGTTCGCCCGGAGTGCGTCCTCGCGAACGCCTTCCAGCATGCGTAGCGCCTCCTGCTGCTCGCCCTCGTAGCTGTGCCCGAGACCGATCGTGACCCGGGCATGCAGCACGTCCTCGGCGGGAGCGAGCTGCTCGAGCAGGGCGAGGATGCGTCTGCCCTCGTCCAACGACGGGCGTCGGTTGGCCAGAAGCTCGGTGCGCCAGGCCCACAGCCGAATCCTTGCCGTCACCCCGGTCTCGGGCAGCCCGTCGACCAGCTCTAGCGACCGGCCGAAGTGGGCGAAGGCGGCCTGCCGCTGCCCGCGGTGCCAGGCGAGCTCACCGAGGCATGACTCGGCCTCGCCCGCGCCTTCGAGGTCCCTGGCGGCGAGCAGCAACTCGCCCGCCTTGCGCAGCTCCGCCTCTCCCTCGGTGCGATGCATGAGCACTTTCCCCAGCTGGAAGAGAAGATGAGGGTACCCCGCGTCGTCGTGCGGCCAGAGCTCCAGCGCCCGGCGGTAGAAGCCCACCGCCGCCTCGAACGCGTTGAGGCCGTGGGCGCGCACGCCTGCCTCCCGAAGCGCCAGCCGTGCCGGGAGCTCGAGCTCTGCCGCGTCGCCGCCCGCTGCACGAACGAGGTCGAGGGCGGCAACGTAGTGGTGCGCGAGCATCTCGGCGCGATCTTCGGCTCGGTCGGCGCCGAGTGACTCGATCCACGCCGCCGCCCTCACGTGCAGGTCGGCGCGGCGCCCGCGCGGGATCTGCCCGTAGGCGACGTCGCGCACCAGCACGTGGCGCACGGCGTACTCGGTCTCCCCCGCGACCGACGCGCGCCGATCACGGCGCACGAGCTCCTTGCGCTCGAGCGCATGGAGCCGTTCCTCCGCTTCCCACGTCGAAACGCCGGCGATCGCAGCCACCGAGCCGAGCCAGAACACCTTGCCCACGACCGACGCGGCCTGCAGCAGTTCTTTCTCCTCCACTTCGAGTGCATCCAGGCGTGCAGCGATGATCCCCTGCACCGTCTCGGGCACGTCGACGTCGTCCGTGTCGAGAAGCCACGTCTCGCCCTCGCGTCGGAGCAGGCCACGGTCGCGCAGCATGCGGATGTACTCCTCGGCGAACAGCGGATTGCCGTCAGCGCGTCGCAGCAGCGTCCGCTGCATCTCCGCCGGCAACACAGCCTGCGCCAGATGCTCCGCGATCAGGCGCGCGGTGTCCTCTTCGGAGAGCGCCGCCAGCGAGAGCGTGGCGGCGTTTGCCTTGCCCCCGCTCCACCCGGGCCGACGCACGAGCAATTCCGGGCGTGCGCTGCACAGCACGAGCAGCGGCACCCCCGTGGCCCGGTCGACGAGCCCGTCGACGAAGTCGAGCAGCCCGTCGTCCGCCCAGTGCAGGTCCTCGAACACCAACACCGTCGGTCGCTGCTCTCCCATCGACTCGAAGAACCGCCGCCACGCGGCGAACGCCTCACCACTCTCACTGCCAACCCGTGCATCGGTGCCGAGCCCCACCAGCGGCTTCAAATGCCCCGTCACCCACTGGGCCACGGTCGGATCGGTGATCAGCGCCCCGACCGCCTCTGTCAGCTTCGCCGTCGCCTCGGCTGCGGAATCGGTCTCGAGCACGCCCGCCTGTGACTTCGCCATCTCGCCCAAGGCCCAATAGCTGATGCCTTCGCCGTACGGCAGACACCGGCCCTGGCGCCAGACGATGATGTCGGGGTCGTCGTCGACGATGCCGAACAGCTCTGCCACGAGCCGGCTCTTGCCGATCCCGGGCACACCAACGAGCGTCACCAGTTGCGGCTCGCGCTCCTCCCGGGCACGGGTGAGGGCATCCCGCAACTGGTCGACCTCACGGTCGCGACCGACGAGCATGGCGAGCGGCGCCTCGTCCACATCGCTGCCGAAGCGCGAGCGCGGCGCGACCGCCTCCCACACCGGGACCGGCTCCGCCTTCCCCTTCGCCTCGACCGGATCGGCGTCGCGGTACTCGATCACGTGCGCCGTCGCACGATACGTCGTCTCGCCCACGAGCACACCGTTCACCGGCGCCGCCGACTGGATCCGCGCGGCCGTGTTCACGACGTCGCCGGCGACCATGCCCTCGCCGTCCGACGGCCGTGCGTCGAGCGCGACGAGTGCCTCGCCGGTGTTCACCGCCACGCGCAACTCGACGCCGCCCTCCGTGGCGGCGTCGCGGATAGCAAGCGCGGCCCGCACAGCCCGCTCGGGATCGTCCTCGTGCACCACCGGAGCCCCGAACACGGCGACGACCGCGTCGCCGATGAACTTCTCCACCGTCCCCCCGAAGCGCTCCAACTCCACCCGCACTCGCGCGTGGTGCGCGGCAAGCATCGCGCGCACGTCCTCCGGATCGCTCCGCTCCGCCGCCGCCGTCGACCCCACCAGGTCGGCGAAGACCACCGTCACCACCTTCCGCTCCTCGCGCGATGGCGCCGACGCCTCCCGCGGCGACCCGCAGCCACCACAGAATGCGGAGTTGTCGGGGTTCTCCCTCCTGCACTGCGCGCACTCCCACATGCGGTCAGTCTACGAGGGGGCGACCTAGCGAAGCCGCGTGACGACGAAGCCCGCCTCGTTGAGCGCGCGGATCACGCGCTGGGAGTGCTCCTCGCCGCGGGTCTCGAGCGTCAGCTCCGCCTCGGTCTCCAGCACGCCGATGTTCCGCCCCTCGCGGTGGTGCGTGACCGCGATCACGTTGGCGCGCTCGTCGCCGATCACACCGACGATCCGGGCAAGCTGGCCCGGTCGATCCGGGATCAGGATCTTCACGACGAGGTAGCGCCCCGAGACGGTGAGCCCGAAGCGGACGACCGAGCTCAGCGTCGTCGCGTCGATGTTGCCGCCGGCGAGCACGGCGCACGTGAAGCCGTCGCCACCGGCCCGCCCGGCAAGAAGTGCCGCCACCGGAGCTGCGCCCGCGCCCTCGACGACGAGCTTCGACCGCTCGAGCAGCAGCACGATCGCCTGCGAGATCTCCTCGTCGTCGGTGACGACGACCTCGTCGAGCAGCTCACGGACGATCGCGCCGGCGAGCTCACCCGGCCGCTTCACCGCGATCCCGTCGGCGATCGTCGTCCCCGCGGGAGCCAGGCCGGCGTAGGGCGCACACGCGGCGGCCTGGACACCGACGAGTCGCAGCTCGGGTCGCAGCTCGCGCAGAGCGAGGGCGATGCCGGCGGCCAGCCCCCCTCCACCGATCGGGATCACCACGGTGCCGGGCCCCTCGGGCAGTTGCTCTGCGAGCTCGAGACCGAGCGTCCCCTGCCCCGCCACCACACGCGGGTCCTCGAAGGCGTGGACGAAGGTCGCGCCGGTCTCCACCTCGTGCGCGCGCGCCGCCTCGAGTGCGTCGTCGAACATCTCCCCGGAGTGCACGACCGTTGCGCCGTAGCCCCGTGCCGCCTCCACCTTGGCCATCGGCGCGCCGTCCGGTACGACGATCGTCGCGGCGATCCCGGCTTCGCGAGCCGCCCAGGCGACGGCCTGCCCGTGGTTGCCTGCGCTCGCAGTGACGACACCGGAGGCGCGCTCGGCCTTGGACAGCTGCGCGACCGTGTTGAACGCGCCACGGATCTTGAACGACCCTGTCCGCTGCAGATTCTCGGCCTTCAGCACGACGCGCCGACCCGTGAGGCGACTCAACGTCTCCGACGCGTAGAGCGGTGTCTCACGCGCGATCCCTTGGAGCCGCTCGCGCGCGGCGCGGATGTCAGCGAGCGTCGGGCGCACCGTCTCCACCGAGCACGTCGTCGAGGATCGCCGTCACGACCGTCAGCGGATCCGTCTCGCGACGCTGCACTTCGTCCAGCAACTCGGCGAGCCGTGGATCGCTCGCGAGCGCGTGCTCTATGCGCTCCCGCGCGCGAGCAGTCGCGACGGACACCACCTCCCCTCCGAGGTTCCGCCGGCGCCGCTCGTCGAGGCGGCCGTCGCCGCTCAGGGCGTCACGACGACGCTGGAGCACCTCCCACAACTCGGGGATACCCTCGCGTCGAAGCGCCTCGGTGAGCATGATCTCGGGTCGTCGCTCCCGGTCGGTCTCCAGCGCGATGACCGATCGCACCTCGCTCAGCATCGTCTGCGCCGCGGGATGATCCATCTTGTTGACGGCGATCACGTCGGGGATCTCCATGATCCCGGCTTTCAGCGCCTGCACGCTGTCACCCGACCCGGGCATGAGCACGAGCAGGACGACGTCGGCGATGCCGATCACCTCGACCTCGCTCTGTCCCGTGCCGACGGTCTCCAGGAAGACCACGTCGCGCCCGGCCGCATCGAGGATCAGCAGCGCCTGCAACGTCGCCTCTGCAAGCCCGCCGAGGTGCCCGCGCGTCCCCATCGAGCGGATGAACACCCCGGGGTCGAGGAAGTGATCCGAGAGGCGGATCCGGTCACCGAGCAAGGCTCCCTGCGTGAAGGGGCTCGAAGGGTCGACAGAGACGACGCCCACGGTGAGCCCGAGTTCACGAACCTCCCGGACGAGAGCTCCGATCAGTGAGGACTTGCCGACCCCGGGAGGCCCAGTGACGCCGACCGCATACGTGCGACCGGTTTGCGGATACAGCTGTCGCACGAGGGCTTCGGCTTCGGGCGCACGGTTCTCGACGAGGCTGATCGCGCGCGCGAGCGCACGCCTGTCGTCGGCGAGCACGCCCGCCACGAGCTCGTCGTGCGTCCACGGCCTGCGCATGAGCAGAGACTACTCGCGCCGAATTGTCGATCGGCAGCTCGGCACGCAGCCCACGCGGAAGCGACAGCTTCCGCGCCTTTAGGGATTGTCGCGAGCGTGCATCCGCACTCGCGGATGCACGCTCTGCGGGAAAATGTCAGCCGCTGGCGCGCCGGCGCGGGATGTAGGGCAGCTTGCGTGGCCGCTGCTGCTCCTCCTGGACGCGAGTGGCGTCGATCTCGGTCAGCAACGCCTCGACCCGCTGAACGCCTGTGACCGGAGGGAGAGCCCCAAGTCCGAGCCGCGCCTCCGCGTCGGCTCGCACTCGGCGCGTCATGGGGAACGCGACGAGCGCGGCCACGAGGTACACGCACGCCGCGAGCGCCCACGTCGTCCGGGCACCCGCGACGTCGGTGAGGATGCCTGCGCCCGCCATTGCCAGCCCGAGCGTTCCGTAGTAGGTGCTCATCAGCACGGCGAGCGCGCGGCCACGCATCTTGTCCGGTGCTCCACGTTGCACGAGCACCTGGTTGCACACGATCGCCGCCCCGTTGCCGACCGTCGCGACACCCGCGAGCACGGCAGCGACCGCGATCGTCGGGGACGCAGACGCAGCCCCGAAGCCGATGCCCATCAGGGCGAGCGATCCGCCGTACACCTTCGTCATGCCGAAGCGGCCGAGCGCTGCGGAAGAGAAGAAGCTGCCGATCACGAGACCGACGCCTGTCGCCGCGACGAGGAAGCCGAGCCCCATGTTTCCCGCCCCGAGCTCGTCCTTCGCGAAGACCACCTCTGCCACGTTGACGCCGGCCGTCGCGATCGCCGCCGTGTTCCACACGACCAGCACGGTGAGCAGCGGACGCGAGCGGACGACGAGCCCCAGCCCGTCGCGGACGTCACGCCAGTGGCCGCGCGACAGGGACTGCTCCGACTGCAGCGCCTTGGCGGGGATGCGCGCGACCAGAATCGCGGAGACGAGGAACGTCACCGCGTTGACCCAGTACGCGGCCGACGGCCCCGATGCCGCCAACATCGCACCGGCAGCGACCGGGCCGAGCACCCACGCGAGATGCTCGACCGTCGACAACATCGAGTTGGCGTCTTCGAGCTCGTCGTCGTCGACGAGATTCGGCACCCCCGCCCACACGGCCGGCCGGAAGAACCCCGTAGCGATGCCGTTGATGCCCGCGAGTGCGACGATCGCGATCGGCTCGTCGACGAACGGCAGAGCAGCGAACACGCCGAGGCGTACGACATCCGAGATGATCATCAACCGACGGCGCTGCAGCCGGTCGATCAGCGGCCCCAACAAGAGGCCGATCACCACGATCGGCAGGAAGTCGGCGATCAGGAGGATCGCCAGCCAGCGACCCGAGCCCGTTTGATCGAAGATGTCGACCGACAGGGCGAGCGCGGCCAGGTACGTGCCGACCGCCGACCCGGCCGTGGCGAAGAACAGCAGCCGGAAGGGGCGGTGCCGGCGAAGCAAGGTCAGACGGCCGTCCGTGCGCTCGGGCACGCCGTGACGCTACCACCCGCCCCGGAGTGAAATCGAGTGTCCGAAAGGGACAACGGCCGTTCGAGCCGGCAAGCGAGCCGAACCTGTGCGCGCCCGGTCGGTCAGCCGGGAGACGGCCGCCGACGCGGGATCGGGCTCGTAGCCGAGATTCGGCCGGAGCCAGCGTTCGGCCTCGGGGAGCCCGACGCCGAGCCGAGCTGCGTAGTCCTCGACCTGGTCGCGGTCGATCCGCCCCACCGAGAAGTACCGCGCCTGCGGATGCCCGAGATAGAGGCCGCTGACGCTGGCCGCGGGAAGCGTCGCGAACGTCTCGGTCAGCTCCATGCCGATCCGCTCCGCACCGAGAAGCGCAAAGAGGCGGGACTTCAAGGTGTGATCCGGACAGGCGGGGTAGCCGAATGCGGGTCTGATGCCCCGGTAGCGCTCTTCGATCAGCTGCCCGCCGTCGAGCTCCTCGTCCGCTGCGTACCACTCGCGCCGCGCCCGCTCGTGGAGCCACTCGGCGCCGGCCTCGGCGAGCCGGTCGGCGAGCGCCTTGACCATGATCGCGCGGTAGTCGTCGTGCTCGGCCTCGAAACGTTCGACCAGACCTTCCGTCCCGAGCACGCAAACGCCAAAGGCGCCGACATGGTCGACGAGGCCGGACGAGGCCGGCGCCACGAAGTCCGCGAGCGAGCGGTTCGGGCGCGAGTCGCCGTGGGCCGCCTGCTGGCGCAACATGGGGAACCGAACGTCTCCCTCGAGGACGATGTCGTCACCCTCTGCGTTCGCCCGCCAGAAGCCGTAGAGCCCGATGAGCGTCAACAGCGCGTCTCGCTCGATCTCGTCCAGCAACTCGTTCGCGTGCGCGAACAGCTCGCGCGCCGCAGCGCCCTTCAGCTCGTCGTCGAGAATGCCCGGGTAGCGTCCCTTGAGCTCCCAGGCGTGGAAGAAGAACGTCCAGTCCACGTAGCGGCGGAGCTCTGCGAGTGAGGGCGCTATCTCCCGCGGCCCTGTGAACAGCGGCTTCGCGACGTCGTCGGCGTGCCACGCGATCGGCGTGGGGTTGGCGCGCGCCGAGGATAGCGGGAGGAGAGCCTTGCGTTGACGGTCGCCGTGCTGCGAGCGCAACCGCTCCTGCTCGGCTCTGTTCTCACGATCGAGCGCGAGCCGACGCTCGTCGTCGAGGAGGTCGCCGACGACGCGAATCACGCGCGAGGCGTCGAGGACGTGCACGACGGGCTCGGTGTACTCCGGTGCGATCCTCACTGCCGTGTGCTGCCGTGAGGTCGTCGCCCCGCCGATGAGTAGAGGGAGCGACATGCCGCGACGATCCATCTCTCCGGCAACGTGCACCATCTCGTCGAGAGACGGCGTGATCAGCCCGGAGAGCCCGACGACGTCGGCGCTCTGCTCGACGGCGGTGTCGAGGATCGTGTCGGCGGACACCATCACACCGAGGTCGATCACCTCGTAGCCGTTGCAGCCGAGAACGACTCCGACGATGTTCTTGCCGATGTCGTGCACGTCGCCCTTGACGGTTGCGAGTACCACCGTGCCGGCACTCCGCGGCGCGCCGTCGCGCTCGGCCTCCATGAATGGCTCCAGGTACGCGACCGCCCGCTTCATGGCGCGCGCGCTCTTGACCACCTGCGGCAGGAAGAGCCTGCCGTCGCCGAAGAGGTCACCGACGACGCTCATGCCGTCCATCAGCGGGCCCTCGATCACGTCGAGCGGTCTCGCTGCGCTCTGGCGGGCCTCTTCGACGTCGACCTCGATGAAATCGACGATGCCATGGACGAGCGCGTATTCGATCCGCTTCGCCACGGGCACCTCGCGCCAGCGGAGGTCGTCCTCCCGTCGCGTGCCCTCACCGTGCACCGACGACGCGACTGCGAGCAACTGCTCCGTGGCATCGGGTCGGCGCGCCAGAATGACGTCCTCCACGGTCTCGAGCAGCTCGGCTGGGATGTCGTCGTAGACGGGCAGCCGGCCGGCGTTGACGATCGCCATGTCGAGCCCCGCATGGATCGCGTGGTAAAGGAATGCTGCGTGCATCGCCTCGCGAACGACGTCGTTGCCGCGGAACGCGAAGGAGAGATTGGAGATGCCCCCGGAGATCAGGGCGCCGGGGCAACGCTCGCGGAGCAGCGGTAGAGCGTCGACGAACGCCTTGGCGAACAGATCGTGCTCCTCGATCCCCGTCGCCACGGCAAGGACGTTGGGATCGAGGATCAGGTCGTCGGGCGCGAAGCCCGCCTGCACCGTGAGCAGGTCGTAGGCGCGCCCGAGGATCGCAACCTTCCGCTCCACCGTGTCGGCCTGCCCCTGCTCGTCGAACGCCATCACGACCACGGCCGCGCCGAGACGGCGGGCCTCGCCCGCTCGCTCGAGGAACGCTGCCTCCCCGTCCTTGAGCGAGATCGAGTTGACGATCCCCTTGCCCTGCAGACAGCGCAGCCCGGCGAGCGCCACCTCCCATCGCGAGCTGTCGACCATCACCGGGAGCCGCGCGATCTCCGGCTCGGTGGCCACGAGATTGAGGAATGTCGTCATGGCCGTGACGCCGTCGAGGAGGTCGGCATCCATGTTCACGTCGATCAGGTTGGCGCCGCCTCGCACCTGGTCGAGCGCGACGTCGAGCGCGCCCTGCCAGTCGTCGGCCTCCACCAGCCGACGGAACGCAGCCGACCCGGTGATGTTCGTGCGCTCGCCGACGACGACGAACGTCGAGTCCTCATCCACGACGTACGGCTCGAGGCCGCTGAACCGGGGACGCAGCGAACGGGGCGGAATGCGCCGCGGGGGCAGCCCATCCACCGCAGCGACGATGCGAGCGGTGTGCTCGGGCGTCGTGCCGCAGCAGCCGCCGACGACATTGACGAGCCCGTCCGCGGCGAGGTCACGCAGCAGCCGACTCGTCACCTCCGCCGTCTCGTCGTGGAGGCCCATGGCGTTCGGGAGCCCCGCGTTCGGGTGACATGCAACCGGAACGGACGCCACGCGCGAGAGGCTCTCCAAGAACGGGCGCATCTCGGTGGCGCCGAGCGAGCAGTTGACGCCGACGACGAACGGGTCCGCGTATTCCACCGAGATCCAGAACGCCTCGACCGTCTGGCCCGAGAGGTTGCGGCCGCTCCGGTCGATCGCGGTGAACGAGAGCCAGCGCGGTAGGTCGGGCGCGACATCCAGGGCCGCAGCGATCGCCGCCTTCGCGTTCAGGGTGTCGAAGATCGTCTCGATCAGCAATAGGTCGACGCCGCCTTCGGCGAGCCCGCGGATCTGTTCTGCGTACGCCTCGACGACCTGGTCGAACGTGACCGCTCGGTACGCAGGATCGTCGACGCGCGGCGAGACCGAGAGCGAGACGTTCAGTGGCCCGACCGAGCCGGCTACGAAGCGGGGTCGCTCGGGTGTCGTGAGCTCGTCGGCGGCGGCGCGCGCGAGCCGTGCGCCCTCGAGCGACATCTCGTAGGCGTGTTCCCCGAGCCCGTAGTCCGCCTGCCCGATCGACGTTGCCGTGAACGTATTCGTGGTGGTGATGTCGGCGCCGGCCTCGAAGTAGGAGCGGTGCATCTCGCGAACCACGTCCGGTCGGGTCAGGTTGAGCAGGTCGGGGTCGCCGCGCAGGTCGCGCGCGTGGTCGGCGAACCGCTCGCCTCGGTACTCCGCCTCGGTCAGCTCCCGGCGGTGGATGAGGACGCCCCAGGAGCCGTCGAGCACCGCGATGCGCTCGGTCAGGATGTTTCTCAGCTCGTCGGCGGCACTCACGGCTGAAGCGTAGATGCCGCGTCCACGGTGTCGTGGATGCCGGCCTTGACAGGAATCGGGGGCCCGCCACCTCGACGGCGCGGCGGTCTCCGTCACGCGCCACAGTCGGCGAGCGCGCCCAGTGCAGAGCAGATCCGGGTCTGGCGGCCGACAGTCGCCGCGCTCACGCGAGTCGTAAGGAAGGCGCGTAGGACGGTCTCGAGGTTGTCGCAGCTCGCCGCGCATGCAACCGGCAGGCCGTCGGCTTCACCGAGCTCGCCTTCCGTCGGAATGCCGCGGACGGTTCGTGTCACTGGCGCGACGACGGCCCGGCGAAGCGCGACGCTCGCCGCCGAGCGCGACACGATCAGGACCGGCCGCCGCTTGTCCTCGAGCTCCGCCCACCAGACCTCGCCTTGCTGCGGAGCCGGCACTACCAGCCAAAGGGGAGCGCCCCACGGCCGGGAGGCCATGGGCGGCCTGCTACACCGAGCGCCAGGAGGGGGTGCGCGGGGGAACCATCGGTTTCCCCGCGTCAGAAGGAGGGAGCCCGTGGGGAAACCATGGCTTCCCTCACGGCCTCAGCCGGTCGTGCGGCCCGAGACGGTGAGCTGGTTCTCGGCATGCTTGACGCGCTGCTCGAGCTGCCAGCGGTCTGCGGTCGACTCACCCGCCTCGACGCGCTCCAGCTCGGCCGTCGCCGTCTCGAGCTGCTCGCGAGCCCGGGTGTCGTCGATCTCCTTGACGTTCACTGCGTCGTCGACGAGCGCGAGCGCCTTGTCGAGCTCCACCTTGAAGAAACCGGGGCCGGTGGCGAACTCGAGGACGTCGTTGGCACCGAGATGGATGCGAGTCGAACCGGCCTTGAGCGTCGCCACGAGAGGGGCGTGTCGTGCGAGAACGCCGATCTCGCCCGCCGCGCCCGGCACGATCAACAGCTCCGCCTCACCGTCGAACACCGAGCCGTCGGGCGTGACGAGCGAGATGTCGAACTTGGGATGGGTTTCGGCCACGACGCCTGCTCCGGTCGCCTAGGCAGCGACCTGTTCGAGCTGTCGCGCCTTCTCGCGCACCTCGTCGATCGCGCCGACCATGTAGAACGCGGCCTCCGGCAAGTCGTCGCACTCGCCGTCGAGGATCGCCGTGAACCCGGCGATCGTGTCCTCGAGCTTGACGTACTTCCCGGGAGTGCCGGTGAACTGCTCTGCGACGAAGTTGGGCTGCGACAGGAAGCGCTCGATCTTGCGCGCCCGCGCGACCACGAGCTTGTCCTCGTCGGTGAGCTCGTCCATGCCCAGGATCGCGATAATGTCCTGCAGGTCCTTGTAGCGCTGCAGGACCTGTTGCACGCTCGTCGCCACGTGGTAGTGCTCGTCGGACACGACACCCGGCGTGAGGGCGCGCGAGGTGGAGTCGAGCGGATCCACGGCGGGGTAGATCCCCTTCTCGACAATCGCCCGGGAAAGGACGGTCGTCGCGTCGAGGTGCGCGAACGTGTTCGCGGGAGCCGGATCGGTGAGGTCGTCGGCCGGCACATAGATCGCCTGCACGGACGTGACCGAGCCTGTCCTCGTAGAGGTGATGCGCTCCTGCAACTGCCCCATCTCGGTGGCGAGCGTGGGCTGGTAGCCGACAGCGCTCGGCATGCGGCCGAGCAGTGCCGACACCTCGGAACCCGCCTGCACGAAGCGGAAGATGTTGTCGACGAAGAAGAGCACGTCCTGCCCCTCCTCACGGAAGTACTCGGCCATCGTCAGACCGGAGAGAGCGACGCGGAGGCGAGCGCCGGGCGGCTCGTTCATCTGCCCGTACACGAGGGCGACCTTGTCGATCACCCCGGACTCGCTCATCTCCAGCCAGAGGTCGTTGCCCTCACGCGTCCGCTCACCGACGCCTGCGAACACCGAGACACCGGCGTGCGCGTTGGCGACGTTGTGGATCAACTCCATGATGAGCACGGTCTTGCCGACGCCGGCTCCTCCGAAGAGCCCGACCTTGCCGCCCTTGATGTACGGGGCGATCAGGTCGACCACCTTGAGCCCGGTCTCGAAGATCTCCACCTTCGGCGAGAGGTCGCGGAACTGCGGAGGATCGCGGTGGATCGGCCAGCGCTCCGTGTCCTCGGCGGCGGGCTTCTCGTCCACGGGAGCACCGATCACGTTCCAGATCCGTCCCAGCGTCGGTGCGCCGACGGGCACCGAGATCGGAGCGCCCGAATCGACCACGGCTGTCCCGCGCGCAAGCCCGTCCGTGGAGTCCATGGCGACGGCACGCACCCGATCGTCGCCGAGGTGCTGCTGCACTTCGGCCACGAGCGTCGCACCGCTCGGCATCTCGATGTGCAGCGCGCTCAGGATCGAGGGCACCTCGTCGGGAAAGACAGCGTCGATGACAACGCCCTTGATCTCGATCACGGACCCCGTGTTCCTGCTCGTGTCAGACATGTGGCTCCTGCGTGCGGATCGGTAACGGTGATGGACGCAGGCCGTGACCGGCCCAGCGTCGCGGGCGCAGTCTAGCGAAGGCCGCTTGCACGCCTGACCGGGTACCGGCGCCCGAAGCCACCCTGTTCATGCTCGCCTCGACACGCTCGGCGTAGTCGAGCCGTCAGGTATCGGACGTGACGAAGGTTGGATGGACGATCACGTCGCCAGCGTAGTCCTTCGGCGCCCGGAGCCGTCGCGCCGAGTCCCGGGCGCGCTACCCGACCTGCGGAATCGGCGTGGCGCTGATCGGCGCCCAGTAATCGACGAGCCACTGCTGCTGGGCGCCTTCTCCGACGGCCTTGAGGCCGATGTAGAACGCCTGCGGCTCCACGTCGGCGTCCTTCGCCGGGACGAGCGCCACCTGGAGCACGACGCGGTTCTTCGTCGACTCGTCGACCGCGAACGACGCGCCTTCGAGGCCGTCGGTCGGGTAGAAGACGACGGGGATGTCGCCGGTGAGCCACTCCTCGTAGGTGCAGCCGCAGTCGCGCTTCAGGTCCGCGTGCGCGAGCTTCCAGGCCTTCTTCAGATCCTCCCGCCCCGCGGCGGCGAGGATGAACTCGCCTGCAGCTTTCCGGGCAGCCGCAGGCACCGGCTCGGGCTGCGCCGCCTCGGGGATGAACGTCGAGCCCTCGGGCAGTGGCTCCGACTGCGCGACGGGCGCCGCCTCGTCGCCGCCGCCGATCTTGACGGTGGCGAACGCGATCACGCCCGCGACGAGCACGAGCACGGAGACCCAGGTGAGGGCGCGGACGGACTTGGACGAGGCGGTCTTGCTCACGTCGTGAAGCGTAGACGACGGCCCTGCGCGGATTGTTGCGGACCGCTTAAGGGCTCCGCCGGCTCGGATCAGCGGTTCCGCCGGTAGAGCAGGAACACGAGTGGCACGAACGCGATCGCGGTAAGGGGTGGTGCGAGTTGCGTAGAGCGAAGCTCTCGCCCCTGCACTTCTGCGGGCCCCGTCCCGGCGATCTGCCGCACCGCCGCGGCGAGCTCCGCCCCCTCGCCGTCGGCGAACACCAAGCCACCAACGGCGCCAGCAGCGCGGCGTATCGCGCTCGCGCTGGTCGGATCGGGCTTGTAGCTCTCGTCCAGCTCTCCCGCCGGCGAGAACAGCGCCTCGTCGGGACGCCAGACATGGACGAAGAGCGCCGCCACCCGTCCGTCCTTCAGACGTTGCCGGAGCGTGGCCAGGTCGATGGGGAGCGTCTCTCCATCCGTGAAGACAACTGCGAGGCGACGGGTCGTCGACTGTCGGTAGAAGGCGAGACGGCCGAGGTCACCGAGCGCCAGCAGCGCGGTCGCGCGGCGGGTGCGGCGGTCCGGAGGAGGGCGCTCGATGTCGACGGCGCGGTCGGCGACGGCTGCGAACGCATTCGACCCGAGCGTCGGGAAGAGATGGGGCAGGACGCGATCGGTGACCGAGGCGAGACCGACTCTGAGCTCAGGCAACGAGACGCGCACCTCCTTCGCCATCGCCCGCGCGCGGTCGAGCCGACTCGGCTCCGAACGTGCGCGTCGGGCGTCCATCGATCGAGTGATGTCGAGGACGACGATTACTTCGACTGCCTCGCGTCCGCGCTGTTCGGCGAGGCGCGAGACGACCGGTTGTGCGGCGGCGAGGGCGACGAGCACGCTGATCGCAACCACGGGAACGAGGTCGAGGACGAGCCGCGAGCGCGGCGCCGGATCGAGACCGAGCGCGTCGCAGACCTCGCGTGCGCGACGGGCGGCCACGAGCCTCATCCAGACCACGATCACTCCGACGAGGCCGACGAGAGCCGCAGTCGGTGTGAGGAGCGAGACGCGCACGGCGCTCAGTACCGACGTGAGTCGCGCATCAGAGCCCGCCGCCCGATGTCGCGGCGCCCGAGCCCGACTGGGGGTTCGGCGTGCGGGCATCTCCGCCGCCGCCCTGCGCTGCGCCGGCTCGACGGAGGAGCCGCAATGCGAGCTCGAGGTCGTAGATCGCGTCCGCGTTGCCCGGATCCAGGATCGCCGCCTGCTTGAAGTGATCGATCGCCCGGCGCGCGAAGACCTCACGCTGCACCGGCGAGTTCCGTGCCTCCTCGAGCAGCAGGCCGGCGCGCAGGACGAGTAGCTGCGCCGCCCGTGTCGGATTCGTGTCCTCGTCGGCGACCCCGGCCACCTCTCGCTCGGCCGCGCTACGTTTGGTCACGTCCTCGAAGCGGAGGATCGGCGCGCGTGGCTTGCTCGCCCAGAACCGTCGAATCGCCTCACGGTAGGCGAGGTCGTCCTCGATCCCGAGCAGCGACCGGGTCGCGCTCGCCGGCAGCCACGTGTCGGGCCGCCAGGACGGCGTGGTGTTCGCGCGGGACACGTACGCCGCGTCGGCTCGATCTAGCTGCCGGTCCCAACGGAGGAGATCGGCCGCAAGCGCCGTCAGCAGGACAGCGACGACAAGAAGAGCGGCCACGCCGACCGCGCCTGCAACCGATCGAGCCCGGGCGGACGACCTCATCGTGGAGAGCTCCATTCGAGACGTCCGAGCCAGCGCTCCGCGACGGCCAGGACGAGCAGCAAGGCCGCGGCTGCTGCGATCAGCGCCACCGGGAAGGCGCCGACGAGCGACTGTCGCTCCTCGACATCCGTATTGCGCAACAGCTCCGCTCGTTCGACGAGCGACTCTCGGCCCGCCAGCTGGACGAACAGCTCACGATCTTCTGGCTGGGGGAACAGCGGTATCACGCGAAGGTCGATGCCGACCCGCGCGTACGTGGCGAGCTCGTCGACGAGCGGCGAGGTGTCGAAGCCGGAGTTGTCGAGATCGCTGAGCAGGGTCACAGCGAGGCGCGGGTCGCCGTCGCGCTCGATCATCCGACGCGCCTCAGCCAGCCCGGTAGAGATGCGTGTGCCGCCACGGAACGTCTGCGACCACGGGCTGTCCAAGGCGTTGCGGCGCCGGCCACCGCCCGACTGCCCAGGCGCCTCCGATCGGCGGCCGTCGGTCGCCTGACCCGCCGCCGGCGCGAAGAACTGCAGAAGCGGCCGCAGCTCCTCGCTACGCGTGTCGGGTGGAAGCATCTCGTACGCGCTGTCGGAGAAGACCACGAGCCCAACCCGGCCCTCGGTCTCCGCGAGCGTCTGCAGGACACGGTGGGCGCGCTCGGCCTTCTGTTGATCGACACTCGTGGAGAGGTCGAGCACGACGATGCCGCCGCTCCCCGTCGCGAAGTAGCTGGTGGGGAGCGGTTCGAGCCCGCGGGCGACGAAGAACGCCGCGCTGAGCAGCGCGACGGCAATCAGGGCGAGAACGAGGCGCGCGGCAGTCGTCCGGCGACGCGGCACATCGAGCTCGCCGGACGCCGAGGAGGGGATCGACTGTGGGCGGAAGCGGGCTGGAGCCGCGATCATGGGCCCTCACCGCCGTTCAACGCCGCAGCAGAGCGCCGCGCGAGTTCCTGGACATCGTCTTCGTTCGACCCGCCCTGACGCCAGGCGAGCACGCTCGCATCCGCGGCCAGCTGCTGCTGCCCCACCCTTGCGAGCTCGCGGGAGACGCTCTCCAGCGCCCGTCGCCTGAGCCCACTGTCACCGTCTCGGGAAGCCGCGAGCGCAGAGTCGAGCGCACGTTCGAGCGCGGAGCGAGCGACGATGGCGGCTTCGCCGCCTGCCGGAGCTTCCTCGCGCGGGCGCCACAGACGCCAGGCGAGCCACGCAGCCAGGAGCGCCAGACCGACGGCCGCAGCGAAGATGACCGCAGCTGTCGCCACGGGATCCATACGGTGGGTCGGTGAGACGAGGGCTGCTTCGTTCGCACGCCAGCGGATGTCGGTCACGGCGTCCTCGTCCACCCGCCCCGTCACCCCAAGCGACGGCCAGTCCAGAACCTCGACTGCCTCGCCCGGCTGCCCCTGGAAGCGATAGAACACGCGACCCGTCTCGAGATCCACCGCACCGGCGCTCTCTCCCGGATCGCAGCCTTCGCCGAGGCAGCGCAGCACGTAGGAGAAACGGACGACGCTCGTCGCGCCGGCGTCGACGCGCTCTACGGTCTCGGGTCCGACCACCTCGTACGGAGCGAACTTCGTGTCCACGCGGACGCTGCCGGGCTGCACCGTCCGGTTGTCGACGACGACGGCGACGTGGGCGCTCACCGTGTCCCCGAACGCGTGCGTGCCAGGTTCGACCCGGCCGGTGGCGGTCACCGCCTCGGCCGGCGGCCCGCCGTCGCCCGCGCCGTCGTCTCCGGCAAGCCACAGCAGCCCGATCGCCATGCCGGCGACAACGGCGACGACGACCTGTGGCAGCAGCACGAGAAGCCGTCTCATACGCCGCGACTCCAGGTCGCCTGGCGCTCGGCCGCCCACGAGAGAAACGCGTCGAGGACACCGTCGCGATCGTCGGTCGACACCTGAACCGCTTCGATCCCGAGGGCGCGGAGGTCGCCGAGGAGACGCTCGCTCCGTTCCTCGTGCTCGGCCTTCAACCGAGCGGACTCGCCACGACCGAGCCGCACGAGGCTGAGGCGCCCGTCACTTCCCGTGAGGGGGAGCACGATGCCGTCGACGGACGGGAAGCTCTGTTCCCACACCGGATCCTGGATGACAACCGGCACGATGTCCCAGCCGCGGTCGAGCGCGTCCTCCCACGCCGCGAGGGGCGAAGCGGCGAGGAAGTCCGAGAGCACGAAGACGAAGCTCGCCGACGGCACCGCGCGGCGGTGGGCGGCGAGGAACTCGAGCGGCGCCGCCGCGCCCGCGGGCTCGTCTCCCGGATCGTGGCCGAGCACGTAGTCGACCAGCGCCTTCGACCCGCCGCGATTCCCAGGCGGACACCACGAGACGACGCCGGGCGCCCGCCCGTACTCGAGGAACCCGGCCAGGCCGCGTGCCTCCGCGACCGATCCCGCTATCAACTCTGCCGCGACACGTGCCGCCTCGTCCTTCTGCAGCCACGGCAACTCCCGCGAGCCGAGCGCCATCTCGGGGCGTACGTCCGACAGCACGACGACGCGCGGCGCCTCATCCGCGTAGTGCTCACGCACGACGAACTCGTCCGTGCCACGCGCGGAGGAGAGCCGCGCCGATGCGGCCCAATCGATGCGATCGGGGTCGTCTCCGGCGACGTATGCGCGTGAGCCTGCGACGTCTGTTCCCGTCCCGCGCCGAGCACCACGCATCGAGCCGAACGCCAGGCCGACGAGCCTGCGGCGCGGCACGAGCGGGAACGTCAGCGTTCCGTAGCTCATGCGGGCCGGAGCTCGGGGTCGTCGAGCTCCAGCACGGGAGGCGGCGCGTGACCGAAGCATTCGCTGCGGAATGACGTGAGCGCCGACACCATGCCGTGTTGACGCGCCTCGGCAAGCTTCGCCGGCGTGAAGACGACGCGGTGACCGAGCACGGGAAGGAAGAGGCGCTCGATATCGGCTGGCACGACGTAGTCGCGCTCGTGCATCAGAGCCCAGGCGCGCGCTGCGCGCTCGAGCGCGAGGCTGCCACGCACCGAGGCGCCAACCGCGGTCGATCCGGCAATCCTCGTGGCATGCACGAGCTCGACGACCCACCGGCCGAGCAGCGCATCGATGTAGATGTGGGAGACCGCCTGCTGGAGCGTCGTGACTTCGCCGACGTCGACGACGGGCCGCAGCGACGCCAGCGGGTGCTCCACGCGCTGGTCGTCGATCACGCGGAGCTCCTCGTCGATCGACGGGTAGCCGAGGGACGTCTTGAGGAAGAAGCGGTCGAGCTGCGCTTCCGGGAGGGGGAACGTGCCCTCGTACTCGATCGGATTCTCCGTGGCGAGGAGCAGGAAGGGCTGCGGCAACGCGCGCGTGACGCCGTCGACGGTCACTTGACGCTCCGCCATGCCCTCGAGGAGCGCGGCCTGTGTCTTCGGCATGGCCCGGTTGATCTCGTCGACGAGGACCACGTTCGCAAAGATCGGGCCCTGCCGGAACGTGAAGTCGCGCGTTCGCTGGTCGTAGACGGAGAGACCGATCACGTCGCTCGGCTGCAGGTCGGGGGCGCACTGGATGCGCGAGCCGACCGCACCGTCGATCGACGCCGACACTGCACGCGCAAGCACGGTCTTTGCGGTGCCGGGGACGTCCTCGAACAGGACATGACCACCACACGCGAGCGCTGCCAGCACCAGCGTGATCTCGTCGCGCTTGCCGTGCACGACCGTCTCGACGTTCGCGAGGAGGCGCTCGGCAACCTCCGCGGCGCGCGCGATGTCGCTCTCCCGACGGGGCGCAGCCTCCACGCCACGCAGTGTAGATCCAGCCTCGCGCCCCACCCGCGCGTCGTCCTCAGGCCGCCGAGTTACGCCGGGATCGCCGGGAGCGCTGGCTTCGCCTCACCGATCGGGTCGGATCCCGTCCCCGGAAGAACCGCGATCTCGCCGTGCCGCACGGAATCGTCGCGGAGGGCCCGAATGCTCTCCGTACCCACGACTGCCTCGGCGAGCGGCGCCGCAAGGAGCGCCTCCTCATCCTGATTGTGCGGGAGGGCACCTCCTGCGAGCAACGCCGTGCCGGCACCAACGACGACGAGCGCGACCGAGGCGATCTGCACCGCTGCCCTGAGCCGGATCGGCGAACGCCTCGGCGGGAGTCGCACGGCTCGGTCGAACTGCTCCAATGGTGCGTGCCGGAGCGACGACGCAATCCACCGTGCCTCGCTCTCGAACGCCGCGCAGGCCTCGCAGCGACGCACGTGCGCATCGAGGAGCAACCGTTGCAGCTCCGGCAGCTCGCAGTCGAGTGACCGCGAGATCAGCGCCCGCGTTCGCTCACAGGGTTCCGGGTGGCGCACCATCACACAGGTTGAGACGCTCGATCACATAGTGAGTTAGGGCCGGGTTGAAGTCGGCCGGACGGAGCCGATGTCGACAGGTCGCCGCTACACGAAGCCGACGCGGGAGTCGGCGATCACGCCGAGCGCGATCATCGCGGCTCCGATACCGAGGAAGAGGCACGCCGTGGCGAGAGAGTCGGACCGTTCATCCTCGGTTGCCTGCCGCACGCCACGACCTGAGATACCGATGCCGAAGAGGCCGCCGACGGCGTCCGGCTCGTCGCCGTCGGCGCTTCCTCGAGGGCGCAGGGGCCCCCGGACGCCGGAGAAGAAGCCGAGCACGATCAGGAAGCAACCGACGACGTAGAAGCCGGTGGCCAGGGCACGTGACAGCTCGGTGTCGAGGAGCATCCCGACGACGACCGAGATGACCGCCGTGATGCCACCCAGAACCGCGACGAGAGTCACGATCCGTCGGGCCGCGCTACGCACTGCCGGACCGGGCCTGCATCTCCTCGGCGGTCATCGGCCAGCGCTGGAGCGGGTAGTGGCACGCAACGAGGTGCCGGCGCCCGATCTCGCTCAACGGCGGTGTGTCGACGTCGCACCGTCCCTCGTGGAAGCGAGGGCAGCGCGGGTGGAAGTTGCAGGCCTCCGGCGGATTGATCGGGTTGGGCACGTCGCCCTCGAGGACCACCGGTCTCCGATCGCGCCCGACATCGGGGTTCGGAACGGGCACGGCGCTCAGCAGCGCGCCCGTGTACGGGTGCTTCGGGTTCGCGTAGAGCTCGTCGCGGTGGCAACCTCGGCGACCTTGCCGAGGTACATCACCATCACGCGGTCGGAGATGTGGCGCACGACGTTGAGGTCGTGCGCGATGAACACGTACGTGAGGCCGAACTCCTTCTGCAGGTCCTTGAGCAGGTTGAGGATCTGCGCCTGCACGGAGACGTCGAGCGCCGAGACCGGCTCGTCGCAGGAAGATCAGCTTCGGGTTCACGGCGAGCGCGCGGGCGACGCCGATCCGCTGTCGCTGACCGCCCGAGAACTCGTGCGGGAAGCGGTTGTAGTGCTCGGGGTTGAGCCCGACGACCTCGAGCAGCTCCTGCACACGGCGCTTCCTGTCGTCCTGCGTACCGATGCCGTGGAGCTCGAGCGCCTCGCCGATGATGAAGCCGACGCGCTTGCGCGCGTTGAGCGACGCGTACGGATCCTGGAAGACCATCATCATGTTGCGCCGGAGCGGACGCATCTCGCGGCGCGAGAGCCGCGTGATGTCCTGCCCCTCGAAGAGGATCCGCCCGCCGCTCGGTTCGAGCAGCTTGAGGATGCAGCGCACGAGCGTCGACTTGCCGCAGCCCGACTCGCCGACGATGCCGAGGGTCTCGCCCTCGTGCAGCCCGAAAGACACGCCGTCGACGGCCTTCACCGACGCGATCTCCTTCTGGAAGATGATCCCGCGCGTGACGGGGAAGTGCTTCTTCAGGTCGTCGACGACGAGCAGCTCGTCGCCGGTCGTCTCGAACGGCACGTCCGCCGTCGTCACGAGTGCCCCGTCGAGCCGCGGATCGCACTGAGGAGCTGACTCGCCTCACGCTGCTTGACCGCGGAGTCGAGATGGCACGCGTCCTCGTGACCTGCGTCGCCGGGAACCGCCCGCGACTCCGGTTCCTTCTCGTGGCAGACGGTCATGGCGTACGAGCACCGCGGATTGAACCGGCACCCACGGGGCGGCCGCAGGAGCGACGGCGGCTGACCGGGGATCTGCACCAGCCGGTCGACCGTTGCGTCCAGGCGGGGCAGCGAGCCCATCAGCCCCCACGTGTAGGGGTGGCGGGGCTGCTTGAAGATCGACTGGACCGTGCCGCGCTCGACGACCTTGGCCGAGTACATGACGAGGACGTCGTCGGCTGTCTCGGCGACGACACCGAGATCGTGCGTGATCATGATGATCGCCGACCCGAACTCCTGCTGGAGCTCCTTGAGCAACAGCAGGATCTGCGCCTGCGTGGTCACGTCGAGAGCGGTCGTCGGCTCGTCGGCGATGACGATCTCGGGGTTGTTGATCAGCGCCATCGCGATCATCACGCGCTGCCGCATACCGCCGGAGAACTGGTGCGGGTAGTCGTCGATGCGCCGGTCGGCACGTGGGATTCCGACCGCCTCGAGCATCTCGAGCGCGCGCTTCTTGGCGTCCTTGTTCGAGACGTCCTTGTGCAGGAGAACCGCCTCGCCGAGTTGGCGCCCGATCGTGTGCACCGGGTTCAGCGACGTCATCGGGTCCTGAAAGATCATCGCGATCTCGGCACCACGGATCTCTCGCAGCCGCCTGGAACCGACCGTGAGCAGATTCTCGCCCTTGAACATCACCTCCCCCGAGGAGGTGGCGAACTTCGAGTCGTTGAGGCCCATCACGGTGAGGCACGTGACGCTCTTGCCGCAGCCGGACTCGCCGACGATGCCGAGCACCTTGCCGGGCTCGACGCTGAAGCTGACGCCGTCGACTGCCTGGACGACGCCGTCGTCCGTATGGAACTGCGTCCGCAGGTCGCGGACTTCGAGGAGCGGCTCCACGCTCGATCTCCTAGATGGTTGATCGGAAGGTGGTCACGGTGGATGGTGCGCGGCACGTGTTGCGAGGCAAGGACGCAGGGAGCGCCAATATCTGTGGATATTGGCGCGACCGAGGACGCTGCGTCGCGATGCGTGACGCCTGCAAGACGCCCTGATCCATTTCCCGATCAACCATCTAGGTGAGCCGGATCCTCGGGTCGATCCAGGCGTAGAGCAGGTCGACGAAGAGCGTGAACACGATGATGGCGATCGCACCGAACAGCACGACACCCTGCAACACGGGCAGGTCGAAGCGGCCGATCGATTCGATCGCCGTGCCGCCGAGCCCGTTGAGGCCGAACACCGCCTCGATAAAGATGGCGCCACCGAGCAGAAGGCCGATGTCCATACCGACCATGGTCACGACGGGGAGCATCGCGTTGCGCAACACGTGGCTACGCATGACGACGTTCTCCGGGGCGCCCTTCGCCCGCGCGGTGCGCACGTAGTCCTGCGACATCGTCTCCATCACCTCGGCGCGTATGAAGCGCACATACGTGCCTGCGATCACGAGGGCGAGTGTCGTCCAGGGCAGGATCATGTGGTAGGCCCAGTCGGACACGCCACCGCACTGCGACGCCTCGGGGACCGAGAACACCTCGCAGTACCCGGCGATCGGCGTCAAGCCCAAGCGGTAGCCGACGAGGTACGAGAGCATCAGGCCGATCCAGAACGACGGCAGCGAGATCCCGATCAACACGTACACCATCGCCGCTCGATCCAGTAACGACCGCGGCCGCAGGGCCGAGAAGATCCCGATCGGGATCGCCATCAGCAACACCAGGATCATGCCGCCGAACACGAGTGACGCGGTGATCGGCGCCGCCCGCTTGATCTCCTCGTTCACCGACTGCCGTGTCAGGAACGACTGCCCCAACGACCCCTCGAACACCAGCCGCTTCAAGAAGTTGCCGTACTGCACGTAGATCGGCCGATCCAGACCGAGGAACTCCTCGACCTCCTTGACCTTCTCCGGTGTCGCCGACTGCCCCGCCGCCAGTCGCGCCGGGTTCGCCGGCACCAGGAAGAAGATCACGTACGTGACGAACGAGACGGCGATGAACAGCACGCACGCCCAGAGGAGCCGTCTGATGATGTAGCGGAACATTCGGGGGGGTCGAACTGTACTCGATCGACGGGTCGAGATCGTCTACGGGAAGAAGATGGGGCGCCGCCTCGCGGCGGCGCCCCACTGGTCTCCTACGTGAGCGTCTCCGTCCCTACTTGACGCACATCTGCGTCAGGAGATCGCCGTTGATCGACGTGAAGCCATAGCATCCGACCTTGGTGCTCGTGAGCACGCGGTAGTTGGTCGAGATATACGGCGCCACGGGAGCCGCGTCCCTCATCAGGTCGCGGTCGAGCAGCCCGTAGGCGGTCAGGCGTGCCGCGCCGGCGAGGCTGTTCGCCTTGTCCATTTGTGCGTTGAACTTCGCGTCGTTGAAGTACGACACGTTGACGTTGTTGTCAGCCTGGATCCGGCGGCCGTCGAGCAGCACGTTGATGAAGTTCGACGGATCCGGATAATCCATGCCCCAACCCTCGAGTGTGAGGTCGAACGGCTCGCCACGGGTCGCCGCCTTCTCGTGCTGGACGACGCGGTCGAGCAGCTTGATCTCGACGTCGATGCCGATCTGCTTGAGGTTGAACTGCACCGACTGGGCGATCGGCGGGCCCTGAGCCACGTTGAACGTGTACATCACGGCCTTGCCGGTCCTCGTGTTACCAGCGGCGAGCGCCTTGGCCTTCGTGTAGTTCGGACCCTTCAGGGAGTAGAGGTTGAACTCCTTGAAGCCCGGCATCGCGTACGGCAGGAACTGATCCGTCCGCTTACCCGCAAGGTAGCCGTGCTGAGCGACCATGAAGCGACGGTCGATCGCGTGCGCGACGGCCTGCCGCAGCTTGAGGTTGCCCTGGAACAGCGGTTGCGAGGTGTTCATCGCCAGGTACCAGAGCGTCGTCTGGCGCTTGACGTAGAAGCGGCTCTTGTTGATGCCGTACTTGTCAGCGAGTGAGCGCGAGTTGGCAGGCGGGAAGCCGCAGATGTCGGCCTCGCCCTTCTCGCACTGCAGCTGCTGCGTCGCCGGATCCGCACCGACGAGCCAGCGGAACTCATCGACGTAGTTCTTGAACCCGGCCTTCTTGAACGGCGCCATGCTGTTCTTCCAGTGCGGGTTTCGTACCACGAGAGCCGACGTCTTCGGCGTCCACTCCTTGAGGAAGTACGGACCCGTACCGAGCGGCTTCGTGATGCCGTCGGAGTTGAACGGCGTGTTCACCGGCACCGGTGCGAAGAAGTTCATCGACATCCGCGCAAGGAAGTCGGGAGCGTTCTTCTTCAGGTTGACGATGAACGTCGTCGCGTTCGGGGCACTGTAGCTCGCAACGTCGTCGAGGAACGACGACGCCGGCGACTGCATGTCCTTGTTCAGCCCGCGGTCGAAGGCCCGCTTGAAGTTCGCGGCGGTCACAGCTGAGCCGTCGCTGAACTTGAAGCCCTTCTCGATGGTGAACGTGTACTTCTTGCCGTCCGCGGACACCTTCGGCATACCCTTCGACGCCAGCGGCGTCAGGCGACCGCCCGCGGCACCTTCCACGTGCGGGTAGAAGAGCAGCGTGATGTTCGTCGCCGCCATCATCTCCCACGAGTGGCTGAAGTACGCCAGGGCCGTGTCTACATAGTCGAAGTCGCTGCGGCTCGTCTGGGTGATCGAGCCACCGCTCTTCACCGCAGATGCCTGCGTACCACCTGCCGCGGGCCCCGCCACCATGGCGGCCGCGAGCAGCGACGTTCCGACCGCTGCCATCGCGACCGAGTACCAGATTCGTCCCTTCATCTCACTCCTTTCCGAAGTGCAGCCCGACAACCGGTGCCGGGCCCGGGCACGATACACCCGTCGACCCTTAGACGTGCCGGTACAGGATTTGTTGGCGGCTCGTTAAGACAGAGCCCAGCAGACAGCGGAGTGGGCTCTGTCCTAGAGCCGCGAGCGCGGGTCGAAGGCGTCGCGGAGGCCGTCGCCGAGCAGGTTGAACGCCAGCGTGGTGAGCACCACGGCGACGCCCGGCCAGACCATCAGCAGCGGCACGGTCGTGTAGTAGTTGACCGCGTCCGCGATCATGTTGCCCCAACTCGCGGTGGGAAGCTTGATGCCGACACCGAGGAACGAGAGAGCCGCCTCACCGAGGACGTAGCCGGCCACCACGAGCGTCGAGTACACGATGATCGGGGCCACGAGGTGCGGCAGCAGATGGGAGCGGATGATCCGCCAGTCGCTCGCCCCCGTCATCAGCGCCGCCTCCACGAACTCCTTCTCCCGGAGCGACAAGACTTTCGCGCGGATGATGCGCGCCGGGTAGAACCAGCCGAAGACCACGAAGACCATGAAGAGCGTCACAACACCGGGCGCGACGAGGCCGCCGAGCGTGATCCCGTCGAGCCGGCTGCCGACCGTGCTGGCGAGCGCGATCACGAAGAGGAGTGCCGGAAACGCCATGGTGATCTCCGTGAGGCGCGAGACGATGGTGTCGGTCGTGCCGCGGAAGTAGCCGGCGAGCGCACCGAGCAGTACGCCGATGATCATCACGCCGATCGTCGACAGCACCGCAACCTGGAGTGACACCCGGCCGCCGTAGAGCAGCCGCAGGAACTCGTCGCGCCCGAGTGATCCGTCGGCGCCGAGGATGAGGATCTGTTTGTCGCCGGACTCGAAGTTCGTGACGTAGCTCATGGGCCCGACCGGGAGGAACCCCTCGTCGAGGCCGTCCGTGAAGATCGTGTTCGGCCCGTGGCCGACGAAGTGCTCGGCGAGCCACGCGCCGGGGTAGACGACGAGGACCAGGAAGACGAGGAAGAAGATGCTGGCGACGGCGATGCGGTCGCGCTTGAACCGCGTCCACACCTGTTCCCAGTAGCCTCGAGCCTGGATCTCGCCGAGCTCTTCGATCTCCGAGTCGAGCGCGACCGCAACGGTCCGCCCGAGCCCCGCGGCCGAGCCGAGCTCTTCGGGTGTTGGCTTGCCGGTAGTGGCCATCGACGGTAGGGGAGCATAGCCGACTCCCTGGCGTGTACGACGCCCGCAGCACGGGGTTTGTTGGCCCCGGCGATCTCACCCGACGCGGGCCGCCGCACCCCAACCTCGACTGACGCGACAGGCCACTCCATGCCGATGCCCGTTGCTACGGCGGGGCCCAAGCGGCGCGGCCGCGAAGCGGCCGCCTTCAGGGGTCTTCGCGGTCAGGGATCTGCCCCTGCAGATTCCTGACCTGCGGGCAAACTCGGCAAGCACGGCACCACCAACGCTTCGCGGCCGCGAAGCGGCCGCCTTCAGGGGTCTTCGCGGTCAGGGATCTGCCCCTGCAGATTCCTGACCTGCGGGCGAACTCAGGGGATCTGCCCCTGCAGATTCCTGACCTGCGGGCAAACTCGGCAAGCACGGCACCACCAACGCTTCGCGGCCGCGAAGCGGCCGCCTTCAGGGGTCTTCGCGGTCAGGGATCTGCCCCTGCAGATTCCTGACCTGCGGGCGAACTCAGGGGATCTGCTCCTGCAGATTCCTGACCTGCGGGCTAACTCAAGGCGTCTGCGCCGGCGACGACCTCGAGGATCTCCTGGGTGATCTCCGCCTGCCGAGCGCGGTTCATCTCCAGCTTCAGCCGCTCGATCAATTCGCCGGCGTTCTTGGATGCGTTGCGCATCGCCGTCATGCGCGCACCCTGCTCGGATGCCGACGACTCGAGCAGCGCTCGGTACACCTGTGTCTCCAGGTACACCGGCAGCAGGCGGGCGAGGATCTGCTCTGGCTCGGGCTCGAAGATGAAGTCGCCGCGGAGCAGGTCGTCGCGACGCTCCTCCTCGTTGGTCTCGAGAATGTCTGCGGAGATCGGCAGGACGTCCTGCTCGGTGACGTGCTGGGTGAGAGCGGAGACGAAGGTGTTGTAGACGAGCACCACGCGATCGGCCTCGCCGGAGGTGAACAGCTCGCCGAGCGAGTGCGCGACGGCCTGCGCGTCCGCGTACGCGGGAAGGTCGGTGAAGCCGACGTGGGCGCTGTCGAGCTCGCGATGGCGGAACGTGAGCGTGGAGCGTCCCTTCTTGCCGACGGCGACCCAGCGGACATCCTTCCCATCCGCGACGAGCTCGCGCTCGACGGCGAACGCGCGTCGCAGCACCTGCGCGTTGAACGCTCCCGCCAGACCCCGGTCACCCGTGAGAGGGACGATCGCGACCGTCTCGACGGTCTCCCGCTGCTCGAGCAGCGGTAGCCCTCGCACCGAGCCGGCAGCGCGACCGACGCCTGCTATCAACTCGCTCATCGTGTCGGCGTAGGGGCGCATCGCCTCGATCCGCGCCTGGGCGCGCCGGAGCTTGGCCGCAGCCACGAGCTCCATCGCCCGCGTGATCTTCCGGGTGTTGGTGACGGAGCGGATCCGCCGCTTGTAGTCCTGGACGGTTGCCATCTAGGTGCTTGTTCCTCGTTCCCTCGTTCGGGCGGGACAGGTCCCGCCCCTACGCCGCGAAGCCGCGCTCCTCCTGCACGGCGAACCCTTCGACGAACTTCTCGAGCGCCGAGTTGAGCTTGGCCAGCGTCTCGTCGGACAGCTCACCCGACGAGCGGATCTCGTCGTAGACGCCGCCGCCCGCCCGCAAGGTCTCGCGCAGCTCCTCCTGGAACCGCGGGACCTGCCCGACCGGGACGCGGTCGAGCCATCCGTGGATCCCTGCGTGGATCGCGACGACCTGCTCCTCGAAGGGCCATGGCGCGTACTGCGGCTGGTTGAGCGTGGCCACCATCCGCTCACCGCGCGCGAGCGTCTGCTGCGTCGCGGCGTCCAGCTCGGAGCCGAACTGGGAGAAGGCCTCCAGCTCCCGGTACTGCGCCAGATCAAGGCGCAGCCGGCCGGCGACCTTCTTCATGGCCTTCGTCTGTGCGTTTCCTCCGACCCGTGACACCGAGGTGCCGACGTTGATCGCGGGGCGCACGCCCGAGAAGAACAGATCGGACTCGAGGAAGATCTGCCCGTCGGTGATGGAGATCACGTTTGTCGGGATGTACGCAGCGATGTCACCCGCCTGGGTCTCGATCACCGGCAGCGCGGTCAGCGAGCCGCCGCCGAGCTCGTCGGACAGCTTGCACGCGCGCTCGAGCAGCCGGGAGTGCAGGTAGAAGACGTCGCCGGGGAACGCCTCGCGGCCCGGCGGGCGGCGCAGGAGCAGCGAGAGCTGGCGGTACGAGTCGGCGTGCTTGGAGAGGTCGTCGTAGATGACGAGCGCGTGACGACCGCTGTAGAGGAAGTGCTCCCCCATGGCGGCGCCCGCGAACGGTGCCATCCACTTGATCGGGGCCGCCTCCTGCGCAGGAGCCGAGACGACGATCGTGTAGTCCATCGCACCCGCGTCGCGGAGCTTCTCCACGACCTGGGCGACCGTGGACGCCTTCTGCCCGACCGCAACGTAGATGCAGATCATGTCGCCGCCGCGCTGGTTGATGATCGTGTCGATGGCAACGGCGGTCTTGCCGGTACCGCGGTCGCCGATGATCAGCTCACGCTGTCCCCGACCGATCGGGATCATCGAGTCGATCGCCTTCAGGCCGGTCTGCACCGGCTCCTTCACGGGCTGGCGCTGAACGACCCCGGGCGCCTTGAACTCGAGCGGGCGCGTGGTCTCTGCCTCGATCGCGCCGTGGCCGTCGAGCGGGTTCCCCAGCGGGTCGACGACGCGGCCCAGCAGCCCTTCGCCGACCGGCACCGACATCACGTCGCCGGTGCGCCGCACGGGCTGGCCCTCTTTCACCTGCTGCCACTCGCCGAAGAGTGCGACGCCGACGTTGTCCTCCTCGAGGTTGAACGCAATGCCCACCACGCCGTGCTCGAACTCGAGGCGCTCGAGCGCCACGCAGTTCTCGAGCCCGTGCACGCGAGCGATGCCGTCGCCGACCTGGAGGACGGTGCCAACCTCGCTGAGGTCGGTCTCGACGTCGTACTGCTCGATCCGCTGCTTGAGGATCGAGGTGATCTCTTCGGGCCGCAGTTTCACAGACATACCTCCGGGTGGTCGTAGCCGGTAACGCGACGGAACTCCGGCTGGCGGGCGGAGCCGGGCTTGGCCCGGCGGGAGCCCTCGCGCGCAAACGGCGAGTCACAACGGTCAAGGAGGGGGTGCGTGGGGGAACCATGGGTTCCCCCACGGTGCGACGTGATCTCTTCGGGTCGCAGTTTCACAGACATACCTCCGGGTGGTCGTAGCCGGTAACGCGACGGAACTCCGGCTGGCAGGCGGAGCCGGGCTTGGCCCGGCGGGAGCCCTCGCGCGCAAACGGCGAGTCACAACGGTCAAGGAGGGGGTGCGTGGGGGAACCATGGGTTCCCCCACGGTGCGACGTGATCTCTTCGGGTCGCAGTTTCACTCTTGTTCTCCTTCGGGTTCTGCTCAGGTGGTGGTGGCCAGCTCGCGACGGAGGCGCTCGAGGCGCCCCCGGACGCTGGCGTCGACGCGCAGCGAGCCGGCTTGCAGGATCATTCCGCCGACGAGCGACGGGTCGACCGAGCGCACGGCCTCGACGCGGTTCCCGGATGCCTGCTCGATCTGCCGGACGATCGTGGCCGCCTCGTCGTCGGTGAGCTCGTGCGCGGTGGTCAGCTCGACTTGCACGCGGCCCTGGTCGCGATCGACGATCGCGTCGAGCTCCTCGGCCATCATGCGGAGCTCGCCGGCGCGTCCTTTCGTGGCGACGAGGAGGAGGAAGTTCCGGACGAGCTCGTCGGCTCCCTCCGACACCTCTGCCAGCACTTCGCCTTTCGCCCCGGGGTCGAGCTGCGGGTTCGCGAGGAAGCCGGCCAGCTCGGGTGACGCATCGAGCGCGTCGGCGAGCTGTCGCAGCTCGTCGCGCACGACGTCGACGCGGCCGGCGCTGCGAGCGGCCTCGAAGAGCGCCCGGGCGTACATGCGTTGCGCGACGGCCATGCGTGTCTCTAGTTGCTCCCCCGCTGCAGCGCGGAGAAGTCGAGGCCCTCGATGGCCTCGTCGATGAGGCGGCGCTGGTCGTCGGCGTCGAGCACCTTGCCGACGACGCGCTGCGTGGCCTGGACGGTGAGGTCTGCGACCTCCAGCCGGATCTGGTCGATGGAGCGAGCGGTCTCGGCCTCGATCTGCTTGCGCGTGTCCTCGAGTCGCCGCTGACGCTCGACCTCGGCTTCGTCCTTCGCACGTTGGAGTTGTGCGTCGGAGACCCTGCGCGCCTCGGCGAGTATCTCCGCCGACTCGTTGCGCGCCTCGGCCAGGATCGCGCGGTTCTGCTCGAGCAGCTCACGCGCCTCGACACGGGCACGGTCGGCCTCGTCGATGGCGTCGCGGATGCGGTCGCGCCTGACGTCGATCGTCTTCTGGATCGGCCCGAACGCGAACCGCTTGAGCACGTAGAACGTGATCCCGAACGCGATCAGCGTCCAGACCATGAGCCCCGGGACGACGTCGATCAGCCCACCGGAGGTTTCCTCGGCTGCAAGCAGGCGAAGCATCGGTCAGATGAGAACGAAGGCGAGCAGGCCGCCGATCAGGCCGTAGAAGACGACGGCCTCGGTGAGTGCGAATCCGAGCCACTGGATGCCCTGGAGCTCACTGCGGAGCTCGGGCTGGCGCGCAACCGCCTGGATCATCGAACCGAAGATGGTGCCGATGCCGATACCGGCGCCGAGCGAGCCGAGACCGATACCGAGTGCGAGCGCGATCGCCTTACCGGCATCCGCGACGTCACCGGTGGTCTCGGCGAGGACGAAGAACGACGAGAGCATTGAAGGGTCTCCTCCTTGGTTAGTGCTCAGGCTCGATCGCCGAGCCGATGTAGATGGCAGACAGTGCAGCGAAGATATAGGCCTGGATCGAGACGACGATCACGACCTCGAACAGGTAGAAAGCCGTGGCCGCGGGGATGGCGACGGCGGCGAGAAACACGTTCTCGAGGACGAAGATGAGCCCGATGAACGTCAGGATCAGCATATGTCCGGCGAGCATGTTCGCGTAGAGCCGGACGGAGAGGCTGATCAACCGCATCAACTGACCGAGGATCTCGAGCGGGATGATCAGCGGCAGCATCGCCTTGGGCACGTCGGGGATCCAGCTTCGGAAGTACTTGATGGCGCCGTTGGCACGGATGCCCTCGACATGCGTGAAGACGAAGGTCATCAGCGCGAGCGCCAGAGTGACGGAGAGCGTCGAGGTCGCGGCGAAGATGGCGAGCGTCGGGATCTCGACGCCGGCGATCTCGTACCGCTCGTCGGACAGCGGCAGCGGTATGAAGCCGAGCATGTTCACGACCCAGATGAAGAGCATCAGCGTCGCGACGTACGGGAACCAGCGGCCGATCGCCTTGGTGGGGAGCCCCTGCTCTGCGACCTGGACCTGCGCGATCTCATAGATCTGCTCACCAAGAGCCTGCCTGCGGTTGGGGCCGCGCCCGACCTTCACGCGCATGAAGACGATCCCGATCAGGCACGTCACGACCATGCCGAGCAGGAGGTAGGCGACGGCCTTGTTGATCGACATGTCGAGCGGGCCGATCTTCAGCTCCGGCCCCCACGTCTTCAACTCCCACTCGTGCGCCGGGTCGAAGCTCGCCTCCTCCTCCGCGCTCTCCGACGCCACTGCGACCGCAGGCAGCGTCAGGAAGAGGGTGAGAGCGAGAGCGAGCAGCCGTTTCACGTCTTCACCTCTGCGCCGAAGTACGTGAGCAATCCCACACCGAGCTCGAGCGTGTACGCGAGCGCGTAGAGGAGGGCAGCGGCGATCCCTACGGACTGGTCCGCGATCGTGACCGCGACGAGGGGAACCCCTACCGCGATCGCCCTGAAGCTCGTGCCGATGCCCCGCATGCCTGCGGCGGCGAGGTTACCCGTGTCGAGCGGAAGGCGCGTCAGTACCAGGGCAAGCGTCTGGCCCGCCAGCCACAGCACTGCCGCCAGCAGCCAGCCGGCGAGCGGCCAGCCGGCCACGGCGAATACCGGCAGGGCGAGTGCGATCACGGCGCCCCCGGCGATCGCGGGCGCGAGCCGGCCGGGCACCGGGCGCGGCGTCGACGCCAGGCGAACCATCATTCCGGGCTCGTCCTCGTGCTCGCTCATGCGCGCGTGTTGTAGACGCGGTAGACGACGAGCACGGAGAGCGGGATGCCTACGACGGCGCCGACGAGGAGGCCGATGCCCCAGCCCCCGAACGCCGCACCGATCAGTGCCCCGACGAGCATCGCGGCACCGGTCGTCCCGAGCAGCAGTCCCGACGCAGTGGCGAGCGAGTGTGGGCTGCTCGAAGGGCTGGTGGTCATCGTGGCGGGAGCATACCAGGGGGCTTGTAACAGTCGATTCCCAGTCGACAAGCGGTATCTGGCCGACTTCGTCACAAACGCTCGCGGCGGCGGACCGTGGCGCGAGCCGACGTGTCGATACCCGACGGCAGCGGCTGTCAGCCGGAGGCCCGGTGTCGCTCGTCGGATCGCTGCTCCGTCTCCGCCTCGCGCTCGCGACGGCGGATGCGCGGATTGGCGAGCTTCACGATCTCGAGCAGGTAGACGATGTAGACCGAGTAGGCGAGTGCGGCGAGCGCGATCGCGAGCACCGCGATCGTCTCCCAAGGGTGCCACTCGCCCCCCTCACGGAAGGGAATGAAGCGCGTCGCCAGCGCCGCGGCGCCGAGCGTCGCAGTCCACCCCCACATCACCAGGGCGGCGCGGCGCTGCGAAAAGCCGATGTTGAGAAAGCGGTGATGGAGGTGCGACCGGTCTGCGGTACCGATTGGCTGCTTGTACTTGAGCCGCTTGGCGACGACGAACGACGTGTCGATGATCGGCACCGCGAGCACCACGAGCGGCAGGAACAGGACGACCGTCGACGCGGTCTTGAGGAGACCAGCGACCGCAACGGAGGCGAGGGTGAAGCCGAGGACGAGTGCCCCCGAGTCCCCCATGAACACGCGCGCCGGGAAGAAGTTGTGACGTAGGAAGCCGATACATGCACCGGCCACGATCGCGGAGAGGATCGCAGCGTCGGCCTTGCCCAACGACAGCGCGATGATCGCGAACGTGAGACCGGAGATCGCGCAGACGCCGGCTGCGAGCCCGTCCATGCCGTCGAGGAAGTTGACCATGTTCATCACGGCGACGATCCACACGATCGTCAACGTGACGCCGAGCCAGGTGGGCAGGTCGACGATGCCGACGAACGGGAACGTGAAGTGGTCGACCCACACGCCGAACGACACCGGGATCGCAGCGGCGAGCACCTGTCCCGCGAGCTTGGGCAACGGCCGCAGACCGCGGAAGTCGTCGATCGCTCCGACGACGCAGGCAACAGCAGCGCCGAGCAGGATCCCTCGCATCTCGCCGGAGAGGTCGAGGAACGCAAGCGCAGGGACGATGATCCCGAGGAAGATCGCGAGGCCCCCGAGCCGCGGGATCGGCCTCGGGTTGACACGACGCGCGTCGGGAGAGTCGACGACGCCCAGGAGCCGCGCCATCCCCCCGACAGCCGGTGTCAGCAGCACGACGATGCCGAACGCGATCAGCATCCCGTACAGGACCTCGGGAGTCGCCCGTAGGTCGTCGAGCATGGCGCGCCCTATTTCGTGCCGTACAGGCGATCGCCTGCGTCGCCGAGCCCGGGCACGATGTACCCCTTCTCGTTCAGCGCGCGATCGACCGAGGCGACGACGATGGAGACGTCAGGGTGGTCGCGGTGGATCCGAGCGATCCCCTCCGGTGCTGCGATCAGGGCGATGAGCCTGATCGACGACGCCCCGGCGCCCTTGACGGTGGCGACGGCAGCAGCCGTCGAGTTGCCCGTCGCGAGCATGGGGTCGAGCAGGATCACGTCGCGATCGGCGAGATCGTCGGGCAGCTTCACGAAGTACTCGACCGGCTGCAGTGTCTCCTCGTCTCGGTAGAGCCCGATGAAGCCGACGCGAGCCCCCGGGATCAGCGAGAGGACGCCGTCGAGCATCCCGACTCCCGCCCGCAGGATGGGGCACACGGCGACCTTCTTGCCGGAGATGCGCTCCGCGCTCGTCCGCTCGAGCGGCGTCTCGATCTCGACCGTCTCCGTCGCGAGAGACTTGGTCGCCTCGTAGGTGAGCAGCAGCGTCAGCTCGTTGACGAGCTGCCTGAACATCTGGGTCGGCGTGGTCACGTCGCGGAGCAGCGCCAACTTGTGGCGCACGAGGGGGTGGGTGACTTCGATCACAGCGCCTTCTGCGGTCGTCACCGGCGAAGCCTCCGTCATCGTGTTCCTCCTAACCGGACGTGGCGGTGTACGTCGCGTAGCCGCCGAATCCGGGGTAGAGCGGGCGACGCTCGCACAGCGCAGTGCTGCGCGCCGCGAGCTCCCGGAGGTCGGCTCCGTCCTCGAGTGCGGCGCAGATGATGCGGCCGACCTCGCGGAAGTCGTTCTCGTCGAATCCCCGCATCGTGGCGGCAGGGGTCCCGATGCGGACACCGGAGGCGACGGTCGGCGGCCTCTCGTCGAAAGGAACGGTGTTGCGGTTGACGGTGATACACACCTCGTCGAGGCGTTCCTCCGCCTCCTTCCCGGTCCACCTCGTTCCTCGAAGGTCGAGTTGGAGCAGATGGGTGTCGGTGCCGCCGGTGAGGACCGTGAGCCCACCTTCGACGAGCTCGTCGGCGAGCGCGTCCGCATTTGCCCGGACGGATCGCTGGTAATCGCGAAACGCCTCGGTCTGCGCGATATGGAAGCACGTTGCCTTGGCGGCGATTGCATGCTCCAGCGGTCCACCCTGCGAGCCCGGAAACACCGCCCGGTCGATCGCCTGGGCATGCTCCTCGCGGCAGAGAATGAAGCCCGCCCGCGGTCCGGCCAGCGTCTTGTGCGTCGTCGACGTGACGACGTCGCAGTGCTCGACGGGGTTCGGGTGCAGGCCGGCGGCGACGAGACCGGCGAAGTGCGCCATGTCGCACATCAGGATCGCGTCGACCTCGTCGGCGATGCGGCGGAACTCCCACGTCTCGACGGTGCGTGGGTAGGCGGAGCCACCGCAGACGATGAGCCGGGGCCGGTGCTTCTTGGCGAGCTCCAGGACGTCGCCGTAGTCGACGAGGCTGGTCCCGCGGGAGACACCGTAGTGCTGGATCGTGTACAGGCGCCCCGAGAAGTTGACCTTGAGGCCGTGACTCAGATGCCCGCCGTGGTCGAGCCGGAGGGAGAGCATCGTGTCGCCGGGTTGCAGCAACGCCAGGTAGGCGGCGATGTTCGCCTGTGACCCTGCGTGCGGCTGCACGTTCGCATGCTCGGCGCCGAACAGCGCCTTCGCTCGGTCGATGGCGAGCTGCTCGATCTCGTCCACGACTTCGCAGCCGCCGTAGTAGCGCCGCCCCGGATACCCCTCGGCGTACTTGTTCGTGGGCACGCTGCCCACGGCCTCGAGGACCGACGGCCACGTGAAGTTCTCGGACGCGATCAGCTCGATCTGGCTGCGCTGCCGGTCGAGCTCTCGCCCGAGCAGCGCCGCGATCTCGGGATCGGTGTCGGAAAGCCCGGCCGATCGGAGCCCGTCCACGGTCCGGTCGTCGACCACGGTCACGGGCGCGATGCTACTCGAACGCCCGGGTGCGGCCAGCAGGCTAGAAGCGTTTCCGCTCGACCGAGGCGAAACGGTCGAGTCTCCGGTCGAGCGTCGCCGTGTCGGTGCCGCGGCCACCGTCGACGACGTCGGCGCGCCCGTCACGCGCGAAGATCGTGTCGGCCTCGGTGCCGCCGAGCAGCGTGTCGCGTCCGGTTCCCCCGATCAGGGAGTCGCGCCCGGGGCCGCCGACCAGCCGGTCGTTGCCCGCGTTCCCGAAGAGACGGTCCGCGCCCCTGTCACCCTCCAGGCGGTCGTTGCCGGGGCCACCGACGAGGTGGTCGCGATCCGACCCGCCGTAGACGACGTCGTTGCCCGCGCCCGCGTCGACGCGATCGTCTCCGGGGCCTGCATACACGATGTCGTTGCCGCCGCGGCCGACGATGCGATCGTTGCCGCCGAAGCCGCAGATGACGTCGCGGCCGTTCGTGCCGCGGAGCACGTCGGGCCACTGCGTCCCGACGATCGTGCACTTGACGACGCGCCCTCGCGCGTCACGGGGAAGCGGTGGTGTGCCGAACGAAGCGCCGCGCCCGACCGACGTGCCGGCCGCGCTCACCGCGACCAGGCGGTAGTAGTAGCGGCGCCCGGGCTGAAGCCGAGTGAGGCGTGCTGAAACCGCGCGCGTCGCCGTGCCGCTGAGGTGGATGTTCGGCGTGCGCTGGCCGTAGGCACGAGACCGCCCGAATTCGAAGTACGCGGTCGTGGGCAGGCCGCCCGGGTTGACCGACCCGGTGATGCGGGCAGAGAACGGCCCGACGCCCGTCACGCGCGAGGTGGCCGCCTGCGGGAGCCCGCCGGGTGTCCGGAAGGTCGCGTCGCGACCATCGCTCCGGCCCGACGAGTTCGACGCCCGTGCCCGGTAGTGGTAGGTCACGCCGGCACGAAGCCCGGTCAGCGTGAAACCGGCGCTGACCGGCTCGAAGCCAGACCCGGCGCTCTGACGCACCGTGCTCGAGCTGTAGCGCGTGCTCGTCCCATACTCGATCCAGACGGTCGTGGAGCGTCCGCCCGGAACGACGACCGCGGTTACGTTGGCCGTGGTCGCGGAGACATCGGTGACGGGGCCCGTCTCGACGGCCGGCCCGGTCGTCGTCTTGAAGCTCCTGTCCTTGCCCTTCGCCGTTCCTGCCTCGTTTTGAGCCACGAGACGGAAGTGATAGGTGCGATCGGTGCGCAGCCCCGTGATGCGATGGGAGACGGTAACCGGATCCTGACCCGAGCCGGCGCTGGTCTTCGGCGTCCGCGATCCGTACGACGTCTTGCGCCCGTACTCGAAGTAGTAGGTGGTGCCGCGACCGTTCGCGTCGACGGTGCCACGGAGAACGGCCGACGATGACGTCACCTCGGTCGGCTCCTCCGTCGTCGCGTCGGGCCCCGGGTCGGCGGAGAACACCTCGTCGGCGCCGTTGCTGCGTCCCGACGCATTCTTGGCGACGAGGCGGAAGTGGTACGTCTTGCCCGGCGTCAGACCCGTGATGAACGCGGTGACGCTCTTCGCGCTCGTTCCGGAGCCGGCGCTCTCACTCGCGGTCTTCTTTCCGTACGACGCACTCGAGCCGTACTCGAAGTAGTACGTCGTCGGCTGACCGTTGGGATCGACGGTGCCGTTGAGGGTTGCATGCCTGGGACCGATCCCGGTGGCCGAGCCGGTCGTCGCGACTGGATCGGCACCCGTCGTCACGAAGACGCCGTCGGATCCGGTGTCCGTGCCGTCGTCGTTCGTCGCCCGGAGACGGTAGTGGTACGTGGTCCCAGGCTGCAGCCCGGTGACCTGAGTGGCGACGTCGACGTCGGCCGTCCCGTTGCCCGCGCTCTGCGAGCCGGTCTGGGATCCGTACGACGTCGTCTTCCCGTACTCGAACCTCCAGGTCGTGTGCTCGCCGCCCGGATTCACCGTGCCCGTCAAGGTCGCTGACGTCCCGCTCACCGAGGTGACCGGCCCGGTGCGGGCAACCGGCTGAGAGCGGGTCGCGGCAAGCGCCGATCCGGCGAGGATCGCCACGGTCGCGAGCCCGACGGCTACGCGGATGGCGTTCACAAGACTGACGATACCCAGTCGTCGTTAAGAAACTGTGTCCGTGTGCGGCGGCACGTGCCGGGGTTGGCCGGTCGCGCTGGCCATCGCCTCGGCGCTCGGCACAGCGCCCTCGCGCAGGATCACGGGCTCGGGCCCGGTGAGATCGATCACGGTGGACGGGACACCGGGCAGGTCGCCGGCGTCGAGGGCCACTGCGATGCCCTCCAGGATCTCGCCCGGAACGTCGGCGAGCCGGCGCGGGTCCGCCCCTCCGGCGAGGTTGGCGCTCGTGGCGGCAACGACACCGACCGTTGCGAGCACGGCCTGGGTGAGCGCCGGCAGCAGGGGCACGCGCACGCCGATCGCGTCGGGTCGCTCCGCGTTCAACCAGGGGAAGCGGCGGGCCGGATTGGGTAGGACCAGCGTGTACGGCCCGGGGAGCAGCGCGTGGACGATCTCCTCGACGCGCCCGCGCAGCTCCGGCACGGCGTGGAGCAGCTCGTCGGCGCCCGCCGCGAGGATTGCCGTGGGTTGGATTCCCGGCCGGCCCTTGAGCGCATAGAGGCTTCGCGCCGACCCCTCGAGCGACGCGGCGCACGCGAGGCCGTAGACCGTATCGGTCGGGAGCACGACCAGCTCGCCCGCCCGAATCGCCTCGGCCGCCCTGGCGACGTCGGTCATGCGGGGAGCACGCGCCACCCGAGCGACCGAGCAGCCGCCGCCAGCCCGCGATCGAACGTGACGACAGGTGCCTCTGCGCCGACTGTCACGTCTGCGGCCCCGAGGTGGAGCGCGTCGAGTGTGCGCGCACCGGTCGCCTCGGCCAGGTGCGCTGCGCGTTCGCACACGGTCTCGTCGAGCTCGATGACGCGGACGCGCGCCCATTGAGCCGCGAAGCTCTCGCGTGCTGCGTTCAAGTGCCCTGGCGGGAGCACGCGCGCCAGGTTTCGACGCACTTCGACACGTGTGTGTCGACCGGTCAGCCAGTGAGGATCGCCGCTCAGGATCATTGCGGCGAGGTCACTGTCCGGTTCGTCGATGTGAAGTTTCAGGAACGCGCTTGCGTCGACGTAGAGCGTCACGTGCCGTGATCCTCAGCCATCGCCTCCGAGATCGTGATCCTGCCCTTGAAGCGGGACGCCGGCAGCGGGGGTCGACCGGGCTTCGCGGCCGGACTGATCCATCCCGCTCGCATGCCCTCCGCGATGCGTCGCTCGACACCCAGCGCGCGGATCTCGACCTTGGGTCGCCCGCGATCGGTAACGATGATCGTCGCGCCCGAGGCAGCACGGTCGAGGTACGCAGAGAGGTTTGCCTTGAGCTCGCGGACGCCGACCCGCATGTAGTCATTTTCGCTTTCAGATGTAGTCATATCAATCATCTATTGTAGACATGTCCCTCGACGACCCTGTCCCGCCCGCTCAGATCCGGGGTGACGGCGACCTCGCCGAAGCCGTGGCTGTCGAGCAACGACGCGACCTCCGCGGCACGCTCGCCGTGGATCTCGAGCACGAGCGCGCCGCGTGGGCGGAGCACCCCCGCAGCGCTACGCACCAGGGCCTCGGTGTGACCCACCTCGACGAGCGCGGAGTGCGGCTCCCACTCCACCACTTCAGGCGCCAGGCCGTCGATCTCCTCGACGTCGACGTACGGCGGGTTCGCGACGACGAGATCCCACGGCCCAGGCGGCAACCCGTCGAACAGGTCGTGTCGTGCGAGCTCGATCGCGAGGCTCGTGCGCTCCGCGTTCTCACGAGCGAGCACCAGTGCCTCTCCCGACGCGTCGATCCCGGTGACAGCGGCGCCCGGGTGCTCGTCGGCGATCGCGAGCGCGATCGCTCCGGAACCCGTGCCGACGTCGAGCACGCGGGGCGCTGCGGTCCCTTCGAGCAGCGCAAGGCATCGTTCGACGACGATCTCCGTCTCCGGTCGCGGGATCAGCGCGCGCCGATCGACGGCGAGCGTCAGCCGGCGAAACCCCCACTCCCCAAGAACGTACTGGAGCGGCTCTCGACGGCCCCGCCGTGTGACGAGCTCGCGTGCCGCTGCGACCTCGGGCTCGGTCAACGGACGGTCGAGGTGCATGTACAGCTCGATCCGCTCCATGCCGAGCACTCGTCCGACGAGTCGCTCGGCGTCGAGGCGTGGAGCCTCGCATCCACGCTCCGCCAGGAAGTCGGTCGATCGCCGGAGGACGTCCCCGATCGCGAGCCGCTCGCCGTCGAGCTCCCTGTGACGATCAGTCACGAGGATCAGATCGTGGCGACTTCGAGCGCCCGGCGACGCTCCTCGGCCTGCAGCGCCGCCGTGTACTCCTCCAGATCACCCTGGAGGATCTGGTCGAGGCGATGCACCGTCAGCTTGATCCGGTGGTCCGTGAGGCGGTTCTCCGGGAAGTTGTACGTACGGATCTTCTCTGCCCGCTCGCCGGTGCCGACCTGGGCCTTCCGGGCCGCCGCGACCTCGGCCTGCTGGCGATCCCGCTCTGCCTCGTAGAGGCGCGCGCGGAGGACGCGCATCGCCTTCTGGCGGTTCTGGAGCTGCGACTTCTCGTCCTGCATGGCGACGACGATGCCGGTCGGCACGTGCGTGATGCGAACCGCCGAGTCGGTCGTGTTGACGCTCTGCCCACCCGGCCCGGTGGAGCGGTAGACGTCGATCTTCAGATCCTTGTCCTCGATCTCGACTTCGACCTCTTCGACCTCCGGCATCACGGCCACGGTGGCGGTCGACGTATGGATCCGCCCTTGCGATTCGGTCTCGGGCACACGTTGCACGCGGTGCGTTCCCCCCTCCCACTTGAACACGGAGTACGCACCGTCACCCTTGATCGCGAACACGACTTCCTTGACACCGCCGGCGTCGCTCTCGCTCGCTGACAGCGTCTCGGTGCGGAACCCGCGGCGTTCGGCGTAGCGGGTCAGCATGCGCGCGATGTCGGCCGCCCAGAGCGCCGCCTCGTCGCCGCCGACTCCCTGGCGCACCTCGACGATCACGTCCTTCGCGTCGGCGGGGTCGCGCTCCACGAGGGCAAGGCGCAACTCCTCCTCCAGGCGTGCGAGCCGTTCCTCGGCCTCGGGCACCAGCTCGCGGAGGTCGGGGTCCGCGCGCGCCGCCTCAACGTCCTCCGCCGCGCCGCGCCACTCCTGTCCCAGGCGGTGCGCCAGCTCGAGCTCCTTGAGACGTCGGCCTAGATCCGCAGCCTCGCGCCTGTCTGCATAGATGGCCGGATCCGCCATCCGCTCCTGGAGCTCGCCGAAGGATCGCTCCAACTCCTCGACCAGCAAGTCGATCGTTGCCACGGCGCGATTGTAGGGGTCCGGCGCGCCGAGCCCGGAGACGGCTCTCAGGCGAGAGCCGCGTCGAGAGTCACTTCTGGCACGCCGGTCATCGCCTTCGACACGGGGCACCCGACCTTGGCCGCCGCTGCAGCGTCGGCGAATGCCGAGTCGCCGATGCCCGGAACGGCGGCGCGCACCGTGATCGCCCCGCGGATGATTCCCTCGCCCGGCTGAAAGGTGACGGTCACCGAGGTGTCGAGGCGGTCGGGCGGCGTCCCGCCCTGCGCGAGACCGTGCGACAGCGCCATCGAGTAACACGACGCCCACGCTGCAGCGATCAGCTCCTCGGGGCTCGTCCGGCCGTCGGGCTCCTCGGCCCGCGACGGCCACGAGACGTCGAGCGGCCCGAAGGCGCCGCTACCGACAACGTGCACCGTCCCAACACCCGAGAGCAGGTCTCCCTGCCAGGTCACCTGTGCCGTGCGCTCTGTCGCCATGCCTCACGCCTCCAATCATCGAGTTCCGTTCTTCACGCTACTCGCTGTGGGCATCGGGGCCGCGAGCGGAGCTCACACGGCTGCGTGCACGACGCGATCGATCAGGCGCGGGTCACGTGGACGGTGACGTCCGCCCCCGACCGCTTGAGCAGGCTGGAGAACGGGCAGCCATCGTCGGCGGCCGTGACCGCCTTGTCGAAGTCCTCGCTCCCAACGTCACCGACGACCGCGGTTGCCTCGATCGCCGAGCCGACGATCTGGTGCCCTTGCCCCTCGATCTCGTCCATCGTGACCACGCAGCGAACGGTCATCCGTTCCGGCGGCGCGCCCACCCGGGCCAGCTCGCTGCCCAGCGAGGTGATGAAACACGAGGCATGAGCTGCCGCGAGCAGCTCCTCCGGGCTCGTCTTGCCGCCGGGCTCGGCGATCCGTGAGGCCAGGGTCACCGGCAACGGGCCGAACGCACCCGAGCTCGACGCGGTCACCGTTCCCGTGCCGCGGGCAACCGAGCCCTCCCACGTCGCGTCTGCTTCGCGCACGATTCTCGGCATCTCAGCTCTCCTCTCCCTGCCTGTTCACGCCATCACCTCGACACGCCGCTCCAGCTGCCTGCGCTCGTCCGACTCCTCGGCCTCGAGACGGCGCACCTCGCTGAGCGCACGGATCGATACCTCGATCTGATCGAGCGACGGCTGCCGTGTCGTCAGGCGTTGCAGCCACAACCCGGGCGCGAGCAGCCACATGAGCACGCGGTGCGACTGATGCTTGCCGGCGAATCGGATCAGCTCGTACGCAAGGCCGGCGATCACCGGCAGCAGCAGCACGCGGCTCGCGATCAGCCACGGCAGCGGCGGCCGCCCGACGAACGCGAAGACGAAGATCCCGATCACCATGACCCAGAGCAAAAAAGCAGTTCCGCAACGTGGGTGGATCAAACTGAATCTCTGCACGTTCGCCGGCGTGAGCTCGGAGCCTGCCTCGAGTGCGTTGATCGCCTTGTGCTCGGCGGCGTGGTACTGGAAGACCCGCTTCAGATCGGGGATCAGCCCGATCAGCGCGATGTAGGCGATGAAGACCGCGACGCGGATTCCGCCCTCGACGATCACGAACCACGCCGTGTCATCGACGGGCAGCCAACTCGTGACGAGCGCGGGGCCGACCTTGAACAGCATCAACGCGAAGCCGATCGCGATCGCGAACGAGAACAGGATCTGGCCGCGCGTGATCTCGGTCTTCACCACCCCGTCCTCGTCCTCGGTCTGCGAGGCGTAGTTCGCGGAGATGGCGAGTGCACGGAAGCCGATGGCGAGCGATTCGCCGAGCGCGATCACGCCGCGGATCACCGGGAGGCGCCAGATCCGATGGCGCTCCATCGGGGAGCGGATCGTGCGCACGACCTCCTCGATCTCGCCGGACTGCGTGCGGATGGCGACGGCCCAGCACGACGGGCCACGCATCATCACGCCTTCGAGGACGGCTTGGCCGCCGTAGCTCGTGCTCATGTGCTGCCTTTGGCGCCCCACACGCCGGACGGGGCCGGGCTGCGATCGCAGTTCACGCGAGAGACGATGCCGCTAGCCGGTGCGCGGTGCGGCCTTCTCGAGCCGCCGCTGGAAGCGCTCGACCCGACCACCCGAGTCGAGGAGCTTCTGCTTGCCCGTGTAGAACGGGTGACAGGCCGAGCAGATCTCGACGTGGAGGTCTGCCTTCGTGGAACGGGTCCAGAACTCGTTCCCGCACGAGCACGTGACGTGCGCGGCGACATACTCCGGATGGATCTCGGCCTTCATCGACCGGCCAGGATACCAGAGGCGATCTCCGCCGTGACGTTGCCGCCGGAGACGACGGCGACGATGTGCTCGCCGTCGACCCTGCCGGCGAGCACGGCGGCCAGCGACGCTGCGGCGCCTGGCTCGACCGCCAGCTTGGCCCGCGCGTACAGCGTGCGGAACGCTTCGCGGATCTCGTCGTCGGAGACCGTGACCACCTCCACGCCGTGCGCCGCGCAGACCCTCACCGTGTGCTCGCCTGCGAACGGCGCCGAGAGGGCGTCGGCGATCGACGTCGGTGTCACCGGCACCGGAGCTCCGGCAGCGAGCCCTTCACGCAGCGCCGTCGACGTCTCCGGCTCGACGGCGACGACGCGCACACCGCTGCCCGCGAGTGCGACGGCGATACCGGACACGAGGCCGCCGCCACCGCACGGCACGACGACGGTGTCGACCTGCTCGACGTCCTCGAGGATCTCCCGCCCCACGGTGCCCTGCCCCGCGATCGTGAGCGGGGAGTCGAAGGGGTGGACGAACACGCGCCCGGTCGCTTCGATCAGCTCATGGAGCCGGGCGAACGCCTCGGCGGGCGCCGCGGCCTCGAGATCGACGGAGGCGCCGTACGCCCGCGTGGCAGCGACCTTGGCGGCGCTCGCGTCGCGCCACATCACGAGCAGGGCGTCGATGCCCTCCTGGGCCGCACCCCAGGCGAGCGCCTGGGCGTGGTTCCCCGCGGAGACCGAGATCACGCCTCGCGCGCGATCGTCGGCGTCGAGCGCGGAGAGATTGGTGAGGACGCCGCGCGGCTTGAAGGAGCCAGTGCGCTGGAAGAGCTCCGCCTTGAGCGTGAGCCCGTCGCGGAGCGAGCGGGCACTGAACACGGGCGTCCGATGGAGCCGCCCGCGGATGATCTCCGCGGCGCGTCCGACGTCGTCCGGCGTCACAGGCAGGCCCGTCACCCAGGGAGCGTAGTAGGGGCGGGACCTGTCCCGCCCGCGACAACGCCGGCACCGTCGTACGGGCGGGACCTGCCCGCGCGACGCACCTGCACAATGCGCAGGTGGAGACGACTGACCCACAGCCCGAGGCACCGACGCCCAACCCGATCCGCCTGATCGTCACCGACGACCTCCGCCGCTCGCGGCTCACCGTCTTCTTCCGGCTGCTACTCGTCCTCCCCCACCTCGTCTGGCTCGCCCTCTGGACGATCGCAGCCTGGGTCGTCGCCTTCCCCGCGTGGCTCGTCGCGCTCTTCGACGGGCGGCTGCCGCGGGTCTTCCACGACTTCCTGGCCTCCTACGTTCGCTACGCCGCCCACGTCACGGCATACCTGTTCATCGCCGCGAATCGGTTTCCGGGATTCGCCGGGAGACCGGGATACGCCGTCGACGTCGAGATCGCGCCACCGGCGCGGCAGGGGCGCTGGAGCGTTGCCTTCCGCCTGCTGCTCGCGTTCCCGGCGATGATCGTCGCCGGGAACCTGGCGAGCTTCGGCGGCGGCGGGTCGGGCTCGCTCTACGTGGGTGTCGGCGCCACGGCCGCCGTGCTCGGCTGGTTCGCCGCGCTCGTCCTCGGCCGCATGCCACAGGGTCTCCGCGACCTCGCTGGGTACGCCGTCGGGTACGGCGCCCAGACGGGCGGCTATCTCCTCCTGCTCACCGACCGCTATCCGAATGCCGACCCGTCGGTCGTCCACCCGGAGTCCGAATTGCCCGATCATCCGGTACGTATCGAGGTGGCGGACCCGCTCTCGCGCTCCCGGCTCACGGTCTTCTTCCGTCTCCTGCTCACGCTGCCGCATGTCGTCTGGATCGTGCTCTGGTCGCTCGTCGTCCTCGCCCTGCTGCCGTTTGCGTGGCTCGTCGCCCTCGTGCTCGGGCGACTCCCCGTGCCGCTCGGGCGGTTCTTCGGGGCGTGGATCCGCTACGCGGCGCACGTCACGGCCTTCGGCTACCTGGTCGGCGGGCCGTTCCCGGGGTTCACGGGCGTCTCGTACCCGATCGACATCGTGATCGAACCGGCGGGCAAGCAGCGGCGGCTGTCGATCCTGTTCCGCGGTTTGCTCGCCGTCCCGGCGATCGTCGTCTCGGCGGCGTACGGCACCGCACTGCTCGCCGTCGCGTTCCTCGGCTGGTTCGCCTCGCTCGTGACAGGCCGCATGCCGGGCGGGCTTCGCAATCTCGGCGCGGTCGGTGTTCGCTACTCGGCGCAGACGAGCGCGTATCTCGTGCTCGTCACGGATCGTTACCCGTACGCAGCTCCGGCGCTCCCCGCCATGGCTCCTGACGAGGCGACCGCCTGAGCGCTGTGCGCGCGGTCGCGTGGGCCGGCGGAATCGCGCTCTGGCTCGCGTGCGCCACCCTGCTGCTCGACGACGCCGTACCCGCTGGTCTGCGCCTGCCGCGGGTCGACGTCGACGCCGTCTTCGGAGCAGGGCTCGTCGACCGCGCCGAGCGCTACGAGCGGTTCCTGCTCGCCGACTGGGTGCTCGCCCAGGTGGCGCTGCTGCTGGTCCTCTGGCTCTATGCCCGGCGCGGCGCTGTCCTCGTACGCGAGTCGGCCGCCGGGCCGATCGGCACGGGGATGTTGCTGGGCATGCTCGGGCTCGGGATCGTCTGGCTCGTCGAGATCCCGTTCGGGCTGGCGGCGGTGTGGTGGCAGCGCCGCTACGGGACGACCGAGGTCGGATACGTCGAGTGGGTGTTCGGGGACTGGCTCGAGCTCGGCGCGGCCTTCCTCTCGATCTCCCTGGCGCTCCTGATCGTGATGGCGCTCGCCCGGTGGCTCGGCGAGCGCTGGTGGCTGCCAGGGGCGGCTGTGTTCGTCGCGATCGCGACGCTGTTCGTCGTCGTCTCGCCGTGGCTCGCGACGACGTCGCCGCTCGACGACCCACAGCTCGTCGCGGCCGCTCGCGCCGCCGAGCGCGATCAAGGCTTGCCCGAGATCCCGCTGCGTGTCGAGAGCGTGAGCGGCACGACGAGCCAGGCGAACGCGTACGCCACCGGACTCGGTGGCACCCGCACGGTCGTGCTCTGGGACACCCTCCTCGACGGCCGCTTCAGCGACGGGGCGGAACGCGTGGTCGTCGCCCACGAGCTCGCTCACCACTCGAGCGACCACCTGCCGAAGGGGATCGCCTGGTTCGCGCTGTTCGCCGTACCAGGTGCGTGGCTGGTGATGCGGCTGACACGCCGCCGAGGTGGGATCGGCCGGCCCGAAGCGGTCCCGGTCGCGCTGCTGGTCGTCGCCGTCTACCAGTTGGCGGTCGGGCCCGCGCAGGCCTGGATCAGCCGTGGCATGGAAGCCGAGGCCGACTGGAAGGCGCTGCAGTCGACGCACGACCCGGAGGGGGCACGCGAGCTGTTCGTGGGCTTCGCCGAGACCGGGCTGGGCGACCCCGAGCCGGCGACGTGGTCATATGTCCTGCTCGAATCGCACCCGACCCTGGCACAACGAGTCGCCATGGCCGACGCGTGGAGCGCGGCGCGCGCGCCGTGACGGCGGAGCCGCGCGGGCCCCGACTCAGGCCCAGGCGCGCTCGGCCCGGTCGGCGATCTCGCCCGCGATCGCCAGCGCCGACGTCGCGCCCGGGGACGGCGCGTTACGGACGTGGAGCACGCGATCGTCGCCGTCGAAGACGAAGTCGTCCACGAGGCTGCCGTCCGGCGAGAGCGCCTGGGCGCGGATGCCGGACGGACCACGCCGCACGTGCGCCGTCTCCAACTCTGGGAGGAGCTTCCGCGCCTCCGCCACGAGCAGGCGGACGCTGTGGTCGCGCGCGACCTCGCCGACACCGGCGCGCCAGTGGCGGGCCGCGAGCCGGCGCAGGCCGGGCGCCGACAGAGCATCCCACGCGTCGCGCGGCCGCAGGCTCCAGCGACCGTACCGCTCACGGGCCAGCGCGAGCACCGCGTTCGGGCCGAGCCACACCTCACCGTCCGGGCGCACCGTCGTATGCACGCCGAGGAACGGGAACGCCGGGTCGGGCACGGGGTACAGCAGGCCTCGCACGAGCCGCCGGGCCTCCGGCCGAAGTAGCAGGTAGTCGCCGCGAAAGGGAACGATCCGCGGCTCGCGCGCGCCGCCGGAGAGCGCTGCCAGCCTGTCTGCCTGCAGACCGGCGCACACGACGACCCTGTCCGCCTCGAGACCGTCACCGGGCCCCCGAACGACGACCGACCTCGCCCGCCGCTCGAAACCGATCACCTCTTGGCCCGTACGGACGTCGCCGCCTGCACCCGCGACGTCCCCGGCAAGCGCCTTCGCGACGGCTCCAAAGTCCACGACGGCCGTCTCCGGCGAGTGGAGCGCGGCGAGACCCGCGGCGTGCGGCTCGAGCTCGCGCAGACGTTCAGGCCCGACCCGCTCGAGACCCGGGACGCCGTTCGCCGCGCCGCGGCGCTCGAGCTCGTCGAGCCGTGGGAGCTCCTCCGGGGTCGTTGCAACGACCACCTTGCCGCAGCGCAGGATGTCGATCGCCCGCTCGTCGCAGTAGCGGAGCAGCGCCGCCGCGCCCGCAACGCAGAGGCGGGCCTTCAGTGAGCCGGGCTCGTAGTACAGGCCGCGGTGCACGACGCCGCTCGAGCGGCCGGTCTGATGGAGCCCGACGGCGGGCTCCTTCTCGAGGACGACCACCTCCCGCCCGGGCTCGCGGAGCAGGAGCTCCCGCGCCGTGGCGAGGCCGAGGATGCCACCGCCGACCACGACCACCCGCATCGCGGCAGTGTAGGGACGGAGGCAGCGCAGACAACGGAACAGCGGTGTCGGACTGAAGTCCGACACCGGGGCCCCCCGTTCGTGTCCGACTTCAGTCGGACACGGCTGTCGCCTCACCGCTCAGGTCAGCGTGTACTCGGGCCCGGAGCCACCCTCGGGAGGCGTGAGCCGGCCGCCCTTGGCGCTGATCGCACCGCACTGGACGCAGTTCGACGGTGTGAGGTTGACGCTGACGGTCCCGTCGCCGTCTTCCTCGCCGACCTCGTAGACCTGCGCGGGGCACATCCACGCCCACATCTCCGCGAGGTCGCGTGGGACGTTGCGCTCGACGCGTACGTGGTTCGGCTGGTCGTCGCGCGTGCGGTTGCCGGAGGCGAAGACCGACGAGAGCTTGTCGAAGGTGAGCTCGCCGTCTGCGACCGGATACTGCGCGGCCCGCCCGGTGCGGATCAGCTCGTGAGACGCGTTCGGCTCGTTCCCGAAGTCCTTCGGGGGCAGCTTCCCCTTCGTCACCGTCATCGCGCTCGCCAACGCACCGCCCATGAAGAAACCCTTGTCGAACACCTGCCGCATGTTCCGCACCGAAGTCAGGTCCGGCCACAGGTAGCTGTCACGGATCGCGGCGTCGTACGAGTCGAACGCCCCGACGCGCGTGTGCGTCTCTCCCGCTTGCAGTGCCCTGAACGCCGACTCGGCCGCGAGCTTCCCCGACTCGATCGCGTAGTGCACGCCCTTGAGTCGCGGCACGTTCACGAGGCCGGCGCTCTCGCCGACGAGCAACAACCCGGGCGCGTTGAGACGGGAGGGCATCGCGAGCTGGCCGCCCTCGGTGATCGTCTTGGCGCCCCACGCGACACGCTCGCCGCCTTCGAGGATCCTGCGCACGAGCCGGTGTGTCTTGAACTGCTGCAGGAGGTCGTGCGCCGACAGCTCGACGTCGCGATACTCGAGCCCGACGACGAAGCCGATCGAGACGTGATCGGAGCCCATCGGGTAGATCCACGAACCGCCGAACTCGCCGTAGCGGGCGCGCTTGCGCAACGGCCACCCCATCGTGTGCACGATCCGGCGCAGGGGCCGTTGAACCCTCCAGACCTCCTTCACACCGAGCGCCCAGACCTGCGGGTTGCGACCCTGCAGCCCGAAGTGGTCGATCGCTGCCCCGGTGAGGTGCCCGGCCGTGCCCTCGGCGAGCACCGTCACCTTTGCCGTGACGTCGACGCCGGGCTCGTAGTTGCCGAGCGGTTCTCCCTCCCGGCCCTGGCCCTTGTCGCCCGTCCGCACACCGACGACCCGCCCGTGCTCCAACAGCAGCTTCACGCCGGTCGTCTCGGGCAGGATCATCGCCCCGCCGACCTCGGCCTGTTCACCGAGGAAACGACCGAGGCGCGACAGCGAGACGATCCAGTTGCCGTGGTTGCGCATCGTCGGCGGCGGCGGGATGCGCAGGGCGCGTCCGGAGGTGAGCAGGTAGACGGCCTCGCCCTCGACGCTTCCGTAGGTGGGAATCGACTCGAGCTCGGGCCGTCCGCGGAACAGCCGCCGGAGAGCTCGCGGGTTGACGACGGCACCGGAGAGGAGGTGCGAGCCCGGCTGCTTGCCCTTCTCGAGCACCGCGACCGGGACGTCGCCGAGCCGCTCCCGCACGTCGGGGTGCTCCTCCAGGAGCTGCCCCAGGCGGACGGCGCAGGCGAGCCCGCCGGGGCCGCCGCCAACGACGAGGACGCCGACGTCGATGCGCTCGTCGGGAGCATCCGTCGGAGGAGCGATCGCCTCGGACGTCTGGAAGGGCGGCGGGAAGTCGGTCGGCCTGACCGCAGCCACCGTTACCCCTTGTGCGCGCGGACGAGCTCGGTCAGCTTGGGCACGATCGCGTGCAGGTCGCCGACGACGCCCAGATCCGCGAAGTCGAAGATCGGCGCGTTCGGATCCTTGTTCACCGCAACGATCACACCGGATCCCTGCATGCCGACCTTGTGCTGGATGGCGCCGGAGATGCCGAGCGCAACGTAGAGCCGCGGCGCGACGGTCTTGCCGGTCTGCCCCACCTGCGTCGCGTAGGGGTACCACCCGGCGTCGACGACCGCACGTGTGGCGGCCACGGCGCCGCCGAGCGCGGCGGCAAGCTCCTCGCACAGGGCAAAGCCCTCGGGCGCTCCGAGCCCGCGGCCGCCGGCGACGATCACGTCGGCGTCCTCGATCGAGGGCCCGACTGCCGCCTCCTGCAGCTGCTCGACGAGCTCCGCCCGCGTCGAGAAGTCCTGGAACTCGGCGGTCACAGGCTCGACGCTGGCGCTTCCGCCGCTCTCGACCGGGTCGAAGGTGCCGGAGCGGACGAGCGCGAGGCGTGGCGTGCTCGTCCAGCCTGCGTCGACGAGCACGGTGTCGCCGAGCGCCGGACGCTTGGCGACGAGCGCGTCGCCGTCGACGGTGAGGTCGGTGACGTCCCAGTTGAGACCGGCGTCGAGACGGGCGGCGAGCCCGGCGGCGACGTCGGCGGCGAGCACCGACGAGGCGAAGAGGATGTTGTCGGCTCCGGCGTGGCGGAACACCGCCTCGAGCGCATCGACCCGTGGCTGCGGCAGCGGAACGGCGAGCGCCGGGTCGTCGACGACGTAGACGGTCGCCGCGCCGTAGGCACCCGCGGTGGCGGCGACGTCGCCGATCCCGGAACCGAGCACGACGCCCGCGGCCTCGCCCAACGCGGCAGCCTTGCCGAGCACGCCGAGCGACCCCTTCGTGAGGGCGCCGTCGGCGTGCTCCAGGAAGACGAGGCTCTTCATGGTTCTAGATCAGCCTCTTCCCGGCGAGGTACTCGACGATCTTCTCGGCCGCGGTGCCGTCGTCCTCGAGCTTCACCTGACCGCTCTTGGCCGAGGGCGGCGCGAGCGCGAGCACCGTCGTCCGCGATCCCGCTTCGCCCGCGAGGGACGGGTCGACACCGAGGTCGGCGAGGCCCAGCGTCTCCTGCGGCTTGGACTTGGCGGACATGATCCCCTTCAGGCTCGGATAGCGCGGCTCGTTGATCGCGTCGGAGACTGCGACGACCGCCGGCAGCGGAGCTCGGATCACGTCGTAGCCGAACTCGGTCTGCCGCTTCCCGGTGATCGAGGAGCCGTCGACCGTGAGCTCGGCCGCCTGTGAGATGACCGGAAGTCGCAGCCGGTCTGCGACGGCCGCCCAGAGCACGGCACCGTCCGCGTCGCCCGACTGCTGGCCGAAGAGCACGAGGTCTGCCTCCTCTCGCTCGAGCGCCTTGGCGAGCACGTGCGAGGTGGCGACGAGGTCGGATCCGGCAGCAGCCTCGTCGGTGACGAGAACCGCTCGATCAGCCCCCATGGCGAGCGCCTTGCGCAGCGACTCCATTGCCTTCTCCGGACCGAGCGAGAGCACGACGATCTCCCCGCCGTGCGCGTCTTTCAGGCGGAGCGCTTCCTCCACCGCGTTGAGGTCGGTGGTGTTGAGCGCGGCTTCGCCGGTGCGGTCGAGGCGGTTGGAGGCCGGATCGATCCGCTTGGAGGCGGTCGCGTCCGGCACCTGCTTCACGCACACGACGATCTTCACGGCGTGGACTCTAACCACGCTGCGACCGGCGGCGACGCACTTCCCGACCCGCGGCTCGGGAGCCTGTCGCACGATCCCCTTTGCTAGGGTCGTGCCCTTCGAGCGCGAACCGGAGCATGATCGGCCACCGGACGACAGCCCGAGGAGTCCTTCTCCTCCTTTCCCTCGCCGCGACCGTGGCGGCGTTCGCGATCGCAGCTTCGGGCGCCGGTGCGGCGAAGGTGCCGCGGATCGTCTTCCCGCTGCTCTCCGACGTGCCCGTGTTCAACAACTACGGCGATGCCCGCGCGAACGGGAGCCACGCCGGGATCGACATCGAAGGCGCGGTACGTCGCACGCCGGTGCTGGCGGCGGAGGACGGGCGCGTGCGCTGGCACACGACGTCGTGGCGGGCGGGGTGCATGCTCTACCTCTACGGCGCGTCGGGCACGACGTACCTGTACATCCACCTGAACAACGACCGCACGCTGCGCAACGACAACCGCGGCGCGTGCGATCTCGGTACGGCGTACACGGTGAAGGACGGTGCGAAGGTGACGGCCGGCGAGATGATCGCGCTCAACGGAGACTCGGGCGACGCAGACGGCAACCCGCACCTGCACTTCGAGGTCCATCCGAACGGCGGCGGCGACGTGAATCCCCTGCCCTTCCTGAAGAAGGCGGTACGACTGCTCTTCCCCGGCAGGATCGGCAGCCGCTTCTCGCTGGGCCTGCGGGGCACGCCCGTCGCGCTGACCGGCGACCGGCTCACGCTTGGCACCACCGAGGTGCGGTGGTGGCCCGGCGGGCGATGGACGCCACTCCAGCGGACCGTGTCGCTCGCGGTCGACCCGGGGGCGGCCGCCGACGGGCGCCTCGCGGAGCTCGTCTCGGCGCGGGCGCGCGCAGCGCAGAGCCGTGCGGGTGCAGGCGATGTCACCGTGTTCACGGCGACGGCCAAGGTGACCGCGGACGCGTTGCGGGGCGATCCCGGCGCCCTCGCGGCCGCACGGCTGACGACCCCGGACGGTGCGGTGCTCGCCCTCGATCCGCGAAGCGCGGACCTGCCGACGGATGCAAACGACGACGGCGACGTCTTCTGGACGCCGGGGGACACGTACCCCGAGGGCAGCCGCCCCTTCTGACGTCCCGGCTCGGGCAGCCGGGCGGGCGGAACAGCCGGGCGGGCGGAACAGCCGGGCGGGACAGGTCCCGCCCCTACGGCGCGTGACGGGCCGAGCCGCGGTTCATACGGCGGCGAGTGCCCCGCGGAGGAAGTCGACGATGTCGCCCATCGACGCGCCCGGACCGAACACCTCGGCCACCCCGGCGGTCTTGAGCTCGTCGGCGTCCTCGTCGGGGATCGTGCCGCCGACGACGACGAGCACGTCGTCCGCGTCACCGGCCCGGAGCAGGTCGAGGATGCGCGGCACGAGCGTCATGTGCGCGCCGGAGAGAATCGAGATGCCGATCGCGTCGGCGTCCTCCTGGATCGCTGTCTCCACTATCTGCTCCGGTGTCTGGTGCAACCCTGTATAGATCACCTCCATGCCTGCGTCCCGTAGCGCCCTTGCGATGATCTTGGCACCGCGATCGTGCCCGTCGAGACCCGGTTTGGCGATGACCACACGAAGCTTGCGATCCACGAGGGGAGTATAGGAGCGTGCGTCTCACCGTCATCGGCAGCTCACCCGCGTGGCCCGATCCAGGCAGCGCCCAATCCGGCTACCTGCTCGAGCACGACGAGGGCCGGCTGTTGCTCGACTGCGGCCCCGGAGTGCTCGCACGGCTGCGGGAGCGCGAGCCGTGGCCGACGGTCGACGCGATCGCGATCACGCACTTCCACCTCGACCACTGGGGCGACCTCGTGCCCTGGGTGTGGGGGAGCATGTACCTGTTCGGGTCGGCGCAGCGACTCCCGTACCTGTGGGTGCACAAGGGGGGCCGGGAGATCCTCGAGGAGTTCGGTGAGCGCTTCGGTTTCGCGGACATGTTCGACCGCGTGTTCACCGTGCTCGAGTACGACGGCCCGTTCGAGGCCGCAGGGTTCGAGGTAGAGCCGCATCGACTGCCGCACTACACGCTCGAGACATACGGCTTTCGTGTCTCCGGGAACGGCGCCACGCTCGCGTACTCCGGCGACTCGGGCCCGTCCGACGCGCTCGCCGTGCTCGCCCGCGACGCCGACCTGTTCCTCTGCGAGGCGACGCTCGTCGCCCCGTCGGCCGACGGCACGATCCGCGGCCACCTCTCCGCCGACGAGGCAGTCGAGGCCTACCGGGCCTCGGGTGCACGCCGACTGCTGCTCACCCATCGGCCGATCGAGCTCGCTCTCCCGCCGGGTCTCACGCAGGTCGCAGACGGCGACGTGATCGACCTCGGCTGAGGGCGGTCAGTAGACGTCTGATACCATATATGTGTTATGCAGGTGTTCGCCGATCCAGGCGCTCTTGTTCGTGACGCGCGACGACGCCACGGGCTCGACCAGCGGACGCTCGCACGCCGTGCCGGCACGAGCCAGACTCAGCTGAGCCGGATCGAACGGAACGAGGTCTCCCCGAGTGTCTCCACGCTCGTGCGTGTGCTCGGCGCGCTCGGTGAACGTCTCGAGCTGCGCTCCGAGCGGAACGCGCCGGCCGGAGTGCAGAGCACGTTCCCCGACCACACCTCGGAGCGGGCCCGGGAGCTCGCGACCTCCACACCGAGTCGGCGTGTCATGGAGGCGATCGCGTTGAGTCGAACTGCGACACGGATCGCCGCAGCAGCCAGTGCCGCCCGATGAGCGGGTCGGACGTCGACCAGCTCGACGCAGACGCGATCCTCTCCGCGCTCGTTCGACATGACACCGACTTCGTCGTCATCGGCGGTTTCGCGGTCGCGGCGCACGGGTACGTGCGCGCCACGAAAGACGTCGACGTCGTACCCGAGCCGAGCGCAGCCAACCTCGCACGCCTCTACGAGGCGTTGCGGGAGATCGGCGCCGAGCCGATGGAGTCGGGCGGCCTCGACCCTGTGGAGCTTCCCGTCCGGTTCGATGCCGCGAGCCTCGGCGGCGGCGGGAACGGGGCGCTGCGTACGCGCCACGGCCGCATCGACGTCATGCAGTGGGTGCCGGGGCTCGAGGAGCTACGACGCGCTGAGAGCCGGCTGCCTGCAGATCGAGCTCCCAGGCGTAGGCACGGTTCCGTTCGCCGGTTACGACGAGCTCGTGGCGATGAAGCGGGCAGCGGCACGGCCGGAGGACCGGCTCGACCTCGACCGCCTGCGCGAGACGCGGGCGCCGTAGAGACCGATCCCGTCGGTCAGTAGACGGGTTGCTCGCGCCAGGTGCCCCAGACGTCGCGCAGCGCGTCGCAGATCTCGCCGAGCGTGACGTAGTCGCGGGCGGCGTCGACGATGAGCGGCATCAGGTTGACGTCGGGACGCGACCCGGCCTCGCGGATCGCCGCGAGCCGGCTCTCAACAGCGACCGTGTCACGCCGGCTTCGTAGCGCCTGCACCCGCGCGATCTGCTTGGCCTCGAGCGTCGGGTCGATGCGGAGGAGCGGCGGCGGCTCTTCGTCGACGAGCTGGTAGCGGTTGACGCCGACCACGATCCGCTGGCCGGCCTCGACCTCCTGCTGGTAGCGGAAGCTCGCCTCGGCGATCTCGCGCTGCGGGAAGTTCTGCTCGACAGCGGAGACCATGCCGCCGAGCCCGGCGATCCGGTCGAAGTACTCGTACGCCTGTCGCTCGAGCTCGTCGGTCAGGTGCTCGACGTAGTAGGCGCCGCCGAGCGGGTCGATCGTGTTCACCACGCCGGTCTCGTGTGCGATCACCTGCTGCGTCCGGAGCGCGAGGCGGACGGCGTCCTCGGTCGGCAGGGCGAGTGCCTCGTCGAACGAGTTCGTGTGCAGGCTCTGCGTGCCGCCCAGCACCGCGGCGAGCGCCTCGATCGCGGTGCGCACGATGTTCACCTCGCGGCTGCTGCGCCGTCAGCGACACGCCCGCGGTCTGCGTGTGGAAGCGCATCAGCAGGCTGCGCTCGTCGCGCGCGCCGAAGCGGTCACGCAACTCGCGGGCCCAGATCCGCCTGGCCGCGCGGTACTTCGCGATCTCCTCGAAGAAGTCGAGGTGTGCGTTGAAGAAGAAGGAGAGCCGCGGCGCGAACGCATCGACGTCGAGCCCGCGCTCGAGTGCCCATTCCACGTACGTGAAACCGTCGGCGAGCGTGAACGCGAGCTCCTGGGCCGCCGTCGACCCGGCCTCCCGGATGTGGTACCCCGAGATCGAGATCGGGTGCCAGAGCGGCATCTCCGCCGCGCAGAACTCCACCATGTCGGTGACCAACCGCATCGATGGAGCGGGCGGGAAGATGTACTCCTTCTGCGCGATGTACTCCTTGAGGATGTCCGTCTGGATCGTTCCGCGGAGGCGGTCGCGCGACACGCCCTGCTGCTCGCCCACGACGAGGTAGTACGCAAGCAAGATGGCGGCCGGCGCGTTGATCGTCATCGACGTCGACACCTCGCCGAGCGGGATTCCGGCGAACAGGATCTCCACGTCCTCGAGCGAGCAGACGGCGACGCCCTCCCGACCGACTTCACCGAGCGACCGTGGATGGTCGGCGTCGTACCCCATCAACGTCGGCATGTCGAAGGCGGTCGACAACCCGGTCTGCCCGTGGTCGAGCAGGTAGCGGAACCGCTCGTTCGTCTCCTCGGCCGTGCCGAAGCCGGCGAACTGGCGCATCGTCCACAGCCGCCCCCGGTACATCGACGGATACACACCCCGCGTGAACGGGAACGCGCCCGGGACGCCGAGGTCCCGCGCCTCGTCCGCCTCGATGCTCTCCGCGGTGTACAGGGGCTCGACGTCGACGCCTGAGATCGTCGAGAAGAGCTCGCCCTCGCGCTCGGACGCGGCCGCGTAGCGCTCGCGCCAGGTGTCGAGCGCCGCGGCGAGGCCACGATCTTCGGTGCGGGACATCGCGCCCGATCGTAGCGCCGTGGGCCGCGCTCCTAGCTCGTCTCGCAGAAGAGGGTACGGCCGGCGCCCGGAAAGCGATCACGGGCGCCGGCCATCTTGTCGGTTCCCCCACCCCGTCAACGCGAGGCGTTCCCCCAGTTCCCTCTCACCGTGTGCCCCCGGCGGGGGAGGCGCAATGCCTCGTTCGAGGGATCGCATGCCCCGATCGGGTCGGCGGTGTCCGACTGAAGTCGGACACCGCTTTCCGGAGTGTTCTGCCGCTGCGAGCAGGGCAGGTCTGGTGCCCGTGGAACACTCAACCACGATGCGCGTCGTGATTGCGGACGACCACAAGCTCGTGCTCGACGGCATCCGCCGCGCGCTCGAGGACGACGGCGGCTTCGAGATCGTCGGCCAGACGCAGACGGGAAGCCAGGTGCTGCCGCTCGTCGCCGAGACGAAGCCCGACCTCGTCGTGCTCGACGTGCGCATGCCTCAGATGGACGGGCTCAGCTGTCTCGACGAGATCAAGCGTCGCCACCCCGAGATCAAGGTCGTGATGCTCTCGGCGTCGACGAGCGACGAGCTCGTGGAGACGGCTCTCCGCCGCGGAGCGAGCGCCTACGTGATCAAGACGGTCGATCCCTCCGACCTCGCGGCGACGCTCCGCCAGGCCGCCGCCGGCACGGTGTTCAGCACGGTCGGCGTGCCCGACGCGGCGAGCTCCACGAGCGCGAAGGCAGCGGGGCTGACCGAGCGGGAGGTCGAGATCCTCGGCGCACTCTCACGCGGCTTCTCCAACGAGCAGATCGCGAAGGAGCTGTGGGTGACGCAGCAGACGGTGAAGTTCCATCTCACCAACGTCTACCGGAAGCTGGGCGTCAAGAACCGCGCCGAGGCGCTGCGCAAGGCCTTCCAGCTCGGCCTCGTCGAGAGCCCCCTCTACACCGACGACGAGTAGCCGCTCCCGAGCCGGGCCGCGCGCACCGATAGGAGCCTCGTGACCATCCCGCGTCGGATCGTGAGCGTCGCCGAAAGCGATGCGCTGCTCGTCCTGCTGTTCGCGGCGTTCGCGGGCGTCATGCTCGTGCTCACACCGGCGCTGCTCGTCGGGGACAGCTGGATGACGCTCGTCGCCGGCCGCGAGGTGGTCGAGAACGGGCTATCGCGCGACCGAGACGATGACGGTGCTCGGGCTGGGACGCGACTGGATCGATCAGCAGTGGGGAGCCCAGGTCGTCTTCTACGCGGCTGAGTCGCTCGGCGGGCTCCGTCTCGTGATCCTCGCCAACGTCGCGCTGATCTGCTGCGCCTATGTCTTCGCTGCAGCGGCTTCCCGCGCGTCGGGGGCGACCGTCCGCAGCACCTTGCTCGTCTCGCTCCTGGCGATCATCGCTGCTCCCTGGGCCTGGCAGGTGCGAGCGCAGGCGGTGGCGCTGCCGCTCTTCGCCGCGGTCGTGTGGCTGCTCCAGGACGGCCAGCGGGCCCCGCGACGAAGGACGCTCTTGGTGCTGCCGCTGCTCGTCGTCTGGGCGAACGCGCACGGCTCGATCGTGATGGGCGCCGTCCTCGTGATGGCGGCCGGGCTCCTGGATCTCGTCCGCCGCCGCGGACCGCGCACCCGAGCCGTCCTCCTGCTCGTCGGCGCGCCGCTCGCCGTGCTCGCCTCCCCGTACCTCGTCGACCTTCCCGGCTACTACCACCTGATGCTGGTCGACCCGCCATTTGCCGGGCTGATCGTCGAGTGGCGCCCCACCCGGCCGGAGGGCAAGACAATCGTCTTCTTCCTGCTGGCGATCGCCTCGCTCGGGCTCGCCGCCTGGAAGCGCAAGCGCGTGACGCTGTTCGACGTCGCCTTGCTGGCTGTCACATTCTGGATCGCGCTCGACGCCATCCGCAGCGTGATCTGGTTCGCGCTCGCCGCGGCGACGGTGCTGCCCCGCCTGCTCGACGCGGCCTTCGGCTGGCGCGACCGGGTCGTCTTCCCGGGGCCGAACCGCGTGATCTCTGGGGTGTGCGTCCTCGCCCTCGTCGTCGCTGTCTTCTTCACCGCGGCCCAGCCGGACGACTGGTACGAAGGCGAGTGGCCGACCGCGGCCCTCCCGGTCGTCCGCGACGCCACCGCAGACCCGTCCATCGGCGTCTACCCGATGGCCCGCCACGCCGACTGGCTGCTCTGGCACCTGCCGGAGTTGCGGGGGCGCGTGGCGTACGACGTGCGCTTCGAGATCTACCCGCGCCGGGAGATCGAGGAGCTCGCCGACTTCGCGTCCCAGACGCGTGATGACTGGGGCGCCGACGCCGACGACTACGACGTCCTCGTGCTCGATACGCACAAGACGACGACCGAGACCTGGCTCGACGGCCTGCCCGACCGCCGAGTGGTCTATGACGAGACCGGCGTCCTCGTGCTCGCGCGCTGACGCGCCGTCGGGACTCCGCCGCCCACCCAAGTCGGGGCTCCGGGCTGCTCGACCAAGATCGACGCCCCGCTAACGGCGTTCGTACACGCGCAGCTGGCCTTCGTGGAGCACAAGAACAAAGCCCGCCGTTTGCAGCAAGGGCACGACGTCAAGAACGTCGCCGTCGTATTCGAACAGCTTGTCGTCCTCGTTCAGGATCACGTAGCGAACCCGAGCCGCGCGCTCCGCGTAGTCCGGCGCCTTCAGCGGGCTGCCCCAGTCGATCGGGATGAAGGGCTCCGGTGGCGTGTACAGCTCGAGGCGCTGGCTCAGATGCGGCTGAAAGCGAGGCGCCGCCGCCACCGGAACATCCGGTGGAATCAGGTCGAGCGCAGCGCGCGCTGCGACGCGATCGACCGTTGGCTTGGTGAGACGTGTGTGATGCAGGGCGACGCCACCGACCACAGCAACCACACCAGCTGCGGCAATACCCCCGGCAAGCCATGCACGCGCGTAGCGCCGTAGCCGCGGTGCACGCGACGCACCGTAGGCCGCCGCGACGAAGAGCCCGGTCGCTGTGAGGACATGGTAGTGGTGTCCTACGCCATGCTGAGGTCCGTGCGCCGATAGCGCGTTGTGTAGGGCGCTGGGAGCAGCGAGCAGCAACCAGCGGGGCGCAAGCAGGGAAAGACCGCCGGTCGACATGAACAGGATCAGCAGGCTCGGACCGCTCTGAGTCGCTACGCTCCCGAGCGTCTCCAGCGGATGCACCGCGATCCAGACCAGCGCTTCGCCGACGGAGTCGCCGCGATCACCGGCGAAGCGCCGTCCGAAGGACTCGAAGGAATCGCCGTTCGCACTGACGACACGGTGCGCAAGAGCCGACATCGACAACGCCCCGAGGGCGAGCAGTCCGCCGACGCGTCGTCGACCGCCGAGAGCGAGTACCAGGCCGAGGGCAACGTACGTCAGTGCCGCGTCCTCCTTGATCGACATCGCCAGAACAGCTGTGGAACCAAGAAGCCACGGCTTTCTGCGCTCAGCCGCGAGCACGCTGGCCACCAAGAGCGGCGGTACGAGCAGCGAGAGATGCGCGTCGTACAGGTTGGCCGACGCCGTAGCCGGCGACACCAACCAGAGTGCTGCAACGAGCGCCGCGAGTCGAGGAGCCGCCCCGGCTGCCCGCGCGACACCGTAGAGAGCCGGGGCCACCAAGGCCAGAGCGGCAGACTGGACCCCGAAGAGTCCCTTGACACCGAGCCCCACCCAGTAGATCGGTGTCAGCAGCACGATTCCCGGCTGGAAGTGGTCGCCCAGCATCGGGCGGCTCAGGATCGTCGAGAACGGCTCATGGCCGTTCGCGAGCAGCCACAGATACTGGTCATAGATCGCGGTGTCGAACCCCTTCCCGAAGCGGCTGTGCATGACGGCGGACTCGACTGTCAGTACGGCGATGTAGATGGCCGTCGCCCCCCAGACGAGTAGTGCCCAGCGAGAGATGCCCAGGCGAGCGCCCAAACTCGCACGGGCGCCCGCCGTTGCGCTCAGCGACGTCACCGCTCGGTTCTCGGCCGGTCGAGAGGGGCTTGCGAGGGAGCCGCGGCCTGGGACTTCGAACTGCGGGTATCCGAGAGCTCCGCGCGAACCTGCGAGCGGCGCACAGCGTCAGCTCCTAGCGATCGGCCCGCGGCGGTCGCGACGTCGCCGCGACGAGGAGGACGGCCATTCCCAGAACGAGGGCCATCTCGCGCGGTGTCCCGGCGGTCGGGGGGACCGATGCCCACGTGACGAGCGGGACGAGCCACGGCCAGGACAGGCGCGGTCGGGTGACGGCGACCGCGGCCGCGAGCAGAACGAAGTAGTGGAGCCACACAACCGGGGTGAAGGCGAGCACCGCAGCGATGCCGAGCGAGAAGGCCACCGCGTCCGCGCCACGCCGCGCCCAGACGACGGATCCGACGAGAAGTCCAACGGCTATCGCGAGCCCGAGCAGACGGGCGATCAACTCCGGGAGACCCAGCGCGAACGTGAACGCGAAGACGGAGTAGGCCTCCGTCTCCTGCAGCCGCGTGATGTCGCGCACGATCCCCGGGTACTCGGCGACCCCGGCGAAGCCGATCACCGCCCACGACACGGCGACGACCACGGCGCCGACGACGACAGCGCCGATCGCGTGACGGCGCGAGCCGCGGCACCACAGCCACGGGAGAAGAGGCCAGAGCAGCGGCTTGACCGCGAACGACACGCCGAGAGCAATTGCCGACCCGGTGCCGGCGCGATACCGCCAGGCGAGGGCGACCGCCAGCAGCAGCGGGATCGACACGTTCCCCGTCTGCAGCCCCGAGAGCGTCGCCGGCCACGCCAGCACCACCGCATGGCATCTCCAATCGCGCACTCCGAGCAGCAGAAGCGACCAGATCACCGCGCCGACGAGAAGCAGCGTGACGGCGGCACTCGCCGCCTCGCCGGAGAGTGGCGTGAAGAGGATCGCGACGAGCGCAGTCAGCGGTGGGTAGACATACGCGGCGCCGGCGTCGAGCTCCGCGAGATCGGTCGTGTACGGGCTGCGTCCGGCGAGGATGTCGGCGGCCGCCGCGCGAAATGCGGCCTCGAAGTCGACGGCGATCGCACCGTCCGAGACCCAAACGGCAACGTAGGCGATGAGCAGGGACGCACACAGCGCCGCGACGAGCACGCCGCCCACGCGACGCACCGCGGCCGGAAGCGTCGAGCGGTCATCCGACCGCGTCGCGGCGATGGCGTCAACGCCCACGACCTCATGATCGCCCACAACAGAGCGCCCCGACCTAGCCTTTCGGCCAGTTCCGGGCTACGCGCGCGGAACGGCCACCGCCGGGTACAGGCCGCAGACAGCGTGTGCGAGCCGATGTCGCTCCGCGACCGCACCGAGGTCCAGGCAGGTCTGGCCCTCCGGCCAGTTGTCGCCCGGGAAGGGTGCAAGCACTCTGGGTAGGCGCCGGCACGGGGCCGGTGGCCAATCGGGGCAAACCGAGAGGGAGGAACCAACCCCATGACCGACGCTCTCATGTACGTGACCGTCCGTCTTCAGAACGCGTATGCGGGTCTCCGCAGCCGCGAAGAGGGTCAGACGCTCACCGAGTACGCGCTCATCGTCGCCGTCGTCGCCCTTGGCGTCACGCTCGCGATCGTCTTCCTGCGGGACGAGATCAAGGAGCTCTTCAGCGACGCCGGTAACGAGCTGAACAGCCAGCCTGCGGGCAGCTGAGCAGTAGCTCGCGACTAGAGACGGTGGCCGGCGCCCATCATGGGCGCCGGCTCCGCGCTCTCTCGGGCCGGCCCGGTACCCCCTCACCGAGCCGGCCCGAGTTGTTTCACGCACTGAAGGCCACTTGGCGCGGTTGACCTCCGGCCCTACACTTGCCGTGGGGAGGGATCCGCAATCGGGAGGGTGAGCGGAATGAGAGTCAGAGATCCAAAGCGCCGCGGGCGCGACGAGTCAGGGGTACAACTCGTCGAGTTCGCACTGATCGTGCCAGTCCTGCTGATGATCATCGTCGGCATGCTCGGATTCGGGCGAATTCTCTTCTACTGGATCGAAGCGAACCATGTCGCGAACGAGTCGGTGCGATGGGCCGTTGTCGATCGCAACCCGCATCCGATCGCCCTCCAGACGCACATCAGGAACGCGGTGAGCAGTCACGTCACAGCGGTCTGCATCGACTACCCGGCCGACGGGACGCCGTCGTCCGGAACCGCACATCTTGGCGGGCCCGTGAGAGTACGGGTTCAACAGCAGTTCTCGGTCGTTCCGTTTCTCGGGATCGGGCAGCTGAACATCAAGGCATCTGCGGTTCAGCGGATGGAGCGCTTCCAGAATGGGCTCTCCCCAACGGCCTTTTCTCCGGCGAACGACGTGGGGGTCTGCTCATGAGCACGAAACAGGGAATTCGTTCAGAGAACGGCGCCGTTCTCGTCCTCGCGGCGCTGCTACTCCCCGTCGCGCTACTGCTCGCTGCACTCGTCACCGACGTCGGCAACTGGTACACGCACAAGCGGCAACTCCAGAACCGGGCCGATGCGGCAGTGCTCGCAGCCGGCGTCGAATACATCAAGCAGATCAAAGCGTGCCAGACAACGCCCGGAGTGGCCGGGATCGCGATCTCCGACGTTGCGAAGAACTACTCCGGAGACCCGCTCGCCCCAGGCGTTCCGTTCAACACCGAGGTCGCCGAGCAGAGTGACGTGACGGTGAAGATCAACGCCACCGACATCGACGATCTCGACTTCAGCGACGGCGGCAACCCGTGCTACGACCACCCAGCCAACGCGGGCGACCCGATCAGCCCGAACGGCGGCCTGTGGACCGACGCCAAAGTGCGGGAGGTCAATCTCAGGACGCTACTGCCCCCTGTCGGACTGAATCTCAATCGCGTCGTCGCCCAGGCGCGCGTCGAACTCAAGCAAATCGTCGGCATCAGCGCGCGCGGATTGCCGTTCGTCGAGGAGACGGGTGACCAGATCGAGTGCGTTTGGGCCCAGTTCGTGCGCGCTCGCGACGGATCGACTGCCGGTTTCACCGTGACGCCTTCGAACCCCATCGCCCTCACCGGAGGGCCGTACACGTGGACGGGCGCGGCCGCCAATCTCCAGTTCACGAACGCCCACGATGACGTCGCCATTCGCTACTGGGCGGGGAGCCGCGACGGGAATGCTCCGTGTGACTGGAATTCGCCCAACAGGGGGCCGGTACCACATGCCTTCGGCAGCGCCATACAGCCCGAGCAGATCGACTGGATCAATGTCTATGACGACGGGGCAGCCCCCGGAGCGGACACCGCGCCCAAGCTGCGTCGCTTCTCGCTCTCCCAGGACACCTGCGGCGGCCCCGGGTATCTCTACACGCAGAGCATTGACCCCAACGTCACGTGTCGGGTCGGCTTCACCGCAACCGTCGATACTGGGCCCAACGCCGTCCAAGGGGAGATCACCGTCAGCTCGTCGGTTCCCGACGTGAGTTCGGTCTCAGTCGCATTCAGCGGCAGCGGGCAGACGATGGTCAGTGGCACCATCACGATCCGCCCGAACGAGGTGGCGTCGAGCAGCTCGTTCTCGCAGGACTACACACAGGTGGGGATGTCCCTCTTGAGTGTGTCCTGGCGGCAGACAAGCGGGAAGGTCGGGAACAAGAACTGCACTGCCGGTAATCCATGCACCGGCACGTTCCAGGGCGAGACGGTCTCTGGCGTATCGAACGTCCAGCACGCCATCTACATGTCGGACCCGCTGACCTCCGTTCCGCTGACGGGGACATCCCTCAACCTGTCCGCACGGTCGTTCCCCGCTCAAGGACAGACCGGCGCCTTCACCATCACCTTCCAGCACACCGCCGTCGACCCGGATCACATAGTGCTGATTCGCGACTCGGTGCAGTCGAGCGGGAACCGCACGCGGGCGATCTGGTGCGGCAACGGGCCTGGTAAGGGCGCAGCTGCGCTCGGCAACGCGATCAGAGATGGGTGCCTCAAGGATCTCGTGCTCAACCAGCGTCAGGACTCGTGCTCACCGCCGCCGCCGGTGGCCTCGAACCCCTGGGACTGCGTGCAACTCGAGCAGGGCAACAAGTCCTCCATCGCGAAGGGCGCCGAGGACCGATTCCAATGCACTCCAAACAGATGGCCAAATGCTCAGCCGGGCGACGGCGACCAGCGGTGGGCATACATCATCCTCACCGGCTACGGAAGGACCTTCTCCGCGGGCAACAACGACTGGCTGCCGATCGAAGGACTGGTTCTGGTCTACGTGACGGGCTGGGACCGGCAGGGCGGAGGGGGAGGTCCGGCCAGTTGCGCATCGAACGACGATCCACCCCGGGGCTACGACAGCAAGGGCGCGCAGCTGTGGGGGCACATCGTGAGCCCGATCACGCTCGACGACGACGTGATCACAACCGATGCCGCCTGTGACACGTCATTGAACAACATCCAGTGCAAGCCCACTCTCGTCCGCTGATGACCGACGAGCTCGGAAACAGGATCTTCGAAAAGAGGATCTTGCAACTTGCGTCGAAATCGACCAGAACGTGACAGGGAACGAAACCTGAGTCTGAGGAGGAGTTGACGTGTCGAACACTTTCACCGAGAAGCTGACCTCTTCGCGAGGGATGGCGATCGCGCTCGGCATCGGCGCGGCGCTCCTCGCCGGGATCCTGCTGCTCGTCTACCTCGACCGCTACCGCGAGAGCGTCGCGGGCGAGAACGCACCGACGTCGGTGCTCGTCGCCACCGCATCGATCCCGGCCGGCACGTCCGGCTCGATCATCGCGGACAAGCAGAACTACCAGACGTCGACGCTGCCGCAGAAGGAGATCAAGGTCGGCGCCGTCGCGGATCCCGCGTACCTCGCCGGTCGCGTCGCCGTCACCGACATCCTGCCCGGCCAGCAGTTCACGACCGCCGACTTCAGCGCGGAGACGACCACCGCGGTCGACACCAAGATCACCGGGTTCGAGCGCGGTGTCTCCGTGCCGGTCGACGCGATCCGCATGAGCACGAGCCAGATCACGGTCGGCGACTCGCTCGACCTGTACATCGCCCTCGGCGACGTGGTGAAGCTCTTCAAGGCCAAGGTCGCCGTGCTTGCCGTACCGGCCGCAGGCGCGGTCGACGGCAGCTACATCCTCCAGGTGAGCACCAAGGACACCGCCGACCTGATGGCGGCCGTCGGTGCAGGCACGCTCTGGGCAGCGATTCGCCCAGCTGTCGGCGCCAAGCCCACCGCGGACAAGGACGCGAGCCTCCAGACAGTGCTGCGCCGCTAAGGCGGCTCTCCCCCGCATGAGCAAAGCGATCCGCACACTTCTCGCAGTCGACGCAGGCCTCGAGCCCAACGACGTGCTGCCGCTGCTCTCCGGAGACGATGGTTTCCGGGTCGTCGGCGTCGTCGAAGGCCTCGACCAGGCGATGCGTGACGTCGAGGACACGCCACACGACGTCGTCCTCGTCGCCTGCGCCGGGTATGCGGATCGCGCGCTCGTGTTCGTCGACAAGGCCGTCAAGCACAACCGCGAGCGTCCCGTGGTCGTGCTCGGGCACGGCACACCGAACGGCTTCGTGCGCCGCGTCTTCGAGGTCGGCGGCGAGGACATCATCATGCTCCCGCAGTCGCCGGAGCAGGTGCGGTTCGCGATCGGCAAGGCGATCGCCCGGCATGGAGGCCTGTCGTCGGGCACATCCGAGCTCGGTCGCATGATCGTCGTCCTCGGGCCGAAGGGCGGCACCGGCAAGACGCTCACGGCCTCGAACCTCGCGGTCGCCCTGCAGCTCGGCGGGCACGCGTCGGCGCTCGTCGACCTCGACCTCCAGTTCGGCGACGTCGGCCTCTGCATCGGGCTGCCGCCCGAGAAGACGATCTACGATCTCGCTCTCGCGGGCGGCACGCTCGACACCGACATGCTCGACCCGTACCTGACCACCCACACGACCGGTGTCCGCGCCCTGCTCGCGCCCAGCCGACCCGACCAGGCGAGCGCAGTGACGACGACCTGCTGCAGGACATCTACGGCGCCCTCCGGCGCCAGTTCGACGTGGATCGATCGTCGACACGCCCACCCGGCTTCACGCCCGAGGTGATCGCCACGATCGACAGCTCGACCGACCTCGTCATGGTCGGCATGCTCGACTCGCTCTCGCTCAAGAACACGAAGCTCGGCCTCGAGACGCTCGAGCTGATGGGCTACGACCCGAACAAGATCCAGCTCGTGCTCAACCGCGCACACAGCCGCGTCGGCATCAGCCAGAGCGACGTCGGTCGCCGTCCTCGGCCGCGAGCCGGACGTGTTCGTGCCGAGCGACCGCGAGATCCCGCGCGCGGTCAACGAGGGCGTGCCGATCGTCGTCGCCCGCCCCGAGTCGGATGCGCGCGAAGGCGTTCCGGAGCCTCGCCGAACTGTTCACCGGCGACCGACGACCGTGCTCGGAGCCGCGCGAGGCAGCGGACGTCCGGCTTCCCGCCTCTGTCGGAAGGAGGGCATAGAGATGGAACTCCACGAGCGACTCGTCAACGACACCCGCGCCGGCCAGTCCGCCGGCGCGTCCAGGAGCCGTTCGCCGACCTCAAGAACCAGATCCACATGCGCGTGATCAGCGAGCTCGGCCCGCAGCTCACCGGCAGGCGCCGTCGACCCGACGGGCTCCGCGACCGCGTGATCGCGGACATCCGCAGCACCTGCTCGCGCACGAGACCGGGATCTCGCGCGACGACCGCGAGCGACTGACCAGCGAGATCGCCGACGACATCCTCGGCTACGGGCCGCTCGAGCGGCTGCTCGCCGACGACTCGATCACGGAGATCATGGTCAACGGGCCCGCGCGAGATCTGGATCGAGCGGCAGGGCCGCCTCTACGAGACGACCGTGCGCTTCACCGACGAGTCGCACCTGCGCCGGATCATCAACAAGATCGTGGCCCAGGTCGGCCGCCGCATCGACGAGTCGTCGCCGATGGTCGACGCGCGGCTGCCCGACGGCTCGCGCGTCAACGCGATCATCCCGCCGCTCTCGCTCTCGGGGCCGCTGCTGACGATCCGCAAGTTCTCGACGCAAGCGCCTGACCCTCGACGACATGGTCAACCTCGGCACGCTCGCGCCGAGGGTCGCGTCGAGTTCCTCCGCGCGTGCATCGCACGCCGAGCTCAACATCCTCATCTCGGGCGGCACCGGGATCGGGCAAGACGACGCTGCTGAACGCGCTCTCGTCGGCGATCCCGGAGTCGCGAGCGCATCGTCACGATCGAGGACGCGGCCGAGCTCCAGCTGCACCAGCGGCACGTGCTCCGCCTCGAGTCGCGCCCGCCGAACATCGAGGGCGAGGGCGCAGGTCGCGATCCGCGACCTCGTGCGCAACTCGCTGCGCATGCGCCCCGACCGCATCATCGTCGGCGAGGTGCGCGGCGCCGAGGCGCTCGACATGCTGCAGGCGATGAACACGGGCCACGACGGCTCGCTGTCGACCGTCCACGCCAACTCGCCGCGCGACGCGCTCGCCCGCGTCGAGACGATGGTGCTGATGGCCGGCTTCGACCTGCCCGTGCGGGCGATCCGCGCAGCAGGTGTCCGTCCGCGCTCGACCTGATCGTCCATCTCGAGCGGCTGCGAGGACGGCTCGCGCCGCGTCACGCAGCGTCACCGAGGTGCAGCGGATGGAGTCCGACGTGATCACGCTGCAGGACATCTTCGAGTTCAAGATCGAGTCGTTCGCGCCCGACGGGACGATCAACGGCGCGCTGCGCTCGACCGGTCTACGGCCGATCTTCGTGCAGAAGTTCGAGAAGCACGGGATCGAGCTCCCGGCAACGCTCTTCCGCGAGGGTGCGGAGATCAATCTCACCGAGAGGATCGCGCAGCAGCGATGAACGCCTTGCGCCTCCTCCCCGTCGCGGTCGTCGCCGCGCTCGCCGTCGCAGTATCCGCCGGCGTGGGCGCGAGCAGCGAGCCGCCCCTGCTCGCCGAGACGAGCCCCGGCCGCTTCCCCGACCGCTCGTACGTCCTCACGCTGCCCGAGAAGCAGCCGCTGTCGGCCGCGCAGGTCGGGGTGACCGAGAACGGCGAGCCTGTCGACAAGCTGTCCGTGCTGCCCGCAAGCCAAGCCGCCGGAGGCGCCGCGGTCGTGCTCGCGATCGACACCTCCAACAGCATGCGCGGAAAGCCGATCCAGGATGCGGGCAACGCCGCTCGGGCCTTCGTCGCGAAGACACCCGCGACCGTGAAGATCGGCGTCGTCACGTTCAACCAAGACGTGAACGTCGTCCTCGCGCCGACGACCGACCGCGCCGCGATCAACGAAGCGCTGACCGGTACGCCCGAACTGAAGGAGAAGACACGGCTCTACGACGCGCTCGACGTGGCCCGGCTCCAGCTCAGCGCAACGCACGCGCAGACGAGCTCGATCGTGCTCCTCACCGACGGCAACGACATCGGCAGCTCGACCACGGAGGAGTCCGTCGTCGGCCGTCTCACCGGAGACGCCTACCGCGTGTTCACGGTGGGCTCGAGTCGGAGCAGTTCGACCCGGCGGTGCTCGCGCGGATCGCCGAGCAGACAGGCGGCGTGTATACGGAGGCTGCGACATCCAGGTGCTCACGCCGATCTTCGCCGACCTCGGCTTCCAGCTCGGCAACGAGTACCTCGTGCTCTATCGCTCACTCCAGAAGCCGGAGCAGCCGGTGGAAGTCGTCGTGAAGGTCGCGGGCTACCCGGCTGTGACCTCCGAGTACAAGACCCCGGCGCTGGCAACGACAAGCGGCGGGTTCCAGAAGTCAGTGCTCGATCGGATCCTGCAGTCGCCACTCAGCATGATCGCGCTCGTACTCGGGATCCTGGCACTCATCTGGTACGCCGTCGTCACGCTGTGGAGGGCACGCCGCGGCACGCTCCGCACCCGGATGTCCGACTTCGTGTCGATGCCGGCGGAGGACGCCGCACGCATCCGGCGCGCCGAGATGACGACGATCCTCAAGGACTACGACCGCTCCTTCCGCCGGCGGCGCGTTGTTCGCGGCTTCGCCGACGACTGCGAGCTCGCCGGCATCGAGACGTCTGCCTCGACGCTCCTCCTACTGAGCATCGTCGGCGGAATCCTCCTCGGCGTTGATGATGGGCGTGCTCGTCGGACCGTTCTGGGCTCTGCTCGGCCTTCGCCCCGATCATCATCCTTCGCGTCAGCGTCACGGGCCGCGTCGAGCGGGCACGTCGAGCGTTCGCCGATCAGCTGCCCGACAACCTCGACGTGCTCGCCCAGTCGCTTCGCGCCGGGCACAGCCTCGTGGGAGCCATGGCCGTCGTCTCCGAGAGCTCGCCCGAGCCGTCGAAGACCGAGTTCGCACGCGTCGTCTCGGACGAGCAGCTCGGCGTGCCGCTCGACGACGCGCTCATCGCGTGCGTCGACCGGATGCGGAATCAAGACCTCGACCAGGTCGCCCTCGTCGCCCTCATCCAGCGCGACGCCGGTGGAAACTCCGCCGAGGTGATCGAACAGGTGGCGTTCAACATCCGCGTTCGCCAGGAGCTTCGGCGCCTCGCGCGCACCCTCACCGCCCAGGGCCGCATGGCACGGTGGATCCTCACGCTTCTCCCCGTCGGCATGTTCGTGGGTCTCTGGCTGCTCAACAAGGAGTACCTGGAGCCTCTGTGGACGACCACCTTCGGAATCATGGGAATCGTCGTCGCGATCGTCATGGTCACCATGGGATCGCTCATCATCGGCCGAATCGTCGACATCAAGGTGTAGCCAATGACCTTCGTGCTCATCGTCGGACTCACCCTCCTCGCAGCAGCGATCTTCGTGCTCGTGCGCAACGCGACCGCCTCACGTGAGCGCGCGGACGCCACGATCGACCAGATCACCGCCTACGGCTACCGCGCCGCGGCCACCGGCGCGTATGACGAAGGCGGATCGCGGCGGTCCCTCGGCGACGTCGCCACCTCGATCGGGTCACGGATCAGGCTACGCGGCCTCGGTACGGGCGAGGCCGAGGCCACGGACATGCTCGTCAGCGCAGGGATGTACTCGACGACGCCCGATCGACTGCTCGGCTACCAGGTCTTCGGCTCCGTCGGCGGCGGGCTGTTGCTGCTGTGGGTCGGCGCCGTGGCCGGCTTCGCCACCCTCTGGCTCGTCCTCTTCGCCATCTTCGGCGCAGTCATCGGCTTCCTCGTGCCGCTCACGTTCGTCCGGCGCCGGGTGCGGCTCCGCCGCGAGCAGATCGAGGACGAGCTGCCCGACCTGATCGACCTCCTCGTCGTCTGCATCGAGGCAGGGCTCAGCTTCCCGGGCGCCATGCGGATGGCTGCCGATCGCCTTCAGGGGCCCCTCGGCCAGGAACTGCGGCTCACGCTGCAGGAGCAGAACATGGGCCTGACCACGGGCGCAGCCCTCACCAATCTCTCGAAGCGAGCCGACACGGCCGGCGTACACATCTTCACCCGCTCGATCGTGCAGGGCGAGGCGCTCGGCGTCTCGATGGGGCAGATCATGCGGAACATCGCCGAGGAGATGCGCAAGCGCCGCAAGTCTGCGGGCCGAGGAGCGGGCGCAGAAGGCGCCGGTGAAGATGCTCTTCCCGCTCGTCTTCCTCATCTTCCCCTCGCTGTTCGTCGTCATCCTGCTGCCGGCGATCATCACGATCGCCAAAGAGCTGGGTGGCTAGCCGCGGGACGCTGACGCTCCGGCGCGAGGACGGCCGCGTCGTCTGCGAGTCCGTCACGGTCGCCGATACGACGCTGCGTCGCCTGCGCGGCCTGCTCGGGAAGGGCTCGTTGCGGTCGGGCGAGGGGATCGCGCTGCGCCCCGCGTGGTCGATCCACACGGCGTTCATGCGGTTCCCGATCGACGTCGTGTTCCTCGACCACGATCAGGTCGTCGTCCGGGTCGAGGAGAGCCTCAAGGCCGTTCAAGACAGCGTCGTGCCGCGGCGCACGCGAGATCGTGGAGCTCCCGGCCGGCGAGTGCACCCGCCGCGGGCTCAAGGTCGGCGACCGTGTCACGTGGGCACCCCGCGTACCGAGCGACGACGCTCGCGGCGGTCCGACAATCCCTGCGGCGAAGGCGACCGGTTCCGTCGTCGTCGCCTCGAGCGACCAGCGCTTCGCAAAGCTCGCGAGGTTCCTGCTCGACGGCCGCGGCATCAGCGTCACCGGCGTCGTCGAGCCCGACGACCTGGGCAGCGCCGTCGCTGAGGAGACTCCGGACGTCGTGCTGATCGATGCGGGCGACGAGCTCGGCAGCGCGCTCAGGCTCGCCCACTCGGTGCGTGCGCGACACCCCGAGATCAGCGTCGTGCTCGCGGGCGGCAGCGCAGCAGCCAAGGCTCCGGACTCGGCCCGCGTGTACGACAAGTGGCAGGAGACCGACGACATGCTCGTCGCGGTCGCCGAGGCCCTCGACCAGGAGTAGGCGAGGCCGCGTGCCACGACGGGGAGCAGGGAGCACCTGCGACCCGGCGAGGCGCAGGCAGGACTGACGACCGCAATGCGGAACGACTGACAGCGGCGACCAGGAGGCGAACGAGCGAGCGATGGCGTCACTCGCGAGACCATCGGAGGAGGCACGGCAAGCCGGAATCCCGGTGCTCGTGGCGCAGCCGAATTCAGCCGTGCGGCCCGGAGCGCGCGTGCACGCGGCCCATCGCCTGTTGGCCGGCGGCGCCGCCGCGCACGCGCAGCCGCTGATCTCTGCGGCGTACAGCCGGGCCCAGGTGAGCTTCGTTGCCGCCGGGGGCACAGACGCAGCCGACCGGCTCGCCCTCACCTCGTACGTGGTCGACGTCGTGATCGCTCTCGCGATCGAGGGCGAGCTCGACGCGACCGACACGGCGATCGCCGTCGAGGCGCTTGCCGCAATACGCGGCGAGCCAGAGGACTCTGCGTCGTTCGATCTGCTCCGACAGGCGACCCGGTACCCGGCACTGCTGGAGATCCCGCCGTTCGTCGCCGGTGAGATCCAGGTGCGCCTCCTGCAGCAGCTCGGCTTCGTGACCGGAGCCTCCCTGTGGCACCGGGGGCCGAGCGGAGCACTCGAGGCGGTGATCGCCGTCGGAGACGACCAAGCGAGCCGCCGCGTTCGGGCCACCGCGAAGGCGACGTTCCACCGGCGCCCCTCGCTCACGATGGTCGGACGGGCGTCGCTGCGTACCGCCGCCGTGAGGCGCTTCGGAGACATGGAAGGCGTCCTCGTCGGGCGAACCGCAGCGGAGGTCGACACCGTGCGTGCCGACGAGGGATTGCGTGTCGTCGCAGCAGCGCTGGCACCCGTGCTCGAGCGCGACCTGATGCTCAGCCGAAGCGCAGCGCGTGAGCGAGCTGTCGTCAGCGCAGGCGAGAAGCGGCTCATGCACCTTGGCTTCGACCTCCACGACGGTCCCGTCCAGGACGTGCTCGCGTTGGCCGAGGAGATTCGGGTGCTGCGCGACCAGGTGTACCCGTTCGTGCTGGAGAGCCACCGGGAGCTCGCCTACGGTCGCTTCGACGACCTGCTGGCCCGCGTGTCCTCGCTCGACGGCCATCTGCGCGAGTTCGCGCACTCCCTGGAGTCCAAGAGCATCGTCTCGCGCCCCATCGGCGAGGTGCTGCACCGCGAGGTCGAGGCGTTCGGGGAGCGCACCGACATCGACGCGCGCCTGGAGATCAGAGGCGACCCGGAGTCCCTCACCGCTGCGCAACGGGTCGCGGTGTTCCGCGCGATCCAGGAGTCGCTGGCGAACGTCAGGGAGCACTCGGGGGCGACTGCGGTCGAGATTCGCGTGCGCTCGCGCCGCACCGCGACGAACGTGCGCGTCACGGACAACGGGCAGGGCTTCGACGTCTCACGTGCGCTCGCGCGGGCGGCTCAACGCGGACGGCTCGGCGTCGTCGGCATCGGTGAACGCGTGCGCATGCTCGGCGGCACGTTCTCGCTGGAAAGCGAGCCGGGTGGTCCGACAACGCTCTCCTTCACGCTGCCCCACTGGCAAACGCTCGACACAGCCGACCCGCATTCCCGAATCGGGTGACCGGCACCACGGGTGCCGGGCTGAAGTCCCGGGGCTCCCGCTCCTCGCGTGTCGAGCTTCACGGCGCACCGTGAACCTGGATACGGCAACGTCGGATTGAAGTCCGACACGAACACACGCACGCACCTACGCGCACTATCCCTCCTTCGGGTACCCCCTCCGAGGGAGGGCGATGCCGTTCCGATCGGCCCATCGTGTGCCTATGGCGGGGCGGCATGTGTTGCGCGTGGCGGTGGCCACGATGCTCCTGTTCGCGGCTGCAGCGGCCACTCAGGCTGCCGCAGCCCCGACTGCGGGCCAGCGCGTCGTGGGACTCGAGCGGGAGCTCGTCGTTGCCGTGAACGACGTCCGCACTGCGCGCGGTCTGAAGCCGCTCTCCGTCTCCCCCGGTCTCCGCGCCACCGCTCTCGCGCACTCGCGCGCGATGCTCGCAGGCGGCTTCTTCGCACACGAGCCGCCCGACGGCATCCCGTTCTCCGAACGCCTCCGGAAGCTCTACCCGCCGCCGTCGAGCGGCGCATGGATGGTCGGCGAAAACCTCTTCGCATCGAGCGTCCGACCGACGGCCGAGCAGGCCGTGCAGGCGTGGCTGGGCTCTCCATCACACCGCGGAATCCTGCTCTCGACGCAGTATCGCGAGATCGGGATCGGTGTCGTCCGGTCGAACCTCGCCGGCGGCGACTTCGGCGACCAGCCAGCCTGGGTCGTCACGGCTGACTTCGGTGCACGCACGAGCCGCACTGAAGCCGCCAACAAGCGCCGCTGATCGGCTGCGACCGCGCTACGCGGCGAGGCGGCGGATGCGCGTGAGCCGCGGGTCGATCTCGAACGTGAAGCCGCGCTCCCAGGCGATCACGACATTGCCCTCGGGAGCGATGTTTTCGACGACTCCCCGGTCGCCGGCACAGAGCCCCGCGTCCGGAGGTGGGTCATCGAGCAGCTCTATCACCGCACCGATCGGCACGCCGGCTCCGAGTCGGGCCGCCAGATGGCGGGCGCCGTTCGCATCCATACCCTGAGTATGCGACACGAGGAGGCGGTTCTCCTCCCCCGCTCGGGGGAGGACACCGCGAGCGCGGTGTCGAAATCCGTCCTCGCGTCGGCGGTCCGGTTCCGAACTCGACGGCTTAGGACTGGCCCGCCGGCGCAGTCTCTCTACGATCTGACCATGAGCACACAGGGACAGCCGCGCGGCGACCGGGGGTGGGAGCACTGGCCTGGCCGCCAGTCGCCGGACGAGACCCTGCGCGGCAAGCTCCGCTCCCTCTTCGCAGCGACCGACGACGAGACGGCCATTGAGGCCCTGATCGCCGAGCGCGGTCGCGAGCTCGAGTTGCGAACAGAGCAGCTCGCGGCGACGATCGTAGATCTCGAACGGCGCGAAGAACGGTCTCGCGAGATCCGCAGTGCGGTGGAGGAGATGCTGCGACGGGGGTCTGCCGAGCTCGACGACCGCCACGCCGAGCTGAACGTCCTCGCACGGGAGCTGGCCGCCCGGGAGGAGACGCTGGCTGCGACCGAGAGGGAGCTGACGGAGCGGAAGCGCGAGCTCGGCGCCGTCGAGCTACGACGGGCTGCCGTCGACCGACGTGAGGAGGCGATCGCCGAGCGCGAAGGCTCGCTGGAGCGCATCGCAGGCGAGCTGCAGGCGCGGGAGTTGCGCTTCGCCGAGATCGAGGCCCGTGAGGGCGAGTTGGCCGCCGAGCTCAACCGGATCGCGGCGGCGCAGGACGCGCTCGCCTCGGCCGCTCCCGAGCTGCCGACCGCTCTGGCTGATGCGCACGTGATCTTCCTCCCAGGTGACCGCTATCGGCTCGTCGAGACCGACGGCCCGCCGCCGGCTGTCGGCTCGGTCGTCGACGTCGACGGTCTTGCGTACCGCGTGGTACGCCACGGCGCATCGCCGCTGCCGAGCGACCGGCGGCCGTGCGTCGTCGCCGAGCCGTCCGGAGGCATTCCTTCCTGAGCCTCCGGACTACCCGGTCGCGGGCAGGCGGAACAGAGGCAGTCGCCGGCGGGGCTGCTCGAGCGCACCGAGCTCCTCCAGCCGGAGCGCCGTCAGTGCCGTGAGGAACTCGATGGCTGCCGCGGCGTCATCTGCGAACCGCCGAAGGCGCATGTCGTAGACCTCGACCAGTCCCCACGAGTCGCCATCGACGACCAGTGGGACGAGGAGGCAGCAGTTCATCCTCAGCTCGCGCAGTACGAAGGCCTCGGCCTGGTCGAGATCCTCGTCGAGGAACGAGATCGACTTCGACTCGCGCGAGTCGAGCACCGTCCTGGTCAACGGGAAGTCGGCGATCAAGTAGGCGACCTCGTCGCCGAGATCGATGTCACGCAGCGAATGTCGCGCCACGTCTGTGAGCCGCGGGCCTTCGACGCGGGAGATCACGCAGCCGGTAGCGCCTGCGACGAACGTCGTCGCCTTCGCCAGGCGCTGACACAGGGCGTCCTTGTCGGTCTCCCGCGTGATCGCCGTGGCGGTCTCGAGGACGTTGGCCAGCGAGACGGCGTCGGGGCGTCCCTCACGTCGACGATCGGCAGCCGAGGCCCGTTGTCCTCCGGCACGTCGGCTGACGACGTCGCGGAAGCGCACGACGCGCCCCTTCCCCGTCGCCTTGGCCTCGTACAGGGCCTGGTCTGCGGCTCGGAGCAGCTGGGCACCGCTGCCACCATCGAACGGGTACGTGGCGACGCCGAAGCTCACGCGTATCGGGAATCCGCCATCCGCTAGCCCGGCCACGAGCCGCTCGCGCAACTCCTCGGCCCGCTTCCCCGCCTCCTCGACGTCGCTGCCGGGAAGCATGATCACGAACTCGTCGCCGCCCAGCCGGGCGACGCGTGCGTCGTCGGGCGTGCACTCGGGCAGGACGACGCCGATCTCCCGCAGCAGCGCGTCCCCGAACTCGTGCCCCGCACGGTCGTTGACGTCCTTGAAGTCGTCGAGATCCATGACCGTGAGACTCACGGGCGTGCGGTCGTCGTGGTGCGAGTCGATCTCTGCATCGAGCATCTCGTGGAAGCCACGCCGGTTGACAAGACCCGTGAGCGAGTCGGTGAGCGCGCTCTGTCGCTCCCGAGCCAAGGTGATCGCAGACTCGATCGACGCACCGGCGTGTGCGACGACGAGAGCCGCGGTCTCCGCCTGTCGCTGGCGGTACTCGAGCGGTGCCCGCGAGACGCCGATCACCGTGCCGAGCTCGATTCCGTTGGCCCGCAGCGGCAAGAGCACAGCGCTGCGCACGCCCTGGTTGCTCAGTTCCGGCACGGGTTGGGTGTCCAGGTCGACGAGCCGGAAGACCGACCCGAGATCGAGGTCGTCGCGCAGGGCGTCGAGCGCAGCCGGAGTGATCGTCCCACTCGGCCCGCCGGACGCGACCCAGGAGGCGGTTCCGAAGACGGCACCCTCCCCGTCGAGCACGACGTGGCAGGCATCCAGCGGCAGCGCCCGCGCCACCGCGCGGGCCGTCACGTCCGCGATCTGCCGTGCGTCACGCAACGAGCCGACGTACACGAAGAAGCGCGCGAGCGCCGAGAGGTCGAGCGAAGTGACGCCGCGAAGAGCGTCCACCTCTGGTGCAAGCGCGTCCGCGAGCGGGCGGACGAGCCGCGCCGCGTCACGCGGCAGTGGACGGGACGTCTCGACGTTCAGGACGCCGATGATCTCCCCGTCGACAGAGAGCGGCAGGGCGAGCTCGGAGGCAACGCCGTGCGCCGCGTGGACGAAGTCGGCGTCGCGCGAGACGTCCTTGACGAACTGCGAGCGGCGCGAGCTCACGGCTCGCCCGACGATGCCTTCGGCTGCGTCGAGGCCCTCCGGGATCATCGTGTAGCCACGGGCGCGGACGATCCACAGCCGCCCATGCTCGAGCGCGAGGGCCGCGACGAACAGGCCCGCGATGTGCTCGTGGAGGATGTCGAGCGCCGCGTCGACGGCGTCGTGGTGCGCGTGCCCCCCGTCGAGGGCGTCCAGAGCGGCGCTCACCGCGAAGGCGAGCTCCGACGGCGGAATCGAGCCGACAGCGTGGAGTTGCGACGACATGTGCCGCATGACTCAACGATCGGCAAACCGCCGCTCGCGCTGTACCCCTTTCGGGGTGTCCAGCGTCCCTGGTTCGGACTATCCGAGCCAGGCGTCGAGCAGCCGTTCGCCTGCGAAGAGCGCGATCACGGCGCCCGCCGCGAGAAACGGCCCGAAGGGGAGGCCCATCTTGCGTCCGGCCTTGCCGTGTCGGGCGAGAATGGCGATCGCAGGCACGACGGAGAGCAGGGAGCCGAGGAAGAGCGCAGGCACGACGTCGACGCCGAGCCAGGCACCCAGGAATGCAGCGAGCTTGACATCCCCCATCCCGAGCCCGGCCGGGTAGGCGAGGGCCATGATCAGGAAGAAGCCCCCGGCGCCCACGGCTGCGAGCACCCACTCGACGCTCGGGTCGCGGGCGGTCTGCACGACGAGCGCCACGACGAGCGCAGGCACCACGATGCGATTCGGGATGATCCGCCGCTCGAAGTCGGTGACGGTGATCGCGACCAGCACGAGACACCCGGCTGCGTTGACGACCGCTTCGAGCGTGAGGCCGAAGACGAGGAAGCAGACCGCGACGAGAGCGACGGCGGCAGCGACGGCGGCAAGACGGAGACGGCTCACGCGGTCTCGTTTCGGCAGCCGGCGCCGATTCCTGCAGTTGCCGCAGGCGGAAGGCCGTGTCTGGCTGAAGTCGGACAGCATGGCCAGGAGGCTGCGCGCTATCCGATGCCGGTCGGACACCGCCAGTTCTCCAACCATCTAGGCGCAGCCCCGAAATCGGGTTACCGTGCAATGTGAGGAGGGCGAATGGGGATCACCGAGCGCGTCGAGCAGCTGCACCGTGTCCTGGAGGCGATGAACGCGTGGCACGCAGCGAACGGCGACGAGCCTCCCGCGGAGGCTGTACGCGACACGGGTGCCGTGGCATCGGCTCCGCCACCGCCCGTAGCCACAACGGAGCCGACACAGCCGGCTGTCGAGACACGCTCGCTGGACGCTCTGGTCGACGACCTCTTGCCCGCGCGGCGGGAAGGCGCTTCCGCTCTGCAGGTAGCCGCCGAGGTCGCCGAGTCACTGGGGCTCGGCTATCACCTCGGTTCCGCGGTGGAACGGATCGCGACTGCCTCCGGGCAGGGCGCAGCGGGTGTCGCCCCGCTGCGCGAGGCGGTCTGGTTGATACAGCGCTACGCAGAGCTTCTCGAGCGCCGCCCGATCGGTGCCGACCTGCACGCCTCGACTGCACGCCTCGCCGAGACGGGCGACGCCATCGCGAGGATCCGCGCCCTCTCCGCGATGCTCGAAGCCGAGTCGACCCGACGAGCCGAGGCCCCACCGCCCGCCGACTGAGCGCGGTGCGAGGAGCGGTGTCCGCCCGAGGCCGGACCTCGCTCCCTTCGAGAGTGCACGCGTTCCCTCGGACGAGGGAGGGGCTTCCCCCATCCGGGGAGCCGAAACGAGGGATGCCGCGTCGTACGGTTCGGCTATCTCCTGCCGGCGGCCGCGGCCTCCTCTCCGCCGGCGAAGCACACCCGTGACAGCGACCCACACTCCCCGCCACAATCCGCACGAGCTGCGGTGGCCTTTCGCCGCAGCGATCGTCGTCGCAGGTGCCACAGTCGCGGGCGCCGAGCTGACCCGCCGCGGAAGTGACGAGGCGGCGCTCATCGTCGGAGGTGTGCTCGCGCTCGTTACCGCCCTGGGCGTCGGCCTGCTCGTCCGTCGCCTCGGAAAGGCACGCGTGCTCGCTCTCACCGACGCGTTGACAGGGCTCCCGAACAGAGCGCTGCTCGACGATCGCGTCGAGCAGGCGCTGCAACGGGCGCGGCGCTCGTCCGAGGCGTTCGGACTGTTCGTGATCGACCTCGACGGCTTCAAGGAGGTCAACGACGTCCGCGGGCACGAAGCCGGCAACCAGGTCTTGCAGGCAATCGCACGCCGTCTCGAGTCGGTGGTGCGGTCGAGCGACACCGTGGCGCGGGTCGGGGGCGACGAGTTCGTCGTGCTCTCGCTCGGAACGCGCACCGAGAGCGACGCGGCGACGCTCGTGGGCCGCTTACGCCATGCGCTGCGACGCCCGTACCGGGTCGACGGCAACGTCGTCGAGGTCGACGCGTCGATCGGCTGGGCTCTCTTCCCCGATGACGGTGCGACGCCGCAGGAGCTCCTCGGGCGCGCCGATGGGCAGATGTACGCCACGAAGCGCGATGCGAGCGACGACGTCTCCGAGCGGCGAGCGACCCTTGATGCCGGTGTCGTCCGTGAGTACGAATCGGCCCTCGAACGGGCCGAGCTCGTGGTTCACTACCAGCCGCTGCTCGACCTCTCGTCGGGCACGGTGAGATCGGTCGAAGCGCTCGTACGACGCATTCACCCGCGCCGGGGCCTCGTCGCGCCCGCCGACTTCATTCCCCATGTCGAGCGAACGCCGCTCATCCGCACGCTCACGCTCCACGTGCTGCGCGACGCGCTTGCGAACGCCAAGCGCTGGGAGCAGCTCGGGCACCCCGTCGGCGTATCGGTCAACGTCCCGTACCGGATCCTCGACGACCCCCAGCTCGTCGAGGCGGTCGGCGGCCTGCTCGCGTCGACGGGGGTGGATCCCGGCATGTTGACGATCGAAGCCGTCCCCTCGGGTCCCGGTGCCGGTGCCGCGCTCGACCTCACCGTCGTCGAGAAGCTGGCGAGGACCGGCGTCAGGATCTCACTCGACGATTTCGGGCGCGCGTCCTCGCTGACGTCGCTGCGGACGCTGCCGCTCGCGGAGGTCAAGATCGATGCCACCTTCGTCCACGGGCTCGGCAGGCCAGGGGCCGACCCCGAGATCGTTCGCGCGCTCGCGGCGCTCGCCCACTCGCTCGACCTCTCCGTCGTCGCCGAGGGCATCGAGACCCGCGATGCGTGGAACGCGGCGGCCGCGCTCGGTTGCGACGCCGGCCAGGGCTTCTACATCCTGGCGCCGCAGCCCGCGACCGAGCTCACCGACTGGCTGCAGACGAGCTGGCCCGTCGCTGCACGTCTCGCCAGCTGATCAGCAGGCGAGGGAGAGACGGCAGGTGGCGAGAACGACCTCCGGTCGCTACCCGAAGACGAGCCCCCCGACGACGGCGGCGATCGCGACCACTGCCCACGGCGGCACGAAGCGGAGGGCGGCGACGAGCACGGCGACGAGCGCCGCGTCCCAGACCGACTCCACCGACGTCTTCAGCACGGGATCCAGCAGCGCAGCAGCGAGTAGGCCGACGACAGCCGCTCCGATCCCCACGACCGCGGCACGCACACCCGGGTGCTCGCGCACGAGCGCCCACAAGGGCAGCACGCCGGCGAGCAGCAGGAACGACGGCAGGAAGATCGCGACCAACGCGAGCGCGGCGCCGGGGACGCCGTTCGGCTCGAGATCCGAGACGGCGCCCAGGTACGCCGAGAACGTCGTCAGCGGCCCCGGCAGCGCCTGCGCGGCACCGTAGCCCGCGAGGAACTCCTGCTCCGAGACCATTCCCGTCTCGACGACGCCCTCGTTGAGAAGTGGCAGCACGACGTGCCCGCCCCCGAACACGAGCGCGCCCGCCCTGACCATCGCATCCGCGAGCGCCAGCGCGTTGCCTGCGACCGCGTCGCGCGTGAGCGGCAGCAGCACCAGCAGCGCGACGAACACGGCGAGGCTGCCGGCTGCCAGCCGCTTCCCGATCGGGAAGCGCAGGTGCAGCGCCGTCGTCTCGGCGAGCGACCGGAACGCCAGCGCCCCGATCCCGCCAGCGACGACGATGATCGCTGCCTGCGCCGCCGGCCCGCCGACGAGAAGCGCAACGACAGCGGCCGCGATCGCGAGCACGATGCGAGGCGCATCCGGCGCGAGCGCCCGCCGCATCGCCACCACAGCCACGAGCACGACAGCCGCGGCCGCGAGCTCGAGGCCGTGCAACCAGCCGGCATCGGTCACGTCGGCCGTCGCGACACCGAGCCCGAAGACGGTCATCACCGCCGCGGACGGAAGCGTGAACCCCGCCCAGGCCACGAGGCCGCCGAGCTTCCCGGCACGCAACGTGCCGACGGCGATCCCGAGTTGCGAGGAGGACGGTCCCGGGAGCAGGTTCGTGACGGCCACGAGCTCGCCGAAGCTCCGCTCGTCGAGCCAGCCGCGGGTGCGCACGTACTCGTGCCGGAAGATCCCGATGTGCGCCACCGGCCCACCGAACGACGTGAGCCCCAGACGCAGCGCGACCAGGAACACCTCCGTCAGCCGGCGTCCACGCCCACCCGGCACGCTGCGTCGCCCTTCAGCGGGTGGCGCCGGGACGCCAGAGCGGCTCGGCGGCTCCGCCGGCGGCGTTCGCCGCGCGCGCGAGGATGAACAGGAGGTCGGACAGCCGGTTGAGGTACACGACGGCGAGCGGGTTGAGCGCGTGCTCGCCGCCCGCGACGAGCACCTCGCGCTCCGCCCGGCGACATACCGTGCGGGCGACGTGCAATCCGGCCGCGGCGACGGTACCGCCCGGGAGCACAAAGCTCCGCAGCTCGGGCAGCGACTCGTTGAAACGGTCGCAATCGCCCTCGAGCGCGGCGATCGACGTCTGCACGACGCGGAGTCCTGCGTCGCCGCCGTCCCACGGCAGCGACAGGTCGGCGCCGAGGTCGAAGAGCTCGTTCTGCACGCGCTGCAGCACCTGCGCGACGTCGTCGGGGCACGGCGCCGAGAGCACGACGCCAATCGCCGAGTTCAGCTCGTCGACGGTGCCGTACGCTGCGATCCGCGAGTCGAGCTTCGATGCGCGCGACCCGTCACCGAGCGACGTCTCCCCCGCGTCGCCACCGCGCGTGTAGATGCGGGTCAGGCGAACGGGCTCGTCGCGGTCGCGGGGCACGGCCGGAGCCTACCGCGCGGGCGCGCGACGCCTGCTTCGTCCATGTCCACGAACAGCGGTGTCCGACTGAAGTCGGACACCTGGCACTGCCTGTCAGACCGCGCCGGGAACGACGAGCGCGCGCTCGTGGGCGTGCAGGATGCCGCGGGCGATGACGATGCGCTGGATCTCCGACGTCCCCTCGTAGATCTCCGTCACCTTGGCGTCACGGTAGTAGCGCTCGACCGGGAACTCCTTCGTGTACCCGTACCCGCCGAGCACCTGGATGGCGTCCCGCGCCGCGTCGACGGCGACACGTGAGGCGAACAGCTTCGCCTTCGCCCCCTCGGCGGTGTGCGGTAGGCCGGCTTGCTTGCGCCAGGCGGCGCGATAGGTGAGCAGGCGGGCCGCGTCGATCGCCGTCGACATCTCGGCGAGCGTGAACTGGATCGCCTGGAAATCGGCTATCCGGGAGCCGAACTGCCTCCGCTCGAGCGCGTAGGAACGAGCCGTGTCGAACGCCGCCTGGGCGATCCCGACGGCCTGCGCGGCGATTCCGATGCGCCCGCCGTCGAGCGTCGCCATCGCCACGGTGAATCCCTTGCGCTCGGCGTGCAGCAGCCGGTCGGACCCGACCCGGGCCCCGTCGACGCGGATGTCGGCAGTCGAGGACGAGTTGAGCCCCAGCTTCTCCTCCTCGCGCACGACCTGGACGTGCTCTGCGTCGAGCAGGAATGCCGACACGCCGCGCGGACCAGCGGTCGACGTGTCGGTGCGTGCGAAGAGGAGGAAGAGACCGGCGTGGCTCGCGTTCGTGATCCACTGCTTCGTGCCGTCGAGCACCCATTCGTCGCCGTCGCGGAGCGCCGTCGTCCGCAGCGACCCTGCGTCCGAGCCGGAGTCGGGCTCGGTGAGGGCGAACGCACCGAGCACTTCGCCCCGTGCGAGCGGGGCCACGAAGCGCTCCTGTTGCTCGGCGCTGCCGAACGCGACGATGGGAAGGGTCGCCGCGCTCGTGTGCACGGCGACCGTCACGCCGACACCCGCGTCAGCGCGCGACAGCTCCTCGAGCACGAGCACGTACGAGAGGAAGTCCGCTCCGGCGCCTCCGAGCTCCTCGGGCACGCAGACGCCCATCAGGCCGAGCTCGCCGAGTCGAGCGACGAGCTCGACGGGGAAACGGCGCTCGCGATCCCAGGCGGCCGCATGCGGCACGATCTCTGCTTCCGCGACTTCCCGTGCGAGCGCCTGGATCCCGCGCTGCTCGTCAGTGAGCGCGAAGTCCATCGCCGCGAGTATAGGGACGGTCGCCCGCTCGTCAGCGAATGGGGCGAATCCGCCGGTACGCCGGCCCGAGCCTCCGCCGCGCGGTGCGGCTCAGGCCACCGGGCGACGCCAAACGCCGCAGCCGCCGCGGCGACAGCTCGGCGCAGAGCACCGCGGACGCCCCGGGCCCCCGCTCCCCGTAGCGCACGCCCTCCGGCCGGAAGGTCGGGGCTGCGCGCCAGCCCTCGTCGAGCAGCTCGTACGCCTCCTGCTCCTCGACGAAGAAGCCCGCTTGCGCGTAGAGCCTCGTCCACCCGCGCACGTCGTCCTGCCGGAACCAGCCGTGATCTCCGGGCTCCCCGAGCGGGACGGTGACGAGGACGCTGCCGCGCGGTCGCAGCACGCGCCTCAGCTCTCGAAGGGCCTCCAGCCGCCCGGCCGCGTCCGCCTCCGCGCCCAGCCCGTACACCGTGTTGTCGGCGCCGACGTGCTCCAGCGTGGAGACGAGCAGCACCTGGTCGAACGACCCGTCGGCGAACGGCAGCTCTCGGACGTCGGCGCGCACCGTCTCGATGCCGGGCACGACCGCCTCCGCGAGATCGACCCCCACGAGCTCGGCCGGAGCCTCCGCCACGAGCGCGGCAAGGTACGCGGGCTCCGCATAGGCATAGCCGACCTCCAGCACGCGGCCCTCCGCGAGCCGCGCCAACACCCACGGCACCTCGATCACCCGCTCGTCCGAGCCCGGTGGCCCCTGCAACCGGCGCGGACGTTCGCCGGCCCGACGGGCGGCACGTCCAGCAGCGGCCGCGTCGTCGAGATCACGGACACGCTGGAACTCCTCCGCGGTCACGAGCTCGTACAGCAGCGTCGCGCGAGAGAGCGTTCCATCGCCGAGCCTCTCGAGCGCGCGCTCGCGCGCCTGGTCGTCCGGCGCTCGCCGCAGCACCAGACGGAACGCCCGATCGACGAAGTCGTCGTCACTCTCCGAGAGCACGCCGAGGTGTGCGTCGAACCGGTTCCCCACTCCGGCATCGTACGATCGCCGCATGAACGCTGTGGCTTTCGGCGCTCGCGCGCTCGCGCGGCTCGGCTACCGGCGAGGCCTGGTCTTCGAGCTTTCGCTCGATGACGGACCCATCGTCGGCGCAACCGCGCTCGAGGCCGACTTCACCTGGCTTCGTCCCGACGAGCTCGACCTCCTCGCGCGCGAGCGCCCCGAGGCGACGCCCGACGAGCTCGCCGGGCGTCTCGAGCGGGGCGACCGCTGCTTCACGGCACGCGTCGACGGGCGCGTCGTCTCGGCGCGGTGGGTGGCACGCAACAGCTGCTGGATCGACTACCTGCGGACGACGCTTCGCGTACCCGCCGACGTCGTCCTCGTGTACGACGCGTGGACAGCGAGCGACGTACGCGGTCACCGCATCGCGTCCGCCGCCGCGAGCCGCCTTGCCGTTGCGTTGCGCGCCGAGGGGGTGCGCTGTCAGACATCCGTGATCATGCCGGGGAACGTTGCGGGCATCGCGAGCGCAGTGCGGATCGGCTACGTGCACCGTGGGACCGTGACCACGCTGCGTACGCCCCGAGGGCGGTCGGTTCGCTACGCCGGGCGCTCTGAGTCGTACTCGTAGAAGCCGCGGCCTGTCTTGCGCCCGAGGCGCCCCGCCGCGACGTACTGACACAGCAGCGGGCACGGCGCGTACTTCGGATCGCCGAGACCGCGGTGCAACACATCCATGATCGCCACGCAGGTGTCGAGCCCGATCAGGTCGGCGAGCGCGAGCGGGCCCATCGGGTGGGCAAAGCCGAGGCGGGCGATCGTGTCGATCGCCTCGGGCTCCGCGACGCCTTCCAGCAGCGCGTACGCGGCCTCGTTGATGAACGGCATGAGGATGCGATTCGCGACGAAGCCGGGGAAGTCGCGGGCCTCGGCAGGCTCCTTGCCGAGGTCTCGGGCCAGCGCCACGATCGCCGCGTTCGTCTCGTCCGACGTCTGCGCAGCACGGATGACCTCCACAAGGCGCAGCACGGGCACGGGGTTGAAGAAGTGCATCCCGATCACGCGGTCAGGCCGAGACGTGACCGCGGCCAGCTCGGCGATCGGGATCGACGACGTGTTGGACGCGAGTACCGCCTCACGTGGGAGCGCCTCGTCGGCGCGACGGAAGAGCACCTTCTTCACCTCCGCGTCCTCGACGACCGCCTCGATCATGAGGTCGGCTGGGCGCAGCTCGGTGGCGACCTCGACGCGCGCGAGCACCTCGCCGGGGTCCGCCCCGCCCTTCGCTGCGAGCTTCTCCAGGCTCTTCCGCATCGACTCGAGCCCTCGCTCGGTCGCTCCCGGGAACGTGTCGTGGAGCAGCACACGACGCCCGGACGCGGCGACGACCTGGGCGATCCCGGCGCCCATCTGCCCGGCGCCGACGACGAGCACGGTGCTGAACGCCACGGGCGCCAGCGTACACGGCCCGCGACTACGAGCCGGCAGCCCCAGGTGTCCGACTTCAGTCGGACACCGCTGTTCCTCGAGATCATGTCTCGAATCGTCTATTGTCATATCCGACAACGGTGTGCATCATCCTCAGATGGGTCGTCGACCTCGCATCGATGCAGCAGGGTTGACCCACCACGTGGTTGCGACGGGTAGTGGTCGCCGTCAGATCGTCCGCGACGACATCGACCGGCGGCGTCTCGTGTCGACCCTCGGACACGTCGCGGCCAACTGCCACTGGGAATGCCAGGCGTACTGCGTGCTCGACACGCACCTGCACCTCGTGGTACTGACACACGAGGCGACGCTCGCTTCGGGCATGCGTAGGCTGCTCGGCGGGCACGCAAGACGTTTCAACGACAGGCACGAACTCGAGGGGCACGTCTGGACGCAGCGGTACTACTCGAGCCCGATCGACACTGAGGCGTATCTCCTCGAGGCTTGCGCATACGTCGTCCTCAATCCTGTCCGCGCTGGCGTCTGCGCACATCCGAGCGAGTGGCCATGGAGCAGTTACCGCGGAACCGCGGGTCTTGAGACCACAGCAGCCGTCCTCGGCGGCGGCATGTTGCTCGCGACACTGCACCCAAACGAGCGCCGTGCACGTAAGCGATGGGTCGCTTGGGTCGACGGCGCGCTTGCGACAGCCTCCCACAGCCCCCCGGGCTCAACAGCGGTGTCCGACTGAAGTCGGACACCTGGAGTGGGACTTGCGCGCGCGGCAACGGAGTGCGGTGCTCTGGGGCGCAGGTGTCCGACTTCAGTCGGACACCGCTGTTCGAACGTCAGTGTGTGCCGCGACGGCGCAGTCGCACGAGCGCGTACGTGAGCACCGCCGCGAGGATCGCGAAGCCGAACAGAAGCTTGATCGCGCCACCGCGAGGCTCGTCGGCCGCCTCGAGCAGCAGGGACGGGTCGACGAGCCCGCAGGAGTCGGTCCGGTAGGTCCCACCCTCCAACTGAGCGAACACGCCGACGTCGCGATCGCCCCCGACTGCGTTGCCGTCGACGTCGACGAGCGGCTCGGAGACCACGACCACCTGGTCGGGGAGATCGCCCTTCACTGCCTTGTCGACGGTGAACGTGATCAGGCGCTCGTCACCCACCGGGCGCTCGTCGACGATGCTGCCGACGAAGCTGACGTCCGCATCGTCGAGGCGCTGCGCGACCGTGAGGTTCGGACACGCGAGAGTCGCCGCCGAGGATGTCGCGGGGACGAACAGTACGGCACTCGCCGCGGCGACGACGAGCGAGACGACGGCCCGGCGCACGATGTTCAGTCGACTGAGAGGAGCAGGGCGTCGCCCTGTCCGCCACCGGAGCAGATGGCGGCAACCCCGAGCCCACCGCCCTCGCGCCGGAGCTCGTGGACGAGCGTGGCGACGATGCGGCCGCCCGACGCGCCGATCGGATGCCCGAGCGCGACAGCACCGCCGTTGGCGTTGACGATCTCCTCGTCGACCCCGAGCATCTGCGTGGAGTTCCAGGCGACGGACGAGAACGCCTCGTTGATCTCGACCCGCCGGAGCTCCTCGACGGAACGCCCCGCGGCCTCGAGCGCAGCACTCGCCGCCTTCGCCGGCGTGCGTGCGAGAAACGCGTAGTCGTCGGCCACGTAGCCCTGGGCGAGGACGGTCGCCAGCGGCTCGATTCCCCGGGCTCGCGCCCA